>NZ_CP029008.1:3945000-4602500 GCF_024585165.1 Bradyrhizobium sp. WBOS07
ATGCAGAACCGCGCGGTCCCGGGGGCCGACATGGGGCTGACGGGCCAACTGCCCCGTGTACTTGCCGACTCAGCGCGGACGCTTGGGCAACTTTGGCAGCTTGGCGAGGTTGAACGCCGGGCGCGGCTCGGCTCGCTGTTCACGTGCCGGCAGCGGCGGTTCGGTGAGAATGAGCGTTCCCTGGAGAATCATTCCCGGCACTTGCTGTGCCGTCGCGGTGTAAGTGGCGATCTTGCCGGGGCAGTTTCCCTCGATGTCCAAAACGAGTTCGTCTTCCACGCCGAACACCGTTGCACGACCGTCGGTGTGGCGCTTGGTCGAGACGGTGGCGGTGAAGCGATCTCCATCGACCTGACAGGAGCCGTGATAGGTCATCAGGCTGTCGCGCCCCCAGATCTGTCCGTCGGCGACATGGACGATCCCGGTCCCCTGATCGAGCGGCGTCTGGTACCACGCCGCATATGTCCCGTCCTTCAGCATGGGAGCAGTCTCCCCTGGCATTCCCTCACGATCATCCGCACGATCAGCGCTAAGAAAGCGTTAATCACGCAGCCCGTGCCATTCCGGCCTGTCCTTGCGCAGCTCGGCTTCGAGCTCCTCGACGATGCCGTGAAGCAGACACGCGGCCAGCGGATCGGTCACCTCCCGCTCCAAACGCCGATAACGGGCGATGCGGCATTCCTGCTCTCTCAATTGGTGCTCTGTCATCACACGGGCCCTCCGGCGAATTGACGCGGAGAGCGCCGGGCAGTTTCGTTAAAATTTTCAGATCATTCTTGATGGTTTCTGATTGGTAAAGACGGCGCTGCGCGGCAGCGGAGCCAAGTCGCCGCGAAGGCGGCATCGTCTCTAGGTGGACAGGCGAAGCCAGACGTCCCTGCTCGCCAGCGTGCCGTTGGGCGTCGCGATCTCCATGTCCACGACGTGTAGGGAACCGGGCTCGTCTCCATAGATGTACTTGAGGTGCCACATCAGGCCCAGGTCCGGTGACACGACAAAATCGTCCAACGCGTCCGTGATATCTCGAACGGCCTCGCGGTGCGTCAAGGGCGCGGAAAACATCGCATCGATCAGGTCGGCGAGGCTCATGCCCTCGACGAGCATCATTCGCGCGATCTCGTCGCCGTAGACATGCCGAAGCGCTGAAACGATCGCAGCGACGGCATCCGGATTCTTCAACGACACGGCAAGGCAGGCCTCCGAACCTATCATGCCGGAGGCGGCATATTCTGCAAGCTCAGCGAGCACTCCCGCAAGAGCAACGGAGGCGGCGTCCGAAGGCGCCCAGCCTGGCCGGGCTCAGCGAGCTCAGGTCGGCGAGCGGCCCACCACTGGCAAGATTGGGCAGGGCTTCGCCGTCGACGCCGCGGCGGCTGCTTCCGATTGCACGCCGGGCATGCTTCTGCTACCTTGAGGTACGTGCCTCATTTCACCTCGCCGGCTCGCGGCCGGTGAATGGCATTTGGGCACAAGCAGAGTTGGCCTTTATCAAGGGCCGACCGCCTTAGGGAGGATAATATGCAGCGTCTCTTGGTTGCAGGTGTCTCTATTGCCTTCGCGGTAGCAGCGGGTGTCGGCTCGGCCGGCGCAGCGGACAAGAAAGTCCTGGCCTTCGTCGTCAATGGCGCATCCGACTTCTGGAAGATCGCTGAGGCCGGCATGAAGAAGGCGCAGGGCGAGCTGCCCAACTACGACCTCCAGTTCAAATATCCGGAACAGGCTGCGGCCGCCGTGCAGCAGCGCGTGATGGACGACCTCGTCGCCGCCGGCGCCGCCGGCATCATGGTCAGCGCGGTGGATCCGAAGAACCAGACCGATCACCTCAACAAGGTTGCGTCCCAGACGGTGCTGTTCACCACCGACAGCGACGCGCCGCAATCCAAGCGCGTGGCCTATATCGGCTCCTCCAACACCGATCTCGGCAAGGAGGCAGGAAAGCTGATGATCAAGGCGCTGCCGAACGGCGGCAAATGCGTCGGCTTCGTCGGCCTGCCCGGCGCCGACAATGCACGCGAGCGCATCGAAGGCGTGAAGGAGACCATCAAAGGCTCGAAGGTCGAGCTCGTCGACGTCCGCGGCGACGAGATCGACCAGACCCGCGCCAAGCGCAACGTCGAGGACATCCTTGCTGCCATGCCCGACGTGAGCTGCCTCGTCGGCTTCTATTCCTACAATACGCCGCGCATCTATGAGGTGCTCAAGGAAGCCGGCAAGCTCAACAAGATCAAGATCATCGGCTTCGACGAGGATCCGATCACGCTCGGCGGCGTCAAGGAAGGCAGCATCGTCGGCACAGTGGTCCAGCAGCCGTTCGAGTGGGGCTATCAGGGCATGAAGCTGATGGCGAACTACATCGGCGGCAACAAGTCTGGTGTTCCGGCCAACGGCATCATCATCGTGCCCGGCAAGGTCATCGAAAAGGCGAATGTCGACGACTTCATGGCCTCGATGAAGCAGATGCTGAAGAAATAGGAGATATCCCCGCTGCCCGAGCCGCAGCCTGCCATGTCAGAGCCGTTCCTCGAGCTGATTGACATCAGCAAGAGCTATCCTGGCGTGGTCGCTCTCGACCGCGTCGGTTTGCAGGTGTCGCCCGGCGAGGTCGTTGCGCTGATCGGCGAGAACGGCGCCGGCAAGTCGACGCTGATGCGCGTGCTTGGCGGGGTCGTTGAGCCGAGCGGCGGCGTCATCCGTGTGGACGGCGCCGCGCGAAGCTCGCTCACCGTGACGGATGCGATCAAGGCGGGCATCGCCTTCGTTCATCAGGAACTGAACCTGTTCGACAATCTGGATGTCGCCGCCAACGTCTTCATCGGCCGCGAGCCCGTGCGCGGCGGGCCCCTGCGGCTGATCGACCGCAAGCGCATGCACGCCGACGTCGCTCCGCTGCTCGACCGGCTGGGCTGCGATTTCGCAGCCGATGCGCCGCTCGCCGAATTGTCGCTGGCGCAGCGCCAGCTCGTCGAGATCATGAAGGCGCTCTCGCTCGATGCCCGTCTCGTCATCATGGACGAGCCGACCTCGAGCCTGACGCTCACGGAGACCGACCGCTTGATGCGGATCGTCGCCGGCCTGAAAGCCCACGGGGTCAGCGTCATCTTCATCACCCATCGGCTCAATGAAGTCATGCAGTGCGCCGACCGTGCGGTCGTGCTGCGTGACGGTCGCGTGGTCGGCACACTGACACGCGCAGAGCTCTCGCCGGCGGCGATGATCCGCCTGATGATCGGCCGCGACCTGAAATCGCTCTACGTTCCCCCGGCCGCACCACCTGGGGACAGCGTGCTCCAGATCGTCGATGCCGTCACCGACACCTATCCCGAGCGCGCCGTGAGCCTGTCGGTCCGCCGCGGCGAGATCCTCGGACTTGCCGGCCTCGTCGGGTCCGGCCGCACGGAGCTCGCGCGCGCCGTCTTCGGCATCGACCGGTTGCGTGACGGCGCGATCAGGCTCGATGGCGAGCCGATCCGCATCGCAAACCCGCGGGCCGCCATCGAACAAGGCATCTATCTGGTCCCGGAGGACCGCAAGGGCTCGGGCCTGTTGCTCGACGTCTCGATCAGCGAGAACATCTCGCTGCCCGATCTGGCGTCCTATTCGCGCTTCTGGCTGGTGGATACGGCGCGCGAGCACGAGAATGCGATGCGCCAGCGGGAGCGTCTCAATATCCGCGCCCCCGACGTCGAGACCGTCGTCGGCTCGCTGTCGGGAGGCAATCAGCAGAAGGTCGTGCTCGCCAAATGGCTGTCGATGCGGCCGAAGGTCCTGATCTTCGACGAGCCGACCCGTGGAGTTGACGTCGGAGCCAAGCAGGAAATCTACGACATGCTGCGCCGCCTCACCGACGCCGGCGTCGCGATCCTGATGATCTCCAGCGACATGGAGGAGGTGATCGGGATCAGCGACCGGATCGCGGTCATGCATGAAGGCGCAATCTCGGGCTTCCTTGATCGCAGCCAGTTCAGCGAGCACAATGTGCTGCAGCTTGCCGTCGGTCACGCAATTGGACCGGAGGGACCTTGAGCAAGAAAGACCTCAGCCTTCTGGTCCTGATCCTCCTGGTCGGAACCGTCGTCGCCCTCATCAATCCGAGATTCCTGTACGTTGGCAACCTCTCCAATACGGCCAACCAGGTCGGGCTGTTCGGCATCTTCTCCATCGCGCAAGCCTTCGTCATCATCATCGGCGGAATCGAGCTGTCGGTCGGTTCCGTGATCGCGCTGCTGGGCGTCCTGTTCATCGACCTCATCGTCAATCACGACGTCGACTGGCTGGCGGCAACCGCGATGATCGTTGCGGCCGGGCTCCTGATCGGCCTAATTCATGGCACGCTGGTGACCAGGATGCGGATCCAGGCCTTCGTGGTCACGCTGTGCGGCCTCCTGATCTATCGCGGCGCGGCACGCTATTATACCGAGGACTCGACGGCGGGGTTCGGCTTCGGTGCGAGCTTTCCGATGCTGGAATGGCTGGCCGCCGGCCGCACCAACGTCCTCGGTTTTCCGCTGCCGCACAGCGTGGTGGCGCTTGGCGTGGTGACCATCATCGCCTGGGTGGTGCTTCACCGCTCCGTGTTCGGCCGCTACCTCTATGCCGTCGGCAAGAACGAGGAGGCGGCACGCTACTCCGGCATCCGCTCCGACCGCGTGATCATCTCGGCCTATGTCATCTGCGGCGGGCTGACTGCGTTTTCAGCCATCCTGATCGCGATGTACACCCGTTCGATTTCGCCGGCCGTGCACGGCTCGTTCTACGAGCTCTACGCCATCGCCGCCGCTGTGCTCGGCGGCTGCTCCTTGCGCGGCGGCGAAGGCTCGATCATCGGCGTCGTGCTCGGCACCGTGCTGCTCCAGATGCTACAAAATCTGGTCAACCTGCTGGGCATTCCGAGCTCGCTCAATTTCGCAGTGATGGGAACGGTGATCCTGGCCGGAGTGCTCGGCGATCAGTATTTGGTGCAGCGACGCAGCCGCGTCGGGGCGGCCAAAGGCCGAGGGCAGACGAGCGCCGCGGCCGCACCGATCGAGAAACTGAAGGCGGAGTGAAGGCGACGGTTTGCGCCGGTCTGTATCCGGCACGGACGGTCGATCACGGGAAGACGACAGCACTTCCAAAGTATCTGGAGCGCGATGAGATGAGGAAGCATCATCATCACGCTCCAGGCTATTGTTTCAGCATGAGCTTCTCGGAAAGCCGCTGCGCGCTGCTCCGGATCAGGCCTTAGAACGTCACCCGCATCCCCGCATAGAACGCGCGCGGCCTGGCCGGGCTGAGCGAGCGCGGGTCGGTGAATTCGGCTCCCCCGTTGGCGAAGTTCGGCAGCGCTTCCCTGTCGAAGAACGTGCCGAGCGTGGAGTAGCGATTGTCGAAGATGTTGTTGACGCGCCCATAGAGCTGGATGTTCCGGGTGATCTGGTAGGAGCTGTGGAGATTGAACACGGCGTAGGACGGGAGCTGTGGAAACTGGTTGGACTCGTCGCCGACGTAGTACTGGCTCGAAACAAACAGCGCGTCGCCTCCGACTTTCCAAACGTCGGTCACCGCATATTCGACGCTGGCCTTGATGAGGTGCCGCGGCAAGCGCGGAATCTGGTTGCCCGGCAGGACCTGGATGTTGCCGTCGGCGTCTGCGAACGGGCTATCCGAGCCCAGCGTTAGCGCGTCGAGGAAGCGCGCATCGAGGAATGCATAGCTCGCCTGGAATTGCAGCACGTTCGACTTCACGCTCACCTCGGCTTCGAGCCCCTGCCTGCGCGTGCGACCAATGTTCTGGAAGAAGCCGAAGCCGGTCAAGCCGGGGATCGGCGTCGCAACGATGTCGTCGTAATTGGTGGCCCGGAAAGCGCCGATCTTCCAACCGAGCGAACCGATCTGCAGTTCCTTGGTGCCGCGGAAGCCCGCTTCAACGGTCTTGGATACGACTTGCCGCAGCGGAGGATCGGCGACCAGGAATTGTCCGATGATGCAGGGCCTCGCCGGATCGGCGCAACCAAGCTCGAGCGGCGTCGGCACCCTGTTGGCCTCGGAATAGCCGGCATAGGCCGTCACTTCGGACGTGATCCTGAAGGTGCCTCCGACGATGGGATTGAAGCGGTAGAAGGCATGATCGCCGTTGAGCGCGGTGCCGAGCTGGTCCATCAGGGAAATCTGGGCGGCGTTGAACCGTCCGCCGCCAGTGACCGCAAAACGATCCGTCACGTCGAACGTGTCCAGTGCATAGAGGCCCTGATACTGGTTGACGGTGCGAAGCGACACCGGGCCGATCGACGTCGGCTCGCCCGACTGACCGAGGAATATGCCGCTGCCCGTGACGACGTAGTTGGTGCCGATCGTTCCCAGTTCGGTGCTGCCCGTGAAATGCGTCTTGCTGAGGTCGTAGCTTGCGCCGACCACGAAGCGGTTGCCGTGACCGAACAGCTGATCGGTGTTGGTCGCCTGTCCGGATATGCCAAACGACGTCGACTTGGTGGAGGTGCGATCGATCTGGCTGAGGATGGCATCGGGGCCGAAGGTATTGGCGAGCTGCACGCCATTCAGGCCGAACGCGGGGACGTCGTCGTCGTCGAAGCAAAGCAGCGTCGGGTCGGCGCAAGGCACGGTATCGGTCGGGTTACCGTCGACGGTACTTTGCTTGAAGTGCCGCAAACGCGCCGTGCCTTCGAAGGTCCAGGTCGGCGTTGCCTCCACCTTTCCGGTGAAGTTGAGATAGCCGACCTTGTTGGAGATGGTCTGCGGCGTCGTATAGGTGGCGCCCCAATATTGCTGGAGCAATTCGGCCGGAACGGTACTGGGGCCTGCCAAGGAGTTGTTGGCGACGCCGCCATTGAGATGGAATTCGCTGCCCTCGAAGCGATATCCGACATCGCCATAGAAGCGCCGCACGTCGGACGATGAAAAGTTGCGAAAGCCGTTGTCGTGAATGCCTTCGAGCGCGCCGTAGACGGACCAGTTCCTGTCGATCTGCTTGCCCCATTGCGCGGAGCCCTGAATGCGGCCGAACGAGCCGCCCATGACGTCGATCTCGGCGCCCTGATAGTTGAAGCCGTTCTTCATCTGCAGATCGATGGCACCGCCGAGCGCATTGAGCCCATAGGCGGGATTGTTGGTCACCGCGACGGCTGATCGGATCGCAGCCGTCGGAATCAGGTCCCAATTGACGATGTCGGAGAAGGCCTCGTTGATGCGGACACCGTTCTGGTAGACGGCGAGACCTTGCGGCGTGCCGGCGAGCGGCGACGCGACGTAGCCGCGAAACTGGATATCGGGCTGGAAGGGATTGCCGGTCACCTCATTGATGCTGACGCCGGGCACGTGCTGCTGCAGGGCATCGGCGATGTTCGGCGAATTGGTGCGCCTGATCTGGCCAGCGTCGACCGCGTTGATCGCCGAGGGAACCTTGTCGACGTCGAGACCTCTGCCGCTGCCCGGCGAGGTCGGATAGACGTAAAGGCGGGTCCTCGGCGCGGCGGACGACGGTGCGCCGATGCGCGCGACGGGCCGGGACGGAGCACTCCGCCGCACGGCCGGTGGCGGTGCCTCGACCTCGACCGGCGGCAAATTCTGGATGTTGGTTTGCTCATCCGGCGCGGCGCCCGCGTCGGTCGCCATGACCATTCCCGTACAGATTGAAATTACGACCAGACCCCGAACGCCCATCCGTCTCCACCCACATTTTCCGGCAATCTTGTTCCCCGCCGTTCAAGCCAACGTACAGGCCAAAAGCCGCAGCACGCCAGCCGTAAAAGGTCCGCCCTCTCAACGGCAGGAAATCCCGATCAAATCGGGAATTCTTCCTGATCCGGTCGCCACTCGATCGTCGACCTGCCTCGACTCTCGGGAACAATTCCCGGTGCCGGCGAGACTTTATGCTCAACCCGACCGATGGTCTCTGTGCAATCCTTGGCGCGACATCGCGACCTCGTCGCGAGTCATTCATCCGTAGACTCAACACCCCGCCCTTCGTGGCGGGGTGCCTTTACGGGAAGCAAAAGACAGGCGGAGGAAACGATGAGGCTGCGGGAACGCTTTTCCGTTCGAGATCTATTTGTCCGGCGCGTCCGCCGCCGCCTCGTCACGGGGTTCGCCGCCAGTCTTGGCGTCGCCGCGTCCATCGCCGCCGCAGGCGCGCAGGACACGACCAAGAGCTTGACGCCCGACAGCATCAAGGCCGCGATTGCCCAGGTCGACAGCGCCTACATCAAAGCCAATGCGGCGACATCCAACAATTGGCCGACGGTCGGCCTGGACTACGCCGAGACCCGCTTTTCGAAGCTCAATCAGATCACGAGCGACAACGTCAAGAGCCTCGGCCTGGTCTGGACCTACAATCTCGAATCCTCGCGCGGAGTCGAGGCGACGCCGGTCGTCGTCGACGGCATCATGTACCAGACGGCCTCCTGGAGCGTCGTGCATGCGATCGACGCGCGCACCGGCAAGCGCATCTGGACCTTCGATCCGCAAGTCAACCGCGAACTCGGCTACAAGGGCTGCTGCGATGTCGTCAACCGCGGCGTCGCGCTCTACAAGGGCAAGGTGTTCGTGGCTGCCTATGACGGCCGCCTGATCGCGCTCGACGCGGCAACCGGCAAGAAGGTCTGGGAAAAGGACACGCTGATCGACCACGAGCATTCCTACACCATCACCGGCGCGCCGCGCGTCTTCAACGGCAAGGTCGTGATCGGACAAGGCGGCGCCGAATATGGCGCGCGCGGCTACGTCACCGCATACGATGCCGAAAGCGGAAACCAACTCTGGCGCTGGTTCACCGTGCCCGGCGATCCGTCGAAGCCGTTCGAAGACGAGTCGATGGAGAAGGCGGCCAAGACCTGGGATCCCGCCGGCCAATATTGGCTCAACGGCGGCGGCGGCACGCCATGGGACACCATCACCTTCGACCCCGAGCTCAACCTCGTCTATATCGGCACCGGCAACGGCTCGCCCTGGAACCGGAACGTGCGCAGCCCCGCCGGCGGCGACAATCTCTATCTCGCCTCGATCGTGGCGCTGAACGCCGACACCGGCAAATACGCCTGGCACTATCAGGAGACGCCCGGCGATCACTGGGACTACACTTCGACCCAGCCGATGATCCTCGCCGACATCAGCATCGACGGCGCGCCGCGCAAAGTCATCCTGCACGCGCCCAAGAACGGCTTCTTCTTCGTGATCGACCGCACCAACGGCAAGTTCATCTCGGCGAAGAACTTCGTCGATGTGAACTGGGCCACCGGCTACGACGCCAACGGCCGCCCGATCGAGGTGCCGGCCGCGCGCGGCGATGCGGCCTACGACTCGATCCCGGGACCCTACGGCGCCCACAACTGGCATCCGATGTCGTTCAACCCGCAAACCGGGCTGGTCTATCTGCCGGCCCAGAACGTGCCGCTCAACCTCATCCCGGAAAAGAAATTCAAGCAGAATGCGGCAACGCCGGGCAAGTTCGGCGGCGCCACCGGCTGGAACGTCGGCTTCGTCCTGAATGGCGAGCCGCCCAAGAGTCTTCCGTTCGGGCGTCTGATCGCGTGGGACCCGGTCAGGCAGAAGGAAGCCTGGCGCGTCGAATACCCCTCGCCATGGAACGGCGGCACGCTGACCACGGCCGGAAACCTGGTGTTTCAGGGCACGGCGGATGGTCGGTTCGTCGCCTATGACGCCAAGACCGGAAAGGCGCTGTGGGAGACACCGACCGGCACCGGCGTCGTCGCTGCGGCTTCAACCTATATGCTCGACGGCGTGCAATATGTCTCGATTGCCGTCGGCTGGGGCGGTGTCTATGGCATGGCACAGCGGGCGACCGAGCGGCAAAGCCCTGGAACGGTGTACACGTTCGCGCTCAACGGCAAGGCGCCGCTGCCGGAATTCGTGAAGTACCAGACCGAGGGCCTGATCCAGGGCGTGAAGTACGATCCGAAGGACGTGCCGGAAGGAACGGCGCTCTATGTCGCCGCCTGCGCCACCTGCCATGGCGTGCCCGGTGTCGACAAGGGCGGCAACGTCCGCAACCTCGGCTACGTGCCGGCGGAGGAGATCGCCAACCTCAAGAACATCGTGTTCAAGGGACCGTTCCGCGATAAGGGCATGCCGGACTTCACGGGCAAGCTGACGGAAGCCGATGTCGTGAAGATTCAGGCTTTCATCCAGGGCACGGCCGACGCCATACGCCCGAAGAAGTGACGCGGCGACACGGCTGCGGCAGGCATTGCCGCAGCCGGCGGAGATGGTTTCAAGCCTAACGTTGCATCAATCAAGCGCGATGCAGACCAGAGAGTTCAATTTGAGCCCGATACTCGTCGTCGATGATCATCCAATCATCGCAGAAGCGTGCCGCGTCGTGCTGGGCGACGTCGAGGACGTCGTCGCTGCGCGTGATGTGCCGAGCGGCTATCAGGCATTCCTGGAGCACCGGCCCGGAGTCGTCATCCTGGATCTGACCTTTCCCGGAGAAGCACTGGGCGGCGTCGACCTACTGCATCGCATCTCCTCGGATGCACCGCTCGCACGCGTGCTGGTTTTCAGCATGCATGCGGACGCAAGCATCGTCGCGTCCGCAATCAAGGCGGGAGCCATCGGATATCTGCTGAAGGACTCGGCACCGGACGAGCTGCCGAAGGCGGTGCGTCAGGTCAGGCTCGGTCATCGCTATGTCGACGAGCGGATCAATTTGCGCGGCGTGCCCCTGCCCGATCACGTCGAATTCGGCAAGGCCGCCACACTGACGCGCAGGGAAAGAGAGGCGCTCAGCCTGCTCGGCCAGGGAAACGCCTACTCTGCGATCGCCGAAGAGCTGGACATCACGCCGCGCGCCGTCGCGCGGCTCGTCAAGCAGGCGAGGATCAAGCTCGGGATCCGTCGCACCAGCGACCTGCTCCGCCTAGCGTACGAGCTCGCGGGCGGCGCAGACGGTTCGAATTGACCCGGCGCGGCGCGACATCAATTCGGATCAGGACGCGGCCGTCGGAACCAAGGCCTCCACCGTCACCCCTCCGTCACCGGAGACGACATTAAGCGTACCGCCCAGCGCCAGGATCCGCTCGCGCATGCCGACGAGGCCGAAGCCGAGCTTCTGGCCGGGCTCCATGCCGCGGCCATTGTCGCTGACCCGCACCCGGGCGCAGGAGCGGCCGTCGTGAGCCGTCTGCTCCGCCGGTTCGATGACGACATTGACCGAGGTCGCGCCGGCGTGGCGGAACACATTGGTGAGCGCCTCCTGCACGATGCGGTAGATGGTGAGATCGGCGGTCTCGCCGGTGGGCCCGAGCGCGGGTGAGATCACGGTCTCGACCGCGACATCCGGATGCGATTCCCGCCACAGCCGCGACAGCGATTCCAGCGCCTGGCGCAGGCCGAGCTCGGCGAGCCCGACCGGGCGGAGGCGCTCCAGCACGCGGCGATTGAACTGCTGCAGGGCGTTGATCTGCTCCAGCATGGCGCTGCCGTGTTTTCGCACGGCTTCCGCATTGGGAACCCGTCCGTCCGCCTGCTTCGCCAGCGCGCCGGCATGTGCGCGCAACGAGAACAGATACGGCCCGAACTCGTCGTGGAGCTCGCGCGCGATCTCCTTGCGCTCGATATCCTGAAGCGAAACCGCTCGCTCGGCGAGGCGCCGCTTGTCCTCGACCGCCTCATGAAGCGTTGCGGCAAGGTGGTTGAGCTTGGTGCAGATCGCGGCGAGCTCCGGCGCACCGCCCGGCGTGACGCGGGCCTCGTAATGTCCGCCTTCGAGCTTCCCCATCGTCTCCGCCAGCGACTGCAGCGGCGCCAAGGCCCGGCCGACCACATTCATCATCAACAGGAACAGCGCCAGCGCGATCGCCGAGCCGACCTCGAGCTGGGTCACGATGCCGTCCCAGATCTCCGCGATCTCGTCATCGGGATGCGAGGTGATCAGGAGCGAACCGGGCCTGCCATGGACCGTTACCGGAACGCTCACCGCGGTCTGGTCGGGGTGAACCAGGCTGACGAACCAGGCTGGTGGCCCGTGCGTGTCGGCATCGGCATCGGCCCGCGGCGGCGTCAGCGGATGGCCAGCGGCATCCCGGAGCGTGATGCTGACATGGCGAAGACGGCTGAGATCGCGGGCGATCTGGTTCAGCCTGGCGTCCGGATCGGGGGCTTCGTTGAGGTCGGCCACGATCATTTCGATGAATTCGCGCGCGAGGCGGATCACGCTCTGGTCCTCGGCCTGCACGCGGGGACCTGCCTCCGCGACCTGGCGGCCGATATTGACGGCGAGCCCCAGCGCCAGCAGCAGCGCCAGCAGGAGGTTGATGCGCCCGCGCAAGGATAGATTTTGCCACATGGGTATCGCTCGTGCCTCGCGAAGCTCTGCCCGCCGCTGTCCGATGACGTTGACAGGGGCGGAGCGGCGGATATCTAATCGGAAGCGTACAGCAATCCCGGCCGGGTTGCATGAGGCGAGCTCGGACACATCGCTCACGCGCCTGTCCCAGGTCGGTATCATGCGGCGCAGAGCAGGCAAGTTCATTACAGGAAACGCTGTCACGGGGAACGCCTATGCGCATTCTGATCGTGGATGATCATCCCATCGTCGCCTCCGGCTGCCGCGCCGTGCTGGCCGACGAGGGCGAGATCGAGATTTTGGAGGCCGCCGACGCCGAAGACGGCGAATGCGTCTTCATCGTCGAACGTCCCGACCTCTGCATCATCGACATCAATCTGCCGACCGTCTCCGGATTCGAGCTCGCGCGCCGCATTCTCGAACGCGCGCCCGAGGCCCGCATCATCATGTTCAGCATGAACGACGACCCGGCTTTCGCCGCGCGCGCGATCGAATGCGGGGCCAAGGGCTACGTCTCCAAGACCGGCGACCCCGACGACCTCGTCGAGGCGATCCGCGCCGTCGGCGGCGGCGGCACGTACCTGCCGAGCGCGATCGCGCGCAGCATCGCCTTCGCCGGGCCGACGCTGGCGCAAAGCCCATTGTCGAAGCTGAACGCGCGCGAGATGGAGATTCTGCGGCTGCTCAGCGCCGGAAAGAGCCTGTCGGAGATCGCCTGGCTGGTGCAATCGTCGTACAAGACGGTCGCCAACACCTCCTCCATCATGCGCCAGAAGCTCGGCGTGAAGACCTCGGTCGAGCTGGTGCGGTTGGCGATCGACAGCGGTGTCGCCTGACGCGGGCCGCCGCCACACTTTCGCTCACACAAGCGTTGCAATGTTGATGTGGTGAAATGCCACGGAGCTAGGGCATGACGATTCAGACTGTCTCGACCAACAGATCCTACGGCGGCGTGCAGGGCGTGTACCGCCATGCGAGCCAGGCGACCGGAACCGACATGGTGTTCTCGGTCTACGTTCCCCCGCATGCCGAAGGCGCGAAGCTGCCCGTGGTCTGGTATCTGTCCGGCCTCACCTGCACGCACGCCAACGTCACCGAGAAGGGCGAGTTCCGCAAGGCCTGTGCCGAGCTCGGCCTGATCTTCGTCGCGCCCGACACCTCACCGCGCGGGCCGGACGTTCCCGGCGATGCCAACAATGCGTATGATTTCGGGCTCGGGGCCGGCTTCTATGTCGACGCCACGCAGGAGCCGTTCGCGCGCAATTATCGGATGTGGAGCTACGTGACGGACGAACTCCCCAAGCTCGTGGCGGGAAATTTTCCCGTCGACGCCAAACGGCAATCCATCATGGGTCATTCGATGGGCGGTCACGGCGCGCTGACGGTGGCGCTGCGCAACCCGCACCGCTATCGCGCGGCGAGCGCGTTCGCGCCGATCGTGGCGCCCTCGCTCGTGCCTTGGGGCATCAAGGCGCTGACCGGCTATCTCGGACCGCACAAGGAGGCCTGGCGCAGCCACGACACGGTGGCGCTGATCGAGGACGGCGCCAAGTTCTCCGGCTTCCTGGTCGACGTCGGCGAGGCTGACAATTTCCTGAAGGAGCAGCTCAAGCCGGAGCTGCTCGAAGCCGCCTGCACCAAGGCGGGCATCCCGCTGACGCTGCGGCGTCAGGCGGGCTACGACCACAGCTATTATTTCATCTCGACCTTCATGGGCGATCACCTGCACTGGCATGCGGAGAAGCTGAAGGGGTGAGCTTCTCCCTCGCTCCGCTTGCGGAGAGAGGGGGACTGGGCTGTGACGCTCGCGGTCTCGTAGGGTGGGCAAAGCGAAGCGTGCCCACGATTCTCTCGAATCATTGATTGATCGTGGGCACGGCGCGTTGCGCCTTTGCCCACCCTACGCTTCCCAAGTCGCTCGGAGAATACCCTACTCCCGCCTGCCGTAATTCGGCGCGAGCAAGCGGTTGCGGATCAGGTAGCTCATCGCGCGCGTCCAGGCTTCATCGGTGTTGCCGCGCATGTCGACGCTCGCCGCGGTGATCATGGCGCCGGTCTTCACGTCGCGCAGATAGACGTTGAGGTTGATGATCAGGTTCGAGACCTTCTGCACCATGCCGGTGATCTCGAGCTCCGCTCCCAACTGCCCCGCGAGCTTGAGATCGCAGCCGCCGCAGGCCTGCAAGTTGGCGCGGCGGGCGGCGTCCCTGACCGGCGCGATGTCCAGCACCTGGAACCTGCCGGAATCGGTCAATTCCTTGCGGAGCTGCTCGCTGATGCGCAGGAGCCGTGCCTCTTCGGGCCTGGAGCCGTAGAACTCCCCGGGCAGGCTGGTGTCGATCAGCTCGAAATCGAACACGGCCAGCTTCGGCGGGTCGGCGCGCGCGAACGAAGGCGTCAACAGCAAAGCGGCGGCCATCATCGATGCTCGCATGATCGTGATTCCGGACGCCGCCAGCGCGCGGACGAAATGCGGGGTTGCATGCCCTGACAAATTGGTCATGCTTGAAGCAGAGACAATTCTCCACCTGGGGTCAAGCCGGGGAGATCGTCCGGAGGAAACATGATCCGATGGTTGGCCGGTCTGATCGGCATTGGTCTTGCTGCGACGAGCGCGCTCGCGGCGGAGCCTGTCCTGATCGGCGTCGGCTATCTCGGCCTCGCCGCTCCCCGATCGACGCTGTCGCTGATCGAGCAGCCCGCGGAGAATGACGGCGTCGCCGGCGCCCGCCTCGCGATCGATGACAACAACACCACCGGAAAATTCCTCGGCCAGCGGTTCGCGCTGGAAGAGCGCCGCGTCAAGGAAGGCGACGACCCGGTGCAGGCCGCGACAGCGCTGGCAGAGAAGAACGGCTTCATCATCGCCGACCTGCCGGCCGACGCGCTGCTGAAAGTCTCGGATGCCCTGCGCGACCGTGGCACGCTGTTGTTCAATGCGGGGGCGATCGACGAGCGGCTGCGCGAGGCCGATTGCCGCGCCAACGTGATCCACACCGCGCCGACGCGCGCGATGCTGGCCGATGCGCTCGGGCAATATCTGGCCTGGAAGAAGTGGTCGCGCTGGCTACTGGTGGTCGGCTCGCACGACGAGGACAAGCTGTTTGCGGACGCGCTGCGGCGCACCGCCGCACGGTTCGGCGCCAAGATCGTGCAGGAGAAGACCTTTGAAGACAAGGGCGGCGCGCGGCGCACCGACAGCGGCGTCACGCTGATCCAGCGTCAGATGCCGGTGTTCACGCAAGGCGCGCCGGCCTACGACGTGCTGGTCGCTGCCGACGAGAGCGAGGTGTTCGCCGGCTACCTGCCCTATCGCACCTGGGATCCGCGCCCCGTCGCCGGCTCGGCCGGCCTCGTGCCGCGCAGCTGGGACGCATCGCTGGACCAGTGGGGCGCGATCCAGATGCAGAACCGCTTCATGAAACTGAATTCGCGGCGCATGACCGCGCGCGACATGCAGGCCTGGACCGCGGTGCGCATGATCGGCGAAGCCACCTCGCGCACCAATTCAGGTGACGTCAAGAAGGTCACGGACTTCATCAAGGCCCCGGATTTCTCGGTCGCGGCCTTCAAGGGCACGCGATTGACCCTACGCGACTGGAATTTACAGCTGCGCCAGCCGATCCTCTTGGTCGACGGCCGCATGGTGGTGTCGGTCTCGCCGCAGGAAGGATTCCTGCACCAGGTCTCCGAGCTCGACACGCTCGGCTATGATCGTCCGGAGAGCAAATGCAAGCTGAAGTGAGCGATGTGAGATGAGATTGAGCTGCCACCGCGACGACGCTGCGCCCCCTCCCCCGCGAGCGGGGGAGGGTTGGGGAGAGGGTGTCTCGGCTCGCGAGAGCCCCCAAGAGGAAAGAGCCCTCTCCCGTATCGCATCTTTCGATGCGATACGACCTCCCCCGCAAGCGGGGGAGGTGACGACCGCCCGCGGGCGGATATCACGCATGCTACGAGCAGCGTCGCTGCTGACTCTTGGGCTCATAGCAGCGCCCGCGCAGGCCTTCGTTGCCTATGTCTCGAACGAGAAGAGCAACACGGTTTCGGTGATCGACACCGACAGCTGGACCGTGACCAAGACCATCAAGGTCGGCCAGCGCCCGCGCGGCATCGATTTTACGCGCGACGGCAAGTTCGTGATGGTCGCGGTCGGCGACGACGACACCATCCAGGTGATCGACGCCAAGACGCAAGTCGTGGTCGACAGCCTGCCCTCCGGCCCCGATCCTGAATTGTTCGCCCAGGATGCGGCCGGAAAAACCCTCTACGTCGCCAACGAGAACGACAACACGGTCACCGTGATCGATCTCGAGAAGCGTACCCGGCTCGGCGACATCCAGGTCGGCGTCGAGCCCGAGGGCATGACCATCAGCCCCGACGGCAAGACGCTGATCAACACCTCCGAAACCACCAACATGGCGCATTTCATCGACACGGCCACGCGCCAGATCGTCGCCAACGTGCTGGTCGATGCCCGGCCGCGCTATGCCGAATTCAAGCACGATAGTTCCGAAGTGTGGGTGTCCTCCGAGATCGGCGGCACCGTCTCGATCATCGACCCCAGGAAGCACGAGGTGATCGGCAAGGTCACGTTCGAGATTCCGGGCCTGCGGAAAGAGGCGATCCAGCCGGTTGGCATCGGCATGACCAAGGACGACAAGACCGCCTTTGTCGCGCTCGGCCCGGCCAACCGCATCGCCGTGGTCGACGTCGCCTCGCGCAAAGTGACGAAATATCTGCTGGTCGGGCAGCGGGTCTGGCACGTGGCGTTCACGCCCGATGAAAAATATCTGCTGACCACCAACGGCGTCTCGAATGACGTCTCCGTCATCGACGTCGCCGCGCAGAAGGTGATCAAGACCATTCAGGTGGGCGAACTGCCCTGGGGCGTCGCGATCGCGCCATGACCAGCCTTGCGCCGAGTCCCGAACCACAGGAGGCGCCGAGGCTGGAGACGGCAGCGGTGCCGGCGCTGTCGATCGACGGCGTCAGCCATGCCTATGGGTCGCGCCGGGCGCTGATCGACGTCTCTTTCGATGTGCAGCCGGCAAGCTTTACGGCCCTGCTCGGCCTCAACGGCGCCGGCAAGAGCACGCTGTTCTCGCTCATCACGCGCCTGTTCGGCATCCAGTCCGGCCGTGTCGTCATCTTCGGTCACGACATCAGCAAGAGTCCCGGCGAGGCGCTGCGGCTGCTGGGGGTGGTATTCCAGCCGCGCACGCTCGACCTCGACCTGTCGCTGACGCAGAACCTGCTCTATCACGCCGCACTCCACGGCATCGGCCGGAGCGAGGCCGCAGCGCGCAGCGCCGAGCTGCTCGGCCGCATCGGGCTGGACGAGCGCGCCGGCAGCAAGGTACGCGATCTCTCGGGCGGACAGATGCGGCGGCTGGAGATCGCGCGGGCGCTGCTGCACCGGCCGCGGCTGTTGTTGCTCGACGAGCCGACGGTCGGCCTCGATGTCAAGGCGCGCGCCGACATCATCGGCCAGGTCCGCCAGCTCGTGACGGAGCAAGGCATCGGCGTGCTCTGGGCCACGCACCTGTTCGACGAGATCATGCCCAGCGACGACCTCGTGGTGCTGCACCAGGGCAAGGTGCTGGCGCGGGGGCCGATGAGCCGCGTCGTCACGGAGGCCGGCGCGCAGGACGTCAACACCGCCTTCATGCGCCTGACCGGTGCGCAAACGTTGCCGGGAGGCGGCGCATGAGCAGCATCACGGCGCGCGAGGCCCCGCGTGGCTTCTCATTCGCCGAGTACATGACCTGTCTCACCGGCATCGTCTGGCGCGAGGGCCTGCGCTTCCTGCATCAGCGCGAGCGCTTCGTCTCGGCGCTGGTGCGGCCGCTGGTGTGGCTGTTCATCTTCGCCGCCGGCTTCCGCCAGGTGCTCGGCATCTCCATCATCCCGCCCTACGAGACCTACATCCTCTACGAGGTCTATATCGCGCCCGGGCTGATGGCGATGATCCAGCTCTTCAACGGCATGCAGTCATCGCTGTCCATGGTCTACGACCGCGAGATGGGCAACATGCGTACGCTCCTGGTGAGCCCGCTGCCGCGCGGGTTCCTGCTGTTCTGCAAGCTGCTGGCGGGGACCGCGGTGTCGCTGCTCCAGGTCTATGCGTTCCTTCTGATCGCCTGGTTCTGGGACATCACCCCGCCGTCGTCGGGCTATCTCACCGTGCTGCCGGCGCTGATCCTGTCCGGGCTGATGCTCGGCTCGCTCGGCATGCTGATCTCCTCCGGAATCAAGCAGCTGGAGAACTTCGCCGGGGTCATGAACTTCGTCATCTTTCCGATGTTCTTCGCCTCCTCCGCGCTCTATCCGCTCTGGCGGGTCCAGGAAGGCAGCCCTTATCTGTACTATCTCTGCGAGGCCAATCCGTTCACCCATGCGGTCGAGCTGATACGTTTTGCACTTTACGGGCAGATCAACTGGATCGCGCTGGCGGTGGTTGCAGCTTGCACAATCGTCTTCATGATCGGTGCAATTCTGGCCTATGATCCCTCGCGTGGGCTGGCGCGACGGGGGCCCGCAGGAGGCGAAGGATGAAGGTTCTGGCGATGGCTGTTCTGACACTCGCGCTGTCGGGCACGGTCGCCCGCGCGGCCGATCCGCGCTACCCCAACTGGCCGTGCACGCAGGCCAAGGTGCCAGAGATCTCGCTCGCCGCCGTCTGGGCGGGGCCCGCGCTCGACGACGCCGAGACCAGGTGGAAGAACGACGCGAAAATCACCGCCCTGGTCGCAAAGCTGTCGGCGCGCAAGACCCCGATGGACGAGGCCGCGAAGCTGGTGAAGGACTTCCTGGCTGCCTCTTCCGCCGACAAGACGACCAACGCAAAGCTGCTGTTCGCCGGCCTGTTCGATACCCTCAACGCCCAGCGCTCGCAGGTCATGAACGGGCTCGAACGCGTCAGCCGCAAGCAGCGCGAGGCCGCCGACAAGATCCGCGAGGAGGCAATCCAGCTCCAGGCGCTTCAGGGCGCCACGCCGCGTGACGAGGCCAAGGTCGAGGCGCTCAGCAACGAGCTGATCTGGAAGACCCGCATTTTCGAGGACCGCAACAAGGTGGTGCGGTTCGTCTGCGAGGTTCCAACCACGATCGACCAGCGCCTGTTCGCGCTCGGCCGCGTGATTCAGCAGGAGATGGAATAGCGTCAGCTTCCCTGACGGCAGTCGTAAGTTCCCGCGATAGCGTCAGATCGTTAACCCTCGCCGCGGCTATCCGGCGGAACCAAATCGATCTAGGATGGCTTGTCGAAGTGAACTCCAGGACGTCGGGAGGCCTCGATGGGAACCACCAAGTTTATCTGGGCGGGCGCTGCGGCCCTCAGCCTGCTCGCAACCAGCGCTGTTGCTGACGACATGACCGGCATGGTGATGCGGATCGATCGGCTCAACGGCACGATCTCGATCCAGCAGACGCAGAAGGGCACGGTCGGCGCCAGCACCGGAAGTGCCGGCGCGCTCCAGGAATACAAGGCCAAGGACGCCGCGATGCTGGACGCCGTTCATGCCGGCGACAGGGTGAACTATTCTGCGACCGACAATAACGGCACCGGCACCCTGACCAAGTTGCAGAAGCAATAGGGCTCGGCCTGCACCGTCATTGCGAGGAGCTGTTGCGGCGAAGCCATCCAGAGTCCCTCCGCGGAAGGACCCTGGATTGCTTCGCTGCGCTCGCAATGACGTGGAGTGAGTTGCGCCGCGCTTTGGATCCCGAGCTGCGGTGGCCATCCAGTCGCTATTGCTCCGGCCGCGGTTCCGGCTGCGACTCTTCTGTCGGAAGCTTGGCCCGTTCCCATCCGTCGGTGCCGTCGGGGTACCAGGCGATGTTGGAATAGCCATAGGCCAGCGCGCGCTTGGCGGCGTTCCAGGACATCCAGCAATCGGCGAGGCAATAGATCACCAGCAGCGCGGCCTTGTCGCCGCCCGCGACACGAGCGAGCCCCCGCTGGAAATAGTCATCCATGGCCGGCGGCAAGGTGCCGTAGCCGGTATCCGGCAGCCAGACGCTGCCCGGAATGTTCCTGCGCGGCGCATCGCGCCACACCGTGCCTTCCGGAAGATTCTTGGGCTTCGGCGGGCGCGGCAGCACGTCGATGAACACGCCGCTCTTGGCGCGCCAGATCGCTTCGGCGTCCGCCGTGGTCAGCACTCGCGCGCCGGCCAGCGTCGCCGGCACCGGCGCGCGATAATTGTCGGCGCGATAATTCTCAGGCTCGAATGGCTCCTGCTGCTGCGCCTGAACCGGCGCCGCCAGCACGGCAGCGAGGAGCACAACGGCGGGAAGCCGCCTCATGGCGTCTGCCTCACGGCGTTTGCCTTACGGTGTTTTCTTGGCCGTCTCCGCATTGAGCGGCCGATCGCTTTCGTCGAGCAGCGGAACGCCGAAGTCGAGCAGGATCTTGTTGATCTCGCCCTGGTTCTCCTGGATCAGCTTGTTGAGCTGCCGTTTCCAGTTCTGGTCGGCGGGACGCACGCCCATTCCGATGCGGTAGACCAGCTTCGGCCCCGTGGTCTCCTTCACCAGCGGCGTGACATGAAGCGATCCGACCTTCTTCGCGTAGTAGCCGGCCATCGGCCCCCACAGCACGCCGGCGTCGATCTTGCCGGCCGCGAGGTCGTCGATCATGGCCTGCGCCGAATTATCGTAGCGCGTGTCGACCATCAGCGGATAGGGTTTCGCATTGCTCATCAGGCCGGCGATGGCCATGTTGGTCGCCGGCGGGGTGCCGGCGACGATGCCGACATGCTTGCCCTTCAACTTCGGATCCTCCAGCGTATCGACGCCGTCGAGTCCGCTGCCGGTCTTGGCGACCAGCGCATAGGTGGTGCGATAATAGGGATTGGTGCCTTGCACGACGTCATCGCCCTGCGGAAAGCCCATGATGACGTCGCAGCGATGCGCGCCCAACGTCATCCGCACGAAGCCCGTGGCTTGCGGGAAGAAGACATAGTCGAGCTTCTTCTTGAGCCTGTCCGCAAACAGCTCGGCCAGCTTGTTCTCGAACCCCTCGCCCTTTTCATTCGAGAACGGCAGATTGCGTGGATCGGCACAGACGCGCAGCACGTTCGGATCGACCAGCTCGAACGAGAGGTCGCCGCTGTCATTGGTCTGCGCAACGGCGACATCGCCGAGCGCGCAGGACGCAACCAGGACCCACAGTGAAAACAACCAGCGACGATGTCGTCCGGCCTCCGTCATCGCGCTTCCTCCTCGTTTTGTTTGAATGCTATCCATGCAACGCATGACGCGCCATGTTTTGCCAGACCCTGCTGGGTTTCCTTTGTTGCAGTGCAATGCAGGCCATCCTTTGAACTGAGGCGGAAAAGTGTCTCGCATCGCTCGAGTGATCGCAGCCTTGTCCCTGCTGGGGACAGCAACGCTAGCACGGGCCGGGGCGGCCGAATTGCCTGTGAGCGAAGTCGCGCCGGGAATCTTCGTACACTCCGGGGCCATTGCCCTGATGAGCCGTGAGAACGAGGGCGACATTGCCAATGTCGGCTTCATCGTGGGCGATGATGGCGTGGCTGTCATCGACACCGGCGGCAGCGTGCGCGAAGGCGAGGCCCTGCTGGCGGCGGTGCGGGCCCGTACGCCCAAGCCGATCCGCTATGTCATCAACACCCACGGCCACCCCGACCACGTCTTCGGTAACGCGGCCTTCGCCACCACAGGCGCAAGCTTCGTCGGCCATGGCAAGCTGCCCCAGGCGCTCGCGACGCGCGGGCCTCACTATCTCGACAATTTTCGCCGCATCATGGGTAGCGAGCTGATCGATCCCGTGAGGATCATTGCTCCCACCCTCCTGGTTTCGGACACGATGACGCTCGATCTCGGGTCACGTCGCCTAACCTTGCGTGGCTGGCGGGCCGGACATAGCGACAACGACGTCACCGTGTACGACGAGACGACCAGGACCCTGTTTGCAGGCGACCTCGTCTTTCTCCGCCACATTCCGGTCATGGACGGCAGCATCCGCGGCTGGCTCGACACGTTGAAGGAGCTGGAGGCGATTCCGGCGCAGCGTGTCGTTCCCGGTCACGGCCCCGTGAGCGACTGGCCCGCCGCGCTGGCCGACGAACGGCGTTACCTGTCAACGCTGCTGTCCGACGTCCGCGCCTCGAACAAGAAAGGCGAGCCGATCCGGGCCGCCGCCGACAAGGCGGCTGCCGAGGAGCGACCGCGCTGGGAGCTGTTCGGCGATTACAACGCCCGGAACGCAACTGCAGCATTCTCGGAAATTGAATGGGAGTAGCCGGCGCGCTAACATAAGCAGATCGGCTTCGCTGACATCCGGGGACGAGATCGGCTTCGCTGTCTCAGAGGACCATGACCATGACGGGATGCACACGCCGCCTGCCCCTGATCGCCGCACTGCTCGGCATCGCCTTTGCCATGCCGGTGCAGGCCGAAGAAGCCTACGATCCCTGGCCGGGCCTGGTGCAGGACATCTTCAATGGCCGTCCGATGAATGACGGCAGCGCCGTCATCGGCATCGAGATGCCGTATCGCGCCGAGGACGCGGCGATCGTGCCGGTGACCCTGCGCAGCAAGCTGTCGCCCGCAGACAGCCGACGGATCCGTTCGATCACGCTCGTGATCGACCGTAACCCGGCGCCGATGGCGGCGAAGTTCGAGCTCGGCGCCGATGCCAATGTCACCGAGATCTCGACGCGCGTGCGTGTCAACAATTACACCGACGTCCACGCGGTGGCCGAGCTCAGCGACGGCCAGCTCTATGTCTCGAAGGTCTACGTAAAAGCCTCCGGGGGCTGCTCGGCGCCGGCGGGAAAGAATGTCGAGGAAGCCAACAGCCGGCTCGGCAAGATGCGCTACCGGCAGTTCGCGCGCGAGGAAGCGCCGGCGAGCCGCGTCCGCGAAGCGCAGATCATGATCGGCCATCCCAACAATTCCGGCCTGCAGATGGACCAGGTCACGCAGCTCTATATTCCCGCCTTCTTCATCAACCAGCTGAAGCTGACGCAGGACGACAGCCCCGTGCTGTCGATGGAAGGCGGCATCTCGATCTCGGAAGATCCCAATCTGCGCTTCACCTACGTCTCCAACGGCGCCAAGCGTTTCCGCGCGGAAGCCAGGGACACGGAGGGACACGTGTTCCGCAACGAGTGGGATGTCGAGAAGCCGGGGACTTAGTTCGTGACGCTTGCTCTGATTCCCTCTCCCCTTGTGGGAGAGGGTGGATCGCCGCGCAGCGGCGAGACGGGTGAGGGGTATCTCTCCACACATGAGCTCGCGGAGAGATACCCCTCATCCGACGCTTCGCGCCACCTTCTCCCACAAGGGGAGAAGGAAGAAATCTTCAGAAGCACCGCACTTCGGCTTCCGCCTGCGCCCGCCGCAGATCGTTCATTGCCGTGTTGGCCTGCTCCGATGTGCGGAACTGGACGCCGAGATTGCCTCGCACCTGCGACATGCTGAGCGCGGTCTCCGCGGTCACATAGCGCTCATAGGGGATGATTGAGGCCACCACGTCGATCGAGCAGGAACATTGCTCGATCGATTGCCGGCTCTCGCCATTGGCCTTCATGCAGCCATAGACGTACTCCGCGCGCGCCGACGTGGGATAATCATTGACGTCCTCGGCCTGCGCCACGCACGACGTCGCCGCCAGCACCGTCAATGCGGCGACAATCGGTCGTAGCTGTCCGGCCAGTTTCATGCGCATCCTCCCGCTGGTTGCGACCAAAGCTATGCTATGCGTATTGTCCTGAAAAGCACTCTGTCAGAGGAAACGGCTCACAAGGTGATGAGAGCACTTGGGCTGATAAGGGCACTTGGCCTGATAAGGGCACTTGGTCGACCGTTGGCGGTCGCGGCGACGCTGGCGCTGATGCTGGCCGCACCCGGCCGCGCCGCGGAGACCATCCGCCTTGCAGTGCAGAAAACCGGAACGTTCTCCTGGGAGCTGGCCGCGATCCGCGCCAGCGGGCTCGACAAGGAAGCGGGCCTCACGCTGGAGGTCACCGAGCTCGCGAGCACCGAGGCCGGCAAGATCGCAATGCGCGCAGGCAGCGCCGACATCATCCTGTCGGACTGGCTGTGGGTGTCGCGCGAGCGAGCGCTCGGTGCCAAGCTCACTTTCTATCCCTACTCCAGTGCGCTCGGCGCGGTGATGGTGCCGGCGTCATCGCCGATCAAGTCGCTTGCCGACTTGAAGGGCCGCAAGCTCGCTGTCGCGGGCGGAGCAATCGACAAGAGCTGGCTGCTGCTGCAGGCGCGCATGAAGCAGGACGGCATCGACCTGAAGTCTGAGGCGACCGTCGTCTATGGCGCCCCGCCCCTGCTCGCAGCCAAGGCGCTCGACGGCGAGATGGAGGCCAGCCTCAACTTCTGGAATTTCTGTGCCCAGCTCGAAGCCAAGGGTTTCAGGCGCCTCGCCGGCATCGAAGACATTCTACCGAAGCTGGGCGCCAAGGGCGCCGTCTCCGCGGTCGGTTACGTCTTCGACGAGAATTGGGCCGCGAGCCATCGCGACGCCGTGGCGCGCTTCATCGCCATGACCCGCAAGGCCAAGCAATTGCTGGTCAGCTCGGATGCGGCCTGGGACAAGATCGCGCCGCTGACCGGCACGAGCGATGTCACCCTGCTCAAGACCTATCGCGAGCGCTATCGCGACGGTATTCCACGCCGGAGCATCGCCGAGGAGGAACAGGACGCGCGCGTGCTGTATCGCGTGCTGGCCGAGGTCGGTGGCCGAGATCTCGTCGGCCCCGCGGCCGAGCTCGATCCCGGCACGTTCTACCACGCCGTGCCCGGAGACTGAGGTGCTGCGTCTTCTCTCCTTCGCCCTGCTCCTCGCGACCTGGTGGATTGCCGCGCTGTTCGTCGGCGGCGCGAAGCTGCCGTCCCCGCCGGCGGTGCTCGAGGTGATGATTGCGGAAGCCTCATCCGGCGCGCTGTTCCTGCATCTCGGCGCCACGCTGGCGCGCGTCGCGCTCGCCTTCGTGCTGGCGATGTCGCTCGGCAGCGCCATCGGCTACCTGATGGGACGGGTCAGGCTCGCCGACCGGCTCGGCGATCCCTGGCTGATCCTGCTGCTCAACCTGCCCGCACTGGTCGTGATCGTGCTGGCCTATATCTGGGCCGGCCTGACCGAGACCGCCGCGATCGCGGCGATCGCCATCAACAAGCTGCCGACCGCCGTCGTCACCTTGCGCGAGGGCACCCGCGCGCTCGACCGCTCGCTCGACGAGATGGCGAGCGTGTTCGCGATGCCGCGCTGGCGCGCATTCCGCCATGTCGTGCTGCCGCAACTTGCGCCCTATATCGCGGCCGCCGCCCGTTCCGGGCTGTCGCTGGTGTGGAAGATCGTGCTGGTCGCCGAGCTGCTCGGACGTCCGAACGGCGTCGGTTTCGAGATCGGCGTCGCCTTCCAGCTGTTCGACACGCCGCGGCTGCTGGCCTATTCGCTGACATTCGCCGCGGTCGTGCTCGTGATCGAAACCTTGCTGGTGCAGCCGTTCGAAGCCCGCACAACCCGGTGGCGGCCACGTGCGGCTTGAGGTCGACATCACGGGCAAGACGTTCACGAGTGCCGCGGGCGGGACCCACGAGGTGCTCGCGCCGCTCAAGTTCGCGCTTTGCCCCGGCGAGGTCGGCGTGCTCATCGGTCCGTCCGGCTGCGGCAAGAGCACGATGCTGCGCATCATCCTCGGGCTCGATGACGATTTCAGGGGCCATATCGCGCGGCCGCCGCAGGCGCGGATCGGAATGGTGTTCCAGGAGCCCCGGCTGCTGCCGTGGCGTTCGGTCGAGCAGAATGTGCGGCTGGCGGCCCCTGATGTGACCGAGGCGAAGCTGTCGGAGCTGTTCAGGATTCTGGAGCTGGAGGCGCATCGCAGCCACTTTCCCGGCGAGTTGTCGCTCGGCCTTGCCCGGCGCGTCGCACTCGCCCGCGCTTTCGCGGTCGAGCCCGACCTGCTGGTGCTCGACGAACCCCTCGCCTCGCTCGACGACGCCCTCGCCGGCCGGTTGCGCGACGAGATCGCAATGCTGGTGGCGCGGCGTCCGGTGATGACGCTGCTCGTGACCCATAGTCTCGACGATGCGATCCGGCTCGGCGACCGCCTGCTGGTCTTGTCGCCGCGCCCCGCGCATATCGTGCAGGAGGTGCCGATCGCCATTCCGCGCGCGATGCGCAGCGAAGCCGATCTCGGCCGCATCAGGGCCGAGCTTGCGGCCTTGCCGCTTGAATCGAAATGAGAACGCGGGTCAACTGGACCGACATATCGAGGGAGATTCACCCATGCGGCGCACGCTGATTGCGATCGGCCTCCTCCTGGTTGCGGTGCCGAACGCCGCACTGGCGCAGGCCAAGGGCAAGGGCATCAGGCTCTGGAACCTGACGACGGAGACGATCTCCGGATTCCAGCTCTCACCGGCCGGCAAGACCGATTGGGGTCCGAACCAGTGCCTGAACGACAAGGACAAGGAGGTCGACCACGACGAGCGGCTACGCATCGCCGGTGTCGAGCCCGGCCGCTACGATGCCAAGGTCGGCTATCCCAACGGACGTCAATGCGTGGTCCGCGACATCGAGATCAGGGCCGACGCAGTGTTCTCGATCGCCGACAAGGATTTGAAGGACTGCACCAAGTAGCGAGACGCCTCACGCCTTGTCGTTCGGGTGCGGGTATTCGCAGCGCCAGCGCACCGCCTGCCACTTCGGATGCTCACCGACCCATTGCGCGATATAGGGCGGCGCGGCCATCATGCATTGACGAGGCGACCCCGAATAGTTGAACAACAGATGCTGCTCCTCGCAGGTCGCAGGCGAGAGCACCGCACACACAGTCACCACCAGGTCAATCGCGTTCATGCCGGAATCCTCTCACGGGGCGATGGAGATTAGCACGAAAGGATACGTTCCGCGGAGGGGGAAGTTTCACTTTGCAGGGGAATGGGGCGGGAACCGCTTCTCGTCTCCCTGACATGAGGCAGAACGCCGAAGCTTCCGTCATCATGGCCGGGCTTGTCCCGGGCATCCACGCCTTGCCGCGCGGTACAAGGAACGTGGATGCCCGGGACACGACCGTCTTCGCTAGAAATTCACCCCGAACACCATCCGGGCCTGATGGCGCTCGAAATTGACGAGGTCGAGATTTCCGCCCGAGCCGGCCGGGCGTCCCCAGGCCTGCGTGCTCCAGCTCATGGTCAGGCGTGAGCGGTTGGACAATTGGAAATAAGCGGTCGGGCCGACGAACAGGGCCTGGCCCGAAAGCTCGCCAAGGCCGATGCCGTCATATTGCCGGAAGTAGCGCAGCTCCCCGCCGAGCAGCACATTGGGCCGCACACGCACCAGGCCAGCCAACGCCGCCCCGATCGTCGAGCTCTTCTCGGACACGCCCGCCACCTCGAAGCGCGCCCATTCCGGCTGATAGATCAGGTTGAGAGCGCCGATGGCGAAGTTGGGAACGAGCTCGCGGTCGAACGCCAGCGTGAATTCCGTGCCGTACATCCGCCCTTTCGCGCCGCTGGTCTCGTCGATCCGGTCGCCATGGAGCTCTCCGGCGATGGTGAGGCCGAACGGCGCACGCGCGCGGTCGAGCAGGCGGTAGCGCAGATCGAGCGAGGCGCCCTGGAAATTGAACTGGCGGCGGTCGTCGATATCGGGAACGCCGGTGATGTCATACAAGCTCGCGGTGCCGCCGACCTCGATGCGGACGTTCGGCAACGGCACGACCTCGATCTCGAATTCCTGCTCGAGGGCGCGATACGTACCGCCGCCCCTGCCGAAGCGCCCCGTGGTCTGGCTCTGGAATTCGCGCTCGCCGGGATTGCCGATATCGGTGCCGATCATGAAACCGAAGATGTGCTCGGTATCGAAGCCATCCTCGGCGCTGACGCATTCCGGCAGAAGCACGACCGCGCAGGCAGCAATCGTCCAGAAGCTGTTGGCTCTCGCGCGCATGTTCGACACTACCACGGCTTCGACGGCGTTTGCCATCGAAGCCGCGGCAGGTCGTCAGTCTTACTTGCGCGAAGCGCAGGCGTACATGTTGATTTCCATGCCGACCGGCACTTCCACGATCTTCGGAGCTTTCCAAGCCATTCGGGGTCTCCCAAGGTATTGAGCGCGACATCGCGCGGCGCAAAACCTAGGGCTGCGCCAGATGCAGTTCAAGCCTCGATTCGTCTGCCGAGCGCGTCTGTGTCGATTCTTCGCGGCTGCATTTCTCTCTCGGACAAAGCCAGTTCGCTCTTGGTCAAGCACGACCTGCGGAGGCGCCGGCTGTGCGACGCACCGCGCGTCGAATCGACACGAACGACACCGCGCCGTCAGCAGTCTTTGCCGGCCATTGCCGAGCCGCTCGGCTTGGCACCGTCGGCCCGCTGAGCCGCCGTCGGCTCGCTCTGCATTTGCCGCTGCGCATCTTCGGATGAGGCCGGCGTTTCGCCGCTTGCACGATTCATCGTGCTGGTCGGCGGGTGCTGGCTGGAATCGCCGGCTGAACCGGACGAGTGCGATTGCGCTGCGCCAACGGTGACCGGACCAGAGCCAGCATCCTTATTGGTGCTGGCACTGCCCGTGTTGCACGGTCCGGCGACGGCGAGGCCGGCGCTCAAGGTCAGGATCGCGCAGGCGGCAAGAACGGTACGTTTCGTGGTCATCTGCATCTCCTCTTCTCCCGCCGCGCGGCCCCGGCGCCGGGCGGGATATCGCGGAGAGAACAGACCGAGCTGCCTGATGTTCCCAGTGCCGGCTCGCAAAAGCCGCCTTCGTCACGTTGTTCCGATTGCCCGCTCAGCGCATCAATCGCAACAGCGCACGGCCGGCGCGCGAGTTCAGCTCTTTCGCATCCAGCGTTCCATCCTTGTCGGGATTGGCCGCATTGAAGCGCTGCTCGACCACGGACAGGTACTCGTCGAGCATCAGTGTCCCGTCGCGGTCGGGATCGGCAGCGGCGAGTTGTTTCGCAGTCAACCGTCCGCGCAATTCGCGGGCATCGAGCGTGCCGTCGCGATCCGGATCGAGCTTTGCGAACAATCCGGCCGCCACCTTCTTGACCTCCGCCAGATCGAGCGTGCCGTCGTTGTCGGTATCGAACAATTTGACCGCATTGCCGGAGGCCGACCACGCCGGACCGGACAACAATGCAAGCGAGAGCGCAAGTGCAACTGAGAGACGCGAAATCATCAAGACCTCCAGACCAAGAGCCCCGGTGCGGGACGGGCCAGCAACGAGATAAGTCCGCGAGCGGGTCCGGTTCAAGTCCTGAATTACAACTTGTGCGTGCTACAACTCACGGAAACCCTGCGGCTCAGCCAGACCGCCCTGGATCGGAGCCGCTTCGTGGCGCGGAATTTTCCCAGCGTCTCTGCACAAGTCCACCGGTTTTCATGAAGTGACCGGCGCGGGCGTCCAACGATATCGGCACCACACTTACGACTTTCGTATTGACGCGTTTTGCATTCGGGCGGAGATTTGTACTTGCAGCGTCAAAAGGCGCGCATATTGGGAGGAACGGATGAAACGCTTTGCGATGGCCGCGGGCCTCGTCATGCTTGCGTCGACGTGTGCAAGTGCACAGACCACCGAGCAGTTGGTCAAGGGCGCGACCGACACATCGAATGTTCTCAATTACGGGATGGGCTACCATCTTCAGCGCTTCTCGACGCTGAACCAGATCAACAAGGATACGGTCAAGAACCTCGTCCCGATCTGGAATTACAGCTTCAACGACGATCGTAGCGAGGAATCGCAGCCCATCGTCTATCAGGGCGTCATCTACGTGACCACGCACAACGCCACCATGGCGGTCGATGCCAAGAGCGGCAAGCAGATCTGGAAGAGCAAGATCGAATATCCGGCCGAGACGCCCCGCATCGTCTGCTGCGGCATCATCAACCGCGGCGTCGCGATTCACGAGGGCAAGCTGTTCCGTACCACGCTCGATGCCCACGTGGTCGCCATTGACGCCAAGAACGGCAAGGAGCTGTGGCGGCAGAAGGCGGCTGACATCAAGGAAGGCTATTCGATGACCATCGCCCCGCTGGTCGCCGAGGGTGTCGTCATCACGGGCGTCTCAGGCGCCGAGTTCGGCACGCGCGGCTTCATCGATGGATGGGACCCGGCGACCGGCAAGCACCTCTGGCGCACTCACTCGATTCCTTCGCCAGACGAGCCCGGCGGCGACACCTGGAAGGGCGACACCTGGAAGCTCGGCGGCGGCTCGACCTGGATTACGGGCTCATACGATCCCGAGTTGAAGACCGTCTATTGGGGCACCGGCAATCCCGGCCCGTTCAACGCGGCGGTACGGCCGGGCGACAATCTTTATACCTGCTCCGTGCTGGCGATGGATCCCAAGACCGGCAAGATCAAGTGGCACTACCAGTTCTCGCCGAACAATCCGTTCGACTACGACGCGGTCGCCGAGATGGTCCTCGCCGACATGAACGTCGAGGGCAAGCCGGCCAAGGTGCTGATGAATGCCAACCGCAACGGCTTCTTCTACGTGCTCGACCGCACCAACGGCAAGCTGCTCGCGGCCAATCCCTACGTGAAGGTGAACTGGGCGACCGGCGTCGACATGAAGACGGGCCGTCCGGTCGAAACCGACGTCGCCAAGGATGCGCGCGAGGGCAAGAAGGTGACGGTCTATCCGTCGATCCTCGGCGGCAAGAACTGGGAGCCGATGTCGTTCAATCCGCAGACCGGCCTTGCCTACGCCAACACGCTGAACTTCGGCGGCAAATACAAGGCCGAGCCCGTCACCTTCAAGCAGGGTGAATGGTATCTCGGCATGGACCTGAGCGATCCCTGGGAGTTCGGGGACGGACCGCGCGGTCACCTCAAGGCCATCGACCCCATGACCGGCAAGTCGAAATGGGAAGCGCCGAGCGACATTCCGCGCTTCTCGGGCGTGCTGTCGACCGCGGGCGGCGTCGTGTTCTCGGGCGCCCTGACCGGCGAGTTCGAGGCCTTCGACGCCGACACCGGCAAGAAGCTCTGGCAGTTCCAGACCGGGTCCGGCATCGAGGGACAGCCGGTCACCTGGCAGCAGGATGGCGTGCAATATGTCGCGGTGACCAGCGGCTACGGCGGCGTCTACTCGCTGTTCTCCGGTGACGAGCGGCTTGCCAAGGTGCCGCCCGGCGGCTCGCTGTGGGTCTTCGCGGTCAAGCAATAAACACAGGTACGATGCTGAGAGAAATGCTTCACAAGACGGTGGCGAGCCTCGCCACCGTCGCGGTGCTGACGGTCGCGCTTGCGGCGACCGTTCGTGCCGCGGACGACGCGAACGGCAATCCACTGCAGGCCCAAATCGACCACGGCAAGTCGACCTATGCCTCGAAATGCTCGCACTGCCACGGCCCCAACCTGATGAATTCCGGCACCATCACGCCGGACCTGCGCGCCATTCCCGACGACAAGACGCGCTTCGTCACCACGGTGAAGAACGGCAAGAACAACAAGATGCCGCCTTGGGGCGACATTCTCTCCGACGACGAGATCGGGAATCTCTGGGCGTTCGTGTCCAGCCGGAGAAAGCCATGAGGAGCCGGGCCGTTGCATGGAGCGTTGCTGCGCTGCTTTCGACGATGGCGTCGGCCGCGCCTGCGGCCGACGATCCCCTGAGGATCTGTCTCGACGAGGACCGACCGCCGCTCTCGCTGCATCGCCGCGGCCAGCCGGATGCCGGCTTCGACGTGCTGCTGGCGCAGGCGGTGGCCGAGCGGCTCGGACGGAAGCTGGCGATCCAGTGGTTCGAGAGCAAGCTGGACGAGGATTCGAGTCCCCAGCTCGAGGCCAATGCGCTGCTCTCGGATGGGCGCTGCTCGCTGGTCGGCGGCTACGCGCTGACCCGGGATTCGCTGGTTGCCCCCGGAATGAAGACGGCGCGCCTGCCGGGCTTCGCCGGGGCCACGCGCGACGACCGGCGGCGCCGCGTCGCCGTCGGCGTGCTCGCGCCGAGCCAGCCTTACGTGTATTCGCCGATGACGGTGGTGCTCGGGCCGAAGGCAAGCGGCCGCACGATCGGAGACATCGGCGATCTCGCCGGGCTTCGCCTGGTCGTCGAAAGCGGCTCGCTCGGCGACGCCATCCTGATGACCTTCGACAAGGGGCGGCTGATCGACAGCATCACCCATCTCGTCCCCGGCCGCGACGATCTCCTCGGCGCGCTGCAGCGCGGCGACCATGACGCGACGCTGATCGACCTTGCGCGCTTCGACGCCCACCGCGCCGCGCACCCCGATACGGCGCTCGCGGCGTCCGGCTATTACTATCCGATCGGCGCCAATCGCGGCTATGTCGGGCTTGCCAGCGATGGCGCGCTGATCGAGGCCGTCAACAAGGCGCTGAGCGCCCTCGCGGCCGAGGGCAGGATCGCCGAATTCGGCAGGCAGGCCGGCCTCACCTATCTACCACCGCGCGAGCCCGCCATTCTGGGCGACGTCTGGACCAAGATCATCCAGCGGTGAGTCTCTCGTGTCCCGGACGCGGTGCGGCACGCAGTGACGCTCCGCCGAGCCGGGACCCAGCAGGCCACGCAACTCGCTGCTGAATGGGCCCCGGCTCTGCAGCGCACCGCGGAAGTCGCGCTGCGCCGCGTCCGGGGCACGAATCTGCTCTGACGTCGCGAACGGGAAGTGTGGCGAATGCGCCAATCTGTCTCGCCTGACGCCCGTGGCAGCGTCAGCCCGGTGCAGTACCCTGCCCGGAACCGGGAGAGAATCATGTCCAAGAAAATCCATCGCCGCCACTTCATCGCCGCCGGAGCCGGCGCATTCGCGATGCCGTTCGTCTCGCGCGGCGCCGCGGCGCAGGCTGCATCACAAGGCCCTTGGCCGTCGCGGCAGATTCGCATGATCTGCAGCTATCCCGCCGGCGGGCAGACCGACCTGCTCGCGCGCGCCTACGGCGAATTCATCTCCAAGCAGGTCGGCAAGACCGTGGTCGTCGAGAACAAGCCCGGCGCTTCCGGTGCGATCGGCACGGCGGAGGTCGCCCGCGCCGAGCCCGACGGCCACACCATCCTGTGCTCGATCTCGACCACCTACATCATGAACCGGGTGGTGATGAAGAATCCCGGCTACGACATGGACAAGGATCTGACCCTCGTCAGCGTCATTCCGGGCGCCGGCCTGTTGCTGGTGGCCAACCCGAAGACCGGGGTCAAGACTCTGGAGGATTTCGTCGCCTTCGCGCGCAAGAGCGGCAAGGTGAATTTCGGCACCTACAGCGCGGGCTCGGCCCCGCACATGACGATCAACGAGCTCAACAAGCAGTACGGTCTCAACATCGAGCCGATCCATTACCGCGGCGAGGCCCCGATGTGGACCGGGATGCTCGAAGGCACGCTCGATGTCGCGATGGGAAGCTACACGGCGGCCCAGTCGGTCCTGCAAAGCGACCGCGGCACCGTGTTCGCGGTGCATTCGAAGAAGGTCGAGGCGATCCCGACCATCAAGACCCTTCCCGAGCAGGGCGCGACGTCGAAATTCTTCACCGTCAGCGGCTTCACCGGCTGGGCCGTGCCGAAGGCAACGCCAGCGCCGGTGGTCGACCGCCTCGCCGAGCTCTGCGTCGCCGCCAACAACGATCCAAAAGTGAAAGAGGTTCTCACCACCTTCGTGCTCGAGCCTGCCATCGGCTTCAAGGAGACCAATGCACTGTACCAGCGCGAGTTGCCGATCTGGATCGAGAGCGCAAAATCGCTCGGCCTCGAGCCGGCCTGATCAGAAGGTCAGGCGCCGGTCGGTCTTCGCGGCCCGGGGCTCGACCAAAGTCCAGTGCCGGACACGCATTCTGCCGCTATGATTGCGCGTCTTTGCGGACAACAAGGGCCGAGCGCATGACACCGGATGCAGTCGCCGTCGCCGTTTTGATCATCCTGCTGTTTCCGATGAGCTATTTCACGCTTGCCTCGCCCGCCTTCCTGCTGGTGAAGCTCGACATCCGGCCGGTCGGTTTGCTGCTGCGCGGAATGTTCAACGCCCATTTTCTGGTGATGCGCGTTGCGGGACTCATTGCGACGGTGGCTTTGCTGCTCGATGGTCGTCCGCTCGCCGCGATCGGCATCGGCCTGCTTGCAGCTGTCGCGATCGGCGGCCGCGGCTGGTTCTTGCAGCGGATGGACGAACAGCTCAGCGCCAGCGAAGCTGGCGATACCGGTGCCGCGGTGCGGCTGCGGAGGCTGCATTGGAGCGGAATGCTCTGCAACGCCGTGCTGCTTGCCGCTCTCCTGGCCAGCATTCCCTACATTTCCGCGTCGGCGTAAGCAAGATTTGGTCCATCGAGCGAATTGATCGCGGCAGAGGCTTCGGCAGCGTCTGATCTAATGCTCGTTCGAGTTTGCCGCGCTCTGCTGCGCCTTGTGGATCGAGGACGGCACCACGCCGAAATATTTCCGGAACACGCGGCTGAAATGCGACGAGCTGGAGAAGCCCCAGGAGAACGCGACATCGGTGATGGTCTTGCCGGCATGAGCCTCGAGTTCCTGGCGGCAGTTCTGCAACCGCGCCTGCCAGATGTAGTCGCTCACCGTGGTGCCGCGCTCCGAGAACAGCATGTGCAGATAGCGCTTGGAGCAGCCGAGCTCGGCGGAGATCTGGTCGATACACAGATCCGGATCGCGCAGATGCTCGCGGATGAAGAACTGCGCGCGCACATACATCGCTTCGGGCCCGACCCGGTCGAACATCGTGTCGGCTTCGCGCAGCGGCAGCAGCAGCAGGTCGATCAGCGAATCGGCGACGCCGACCGCGCTGTTCGCCGACAGCTTGGCAGCCTCGTCGAAGGTCGCATGGACGAAATCGTGGGCGATCCGCCCCGTGCCCGTCTTCGCCGACAACTTGCACGCCGGCATCCGCTGCGAGGGAAATCCGCGGTCGCGCAGCAGCGCCTTCGGCACGATCACCACGTCGTGACGCGTGAAGGCCGGGCTGATGATCGAATGCGGGCAGGAGACGTCATAGGCGATGATGTCGCCGGGGTTGATCTCGATGTGGCGGCCTTCCTGCTCGAAATAAGACACGCCGTAGGTCTGGAAGTGAATCTTGATGTAGGGATGCTCATTGGCCTTGGCGCGCGCCAGCGTGTGCGCGATACGATGCTGGCTCACCTCGATCTGGCAGAGCTTCAGGCGCGAGACGCTCGTGTAGTCGATGCGGCCTTCGAGCGAGGACGCCTCCAGCGGATCGACGTCGAAATGCCCACACAGGCTCGTCAGCCCGTCGATCCAGCTCTGGATCTGGCGCTTCGGCGTCATACCGGTCGTCGAGAGCGTGTGAATGGTGTCGGACATTAATCCAGCCACTGTTTTGATCCGGAGATTCGACGCGAATCGCGACCAGTGCTTGCTGAAGCCCTCAGCCGTGATTGCGTGACGTTTACCTCGAATTTGAGCGGTCTCTTGGCACGAGCGCCATCGTTCCATTGCCACCCTTGAAAGTTAATCCTCCGCCTTAGTTGCACCGCCGTCAAGGGGAACCTGAGCGTTGAAAGCGCCTCCATGCCGCACGGAAGCCGCTGAATTCGCTACTGCAAAATCAAAATCTTTTCCTCCGTGCGCTGTCGAGCAAAGCGGGTTCTCTCTTGGGCAAGTTTCCCGATGACGAAGTCGTTAGGGATTGCGGCAGGAACAACAAGAACGGGCCGCTCCTGCACGCGGACCCGTGGCTCTCATCAGGAGGAGGAAACAGCACAGCATCGTTTCTGGTCCCGATCGTGACCGCCCTGCACGAGCAGACGCCGGACGAGACGTCCGGTGAATCAATATTGCTTCGGAAAAATAACGAGACCAACGGAGGAATGACTATGCGCAAGGTGCTACTGGCGACCTTTCTTGGCTCCGCGGCGGCTCTCGCCGTCGGGAGCGCCTCAGCCAATGACGCGCTGATGAAGATGTCGCAGAACCCGAAAGACTGGGTAATGCCGGCCGGCGACTACGCCAACACGCGATACTCCAAGCTCAACCAGATCAACGCACAGAACGTGGGCAAGCTCCAGGTGGCCTGGACCTTCTCCACCGGCGTGCTGCGCGGCCACGAAGGCGGCCCGCTGATCATCGGCAACATCATGTACGTCCATACACCGTTCCCGAACAAGGTCTACGCCATTGACCTTTCGCAGGAGAACAAGATCGTCTGGAAGTACGAGCCGAAGCAGGATCCGAACGTGATTCCCGTGATGTGCTGCGACACGGTCAACCGTGGCGTGGCCTATGGCGACGGCAAGATCTTCCTGCATCAGGCCGATACCACGCTCGTCGCGCTCGATGCCAAGACCGGTCAGGTCGCATGGAGCGTCAAGAACGGCGATCCCGGCAAGGGCGAGACCGGCACATCGGCACCGCTGGTCGTGAAAGACAAGGTGATGGTCGGCATTTCCGGCGGCGAGTTCGGCGTTCAGGCCCACATGACCGCCTACGACATCAAGACCGGCAAGCTGGTCTGGCGCGGATATTCGGAAGGTCCGGACGACCAGATCCTGGTGGACCCCGAGAAGACCACCGCGCTCGGTAAGCCCGTCGGCAAGGACTCGAGCCTCAAGACCTGGCAAGGCGATCAGTGGAAGATCGGCGGCGGCGCCACCTGGGGCTGGATCTCCTACGATCCCGAGCTGAACCTGATCTATTACGGGTCGGGCAATCCCTCGACCTGGAACCCGAAGCAGCGTCCCGGCGACAACAAATGGTCGATGACCGTCTGGGCTCGCAACGCCGATACCGGCGTCGCCAAGTGGGTCTACCAGATGACGCCCCATGACGAATGGGACTATGACGGCGTCAACGAGATGATCCTCTCGGATCAGTCGATCAATGGCCAGCCGCGCAAGCTGCTGACGCATTTCGACCGCAACGGCCTCGCCTACACCATGGACCGCGTGACCGGCGAGCTGCTGGTCGCCGAAAAGTACGATCCGAAGGTGAACTGGACCTCCGGCGTCGACATGGACAAGAACTCCCCGACCTACGGCCGTCCGAAGGTGGTCACCCAGTATTCGACGGAAGCGGGCGGAGAGGACAAGAACACGAAGGGCATTTGCCCGGCCGCGCTCGGTACCAAGGACGAGCAGCCGGCGGCCTACTCGCCGGACACGCAGCTGTTCTACGTTCCCACCAACCACGTCTGCATGGACTACGAGCCGTTCAAGGTGAGCTACACCGCGGGCCAGCCCTATGTGGGCGCGACGCTCTCGATGTACCCGCCCCCGGGTGAAACCCACATGGGCAACTTCATCGCCTGGGACAACAAGACCGGCAAGATCGTCTGGTCGAACAAGGAGCAGTTCTCGGTCTGGTCGGGTGCGCTCGCAACCGCCGGCGGCGTGGTGTTCTACGGCACGCTCGAAGGCTACCTGAAGGCGGTCGACGCCAAGACCGGCAAGGAGCTCTACAAGTTCAAGACTCCCTCCGGCATCATCGGCAACGTGACCACCTATGAGAACGGCGGCAAGCAGTATGTCGCAGTGCTCTCCGGCGTCGGCGGCTGGGCCGGCATCGGTCTGGCGGCAGGTCTGACCGATCCGACCGCAGGTCTCGGCGCAGTCGGCGGCTACGCGGCCCTCAGCAACTACACGGCACTCGGCGGTACGCTGACCGTGTTCGCGCTGCCGAACTAGGCCCATCAGCATCGCTCCGGCGCGTGGATCAGCTCCACGCGCCGGCTCGTCTCCCCCCGGGGCTCCTTCGAGGATAATCTCTTGCGTAAAATCTGCTCTGTCATTGCTGCGATGATCTTGGTTGCGTCCGGAGGAATTGCGGTCGCGGACGGTCCGGGCGATCCGGCCGCGGTGAAGAAGGAAGACGACGGCAAGTGGCTCGATAAAGAGGGAACACCGACCTACAAGATTTCGGCCGACGGCACCGTGGACTGGTTCACCTATTCCGGTTACCGCCGCTATCACTCCGACTGCCACGTCTGCCATGGGCCTGACGGCATGGGCTCCACCTACGCGCCCGCGCTCAAGGATTCCGTCAAGACGATGAGCTACGGCGACTTCCTCGGCGTGGTGGCCTCCGGTCGCAAGAACGTCTCGACCGCACAGGAGAACGTCATGCCGGCCTTCGGCGACAATCCGAATGTCGCCTGCTACATGGACGATCTCTACGTCTATCTCCGCGCCCGCTCCACCGAAGCATGGGGCCGGCAGCGTCCTTCCAAGAAGGAGGAGAAGACAGAGGCCTACACCAAGGCGGAAGACGCCTGTATGGGCAAGAAGTGAACGCTACGAGGACTGCCAAGACCACTTCCTGGCGTCTTATGAGAATTTGAGGAGCTACCGATGAAGACACGTGCCGCCGTCGCTTTCGAAGCCAAGAAGCCGCTCGAGATCGTCGAGGTCGACCTGGAAGGCCCGAAGACCGGCGAGGTCCTGGTCGAGATCAAGGCGACGGGCATCTGCCATACCGACGCCTATACGCTCGACGGCTTCGACAGCGAGGGAATCTTCCCGTCGATCCTGGGGCATGAGGGCGCGGGCATCATCCGCGAGATCGGTCCCGGCGTGACCTCGGTGAAGCCGGGCGATCACGTCATTCCGCTCTACACGCCGGAATGCCGGCAGTGCAAAAGCTGCCTCAGCCAGAAGACCAATCTCTGCACCGCGATCCGCGCGACGCAGGGCAAGGGCGTGATGCCCGACGGCACCAGCCGTTTCTCCTACAAGGGTAAGCCGATCTACCACTATATGGGCTGCTCGACGTTCTCGAACTTCACCGTGCTGCCCGAGATTGCGGTCGCCAAGATCCGCGAGGACGCCCCGTTCGACAAAAGCTGCTACATCGGCTGCGGCGTCACCACCGGCGTCGGCGCCGTCGTCAACACCGCGAAAGTCGAGCCGGGCGCCAACGTGGTCGTGTTCGGCCTCGGCGGCATCGGCCTCAATGTGATCCAGGGCGCCAAGATGGCCGGCGCCGACAAGATCATCGGGGTCGACATCAACGACTCCAAGGAGGAGTGGGGCAAGCGGTTCGGCATGACCCACTTCGTCAACCCGAAGAAGGTGACCGGCGACATCGTCCAGCACCTCGTCGGCCTCACTGACGGCGGGGCCGACTACACCTTCGACTGCACCGGCAACACCACGGTGATGCGGCAGGCGTTGGAAGCCTGCCACCGCGGCTGGGGCACCTCGATCATCATCGGCGTCGCCGAAGCCGGCAAGGAGATCTCCACCCGCCCGTTCCAGCTCGTCACCGGACGCAACTGGCGCGGCACGGCGTTCGGCGGCGCGCGCGGCCGCACCGACGTGCCGAAGATCGTCGACTGGTACATGAACGGAAAGATCCAGATCGATCCGATGATCACCCACGTGCTCAAGCTCGAGGAGATCAACAAGGGCTTTGACCTCATGCACGAGGGCAAATCCATCCGTTCAGTCGTCGTGTTCTAGCCCGAAACCGTCACCCCAAGGAGGATCGACCCATGACTGTTGCACTCCACCCCTCGATCGACAACGGCCTCAAACAGGGCAGCGGCAGCTTTGCCGGCGGCACGCTCGTCTGCAAATGCAAGGACCATCCGGTCAAGGTCGGCATCAAGGGCGACGTCGCCCACAATCATGCCTGCGGCTGCACCAAGTGCTGGAAGCCGCAAGGCGCGACATTCTCCGTCGTCGCCGTGGTGCCGCGCCAGAACGTCACCGTGCTCGAGAACGGCGACAAGCTCCAGATCGTCGATCCCTCCGCGGTGATCCAGCGCTACGCCTGCAAGGCCTGCGGCACCCACATGTACGGCCGCATCGAGAACAAGGGCCACCCGTTCTACGGCCTCGATTTCATCCATCCCGAGCTGTTCCAGGAGCAGGGCTCGCAGGCGCCGCAATTCGCCGCCTTCGTCTCCTCCGTGATCGAATCGGGCGTGAAGCCGGAGCAGATGTCCGGCATTCGTGCGCGGTTGAAGGAAATCGGGCTCGAGCCCTATGATTGCCTGTCACCGGCGCTGATGGACGCGATCGCGACCCACGTCGCCAAAGCCAAAGCCGCCTGAGCAAGGCCGCTAGACGTTCGCCGGCCCCCGTCCGCTCGATGGCCTCGACCAGCGCCAGCGAAGCGGACGGGCCCCGGCTCCGGGACGATCGCGGCGATGCCGCCGCCTCTGCAACTCACGTGGCCATGAGGGTGACGAGCTCCCTCAGTCCTGGTCTCTGAATGACTGCGTAGCGCCTCCGACTTCCGTCTCGAAGTCCCGGCGTCTGCGTTTCTCCCTCCCTCGACTGAGGCATCCTGCTTCGTCCGTGCAGTCTTGCTGGCGGACGAAGCCTTTTTGGCCGCAGTCACGTTTTGCGAACGCGACGTGCACGCGGCGCGCCGGTGCGCCCTGCTTTTGACAAATCATCGATGCAGTCTTTTCCCGGTGAGAACACCCGGCTGTGAACGCCGGGCAGGCGCGATCTCTGCTACGATCGCGCCGTCACGATGCCGCGCGACATACAATCAAACAAGAACAAACGGGAGGTATCGACCACATCCGGACATCGAGATTCGTATTCCTGCCCCCTGCCGGGATCTGCCCGTGCGGGATCGTGGGCCGGGATGCGATGCAACTGGCATTGCGCCGACCGGCGTCGGCGAATTTTCAATTTGGCATGCTTATGAAGAGCGAGGGATGACCATGATCAAGGTGAAGATCAACGGACAGGAACAGAGCTGGGACGGCGACCCGGATCTCCCGCTACTCTGGTTCCTGCGTGACGAGGTCGGGCTGACCGGCACCAAGTTCAGCTGCGGCCAGGCTCTGTGCGGCTCCTGCACCGTCATCGTGGACAAGCAGGCCGTGCGGGCCTGCGTCACGTCGGTGAACGACGTCGCCGGGCGCGAGGTCACCACGATCGAGGGATTGCACCCCAACGGCGACCACCCGGTGCAGAAGGCCTGGCGCCAGGTCAACGTGCCGCAATGCGGCTTCTGCCAGGCCGGCCAGATAATGCAGGCCGCCGCGCTTCTGATGGACAACCCGAAGCCCTCGCACGACCAGATCCGCGAGGCGATGTCCGGCAACATCTGCCGCTGCGGTTGCTACCAGCGCATCGAAAACGCCGTCCATCTCGCATCGACGGGAGTGTGACATGAATTTCATCGACAATCCCCGCAAGCTTCGCGGCTTCGAGAAGCATATCAGGGTCGAGAAGATCTCGCGCCGCAGCATCCTGAAGGGGCTCGGCGTCACCGGCGGCTTCGTCCTCGCCGCCCCCGTGATGTCGCGCCAGGCGCTCGCCTATGAGACCGGCGCCGGCAAGATGCCGCACGGCGTCGTGGTCGATCCGCGCGTGTTCGTCTCGGTCGCCCCGGATGGCATCGTCACCATCGTCGGGCACCGATCGGAGATGGGCACCGGCGTGCGCACCAGCCTGCCGCTGATCGTGGCCGAGGAGATGGAGGCCGACTGGAACAGGGTCAAGGTGCAGCAGGCCCACGGCGACGAGGTCAAGTTCGGCAACCAGGACACCGACGGCTCACGCAGCACGCGGCACTATCTGATCCCGATGCGCCAGATCGGCGCCGCTGCCCGCACCATGCTGGAGCAGGCTGCGGCGAAGCGTTGGGGCGTGCCGGCGACCGAGGTCAAGGCGGTCAATCATGAGGTCGTCCACAGCGCCAGCGGCCACAAGCTCGGCTTCGGCGAGCTCGCAGCCGACGCCGCCAAGCAATCGGTGCCTGCAGTCGAAGGCCTCAAGCTGAAGGACCCCAAGGACTTCCGCTACCTCACCAAGGGCCAGATCGGCATGGTCGATCTGCACGACATCACCACCGGCAAGGCGCGTTACGGCGCCGACGTGCGGCTGCCGGGCATGAAATATGCCGTGATCGCGCGCCCGCCGGTGACCGGCGGCAAGCTCGTCTCGTTCGATCCCGACGCGGCGCTGAAGGTCCCCGGCGTCGAGAAGGTGATGAAGGTTCAAGGCTGGCCGTGGCCGTCGAAATTCCAGCCGCTCGGGGGCGTCGCCGTGATCGCGCGCAACACCGGCGCGGCGATCAAGGGCCGCGACGCATTGAAGCTGACCTGGGACGACGGCGCCAACGGCAAGTATGACTCGGTCGCCTATCGCAAGGAGCTCGAGGAGGCCTCGCGCAAGCCAGGCCTCGTCGTGCGCAAGGAGGGTGACGCGGAGGCGGCCTTGAAGGGCGCGGACAAGGTGATCGTCGGCGAGTACTACCTGCCGCATCTTGCTCATGTCAGCATGGAGCCGCCGGTGGCGGTCGCCGACGTCAAGGGCGACAAGGCCGAGATCTGGGCGCCGGTGCAGAGCCCGGGCGGCACCCGCGAGGACGTCGCCAAGACGCTCGGCATTCCCGAAGGCAATGTCACGGTCAATGTCACGCTGCTGGGTGGGGGGTTCGGGCGCAAGTCGAAATGCGACTTCGCGCTCGAAGCCGCCCTGCTGTCGAAGGAGCTTGGCGCGCCGGTCAAGGTGCAGTGGACGCGCGAAGACGACATTCACAACGGCTTCCTGCACACCGTCTCGGTCGAGCGGATCGAGGCCGGCCTCGACAAGAACGGCAAGGTGATCGCCTGGCGCCACCGCAGCGTGGCTCCCAGCATCGCCTCGACCTTTGCCGCCGGCGCCGTGCATCAGGCCCCGTTCGAGATCGGCATGGGCCTCGCCGACCTGCCGTTCGAGATCGCCAACATCTCCTGCGAGAATCCGGAGGCAGCCGCGCGCACCCGCATCGGCTGGTTCCGTTCGGTCTCCAACATCCCGCGCGCCTTCGCGGTGCAATCGATGGTCGGCGAGATCGCGCAGGCGACCGGCCGCGACCAGAAAGACATGCTGATCGAGCTGATCGGCTCGCCTCGCATCGTCAAGCCGAACGTGAAGGACCTCTGGAACTACGGCGAGCCCCAGGAGAGCTACCCGATCGACACGGCGCGCCTGCGCAAGGTGGTCGATCTGGTCGCGGAGAAGGGCGAATGGAGTCGCAAGGTGCCGAAGGGCCACGGTCTGGGCATCGCAGTGCACCGCAGCTTCGTCAGCTATATCGCGACCATCGTCGAGGTCGCTGTCGACGACAAGGGCAAGCTGACGGTGCCCCGGGTCGACACCGCGATCGATTGCGGCACCTATGTCAACCCCGAGCGCATCGCCTCGCAGATCGAGGGCGCGGCGATCATGGGCCTCAGTCTCGCGAAATACGGCGAGATCACCTTCAAGGACGGCAAGGTGCAGCAGAAGAACTTTGACGACTTCCAGCTCGTCAGGATCGACGAGTCCCCTGCGGTGACCAACGTCTACATCGTGCCGCCCGGACCCGACACGCCGCCGAGCGGCGTCGGCGAGCCCGGTGTCCCGCCCTTCGCGCCGGCGCTGATCAACGCGATCTTCGCGGCGACGGGAAAACGTATCCGGAGCTTGCCGATCGGCAAGCAGCTGGAGGCGTAGGACGGAACGGAAGCGGCCTCGCGCCGTTTCCATCGATCTGACAGGAGCAGATCGATGACAAACCTCTCAAAGGCGCTCGCAGTGTCACTGTCGAGCGCCTTTCTTTTGACGGCCGCAGGCGCATTTGCCCAGAGCAATACCGCGCCGCCGACCTCGGCCACCCGTCCCAGCACGCCGGACCAGACCTCACTGCCCAACGCCAATGCCCCGCCCGCCTCGACCACCCAGACCACCGGCCAGCATAATCCGGATCCGAAGGTTCAGGAGATGAACCAGAAGGAGAAGGACAAGGTGGATCGCCAAGGCAAGTAAACTTTTGCGACCCTCATGCCTCTGGCCGGCTTTATCCCGGCCATGCACCGGCCTTTGCCGTGGCACAACGTAGACGCCCGGCCCTTCGCCGCGCCGAGGCGGCTACGGCCGCGCAGGCGGCACAGGCCCGGGCGTGACGACGCGTATGCGGCCCGCGGGCAATCGCAGTATACAAACAAAAATGCGGCGGACGTTGCCGTCCGCCGCATTCCCACCCCCCTGCTGCTCCGCTGTCTTCGATCCGCCCGCGGAGCTATTTCTTCAATGCGAACACCCAGACCACGCCGCCTTGGGGCACATTGGCTTCGATGCCGATATTGTTGGTCACCAGCGCGTCCTGGATGCGCTGCGCGTCCACGCCCCAGCCCGACTGGATCGCGATGTACTGCGTGCCGTCGATCTCGTAGGACACCGGCATGCCGACAATGCCGGAATTGGTCTTCTGCTCCCAGAGGAGCTCGCCGGTCTTGGCGTGGAAGGCCCGGAAGTTGCGGTCGTTCGTGCCGCCGACGAAGACGAGGTCGCCGGCAGTCGCCGTGACCGATCCGAACAGTTGCGACTTGGGGAAGTTGTGCTGCCACACCTTCTTGCCCGTGGCGGGATCCCAGGCCTGGAGCTCGCCGAAATGATCTGCTCCCGGCCTCGTCTTCAGGCCGATGTCTTCCGGCTTGGTGCCGAGCCAGAGCTCGCCTGGCTTGAGCGGGACCTTCTCGCCGGTGAATCCGCCGCAGAAATTCTCGTTGGCAGGCACGTAGACGAGGCCGGTCCTCTGGCTATAGGCAGCCGACGGCCAATCCTTGCCGCCCCACAGCGACGGACAGAACTCGACGCGCTTGCCCATCACCGGCTTGTGCGCGGGATCCACGATCGGCTTGCCGGTCTCGTCGATGCCCTTCCAGACGTCCGTATGAACGAACGGCCAACCGGCGACATAATTGATCTTGGTCGGCGTCCGCTCGAGCACCCAGAAGATGGCATCACGTCCCGGATGCACCAGGCTCTTGATGGTGCGGCCGTTGCGCTGCAGATCGATCAGCATCGGCGCCTCGACCTCGTCCCAATCCCAGGAATCGTTCTGATGATACTGGTGGTAGGCCTTGATCTTGCCGGTGTCCGGATCGAGCGCGAGCACCGAGGAGGTGTAGAGATTGTCGCCGGGGTGGGAGTCGCCGGGCCACGGCGCGGCGTTGCCGACGCCCCAATAGATCGTCTTGGTCTCCTTGTCGTAATTGCCGGTCATCCAGGCCGAACCGCCGCCGTTCTTCCAATCGTCGCCCTGCCAGGTGTCGTGACCGGGCTCGCCTTCGCCGGGGATGGTGTAGGTCCGCCACAGCTCCTTGCCGTCCTTGGCATCATAGGCAACGACATAGCCGCGCACGCCGAACTCGCCGCCGGAGCCGCCGACGATGACCTTGCCGTCGACGATCAACGGCATCAGCGTCAAGTACTGGCCCTTCCTGTAGTCCTGGACCTTGGTATCCCACACCACCTTGCCGGTCTTGGCGTCGAGTGCGACCACGTGATCGTCCGTGGTGGCGAGGTAGAGCTTGTCCTCCCACAAGCCGACGCCCCGGTTGGTCGGATGCAGCTGGAACAGATCGTCAGGGAGCTGCCGCTTGTAGCGCCAATATTCGTCGCCGGTCTTCGCGTTCAGCGCGATCACCTGCCCCATCGGTGTCGTCACGAACATCGCGCCATTGTTGACGATCGGCGGCGCCTGGTGGCCTTCGACCACGCCGGTGGCGAAGGTCCAGACCGGCGTGAGGTTCTTCACGTTCGAGGTGTTGATCTGGTCCAGTGGACTGTAGCCGTGCCCGTCATAGGTGCGCCGGTAGAGCATCCAGTTTTTCGGCTCCGGATTCTCCAATCGCTGTGCGGTGACCGGCGAGTAGTTCTCGATCGGACCGGACACGGCGGCAGTGGATGCAAGACACGTGAAGGCGACGAAGCCGGACAGTAACCATTGCTTCCTGGTCATGGAAGTTGTCATGGACGTTCCCCTTTTCATCCGTTCTGAATTCTTGTTGTGAATTCTTGTCGTTCGTCCCCCGCCCGCCGTTGGCGGATGCGGCCTTTCGTGACGCGGGCCGGGCCCGCAACCGTCCATCATCCTGGCTGCGTGCCACCTACCTTTCCCATGAAATTGCCGGCGATGCTGAGCGAACCGTCAGCCAGCGCCAGCGGCAGCGCCGCGAGCCGTCGCGGCGCCGGTCCGAACACGACTTGCGCGCCGGCGCGCGGATCGAATTCGGAGTTGTGGCACATGCATTTGAACACCTCCTTGTCGCCGACATCGCTCTTCACCCAGGCGGTGACGGGGCAGCCGGCGTGCGAGCAGATCGCCGAATAGGCTATGATGCCCTCGACGGCCCGCGCGCGGGTCTTCTCGTCGAGCTCGGCGGGATCGAGGCGGATGATCAGGATCTCGTTGAGCCGCGAGCCGCTGCGCACGACCGATGTGTTGGGATCCTTCGGCCAGGCATGCACCGGCGGTCCGCCGGCGTTCAGATCGGCCGCGGTGATCAGCTTTCCCTCCTTGTCGCCTTGGGAGTAGACGAGCACATCGCCTTTCTGGGGCCGTTCGTCGGATCCGGGCGGATCCTCACCTGCGCGCGCATGCGCGGAGCAGCCGAGGCAGGCGGTGACGGCGAGCGCGCCGAGCAGGACCGTTCGCCGCGTCTGCTCGGCATCGACCTCGGCATCGGGCTGCCTGGAGTTTTCGGACGATGTGAAATTGGTGGTGAACGATGCGCGGGACATGTTCACAAGCAGGCGCTGGAACTCTGCCGAAAACAAGGCGAAGAATTGGCACCGCAGTGCATCAATATGGCTTTGCTCGCGTTGATTGAGCAAGACCGAATGCAACCAAAGCGTTTTCGCGATTGCAACGTCACGCCGCGCGATCGGCATGATGATTTTGCAGATCAGACCGATGATGACGGAATTGGTGCAGTGCGCTTTTCGTCGCGCTGCGCAAACGCAGCGCGACCGCTCTTCATGCGCTGGAGGCAGCCGGTGTCGTCAGGGCCTGAGGACGTGGCGCGGCGCGGCGATCGAACCGGCAACGGTTGCCGACGCCATTTCGAAGCTGTCGGCGATGCGCCGCGCCTTGTCGATGAACAGGCTGGCCGCTGGCGGCGGGCAGACCTCGCGCGCGGTCTGCTCGAACAGATCGAGCCAGCGGTCGAAATGGTCACCAGCCAAGCCGAGTGGCAGATGCGCCCGCATCGGCGAGCCGTGATAGCGGCCGCTCATCAGCACCACCGAGGACCAGAAATCCCTGAGCTTGGCGAGATGCTCGTCCCAGTTCTGCACGACGCCAAACACCGGACCCAGCTTTGCATCCTCGCGCACCCGTCCGTAGAAGCGGGTGACGAGTTCCGCGATCATCTCCTCGGTGATCCCGGTGCGCTCGATCGCATCCTGCGTCAACAGGCTTCGCCGTGCGGCCGCCGCCTCGCGCTCGGCCTTCAGTCGATCCGACATATCCTCTGTGTCCGTTCCGTTGTTCCCGCGGGTCCGCTCGACATTGTCGGGCCAGTTGCGCGCGGCGTCTTTGTCGCAGCGCAAAGTGCGGGATCCGGCGGCGAACGCGAATGCCCGCCGCCGGCCGCCTGATCAGGCGCTGTAGGTGTAAAAGCCCTGCCCGGTCTTGCGGCCGAGATGGCCGGCATCGACCATTTCCTTCAACAGTGGCGCTGGCCGGTATTTAGGATCGTTGAAGCCCTTGTAAAAGACCTCCATCACCGAAAGCATGGTATCGAGCCCGACCAGATCGGCCAGAGCGAGCGGCCCGATCGGATGGTTGCAGCCGAGCTTCATGCCGGCATCGATCTCTTCCGCGGTCGCGATCCCTTCCTGGAGCGCGAAGATCGCTTCGTTGATCATCGGGCACAGGATGCGATTGACGGCAAAGCCCGGGCTGTTCTTGGCGGTGATCGCCACCTTGCCGACGCGCTTGGCGAAATCGAGCGCCTTGGCATGGGTGTCGTCGGAGGTCTGCAGGCCGCGGATCAGCTCCAGCAGGGCCATCACCGGAACCGGGTTGAAGAAGTGCATGCCGATGAAGCGATCGGGACGGTCGGTCGCGGCGGCGAGCTTGGTGATCGAGATCGACGAGGTGTTGGTCGCGACCAGCGTGCGCGGCGACAAGGCGGCGCAGAGGTCCTTCAGGATCTTGACCTTGAGCTCCTCGTTCTCGGTCGCGGCCTCGATGACCAGGTCGCAATCCGACAGCTTCGCCCGGTCGGTGGTACCGGTGATGCGCTTGAGCGTGGCGTCGCGGTCGGCCGCCGACATCTTCTCCTTCTTGACCAGGCGTTCGAGGCTGCCGCCGACGGTCGAAAGCCCGCGGTTCACGGCCGCATCGGAAATGTCGACCATCACGACCGAGAGTCCGGCCGCCGCGCAGACCTGCGCGATGCCATTGCCCATGGTCCCTGCCCCGATGATGCCAACGGTCTGGATCATTGCCTCATATCCTTCATCCTTGCGGGCGCACCGGGCGGCACGGCCCATTGTTCCTGCACCAGGGTCTAGCACCGCCACAACGCGACTGCGACCTGATCCGCCCTCTCCTTAAAGCATCCGGGGCCGGAATAAAGCCGCCCACGACCGCGAATCGGCACGATTTTGCCGCCCGGCAAGCGGTTTGACCTCGAATTTGGCCCGGCGGAGGGACGGCCGGCCCGGACGCTTCGGATCGCCGTTGAGCTCCACGAATGGGACCACGCGGCGCCCGCTTCTGGAAATTGCGCCGTGAATCGTGGTCTAGTCCGCGACAGGCCTGTTGCCGGCTCGCCGCGGCGAGACCGCGCGAGGGTCCGGAAGCAGCTCAGCTGCGGCTGAGCGTGGGGGCTTTTCGAATGGACGTGATCATCTATCACAATCCCGAATGCGGCACGTCGCGCACGACGCTCGCGACGATCCGAAACGCCGGCATCGAGCCGCATGTGGTCGAATATCTGAAGACACCGCCATCGCGGGCATTGCTGCAGCAGCTCATCGCACGCATGGGGATCTCGGTGCGCGAGGCGGTTCGCGACAAGGCCCCCGCTTACGCAGAGCTCGGGCTCGACGACCCCGCGCTGACCGACGATCAGCTGCTCGACGCGATGATGGCGCATCCGATTCTGATCAACAGGCCGATCGTCGTGACGCCGAAGGGCGTCAGGCTTTGCCGTCCCTCCGAACGGGTGTTCGATCTGCTGCCGGCGCAACAGCGTCAGGCCGGATGAACGACTTCGCACGATCCATTGGCGCTGCGTTCTCGCTCATCGGCGAAGCCGACGCCGAGCTGCTCGGCATCGTCACCTTGTCGGTGCGCGTCAGCCTGACCGCGAGCATCATTGCTCTCATGATCGGCGCGCCGATCGGAGCCTTGCTCGCGATCACCCGTTTCCGCGGGCGGCAGGTGATCATCGTGCTGACCAATGCGCTGCTTGGCCTTCCGCCGGTCGTGGTCGGGCTCGTGCTCTACCTGCTGCTGTCGCGGTCGGGCCCGCTCGGGGCCGGCGGGCTGTTGTTCACGCCGGCCGCCATGATCATCGCGCAGACGCTGCTGGCCGCGCCCATCGTGGTCGCCCTGGTGCACCGACCCGCAAGCCTGCTGTGGGCGGAGTATGGCGACCTGGCGCGGATCGATGGGCTGTCGGCCCTGCGCAGCTTGGCGCTCCTGTTCGCGCTCGGCCGGGCCTCGCTGCTGACGGCCTTTCTCGCGGCGTTCGGCCGCGCCATCGCCGAGGTCGGCGCCATCATCATCGTCGGCGGCAACATCCGCGGCTTCACCCGCACGATGACGACGGCGATCGCGCTGGAGACCAGCAAGGGCGACCTGCCGCTGGCGCTCGGACTCGGACTGATCCTGCTCGCGCTCAGCGTCGCGGTATCGACCGTCGCCTTCGTGCTAGTGGGACGCGTTGGGGAAAAATAGCTGCTCGCCGCCGACCTTGTAGCCGGCGATCGCGTCCTGCCCCTTCGATGAGACGAGCCAGTCGATGAAGGCCTGCCCGTCCTTCGCCTTCACGTTCGGGTGCTTCTCGGGACTCACCAGCATGACGCCGTACTGGTTGAAGAGCCGCTTGTCGCCCTCGGTCAGGATGGCGAGATCGCCTCGGTTCTTGAACGAAAGCCAGGTGCCGCGGTCCGACAGGACATAGGCGTTCGACGACGACGCCATGTTCAACGCCGGGCCCATGCCCTGACCAATCTCCCGATACCAGCTGTCCTTGCCGGAGTTGAGGTCGACTCCCGCCTCTTTCCACAGCCTCAGCTCGGCCGCATGCGTGCCGGACTTGTCGCCGCGCGAGACGAACGGCGCCTTCGCGGCCGCGATCTTGCGCAGCGCCTCGACCACATCCTTGCTGCCGGATATCCGCGCCGGATCGCTCTTTGGCCCGACCATGATGAAGTCGTTGTACATGACGTCGAAGCGCTTCACGCCCTGCCCTTCCGACATGAACTTGTCCTCGGCGGGCCTGTCATGGACGAACACGACGTCGGCATCGCCACGCCGGCCGATGTCCAGCGCCTGGCCGGTGCCGACGGCGACGACCTTCACCCTGATGCCTTCGGCCTTCTCGAACAGCGGCAGCAGATGGCCGAACAGGCCTGATTGCTCCGTCGAGGTGGTCGAAGCAACCGTGATGGTGCGCTCCTGCGCAAACGCGAGGGTGGACCAGAGCAGCAGCGCTCCAAGGGTGGCGATCTTCCTCATGGGTGGTTTCCAGACAAGGGATGACGGTCCCTCAATAGCCGTTTGGAACGCCAACGGGAACCCCCAACGTTCAACCGCTCAGGGTTGAAGCGATGGCCGCAATTCGTCAGGAACGTCGCTGGCGCAGGCGGATTGTCTGGGATGTATAGTCAGGGAGAATCCCATGAAGAAGCTCGTCTTGGCATCGGCATGCATCATGGCGCTGGCGACCGGTAGTGCCGTCGCGCAGACACAACCCACCCCGGGCGCCTCGGGCCAGAGCGACGTCGGCCCCTCCTCGCGAGGTCCCGCCACCAAGGGCATGACGACCGGACGCTCGTCGAACATGCAGAACGAGGCCAGCGACGGCAAGGGTGCGCAGCAACCATCAGCCGGCGGCACTAACACCAACAGCACGGGCGGCCAGACCGGCGGCAGCGCGGGCACCGGCAAATAGTCGGAAGATCGAAAATTCCGCTTCGCCGTCCTTCGCCTTCGAAGGCGCGTGCTTGACACGGCGCAGCCATATCGTGGGCGCGTCACGTCGGCGGCGGCCGATGACGCTCGGACTTCACGGCGATTGGTCTGTCGGTGATGACTGACACTTCATCAGGTCACCCACCGGCACCGACCGCCCTGTTTGATGTTCTGCAATTGATCTCGGCTACATTGACAGAGGTGTGACGGCCGGGGCAGTTTTTCACATTGCTGGCGAATCAGCGATTGCCTCACGCCGAGTATCTCTTGGACAACGCCTAGTGCTTTCGAGACTGATATCGTTGCTGCGCCGCATCCCTGCGGTGAAATGGGCGTTCACCCGGCTTCGGCCCGTGCCGCAGGGCGGCAGCATTGATGCAACGCCGGCCGTGGCAGACGTCTCACCCGTCATTGAGATCCAAGACGTCCCGGCACAAGACGTGCCAGCGCAAGACATCGCGGAAGTCGCTTCGACTCAGGTCGCCGAAATCAGCAAGGCCTCGCGCCTCGACGAGGCCGAAAGCGAGTCCGCAGCTCCGCCCGCCGAGGATGATGCCGCGATCTCCGTCATCGCGGAGAGCCCACCGGCAGCGCCGACCGAGGCCGTCTCCAGCGACGATTCCGCCCGGCACACACCGTCCGACATTGAGCCGGTCGTCGAAGAAAAGGCTTCGGCAGCCGAGATCGAAACCACGGCGGAAGATGCTCCCGAACCAGCCATCAGCAACGATCCGGTCGTGGCCGAGGCCGTCGCCGCGGTGGAGACTTCGCTGTCGCCCGTCGCGGTCGGGCGTGATCCGCTTGATGGCCCCGCCCTTGTTGTCCACGACGATCGCTCCTCTGATGCCATCGTGGACGTCGAGCGAAGCGGAGACGCGCCGTGCGTCACGTCTGCCGACGCCGAAGTTCTGGCAGAGCCTGTCTCCGAGACCGACTTCGGCAGCGATCCCTCGCCGGACGATGCGGCTGCCATCGCGCCGGTAGTTGCGGAAAGTGCTGCGCCCGTCGCAGCGGTGGCCGCAGAGCACGACCCCACCGACACGGCCAGCGTCATCACCGAGATCGCGCCTGCTCCGGCGCTCGTCTCGCCTGCTCCGGAAGTCCGCAGCGCGCCGAAGGTTCGCGCGAGAGCCGCGGAGCCCCTCGATCGCACCGCGCTGATCCGGCAACGCTGGGCGGAAAGCGGGATCAGGATGTGGAATCTGCGGCTTCACGGCACCGGCGAAGCCACGCTGAACATCCAGGGAAGCGTCGGGCTGCTGCCACCCGCCCCCGGCGAGACGATGCCGCGTTATGACAAGCTGGAATTCAGGATGCTCGGCGGACAGATCGTCTGCGAGGGCGTCATTGTCGAGGGCCCCGCGCAGGCGAGCCAGCGCAGTTTCACGCGGCTCGCCGAGCCTGCGAAACTCGAGCGAGTCCGCGAACCGGGCCGGGAGCGTCAGGCCGCTCTGGCCTGATCCTCTACTCCTGCAACCAAAGATGTGCTCGGCTGATACTCCGACATGGGAGATCGCCCCTATGCGATTACCCTGCCCGGCGAGGAGAGGTGGGGCATCACGTTGCGCCGACACGCATGGTTAGCAGAACGTAGCAGCGGCTTCTTGCCGGACTTTGCAGCCGATGCGCCCGCTTCTGCGGCCCCTTATCGTTAACGCCGCCTCACCGACGCCCGCGAACGAAAGAGACGCTGTGGCGCCCGACCCGAGCCTGTCCGTCGGTACGCATCAATCTAACGCGCCCTTTACCCCCGTCATGCAAGATCGCCGGCGTTTTCAGGGTAGCCGGGGCTCGTATTTTCAATGCCTGTTGCAGATTTGAAGTCTCTTCTCGCCGCCGCAGTTCGGCTGTTTCGCGTTCCGGCCGACAATCCGGATCTGATGCGCGCGCAGTTCGGCGCCTTCTCCAAGCAGGTCCCGCTGCTCTACTTCATCCTCATGAGCAACACGATCGCGGTGGCCTACACCTACGTGAACGTGGCGCCGGACTGGCTGACGATGATCGTGCCCGGCGTGCTGACCGTGCTCGCAGGGTTGCGCGGCTATTGGTGGCTGCGCCAGCGTCATCTGGTGCGCAGCGACGCCGACATCCTGCGCAATCTGCGCGCGACCAACTGGCTGACCCTGCCGATCAGCGCCGGATTCACCGCCTGGTCCTTCGCGCTCTATCCCTACGGCGATCCCTTCGCCAAGAGCCAGGTCGCCTTCTACATGGCGGTCACGGTGATCGGCTGCATCTTCTCGCTGATGCATCTGCGCTCGGCGGCGCTGATCGTGACGCTGATCGTCGACGTGCCTTATGTGCTGTTCTTCTTCGCCACGGGCGAGCCGACGCTGAAGGCGACGGCCGTCAACAACCTCCTGGTTTCCGGCGCGATGGTAACGGTGCTGTTCATCTATTACCGCGATTTCGCCGATCTCGTCGCCAGCCGCAAGTCGCTGCTTGCGCAACAGGCGGCGACGCAGGCGCTCTCGGACGAGAACTTCCGCCTCGCCAATCTCGATTCCCTCACCGAGCTGCCGAACCGCCGCCGCTTCTTCGCCGAGCTGTCGAGCGCCTTTGCCGACGCCGAGCGCAGGCACGTCCGCGTCGCGGTCGGGATCATCGACCTCGACGGCTTCAAGCCGATCAACGACAATTACGGTCACTCGGTCGGCGACCGCGTCCTGATCGAGGCGGGCCGGCGCATCCGCGAGGTCTGCGAGGGCTTCGGCCCGCAGCGCGTGGAATTCGCCCGGCTCGGCGGCGACGAGTTCGGCCTCATCGTCTGCGGCGACCCCGATGACGCGGACCTGATGCGGCTCGGCGAGCGCATCGGCGATCGGGTCAAGCTGCCCTACCACCTCGACACCGCTCATACCGGCTTGTCCTGCTCGATCGGTTTTGCATCGTTCCCGAACTCCGCGACGACCTCGGAAGCGCTCTATGAATGCGCCGACTATGCGCTCTATCACGCCAAGCGCCATCAGCGCGGCCGCACCGTGATCTTCTCGAGCGAGCTCGAGGCCGAGATTCGCAGCCGTGGCGTGATCGAGAATCTGTTGCGCACCTCCGATTTCGGCGCCGAGATGGAGCTGGTTTTCCAGCCCATCGTCGATGCCATGAGCGAGCACACCGCGGGTTTCGAGACGCTGGCCCGTTGGCACAGTCCCCGTCTGGGCTGGGTCTCTCCGGCCGACTTCATTCCCGCCGCCGAGCGCATCGGCCTGATCCGTCCTTTGACACAGGCGCTGCTGGCGCGCGCCCTCGCCACGGCCAAGACCTGGCCCGACGACCTCCGCCTGTCGTTCAACCTGTCCGCTCACGACGTCTGTGCCGCCGAGGGCATATTGCCGCTGATCTCGATCATCGAGAAAAGCGGTCTGTCGCCCCGCCGGATCGACTTCGAGATCACCGAGACTGCCGTCACCTTCGATTTCGTCCGCGCGCAGCAGTCGATCGCCACGCTGAAGGCGATGGGTTGCGGCATTTCGCTGGACGATTTCGGCACCGGCTATTCGTCATTGAGCCACGTGCACCGATTGCCGCTCGACAAGATCAAGGTCGACCGCAGCTTCGTCGCCGAGATCAACGAGAATCCGGTGAGCCACAAGATCATCAAATCGCTTGCGGGCCTCTGCGACGACATGGAGATCGCCTGCGTCGTCGAGGGCGTCGAGACCCGTGCCCAGCTCGACAGCCTGCGCCGGCTCGGGTGCGATTTCATCCAGGGCTACTATTTCGCCAAACCCATGCCGGCCGATGCGATCGCCGAGTACCTGGCGAACGAACGCCAGCGTCTCGACGGCCGCGGAGCCAAGGTCGTGGCCTGATCTCAAACCGCGCAGTAGCGTTCCTGGACGTCCTTGTCCGCGAGCAGCGCCGCAGCGCTGCTCTGGTGCACCACCGCGCCCTGGTCGATGATCACCGCGCGATCTGCCAGGCGCAGCGCCCACTCGACGTTCTGCTCCACCAGCAGCAGCGTCTTGCCTTCATCGCGCAGACGGCGAAACAGCACGCCCATCTCCTCGACGAGCACCGGCATGATGCCCTCGGACGGTTCATCCAGCAGGATCATCTTGGGTCTTGCGATCAGCGCCCGCGCGATCGCCAGCATCTGCTGCTCGCCGCCCGAGAGCGTCACGCCCTCCTGGTCGAGCCGCTCCTTCAGGCGCGGGAAGGTTTCGGCGATCTCGTCGATTGCGGCACGCTCCTCGATCTCACGGCGGGCGGCGACGAGGCCGAGCCGCAGATTCTCGCGCACGGACAGTCCTGGCACGATACGCCGTTCCTCGGGCACGTAAGCGAGGCCAAGGTGGAAGCGCTGATGGGCCCGCAGCGGTAGCAGCTCCCTGCCCGCGAAGCGCACATGGCCCTCGGCCCTCGGCATCAAGCCCATCATCGCCCGCAGGGTCGTGGTTTTGCCGGCGCCGTTACGGCCGACCAAGGCGACCACCTCGCCCTCCTTCACATGCAGCGAGATGCCGTGGAGGATATGGCTTGCACCATACCAGGCGTGGAGGTTCTCGATTTCGAGCAATGCGGTCTCAGCCATAGCCTTCACTCTGTCCGAGATAGACGCGGCGGACGTCCGGATTGCTCCTGATTTCGTCGGGCGCGCCGTCGGCGAGCAGCCGACCGTGATGCAGCACCACGACGCGCTTGGACAGGCCCAACACCATCTTCATCTTGTGCTCGACCAGCAACACGGTCCGCTTGTCGGCGAGCCGCTCCAGCAGCGCGACCATGTCCTTGGTCTCTTCCGGCCCCATGCCGGCCGTCGGCTCGTCGAGCAGCAGCAGTTCCGGCTCGGAGACCAGTGCGATCGCGATCTCCAGCGCGCGCTGTTGGCCGTGCGAGAGGAATTTTGCCAGCTCGTTCCGCTTCGCGAGCAGTCCGACCGACTCGAGCGCCGCGTCGGCACGCGCGTGCAATTCGGTCAGCCGGGCGCGATTCCGCCAGATGTCATAACTCACGGTCAGCGCCTGGACCGCGACGCGGACATTCTCGTGCACCGACAGGTCCGGAAAGATGTTCGTGATCTGGTAGGAGCGCGAGATGCCGTGGTGCACGAAGCGGTGCTGCGGCAGGCCGTTCAGCTCGCGGCCTCTAAAATGCAGCTTGCCTGATGTCGGCGTCAACGCGCCAGAGAGGATGTTGAAGAACGTGCTCTTGCCGGCCCCGTTCGGGCCGATGATCGAGGTCAGCTGTCCCGCCGCAAAGGACAGGGTAATCTCCTCGAGCGCGACAAAGCCGCCAAAGCGCTTGCCGATCCCTTCGGCGCGAAGCAGCTCGCCGCTCATGGCCGCGCCTTTCCGACGCGAACCGCATCTAGCAACGTGCCCCAGATGCCCTTGGGCAGGAACAGCACGAACAGCACGAAGATGGCACCGACGAAAATCTGCCAATGCGGCGTCCACAGCGAGATGACGTCCTCGAGGATCAGGAAGCTCGCCGCGCCGACGAAGGGCCCGAAAAAGCTGCGGGCGCCGCCGAGGAGCACCATCATCACGATCATGCCCGAGGTCTGGTAGTGCAGAATGTCGAGCGGCACGATCGACAGATGCAGCGCCAGCATGCAGCCGCCGAGCGAGGAGATCGCGCCCGACAGCATGAACACCACCAGCTTGCTGCACTCGACGTCGTAGCCGCAGGCCCGTGCCCGCTGCTCGTTCTCGCGGATCGCTTCGATGACGGCGCCGAACGGCGAGTTCAGGATGCGTGATTGGAACCACATCGCCAAGCCCGCGAAGACCATCAGCACGTAGTATTTATTGACGGGGTCGAGGAAATTGACCGAGAAGCCGAACAGGCTGATGCGGTCGACGGTGAAGCCGCGCAGGCCGTTTTCGCCGCCGGTGATCGAGGCCGCCTGCAGCGCGACGTAGTAGACCAGTTGGGCCAGGGCGAGCGTCACCATGGAAAAATAGATGCCGCGGGTGCGTGTCGAGATGAGCCCGATCAGGGCCGCAAGGCAGGTGCTGAGGCACACCGCGAGGCCGACCGCCGCAAACCACGGCACCCCGTAGCGCCCGATCGCAATGCCGGTGAAATAAGCCCCTGCACCGAAGAACGCGGCCTGCCCGAACGATAAAAGGCCGGTGTAGCCGAACAGCAGATTGTAGCCCATCACCACGACGCCGTAGATCAGGACGTTGACGGCCAGCGCCTTGGACGGCAGCAGCCATGGCAACAGCGCCAGAACGGCGATGGAGAGCAGCACGCGGTGGTCGAGAATCCGGCCGAGGCGGCTCGGTGCGGGCTTGGCGAGCACCCCGCCGCTCGAAGGTCCGGTCATGCCGTCCTCCCCCTGACGCCGAACAGGCCTTGCGGGCGGATCAGAAGCACCACCGCCATCAACGCGAACATGACGATGGTCGCCATTTCAGGCGCGAACAGCGCCACCAGGCTGATGGAAATGCCGACCATGAGGCCGGCCACGACCGCTCCGACGATCGAGCCGAGGCCGCCGATCACGGTGACGACGAAGGCTTCGGCCAGCACCAGCGAACCCATCTCCGGATTGACGCTGCGCATGGGCCCGGCGAGCACACCGCCCAGCGCAGCAAGCCCAACCCCGAGGCCGAAGATCGCAAGCCACACCCGCCCGATATCGACACCCAGCACCTGCATCATGACCGGATCGCGGGCGCCGGCGCGCACGATCAGGCCGATACGAGTCTTCTCCAGTGCGAGATAAAGCGCCAGCAGCACCACCGCCACCAGCACGATGACGAAAAGCCGGTAGCGCGGGAAGAACCCGATGCCGAGATCGAGCACGCCGATCAGTTGCTGCGGGGTCGGAAACGGAATGCCGTCGCTGCCGAACACGATGCGCACGCCCTCGACCAGGATGTAGCTGAGACCGAAGGTGAGCAGCAGCGGATCATCGATCGAGCGTCCATAGAGCCGGCGGATCAGGACGAACTCGATCAGCATGCCGAAGACGCCGATAAAAATGGGAGCGAGCAGCAATCCCCACCAGAAGCTTCCGGTGAGCGAGGCCAGATACAGCCCTGCATAGGCCCCGATCATGAACAGCGCACCGTGGGCGAAATTGACCACCCCGAGCATGCCGAACACGATCGTCAGCCCGAGCGCCGTGATCACCAGGACCGACCCAAGGGCGATCCCGGAGAGAAGCTGCATGATGATCAGCGACAGGTCCATCGGACAGGCTTCAGGTCGCGTGGCCGAGCTCGCTGCAGCTGCGCAGCATGTCGTCGGAGCCGGCCTCGTTGGCGAGAACGGCGAACAAATCGTTCTCGTTCGCCATCGCCGACTTCTTCTTGGACTCAAGCACCAGCACCGACTGCACCGACTGGTGGTCGCACTTGCGGTAGTGCTGCGGGCCCTTGGTCAGATCATATTGCAGCTTCTCCAGCGCATCGACCACCTTGTCGGTGTCGGTGCCGCCGGCGGCCTGCATCGCGGCAAGCAAGGAGCCGACGCCGGAATAGCCATAGGCCCCGTAATCGGTCGGGATCGCGCCGCCATTGGCGGCCTTGAACGCGGCGTTAAAGCTTGCGGCCGACTTGCTCTGCGCCTCCAGGCCCCAATAATAATTGGCGCCGCCGACCACGCCCTCGAACACGTCGGGGCCAACTGCGAGCCGCTGGTTGTGCAGGATCACGGGCACAACGATCTTCATCTGCTGCTTGACGCCGAAATCGACCGCCTGCTTGATCGCATTGGCCTGGTCGCGGCCGAAATTGGAGATGCAGAGCACGTCCGGCCGCATCGACATCAGGCGCGGCATGAAGGTGGAATAGTCGGCAGCGCCGAACGGATGCAGGATCTCGCCGACACTATCGGCGCCGATCGCTGCTTGCGCGCGCTTGAAGCCGCGCAGCATCTCATGGCCGTAAGCATAGTCGGCGACGAGATGGGCGACCTTCATGCCCTTCTTCAGGGTCTGCCGCGCCACAGCCGCGGTCGTCATGTGCGGATTGAGCGCCTCGTGGAAGGTGAATTTGCTGAAATCCTTGGCTTCGTTGATGGTGTCGGATTGGCTGATCGAAACGTAGATCACGCCGCGGGCGCGGGTGACCTCGTTGACCGCGAGTTGCACGGCGCTCGAGAGCGCGCCGACCACGGCGTGAACCTTGTCCTTCTCGATCAGCTCGAGGGTGCGGGTCGCGGCCTCGCCGGCGTTGAGCTTGTCGTCGCGCACCAGGAGCTCGACCTTACGGCCGCCGATGCCGCCCTTGTCGTTGACGAGCTTGACGGCGAGCTCGGCGCACTTGACCTGGTCGCGCGCTTCCGCGGCAAATGGGCCGGTGAGCGGCGTCGGAAAGCCGATGCGGATGGTCTCGTCAGCGGCGCGGCCGATCCGGGGCATGGCCAGCAAAGCCGCGCCGGCCGAGAGGCCGGCGAGTGCGGTACGGCGGGTTACCTTCGGGGTCGAAACGGAGTTGGGCATGATGTCCTCCAATGTCTTTTCAATTGTCTGGTCTAGAAGCGCTTCAGGGCTTTCAGGATCTTCGCAGGCGTGATCGGAATCGAATTGATCGTGGCATCGAACGGCGCGAACGCGTCGTTGACGGCGTTGAGCACGCAGGCCGAGGCCGCTGCCGTGCCGGCCTCGCCAACACCCTTGGCGCCGAGCACGGTGTCGGCGGTCGGCGTCTCAACATGGGCGATAACGATGTCCGGCATCTCCATCGGCATCGGCACGAGGTAGTCGGCGAGTGATCCGTTCATGAGCTGGCCGGTGTCGCTGTAGCGGCACTCCTCGAACAACGCCGCGCCCAGCCCCTGCACGATGCCCCCGCGGAGCTGCTCGTCGACCAGCATCGGATTGATGATCCGGCCGCAATCCTCGACGATGAAATGCTTCAGGAGCTTGATGAGCCCGGTCTCGACATCGACCTCTAGGAGACAGCCCTGGATACCGTTGGTGAAGGCGAAGGGATAGCCTTGCGGGGCAAAATGGTGACTCACGGTGAGCTGCGCCTGCGCGCCCGGCGGCAGCGTGTCGGACCGGAAATAGGCAATGCGCGCGATCTCGGCGATCGGCAGGCGCGGCTTGCCCGTCGCAACGTCCACGACCTCGCCGTCGATGATATCGAGCGCCGACGGCTGCTCCTGGAGAATGAGCGCGGCGATCTCCAGGATGTTGCGCTTGAGCACGCGCGTCGCCTGCAGCGCGGTCTCGCCCCCGATGCCGGCACCGCGGCAGGCCCAGGTGGCGCCGCCATGCGGCGTGACCTCGGTGTCGCCGGTAATCACCCTGACGTGGTCCTGAGCAACACCGAGTTGGTCCGCCACGATCTGGCTGATGATCGCCTCCGTGCCCTGCCCCTGCTCGGTGACCGAGATCAGGCAGCGAACCTCGCCCGACGGCGTCAGGCTGAGGATCGCGCCGTCCTGCGAGGAGATGCGCGCGCCGCCGACCCCATAGAAAGCCGGGCTCGGATTGGTGATCTCGACGAAAGCCGCAATGCCGATGCCGCGATAGATGCCGCGCTTGCGCAAATCGGCCTGCTCGGCGCGCAGGCCGTCATAGTCCATCATCTCGTGCAGGCGCTTGAGACAGGCCTGATGCGACAGCGCCTCGAAGCGATAGCCGGTCGGCGAGGTCTGCGGATAGGCGTCGTCGGGGATGACATTCAGCTCGCGGATGGCGAAGGCATCGAGCCCTATCTTGCTCGCTGCCATGTCGACCAGCCGCTCGGTGACCGCGCAGGCGATGGGATGACCTACGGCGCGATATTGGCTGGTCTGCACCTTGTTCTGGAAGATCACCTCCAGCGCGGCGCGATAGTTCGTCAAGCGGTAGGGCGCGCCGATCAGACGGATCACTTGGTTGCCTTCGACCACGCTGGTGCGCGGATAGGTCGAGAACGCTCCGATCGCGGTCAGGTCCACAACATCCATCGCCAGGATTTCGCCCTTGGCGTCGAGCGCCATCCGCGCTCGAACGCGGTGGTCCCTGGCGTGGATGTCCGAGACGAAGGACTCCATGCGGTCGGCGACGTATTTCACGGGCCGGCCGAGCAGGATCGATAGGCCGACCACCGCCATGTCCTCGTGATAGACATGTAGCTTCATGCCGAAGGAACCGCCGATATCGGTCGCAATCACGCGGACCCGGGCTTCCGGGATGCCATAGTGGCGCGAATAGAGATCCTGGAATTGGTACGGCGTCTGCGTGCCGTGGTGCACGGTGAGCATGCCCGCCGACGGATCGTAGTCCGCGACGAGCGCGCGCGGCTCAAGCGTCACCGCGGTGTGACGGCCGAAGGTGAATTCTTCCTCCACCACATGGGCCGCATGCATAAAAGCGTCGTCCACGGTGCCGCTGTCGAGCTGGCTGCGGAAGCAAACGTTACTGGCGCTGCCCGGATTGATTACCGGCCCGCCGGGTTTGCGCGCGCCGTCGATGTCGACCACGATGGGAAGGTCCTCGTAGTCGACCTCAATCAACTCCAGCGCATCTTCGGCGATCGCCCGGCTCTCGGCGACGACGGCAACCATTGCCTGCCCCGCCCAGACCACGCGATCGAGCGGCAACGGCCATTGCGGCGTAGAGGTCATGCCTTTGAAATGGTCGAGCGTCCCAGTCCAGGGCGTGCAGATCCTGGCAAAGTCGGCCCCAGTTGCAACGAGATGCACACCCTCGACCGCGCGCGCCGCGTCGGTCTTGATCGCAACGATCTTCGCGTGCGCATGCGGGCTGCGAAGGAACGCGGCGTGGAGCATGCGCGGCAGCTTGAGGTCGCTGACATAGCGCCCGCGCCCAGCCAGCAAGCGCTTGGCGTTCGGCCGCGGCACGGAACGGCCGATATAGGAGTTCGGGCGGTCGAGCGAGGTCAGGGGCGCGCTCATGTCGCAACTCCGCCTTTGCTGCGCGCTTTCGCCACAGCGTCGATGGCATCGACGATCGCCTCATAGCCGGTGCAGCGGCAGTAATTGCCCGACAGCGCATCGCGGATCTCGCCACGGCCCGGCTCTGCCACCCGCGACAGCAGCTCCTGCGCATTGATCAGCATGCCCGGCGTGCAGAAGCCGCACTGCAGCGCGTTGCGGCGATGGAATTCGGCCTGAAGGTCGGCGAGCACGCCGCCCTCCGACAGTCCCTCGATGGTGTCGATCCTCGCGCCATCGGCCTGCACCGCGTAGATCAGGCAGGAATGGATAGCGCGGCCGTCGAGCTGGACCAGGCAAGCACCGCAGGCGCCCATCTCGCAGCCGGCATGCGTGCCGGTCAGCTCGAGCTTGTCGCGCAGGCAATCGACCAGCGTGTCGCGCGGTGCGACCTCGCAGGCCACCTTGCGACCGTTGACGACGAAGCGCACGCGCACCGGCGCCTCGGCCTCATCCTGCAGGGTTTCGTCGAAGCCGCTCATGCGCCCTCTCCAAGACGTCCGAGCAGGCGGCCCAGCAGCACGCGGGCGAGATGCAGCCTCATCGCCGGCGGCACCTCGTCGCTATCCGGCGGCGCGAGATCGCCGTCGAGCGCGCCTTGCGCCGCAGTGATGCGTTCCGCCTCGAGACGCGAACCGATCAGGGTACGTTCAACCCCCTTCACCCGGGTCGGCGTATTGCCAACGGAGAAAAACGAGATGCGAATGTCCTCGATGCGGCCACCCGGGCACGTTGCCAAGATTCCGCAGCCGACCAACGCATAATCCCCGCGGCGCCGCGCCAGCTCGTCGAAGGCGAAGCGCTGATCGGCCTTGAACAGCGGGACATGAATCGAGGTGATGAGCTCGCCGGGCTGCAGCGCCGTCTCGAACAGGTCGATGAAGAAATCGTCGGCCTTGACGCGCCGGCGGCCTGAGGGACCGGCGATCTCGATCTCAGCATCGAGCGCCAGCGTCATCGCCGGAAATTCGGACGCGGGATCGGCGAGTGCGACGCTGCCGCCGAAGGTGCCGCGGTTGCGGATCGCGGGATGGGCGACGAAGGGCGCGGCGGCATGCAACAGCGGCGCGAACTCGGCGATCAGCGGCTCGCTCAGCATTTCGCAATGGCGCGTCAGTGCGCCGATACGCAAGCTGCCGCCTTCGCGCCTGACGCCGCGCAGCTCGTCGATATGAGTGATATCGACGAGGAGCCGCGGCGCCTGCAGCCGCAGCGACAGCGCCGGCACGAGGCTCTGGCCGCCCGCAATGTAGCGCGCGTCGTCGCCGGCGCGTGCGTGAGCATCCAGCGCCTGGTCGATCGTCGCAGCACGAAAATAGCTGAAAGCCCTCGCCTTCACTGCCGTTTCCTCGAGATCCCTCGGCTCATCAGCCGGGATGCCAGATTTGTAACCATCTGGTCTCAAAATCCTGACATGCCTCCCGGAGACGGTCAACAGGAAATGACCATTTGGTCACAAAGGCGGCTTGGGTTATGAAGGCGGCGGTACGTTGATTCAGCGACGAAATGGCCCGAAAAGCGCAGAAAACGGCGAAGCGACCGGTTCGCAAGCGGACCGAGACAGGCAGCAAGTCTGCGCCAAAGCGTCGCAACATGCGCGCGGCCGACCGCGAGCGCGCGATCGTGGAGGAGGCCATTCGCTTCTTCGCCGAGCGTGGTTTCGAAGGGCAGACGCGCGAGCTGGCCAAGCGCATGGGCATCACGCATTCGGCGATCTATCGCCACTTCCCCAGCAAGGAAGCGCTGATCGAGCGGGTATACCAGGAGGTCTATCTCAGCCGCTGGTCACCAGACTGGGGCCCGATGATCCGCGACCGTTCAATCTCGCTCGAAGCGCGGCTGACGCGCTTCTATCTCGACTATGTCGAGCGGGTGTTCGAATACAACTGGGTGCGGATCTTCGTGTTCTCCGGCATGAAATCGTTCGGCATCACCAGCCGCTATCTCGACATCGTCCGCCGCGAGATCATCGAGCCGGCGGCGGCCGAGTTGCGCTTTGACCTGAAGCTGCCCAACGCGAAGGCTCACTCATTGAGTGAGCGCGAGACCGAGCTGTTTTGGGGCTTGCACGGCCGCATCTTCTATCTCGCCATCCGCAAGTTCATCTACGAGACGCCGATCCCCTCCGATCTCGACGCCATCGTCCGCGACGCCGTCCAGACCTTCATGGACGGCGCCAAGACGACGATGCCGAAATTGTTGGCGAGCGATTAGCTACTTCGCAAGGCTCGGCAGATCGAGGCCCTTGTCGCGGGCGCAGTCGATCGCGATGTCGTAACCGGCGTCGGCGTGGCGCATGACGCCGCTCGCGGGATCATTCCAGAGCACGCGTTCGATGCGCTTTGCAGCCTCGGGCGTGCCGTCGGCGACGATCACCATGCCGGCGTGCTGCGAATAGCCGATGCCGACGCCGCCGCCGTGATGCAGCGAAACCCAGGTCGCACCGCTGGCGCAATTGAGCAGCGCGTTCAGCAGCGGCCAGTCCGACACCGCATCCGAACCGTCCTTCATCGCCTCGGTCTCGCGGTTGGGGCTCGCGACCGAACCGCTGTCGAGATGATCGCGCCCGATCACGATCGGCGCTTTCAACTCGCCGCGCGCCACCATCTCGTTGAAAGCGAGGCCGAGGCGGTGACGATCGCCGAGGCCGACCCAGCAGATCCGCGCCGGCAGGCCCTGAAACTTGATGCGTTCCTTGGCCATGTCGAGCCAATTGTGCAGATGCTTGTCATCCGGCATCAGCTCCTTGACCTTGGCATCGGTCTTGAAGATGTCCTCGGGATCGCCCGACAACGCAGCCCAGCGGAACGGTCCGACGCCGCGGCAGAACAGAGGGCGGATATAGGCGGGCACGAAGCCCGGGAAATCGAAGGCATTCTTCAGGCCCATGTCCTGCGCCATCTGGCGGATGTTGTTGCCGTAGTCGAGCGTCGGAATGCCCTGCGCGTGGAAATCCAGCATGGCCTGGACGTGCTCGACCATCGAGGTCTTGGAGGCGCGCTCGACCGCCTTCGGATCGGACGCGCGCTTGGCTTCCCACTGCGCGAGCGTCCAACCCTTCGGCAAGTACCCGTTGATCGGATCATGCGCGCTGGTCTGGTCGGTGACGATGTCGGGCTTGACGCCGCGACGCACCAGCTCCGGGAAAATCTCCGCGGCATTGCCGAGCAGACCGACCGAGATTGCCTTCTTCGTCTTCGCGGCATCCGCCATGATCGCCAGCGCTTCGTCGAGCGTCGCGGCCTGGCGATCGAGATAGCCGGTGCGCAGGCGCATCTCGATGCGGCTCGGCTGGCACTCGACTGCGAGCATCGAGGCCCCAGCCATGGTCGCGGCCAGCGGCTGCGCGCCGCCCATGCCGCCCAGTCCGGCGGTGAGGATCCATTTGCCGGCGAGGCTGCCGCCATAATGGCGCCGCCCGACCTCGACGAAGGTCTCGTAGGTGCCCTGCACGATGCCCTGGCTGCCGATATAGATCCACGAGCCCGCGGTCATCTGGCCGTACATCATCAGGCCCTTCCGATCGAGCTCGTTGAAATGATCGAGCGTCGCCCAGTGCGGCACGATGTTGGAGTTGGCGATCAGCACCCGCGGCGCGTCGGTGTGGGTGCGGAACACGCCGACCGGCTTGCCGGATTGGACCAGCAGCGTCTGGTCGGCTTCGAGCTCGCGCAGGGCCGCAACGATGCGGTCGAAGCTCTCCCAGTCGCGCGCGGCGCGACCGATGCCGCCATAAACGACCAGCTCGCTCGGGCGTTCCGCGACGTCAGGATCGAGATTGTTCATCAGCATGCGCAAGGGAGCTTCCGTCAGCCAGCTCTTGGCGCTGATCTCGCTGCCGCGGGGCGCGCGGATGGTGCGGTCATTGTCCAGTCGGCGGTTCATGCGGACCTCTCATCAAGTCTCGGAAACGGATCGGATGGAAGCGCTGTGAGCGCGGCAGCGGGCAGAGTATCGGCCTCGACCAGCGCCGCGGCCTTGGCGAGATCACCGGCCATGTAGCGATCGGCACCCAGTGCCGGCACCTGCTCGCGCAATGCGGCGATGACGGCAGCCAGCGGCCTGCTGGTCGCATGCGGCGCGCGCAGCGTGATGCCTTGGGCGGCAACCAAGAACTCGATGCCGAGGATGGCGGCGAGATTGTCGGCCATGTCGGACAGCCGCCGCGCCGCGTGCGCCGCCATCGAGACGTGGTCTTCTTGGTTGGCGCTGGTCGGCGTCGAATCGATCGAGCAGGCAGCTGCGCGTTGCTTGTTCTCGGCATAGAGCGCGGCGGCCGTCACCTCGGCGATCATGAAGCCGGAATTGATGCCGGGATCAGGAGTGAGGAACGGCGGCAGGCCGAAATTGAGCGTGGGATCGACCAGCGTCGCAATGCGCCGCTCGCTGATGGCGCCGATCTCCGACAGCGCCAGCGCAATGGCATCTGCGGCGAATGCCACCGGCTCGGCGTGGAAGTTGCCGCCGGAGACGATCTCACCGGTCTCGACCAGCACCAGCGGATTGTCGGTGACGGCGTTAGCCTCGACGATCAGCGTGCGCGCGGCCTGCGTGATCAGATCGAGCGCGGCGCCCGCGACCTGCGGCTGGCAACGCAGACAATAGGGATCCTGCACGCGCTCGTCACCTTCGAGATGCGACAGGCGGATGTCGCTGCCGTCGAGCAGTGCAGTCAGCGTGGCGGCGGCGGCGATCTGGCCGGCATGGCCGCGCAGCGCCTGAATCTCGGGACGGAACGGCGCCGTCGACGCCATCGCCGCATCGACCGACAATGCACCGGTGACGAGCGCGGCGCGCGCCAGGCCGAAGGCGCGCAGGACGCCGGAGACGGCATAGGCGGTCGAGAATTGCGTGCCGTTGATCAGCGCGAGGCCCTCCTTGGGGCCCAGCGTCAGCGGCACGAGGCCGGCGGATGCCAGCGCCTCGCCGCCCGGCACGACTTGTCCGCCGACGATGGCCTGTCCCTCGCCAATCATCACCGCCGTCATATGCGCGAGCGGGGCGAGATCGCCGGAGGCGCCGACCGAGCCCTGCTGCGGCACCAGCGGAGTGACGCCCCGCGCCATCATGGCCTGCAGCTGCTCGATCACCGCGCGGCGCACACCGGAGGCGCCACGGCCGAGCGAGACGATCTTCAGTGCCATCATCAGGCGAACGATCGGCTCCGGAGTCGCGGGGCCGACGCCGCAGCAATGCGACACGATCAGGTTGCGCTGGAGCAGCGCGGTCTGCTCGGGCGGAATGCGCTTCGAGGCGAGCTTCCCGAACCCGGTGTTGATGCCGTAGACCGGCGCAGCGGCTTGCGCGGCCTTTGCGACGATCTCGGCAGCTGCCTCCACGCGCGGCCAGAACGACGGGTCGAGCACGACAGGAGCACCCGCAAGCACGCCCGCGAGATCGGCGAGGCTGACCGTTCCCGGCGTGACGACGATCGCTGCGCCCTGCTCCGTCACTGGCCCCTCCATACCCGGCGATGCAGCGGATTGAAGCCGATGCGGTAGACGAGCTCGGCGGGCCGTTCGACGTCCCAGATCGCGAGATCGCACCACTTGCCGGCTTCCAACGTGCCGGTCTCATCGAGCACGCCGAGTGCACGCGCGCCTTCGCGGGTGATCCCGGCAAGGCACTCGGCCACATTCATCCGGAACAGCGTCGCGGCCATGTTCATGGTGAGCAGCAGCGAGGTCAGCGGCGAGCTGCCGGGATTGCAATCGGTCGCGAGCGCCATGGGAACGCCCTGCCTGCGAAAGGCCTCGACCGGCGGCTTCTGCGTCTCGCGAATGAAGTAGAACGCGCCAGGCAGCAGCACCGCCACTGTGCCGGCCTTCGCCATCGCGGCGGCGCCGGCTTCGTCGGTATGCTCCAAATGATCGGCCGACAGCGCCGAGAATCTTGCAGCGAGTGCCGCGCCGCCGAGGTTCGACAGCTGATCGGCGTGGAGCTTGACCGGTAGCCCGAGCCCTCGCGCCGTCTCGAACACAAGCGCCGTCTGCGCGGTCGAGAACGCGATGCCCTCCATGAAGGCGTCGACAGCGTCGGCGAGGCCCGCCTCCGCAACGGCCGGCAGCATCTGTTTGCAGACGAGATCGATATAGCGATCCTTGTCGCCATCGGCTTCCGGCGGTAGCGCGTGGGCGCCGAGAAAGGACGTGCGGACCGCAACCGGCCGCTGGCGACCGAGGCTGCGCGCGGCCGCCAATTGCCGCATCTCGGTCTCGGTATCGAGGCCATAGCCGGATTTGATCTCGACGGTGGTGGCGCCCTCGCCAATCAACGCATCGAGCCGCGGCAGCGCGCTCGCGACGAGATCGACCTCGCTCGCCTTGCGCGTCGCCGCCACCGTGGAGACGATGCCGCCGCCGGCGCGCGCGATCTCCTCGTAGCTCGCACCTTTCAGGCGCAGCTCGAACTCGTGCGCGCGGTTGCCGCCATAGACGAGATGGGTGTGGCAATCGACGAGGCCGGGCGTGATCCAGCGCCCCTCGCAGTCGATCCGCTCGTTCGCATCCGCATCCGCGGGAAAGTCCGTCGCCGCACCGGCGTAGACGACACGGCCGCTGCGCGCGGCGATGACACCATGCTCGATCTCGCCGAGATCAGGACGGTCGGCCCGCATCGTGGCGAGACGGGCATTGAGCCAGATCCGGTCGAAGCGCTCTGCCATGCCACTTCCCCTGGGGTGGGATGCTTGACTTATATGTCTAGACATATAATCGTAAGGTGGTTCTGTCCAGCCGGCGTGTAATCGATCATGACCCGACTGCATTTCGCCTCCGCGCTCCTGCCCTCGGGCTGGGCCAATGACGTGCAGGTGGTGGTCACCGCCGGCGCGATCGCGGCGGTGACCGCGGGCGTGCCGTCTGCCGCCGGCGACGAGCGCCACGCCATTGCGCTTCCGGGATTGGCGAGCCTGCACAGCCACGCCTTCCAGCGCGGCATGGCGGGCCTTGCCGAGCTGCGCGGCGACAGCACCGATACGTTCTGGACCTGGCGCGAGACGATGTACCGCTTCGCCCTCGCAATGACGCCGGACGACGTCGTTTCAGTTGCGACGCTGCTTTATGTCGAGATGCTGGAGCAGGGTTTTACCCGCGTCGGCGAATTCCATTATCTGCACCACGACCGCGACGGCTCTCCCTATGCCGATATTGCCGAGATGGCCGCGCGGATCGCAGAGGCTGCCGAGGCATCGAGCATTGCGCTGACGCTGCTGCCGAGTTTCTATGCGCACGGCTCCTTCGGCGGCGCCGCGCCGCAGGCCGGCCAGCGCCGCTTCGTCTGCTCGGTCGATCAGTACGCGGCGCTGATGACTGCGTCGCGCAAGGCGATCAGCACGTTGCCCGGCGCCAACATCGGCATCGCGCCGCATAGCCTGCGTGCGGTGACGCCGGACGAGCTTACCGCGATCATTCCGCTGGCTGACGGCGGACCGGTGCATATCCACGCCGCCGAGCAAGTCAGGGAAGTCGAGGATTGCCTGGCCTGGTCGGGCCGGCGTCCCGTGCAATGGCTGCTGGAGCACGCGCCGCTGGACCGGCGCTGGTGCCTCATTCACGCGACCCACATGACGAATGACGAAGTCAGCGCGTTCGCGGCGACCGCCGCGGTCGCGGGTCTCTGCCCGATCACCGAAGCCAGTCTTGGCGATGGCATCTTTCCCGCCCGCGAATTTCTTGCTGCTGGCGGCGCATTCGGTATCGGCACCGATTCCAACGTGCTGGTTGGCGTCGCCGACGAATTGCGTCAGCTCGAATACGGCCAGCGGCTCAAGCACCGCGAACGCAACGTGCTTTCCGCCGGCGCCGGCCGCTCGACCGGACGCGCACTGTTCGACCATGCGCTCGCGGGCGGCGCGCAGGCGCTGGCGCAGACGACGATCGGCCTCGTGCCCGGTGCGCGCGCCGACATCGTCACGCTCGACGCCGCACATCCCTCGCTGGCGGGACGCCAGGGCGATGCCGCGATCGACGGCTGGATCTTTGCCGCCGGCAGCGGCGCGATCGACTGCGTCTTTTCCGGCGGCGAGAAGGTTGTCGAGCGTGGCCGGCACAGGCTGCGTCAGGCGGCGCGCGAGCGCTTCAGCGCGGCGGTGCGGAGGCTCGTTGCATGAGCCTCGTCACCGATGCCGCCGACAAGCCGACGCTCTACAAGCGGATCCGCGCCGACATCGAAAAGCGGATCCTGACCGGGGAATGGCCGCCCGGCCATCGCATTCCGTTCGAGCATGAGCTGGTGGCGCGTTACGGCTGCTCGCGCATGACCGTGAACAAGGCGTTGTCGGAGCTCGCGCAGGCAGATCTGATCGAGCGGCGGCGGCGCGCCGGCTCATTCGTGCGCCGGCCGCAGCACATGTCGGCGGTGCTCAAGATCGCCGACATCCGCGCCGAGATCACCGCGCTGGGGCGCGCCTACGGCTATGAGCTGATCCAGCGCAAGCTGCGCACTGCCACCGCTGCCGACCGAGATCGTCTCGGCGTCAAGAAGGCCGGCAAGGTGGTCGCGGTCACCTGCCGGCACAGCGCCGACAACGTGCCGTTCGCCGTCGAGGACCGGCTGATCGACCTGTCGTCCGTGCCTGACGCCGCGGCCGCGGATTTCTCGCGCGAGCCGCCCGGCTCGTGGCTGCTTCACCACGTCCCGTGGACGGAGGCCGAGCACACGATCAGCGCCATCATTGCCGACGATCATATGGCGAACGCGCTTGCGATCGCCGTCGGCGCGCCCTGTCTCGTGATCGACCGTTACACCTGGCGCAGCGCGCGCACGATCACCGCCGTGCGCCTGCTCTATCCCGGTGACTCTCACCGCCTTGTCGCGCGATTCAAGGGAGGCTGAGAGGGTATGTCGGCACAAATCGTGCAACGCTTAGAGCAACGGCCCATAGGGGCCGACATGAAGATCAACAGGACGTCAATCCACCGATCGGCAGAGGACGACAATCATGCGTAGTTCGACGATATTTGCGACAATCATTGCTCTTGCGGCCACAACTCCCGTGCTCGCCGACGACGTCAAGGTCGGCGTCGGCATCTCCGGATGGACCGGCTTTGCGCCGCTGACGCTGGCGAAGGAGGCCGGCATCTTCAAGAAGAACGGCCTCGACGTCACCATCAAGAAGATTCCGCAGAAGGACCGGCATCTCGCCATCGCTTCCGGCGACATCCAGTGTGCGGCGACGACTGTCGAGACCTGGATCTCCTGGAACGCCAACGGTGTTGCGACCAAGCAGATCTTCCAGCTCGACAAGAGCTACGGTGCCGACGGCATGGCCGTGCGCAACGGCGTCGCCGCGATCAAGGACCTGAAGGGCAAGACCGTCGCCGCCTCCGCGCCCGGCACTTCGCCCTACTTCGCGCTGGCCTGGATGCTGAAGAAAAACGGCCTGTCGGTGAAGGACGTCACCGTCGTGAACCTGGAGCCGGCCGCCGCCGCACAGGCCTTCGTCTCCGGCCAGAACGACGCCGCGATGACCTATGAGCCCTATCTGTCGACGGTGCGCGCCGCCCCCGACAAGGGCAAGATCATCGCCACCACGCTGGACTATCCGATGGTCATGGACACTTTCGGCTGCACGCCGAAATTCCTCACCGAGAATCCCAAGGCCGCCAAGGCGCTCGCCGACAGCTATTTCGAGGCGCTCGACATGATCGCCAAGGACCAGGCCAAGTCCTATGAGATCATGGGCGCCGACGTGAAGCAGACCGGCGAGCAGTTCGGCAATTCGGCGAAATATCTGCGCTGGCAGGACAAGGCCGCCAACCAGAAGTTCTTCGCCGGCGACTTCCTCACCTTCAACAAGGAGGCCGCCGAGCTTCTGCTCGAGATCGGCATCATCAAGGCCGCGCCGAAGGTCGAGGACCTCTACGACGCCAGCTTCATCAAGTAAGTCGCCTCAGGATCTGCCGGCCCCGTCTCGCGGTGGGGCCGGCAAAGCCGTTCACCGCCCGGATAAATCGTCGATGCGTCCCCTGGACCCTGTTACATCGAAGCAGCGCGTGGCCTATGGCCTTGCGTTCTTCGTGCTGTTCGTCGCCCTGTGGTCCTGGGCGACGCTCGGCGGCTATGTCTCGAAGACCTTCCTCGCCAATCCCCTCACCATGGTGCAGGAGGGCTATGACCTCCTCGCCAAGCAAGGCTTCGTCTACGACATCGGCATGACGATCTGGCGCGTCGTCGGCGGTTTTGCGCTCGCCGCGGTCATCGCGGTGCCGCTCGGCGTGCTGATGGGCGCCTACAAGCCGGTCGAAGCGTTCCTCGAGCCGTTCGTCTCCTTCGCCCGCTATTTGCCCGCCTCCGCCTTCATCCCGCTGCTGATCCTGTGGGCCGGAATCGGCGAATTGCAGAAGCTGCTCGTCATCTTCATCGGCTCGGTATTCCAGGTCATCCTGATGGTCGCCGTGACCGTCGGCGCGACGCGGCGCGATCTGGTCGAAGCCGCCTATACGCTTGGAGCGAGCGACCGCGGCATCATCCGCCGCGTGCTGCTGCCCTCCTCCGCGCCCGAGATCGCGGAAATCCTGCGCCTGGTGCTGGGCTGGGCCTGGACCTATGTCATCGTTGCCGAGCTGATCGGCTCATCCTCCGGCATCGGCCACATGATCACCGACAGCCAGGCCCTGCTCAACACCGGCCAGATCATCTTCGGCATCATCGTGATCGGGCTGATCGGCCTGCTCTCGGACTTCCTGTTCAAGGCCTTCAACGCCTGGCTGTTTCCGTGGAGGCTGGCATGACGATCCTCAAGATCGAGCAGGTCTCGCGCACCTTCCCGGCGCGTCACGGCAACGCGCCGACCAGGGCGCTGGAGCCGACCGACCTCGTCATCGGCACCAACGATTTCGTCACCATCCTCGGCCCCTCCGGCTGCGGCAAGTCCACCCTGCTGCGCATCGTCGCCGGCCTCGACCGCCCGACCAGCGGACGCGTCACGCTCGACGGGCGCGAGGTGACCGGACCGGGCGCCGATCGCGGCATGGTGTTCCAGTCCTACACGCTGTTTCCCTGGCTCACCGTGCGCGAGAACATCGCCTTCGGCCTGCGCGAGCGCGGCGTGTCCGAAGCGGAGCGCCATGGGATCGCCGATGCCTTCATCCGCCAGGTCGGGCTGTCCGGCTTCGAGAATCATTGGCCGAAGCAGCTCTCCGGCGGCATGCAGCAGCGCACGGCGATCGCGCGGGCGCTCGCCAACGATCCCAAGATCCTGCTGCTCGACGAGCCGTTCGGCGCGCTCGACAACCAGACCCGCGCCCTGATGCAGGAGATGCTGCTGGGGATCTGGGAACGCGACCAGAAAACGGTGCTGTTCGTGACCCACGACATCGAGGAAGCGATCTTCCTCGGCAGCCGCGTCATCGTCATGAGCGCGCGCCCCGGCCGCATCAAGGCCGAAATCGATGTGGACCTGCCGCATCCGCGCTCCTACAAGATCAAGACCACGCCGGAATTCGTCCAGCTCAAGGAACGGCTGGTCGAGGAGATCCGCACCGAAGCGCTCAGGGTTGCCGAACATGCCTGACACTCGCGCCGACGGACATCGCGTGCTCGCCGATCTCCATGCGCTGCGCGCCTTTGGCGCCTACAAGACTGGCGTCCACAAGCCGACCTTCTCCGAGCCGCACAGGCTTTCGCTGGAATGGCTCGTGCAGAAGCTGCCAGAGGCCAATCTCTCCGCCGCCGTGGACGGCATCGGCAATGTCTTCGGCACCAGCGCCAAGCCCGGGCCGAAGCTGCTGGCGGGCTCGCATCTGGAAAGCCAGAATTACGCCGGCTGGCTCGACGGGCCGCTCGGCGTCGTCTACGCGCTGGAAGCTGCGCGCGTACTGAACACCGATCCTTCCTTCAATGGCGCGGTGGAAGTCGCCGCCTGGTGCGACGAGGAAGGGCATTTCGGCCATTTTCTCGGCTCGCGCTCCTATGTCGGACAGGTCACCGAGGCCGACATCGACGCCGCGCGCGACCGCACCAGCGGCCGCACCATGCGCGAAGCGCTTGCCGACATGGGCCTCGCGGGACGCCCGCGCATCACCGCCGAACCGGGACGGCACGTCGGGTATCTGGAAGCTCACATCGAGCAGGGCGACACGCTTGAAAGCAGCCGCCTCGCGATTGGCGTTGTGACGTCCATCGTCGGCATCTGGCAGTACCAGATCAACTTTGTCGGCGAGCAAAACCACGCGGGCACCACGCGCATGGCGGTGCGCAAGGATGCGGGGCTCGCGCTCGCCAAATTCTGCGTCGCAATCGACGAATGTTTTCCGGCCGCCTGCGGTCCGCGCACGGTCTGGACCACCGGGCGCATCACGCTCGATCCGGGCGCGCCGAGCATCATTCCGGGCGGCGCCGAGATGCTGTTCCAGATCCGCGACGACGATCCCGCCGTGATCGCCAGGCTGGAGCAGCTGCTGCGGACCATGGCGAATGATGCCAGCGCGCGCGGCCCGTGCACCGTCACCGTCGAGAAGCTGCGCACCGGCGCGCCCGCCATGATGAACGCAGGCTTTCAGGATGCGATCGAAGCCGCCAGCAAGACCATGGCCGGTGGACGATGCGTTCGCATGCCCAGCGGCGCCGGCCATGACGCGCAGATGCTGGCAAGTGTCATGCCCGCCGGCATGCTGTTCGTGCCATCGATCGGCGGCATCAGCCATCACTGGACCGAGAACACCGCCGACGCCGATATCGTCACCGGCGCAGAGGTCTTCGTCGATGCCTGCCGGCGGATCCTGGCGGGTTAGAACGACGTCCCGCCGCCTAACCCACGGTCTGCCAACGACGTCATTGCGAGTGCACCTCTGCCGCACCGTCGTGTCCCGGACAAGCCGCAGCGCGCAAGCGTAGCGGCGCAGAGCCGGGACCCAGGGCGACACGGCGCCATGCCGCGACATGGGCCCCGGCTCTGCAGCGCAGCGCACCGGACGATGCTTCGCATCGCCGGGGAAGCGCTGCGCTGCGTCCGGGGCACGAGAGCGGTGGGCGGCGCATATTCTCTCTGCGTCATTGCAATGCTCCGGTGCACATCCCAGCGGCGGTGTCGTAGGGTGGGCAAAGGCGCACTTGCGCCGTGCCCACGATCTGTCCGATGCGACGATAGACGCGTGGGCACGCTGCGCTTTGCCCACCCTACGAGATCGAGTTTGTGACACGCAGCTCGACTCATAGACACGCCTCGTCGACCTCGCGGCGCAATTCGCCCGAGCTTTGTTTGCGTCGCCGCCCTCAAATCCAGGAGGGCGCAGGGAAGGCCGGGTGCTGACAACGCACCCGCGGTCTGCTGCGCAAAATGCACACGCAGAAGAACCGCACAGCAGCATACAGGTGGTGCCGATCACTCGGCCTTCCCTGCGCGATGGTCGGACGGCTTATGCCGTGCTCTCCCGGGAGCCGAACTTTCCCTCTGGCCTCCCTCGCCCCGCGAATTGGATGATGCAGTCTGCCCGGTTGGGCTCGCTCGCACCTCCGCGGAAGCTTGACCGTAGCAACGACGGCCAGGACCACACGGTTTTGCCGTACGCACGGCCCGCCCTTTCGCCGCAGTATTTCCGGACAGGGCACGGTCCCGTAGCCCGGATGGAGCGAAAGCGTAATCCGGGGAAGCGGAGCATGCCGGGGGAGCGGCCCCGGATTGCGCTCCGCTCCATCCGGGCTACACGCTACACGCACGTGCACCCGCGACATCGCATTCCACGCCACCGACATAAAGTCGCGACAATCTTCGGGCTTGTCATTCCTCCCGCCTCTGTTTCCCCCGGAGATTCCATTGTCCTCTGCCGACCGGCCGGCGACACGCCTTGCGACCCGGCTTGCCTTCCTCGTTGCCGGCTTCGGCATCGCATGCTGGGCGCCGCTGGTGCCGTTCGCGAAAACGCGGCTCGGCGTCGACGACGGCGTGCTCGGTCTGCTCCTGCTCAGCCTCGGCATCGGCTCCGTGGTCGCGATGCTGCTAACCGGGATCGTGAGCGCGCACTACGGCAGCAGGCCGATCATCATCGCGGGCGGGTTCGGCCTGGCGCTGGTCCTGCCCCTGCTCGCGGTCGCAAGCTCGCCCGCGACGCTGGCGCTGGCCCTGTTCGCGTTCGGCGCCGCGCTCGGCTCGATCGACGTCGCCATGAACATCCATGCCGTGGAGGTGGAGCGCGCCGCGAAACGCCCGCTGATGTCCGGCTTCCACGCGCTGTTCAGCATCGGCGGCTTCGCCGGAGCCGCGCTGATGACGGCGCTGCTCTCGCTGCAATTCGGCACGCTCGCCTGCACGCTGATCTGCTCCGTGCTGATGCTGATCGCGATGGCCGTGACCGCGCCGCGCCTGCTCCGCTCGGTGCAGGTGCAGGAGGGACCGCTGTTCGTGATGCCGCACGGATCGGTGCTGCTGCTCGCGCTTCTCGGCGTCATCACCTTCCTGGTCGAAGGCGCGATGCTCGATTGGGGCGCGCTGCTCGTGATCGGCGCCGGGCTCGTCACCGAGGCGCAGGGTGGCGCCGGCTACATCGTGTTCTCGATCGCGATGACGGTGGGCCGGCTCGGCGGTGACGCCGTCGTTGCCCGCATCGGAGACCGCGCGACGTTGCTGTGGGGCAGCCTGATCGCGATCGCGGGCTTCGTGATGCTGCTCACCGCGCCCGTTGCAGCACTTGCCATCGGTGGTTTCCTGTTGATCGGGCTCGGCGCGTCGAACCTCGTGCCGGTGCTGTTCCGCCGGGCGGCGCGGCAAACGGTGATGCCCGCCGGCCTGGCCGTCGCGGCCGTCACGACCGCAGGCTATGCCGGGGTCCTCATCGGTCCGGCCGGCGTCGGCTTCATCGCACAGATTGGCGGGCTGCCAGCGGCATTCGGGCTGCTGGCGGCGCTGATGGGCCTCGTCACGCTGTCAGCGCCGATCGTCACGACAAGCGCACGTCAGGGCACGGCGAGCTGAAGCGCGATGAGATTTCAATAAATCGTCATCGCGCTTCAGGTTATTGTTTGCGCATGATCTTTCCGGAAAACCGCTTCGCACTTTTCCGGATCATGCTTCAGCCGCCCACCGCAGCCGCGCGGCGCGGCAGCTTCCAGCCGGGCCGGATGAAGTGGCAGGTGTAGCCGTCCGGATAACGCTCGAGATAGTCCTGATGCTCCGGCTCGGCCTGCCAGAACTCGCCAGCGGGCGCGACCTCGGTCACCACCTTGCCCGGCCAGAGGCCCGACGCCTCGACGTCGGCGATGGTGTCTTCGGCGATCCTTTTCTGCTCCTCGCTGGTGTAGAAGATCGCCGAGCGGTAGCTCGTGCCGAGATCATTGCCCTGGCGATTGAGCGTGGTGGGATCGTGAATCTGGAAGAAGAATTCCAGCATGGTCCGGAAGCTGGTCCTTGCCGGATCGAACATGATTTCGATCGCCTCGGCGTGGCCTTCGTGATTGCGGTAGGTGGCGTTCTTGACGTGGCCGCCGGTATAGCCGACGCGGGTGGAGATCACGCCGGGCTGCTTGCGGATCAGATCCTGCATGCCCCAGAAGCAACCTCCGGCCAAAACTGCGCGCTCTGTCGTCATCTGTCCGCTCCCGATTGCTTTACGTTCGACATCTGCCGCAACATATGCTTTCGGCCGCCCGGCCGAAAGCCATGCCTTGCATGCCTGCCCGGCCGGTTCCTCGAACCGTGGGCCCGCAACGAGCCCCCGCCTTAGCCCAGCTTGGCGTCGAGGGTGATCGCGGCGTTGAGCACCTTCGACACCGGGCAGTTCTTCTCGGCCTCGCCGGCGAACTTGGCAAAGGCTGCCTCGTCGAGGTTCGGCACCTTGGCACGCAGCGTCAGCGCGGACTTGCTGATCTTGAAGCCCTTGCCTTCGGGCTCGAGGGTCACGGCGGCTTCAGTCGAGAGCTCGTCCGGCGTGAAACCGGCCATCTGGAGCCCGAAGGCCAGCGCCATCGTAAAGCAACCGGCATGGGCGGCGGCGATCAATTCCTCGGGATTGGTGCCCTTCTCGTTCTCGAACCGGGTCTTGAACGAATAGGGGGTCTGCGCCAGCACGCCGGATTCGCTCGTCAAATGGCCCGTGCCGTCGCGACCGGTGCCCTTCCAGACTGCCGTTGCCTTTCGGATCATCTCGGTTCTCCTCGTTTGATTGCAGTACCGTTGGTCGTATCCGTGGAAGGCGGCATCGGCATGACCGCCTGCCCTTCCAAATCAGCCGCGCGCCGCAGCGGTTCCGTTAGCCCTATGCCGGATCGAACGCGCGGATCGGCGGCAGATTACCGGTGAACCTCTCCACCTCGACCGTCGTCAGCTGACCGGTGCAGCCCTGCGCCAGGGACGAGGTGCCGACGTCGCGGGTGAGCACGTTGGGATTGCCGTGAACGCAGAGCGGCGCCTCGTCTTCCGGATCCATCGGATCGTACCAGGCGCCGGTCGGAAGCTGCACGACGCCGGGCGCGATGCCGTCGGTGACGTGGACCGCGGCAAGGCAGGCGCCGCGCGCGTTGAACAGGCGGATGATGTCGCCATCCCCGATGCCGCGCGCATCCGCATCGACCGGGTTCATGCGCGCGACCTCGCGGCCGCGATGCTTCGAGCTAAGCGAATGCCCGCCGAAATCGAGCTGGCTGTGCAGGCGCGTCACCGGCTGGTTGGCGACGAGAAAGCACGGCGAGCCGGGCTTCGGCGTGTCGGTCTTCTCCAGCCAGACCGGATGCCCCGGACAATCGGCATCGCCATGGGCCGCAATCTTGGCCGAATAGATCTCGATGCGGCCGCTCGGCGTCGGCAGCCCGTGATTGACGGGATCCTCACGGAAGCGACGCAGCCGGCCGCCGTCATCGGGCTGCTGCGGCACGACCAGGCTGCCGCGCGCCCAGAATTCGTCGAAACTCGGCGCCTCCAGGCCGCGCCTGGCGAGCGAGGCGCGGGTCGGCTCGTAGAGATGCTCCAGCCATTGCCGCGACGTGCGCCCCTCGGTGAAGGGTTCGCGGGCCCCTAGACGCTCGGCGAGATCGGCGAAGATATCGTAGTCGTCGCGTGCAAGTCCAAACGGCTCGGCGATCCGGTGCATGGCGACCATGAGGGGGTCGTTGGTGGAATAGCCGATGTCCTCGCGCTCGAGCGTCATCGTCGCGGGCAGCACGATGTCGGCATGCCGGGCCGTGGCAGTCCAGGCCAGCTCGTGCACGACAAAGGTGTCGAGCTGCGCAAAGGCCTTGCGCAGGCGGTTGAGATCCTGGTGATGATGGAACGGATTGCCGCCGGCCCAATAGACGAGACGGATGTCCGGATAGGTGCGCGTCTCGCCGTTGTAACGATAGGTGGTGCCAGGACCCAGCAGCATGTCGGCAATGCGGGCCACCGGAATGAAATCGGCGACGCCGTTGCGGCCCTGCCCCAGCGTCGGTCCCGGCACGTCGTTGACACGCCGGCCGTAATAGCCGATCGCCCCCAGCGAATAGGCGTAGCCGCCGCCGGGCAGGCCGATCTGACCGAGGGCTGCCGCCAGCACCATACCCATCCACACCGGCTGCTCGCCATGCTCGGCGCGCTGCAGCGAATGCGAGACCGTGATCAGCGCGCGTTTTCCGGCGAGCCGGCGCGCCAGCTTTCGGATCGTGTCGGCCGCGACGCCCGAGATGGCCGCAGCCCATTCGGCATGCTTGGCTTGCCCGTCGCTCTCGCCGGTGAGATAGCGCAGGAAGACGGGCCAGCCTTCGGTGTAGCGATCGAGGAAGGCCTGATCGTGCAGACCCTCAGCCACCAGCGTGTGGACTATGCCGAGCATCAAGGCGGTATCGGTGCCGGGCACGCAACTCATCCATTCCGCGCCAGCTTCCACCGGCAGATCGTCACGCAGCGGGCTGACCAGGATGAATTCGCAGCCGCGCCGGCGCGCCGCCGCCATCGCGCCGCGCTCGACGTGCTTGCTGATCGAGCCGCCGGCCACCATGGAGTTCTTCAGCGCCATGCCGCCGAAGGCCAGCACGATCTCGGTCTCGGCCGCGATCTGCTCCCAGGTGACGTTGCGCTTGGTGATGTCCTCATAGCCCGCCAGAATCTGCGGCAGCAGCACCGAGGACGCACCCGACGAATAGGAGTTCACCGAGCGCACATAGCCGCCCATCGCGATGTTGAGGAAGCGATGCACCTGGCTCTGGGCGTGATGAAAGCGCCCCGCACTCGACCAGCCATAGGAGCCGCCGAACACGGCGCCCGGCCCGCGCGTATCGCGAATGCGGCCGAGTTCGTCGCCGAGCAGATCGAGCGCCTTCTCCCAGCTGACCGGGACGAACTCGTCGCGGCCGCGGCGATTGTCCGGGCCCGGCCCGCGCTCGAGCCAGCCGCGGCGGATCGCCGGCTGGGCGATGCGCGCCTGGTGGCGGAGCGCACCGGGAAAATTGCCGATGATGCCGTTCGGATCGGGATCGCCCGCATAGGCCCTGACCTCGAGGCCGGCCGCGCCCTGACGCGCCGAAAACACGCCCCAATGCGAGGTGTGCGGCCTGAAGCCGCTCGACAGGTCAAGACCGGGGTCGGGAAAGCCAATCGTATCGTCCATCATCTGTTCCTTGTTCCGGCACGAGGTGGCAGTATACCGATCATCCCGGGATGTCGTCGAGATCAGCGCCGACAGGGCTGTCGTGCGCGAGCACCGCCTGGCAACTTGGTCCGGACCATGCGGCGGCAATTCGCAGACACCGGCGCTCGCGTTTGCCTGGAATGTGCGATATGCCGCGGCCCTCACAGCGACAACGGATTTCTCATGATCAAACGCGTCTTGCCGTATGAAGGTCTGCTCCACGAAGTGGTCGAGCACAACGGCGTGCTTTACATCGGCGGCATCGTCCCCGAGGACACCAGCCTCGATATGTCAGGCCAGGCCAACGACGTGCTCACCCAACTGGCGCAGCTGTTGAAGACCCTCGGATCCGATCCAGCCCACGTCTTGCAGGTGACGATCTACATGACTGATCTCAACGAGAAGGCCGCGTTCAACGCGGCCTGGAAAGCGCACTTTGCAGAAGCTCATCTGCCGGCACGCGCTGCAATCGGCGTGGCCGACCTCGGTCCGGGCGTCAAGCTCGAGATGACGGCCATTGCGGCCCGGCCATAGCGAGCGGCAGCGAAGCCCGACCCGGGGACCACGCGCTCAACCGCGGGCGCAGCAATCGACCAGCAGGTCCCAGATCCGTTGCGCCTCGCGTCGTTCGTGAGTGTCCGGCACCTTCTGCGCGTTGGGCTGACCGTATCCCATGGTGCGCGTCTCACGAGGCACGATCCACCGCTCCGAGACCGGATCGTACCATTTTCCGATGCTCATCTCAGTCACTTCAATCGGCTCACAGAATTGATCACGGCTGAGCGATACGCCTCCACCGTCTCATTTCCCACGGTTCGCGGGCGCATCGCCCATTTTACCAATCGGTGGCGCGGACTATCGTTCCACCCACTGCATCATCCCGGCCGGGCCGGGTGAATCGTGCGCGGATGCCGCTCATGCAGCAGCCGAGCCAGCTCCTCGCGCTCGGTCTCGCGTCCCTTCATGGCGGTTTCGAACAGCGCTTCCTGGATGTCGCGAGGCATGTCGCCCCACACGTCCATTGCCGCGCGTCCGAGCAGGCCCGCAAGATGATCAATTCCGTCGTTCATTCGGCTCTCCTGGTCTCACCACCGATTGGAACAGCTGCCGCCGTGGAGCGTTCCACTGCCATCATTGTGAAAAGGAGCGTCTTTTATGGGTTTCTTCACCAAGGACATCAAATCGATGGAAGACCTGCTGCTGCACGGGCTGCAGGACATCTATTACGCGGAGCAGCAGATCCTGAAAGCGCTGCCCAAGATGATCGACAAGGCGACCAACAGGGACCTCGCCGCAGGCTTGAAAGCGCATCTGGACGAGACCAACAAGCAGGTCGAACGGCTCGACAAGGTGTTCGCCAAGCTCGGCAAGCAGCCCAGCGGCACGCAGTGTCCGGCCATCGACGGCCTCATCGATGAAGCCGATGCGACCGCCGGAGAGATCGAGGACAAGGCCGTGCTCGACGCCGCGATCGTCGCCAACGCGCAGGCGGTGGAGCATTACGAAATTTGCCGCTACGGCACGCTGATCGCCTGGGCCGAGGAGCTCGGCCACGACGACATCGTCCGTTTCCTCACGACCAATCTGAACGAGGAGAAGGCGGCCAACACCAAGCTGAACACGGTGGCGCTGCGCAAGGGCGTCAACGCCAAGGCGTCCGACGCCGCTTGAGCAAGTGCTGCAAAGCCGACTGGATTGGTTGAATCGATTGCTGCGGCTCCGGCACCTCTCCCGCTTGCGGGAGAGGTCGCGCCAAAGGCGCGGGTGAGGGCTTTCTCCTCTCGGGGATTGTCCCATTGCGGATGCACCCTCTCCCCGACCCTCTCCCGCAAGCGGGAGAGGGAGTGCGCCGCGACTTTGTGATTAGACCTCGTCTCACCAAGTCCTAATTCTGTCAGATGAACGGCTTCCCGCCAGTGACGGCGAGCGTCGCTCCCGAAGTGTAGCTCGAGAGCGGATCGGCCAGCATGACGTAGGCGGTTGCCAGCTCGGCCGGCTGGCCGGCGCGCTGCATCGGAACCTGCTTGCCGAAGTTCTTGACCCTGTCCTCAGGCATGGTCGACGGGATCAGCGGCGTCCAGATCGGCCCCGGAGCAACGGCGTTGACCCGAATACCCTTCTCGGCCAGCATCTGGGCAAGCCCACCGGTGAAATTCTGGATGGCGCCCTTGGTGGTGGCGTAAGCCAGCAGCGTCGGATTTGGCATATCCGAGTTCACCGACGCCGTGTTGATGATGGCAGCGCCCGGCCGCATGTGCGGGACAGCGGCCTTGGTCAGATAGAACATGGCGTGGATGTTGGTCGCGAACGTGCGCTGCCATTCCTCGTCGCTGATGTCGGCGATGTCCTTGAACGTGGCCTGATGCGCCGCATTGTTGACGAGGATATCGATGCCGCCGAGCTCCTCCACGGTGCGACGCACGATCGAGCGGCAATGATCGGGATTGCTGATATCGCCGGGGATCAGGACGACCTTGCGCCGCTCCCGCTCCACCAGCGCCTTGACCTCGGCCGCATCCTCGTCCTCGTTCAGATAAGAGATGACGACGTCGGCGCCTTCGCGCGCGTAGGCGATCGCGACCGCGCGGCCGATGCCGCTGTCGCCGCCGGTGATCAACGCTTTCTTTCCGGCCAAGCGTCCGGCGCCCTTGTAACTCTCCTCGCCATGATCCGGCCGAGGCTGCATCGCCCGCGTCGAACCGGGCATCGGCTGCTGCTGCGGTGGAAAAGGAGGCTTTGGATAATCGGTCATGGACAACTCCGGGAAGCTCGCTGCGCTAACGGAGCGCCGCCGAAACTGTTCCTGGGATGGTCCGGACGACCGTAGCCCTATCCGGGTGAGACGACCCCGATCTGCGACACCGCACCTTGCGCATCCCCTGATCGGGCCCGACGATAGAGGTGACCTGGCTCTGCCCACAGGAACCCATTCGAGAACGGCACACCAGGATAGGCCGCCGCAAGCCGGCGGTTGCCGCCATCGACATCGTCGCGACCGTCGAGCACGTCGCGAAAAATCCTGGCGACGGCGACCATGTCGCAATCCTGCGGCGACAGGCGCAGCGAGCCGACATTGCTCTGGCGCAACAGTTCGGCCTCACCCAGCAGATTGGCGCAAGTGTGAGACAGCGTCTGCACGCCGTTGATGGTCAGAAACTCCTGTTGCTCCAGCGTGCTCAGGAGCAGACCATCCGGATCCTTCTCGCAGACGAAGCGGCAATTGTCCTTGGCGAGCTTGTGAAGGCGCGCATGATAGCAGCGGGCGGAGATCGCCAGCGGCACCCTGCCGAACGCGAACACCTCGATCGTGACATCGGGAACGGCCTTCGCGATCGCCGCCACCGAGGCCAGCGGCAACTCGGGCGGCAGGCAGATGCGCCCTGCCCCATGCGCGGCGTGAAAGGCTGCGCTCGCCTCGTTGTAGATGTTGACGAAGGGCCCGATGGCATGCGGCCGGCCTGCGAGCGCCCTGAGGCAGGTCAGGTCGTTCACCTCGACCAGCGCGCCTTCGGCCGAAGCGAGCTCTTCGGTCTGGCGGCGCTCGCGCCGCAGCGAGACCAGGATCAGCGAGCCCAGCAGCACCTGCTTGCCCGCCTTCTGCAGCCGCTCGACCACGGCCGGGATGTGGTCGGCGATGAACGGCGACCGCTTCGAGCAGACGATCTCGCCGACCGATACGACATCGACCGGCGCTTCATCGGCGATACGGAAGTAGAAGTCGCGCCAGCGTTCCGGCGCCCAATTGTACAGAACTGGACCGAGGCTGAGTTGCATCGCAGGAACCTCACATATTCGAAGAGATCAGCGCCAGGTCTTTAGCGCCAGGTCTTTAGCGCCAAGTCTTGCGATAGGCGCCGAGCGTGGAGGCCTGGCCTTCGGTGAACGGCTTCAGACTCGCAATATCCGCCTCGCTGCCGTTCTCGAGCGCGGCGAGCGCATGACGGAAATGGCGCACCACGCTTTCGACATAGGCACGGCCGCGCTGGCGGCCCTCGATCTTGAGCGCGGTGACGCCGGCATCGCGCAGGCCCCTAAGCAAGGTCGTGGCGTCCAGGCTGACGGGATCCTCGAAAATGTAACCGGCGCCCTGCGCGGTCGAGAAACGGCCCTTGCACAGCGTCGGATAGCCGGCGGGCTCGCTCGTCCCGAACCGGTTGATGGCGAAGCCGCCGAGGCTGGACTTCGTCCCCTCCGCGGTCTGTTCGTAGGTCACATGGCTCGGCGGCGAGCAGACGCCCTGCATGTTCGGCGACTTGCCGGTGGCGTAGGACGACAGCGAGCAGCGCCCCTCGGCCATCACGCAGAGGCCGCCGAACACGAAGACCTCGGTCTCGCAGGCGGACTCTCGCGTGATCTCGGCGATCTCCGGCACGCTCAGGACGCGCGGCAGCACGACGCGCCGCGCGCCGAAATTCTCGGCATAGAACGCGATGGCATCCGGATTCGCGGCCGCGGCCTGGACCGAGACGTGCAAACGCTGGCTCGGGTGGCGCCGCGCCGTGTAGTCCATCAATCCGATGTCGGCAAGGATCAGCGCATCGGCGCCGGCACTCACCGCATCATCCACCGCGCGATGCCAGATGTCGACGGCGGAGGCGCGCGGGAAGGTGTTGATGGCCACCAGGATCTTCGCGCCGCGGTCATGCGCGAGCGCGATTGCCTTGCGCAGCTCGTCGCGGCTGAAATTCAGGCCGGGAAAGTTGCGCGCGTTGGTCTCGTCGTTGAAGCCGCAATAGATCGCATCGGCACCGGCATCGATGGCGCTCTTCAGCGCCGCCGGCGTCCCGGCGGGACAGATCAATTCCATCATCTGAATTGCTCGCCTTGGCCCGATGAGCCGATCACATGGCCGCGGGCGGCCTCGAAGGCGCGCCTCGCCGGCACGCCCAGCGGACCGAACAGCGAGGACAGTTCGGCGGCGAGATCGAGCTGGGCGTCGTCAATCGCATTGCGCAACGCCAGCACCGCCTCGACATCGCCCTCGATGACGAGCTCGCGCGAGAACATCAAGGCATCGCCGTCGACCTTGCCTTCGAGCAGAGCCAGGAGATTGGCGAGCGAGGCCGAGATGCGCGCATCCAGGCCCTTCGGCAGCTCGCGCACGACGGACAGCCGCGGCGGCTTCGCCTCGACCACGAAGGCAAAGGGCAGATCGGTCGGCTTGATGCCGAACCGCGCGCGCGCATGCGCGCCGAGCCGGTCGAATATCGCTGGGTTGCGCCGGTGGATGCGCCGCAGGACGCCGCCGAGCACGAGCTGCAACGGCAGCAGGGGCAGCGGACGCATCGCCAATGCGACGAGCGGCGGAATCGTCGGCAACCGGCCGGGAGATGCGGCGGACGGGTCATTCATGGCGCCACATCTGGACGGAATGCACATTGTTGTATTTGAGCCGGAACAATGAAGACCAAAAACAGGCCGGCTAGCTGTGATTTTTTGGGAGCATCTTCAGTTGCAACGTGATGTGCCGCGGTTTCGCGACTTGACCGACTTCCTGCGCTTCATCGAAAGCCGGGGGCAGTTGCGACGCATTCGCGAGAAGGTCTCCGTCGTCCACGAGATCACGGAAATCCACCGGCGCATGCTGGAGGCGCACGGACCGGCATTATTGTTCGAGCAGCCCGTCAAAGCCGACGGCTGCCTCTCGGAGATGCCGCTCCTCACCAATCTGTTCGGAACGGTCGAGCGGATCGCGTGGGGCATGGGGATTGCGCCCGACCGCCTCGAAGAGCTTGGCGAGCTGATGGCCGAGCTGCGCGCGCCGCGACCGCCGAACAGCATCAGGGAGGCCTTCGGCAAGCTTCCGCTCGCCCGCGCCGCGCTGGCGACGCGCCCGCGCACGCGCGCGGCGGCACCGGTGCAGGATTGCGTCGCGATGGGGCCCGACATCGATCTCGCCAGATTGCCGGTGCAGATCTGCTGGCCCGGGGAGCCGGCACCGCTGATCACCTGGCCGCTCGTGATCACCGTGCCGCCGCACTCCGCCACGGCCGACCAGGAGGAGAATGTCGGCGTCTACCGCATGCAGGTGCTCGGTCGCGACCGCGCCATCATCCGCTGGCTCGCGCATCGCGGCGGCGCTCGCCACCACCAGCAATGGAAGGGGATCGGGCGCGACATGCCGGTCGCGATCGTCATCGGAGCCGATCCGGCAACCATCCTGGCCGCGGTGCTGCCGCTGCCCGAGACCATGTCGGAGCTGCGCTTCGCCGGAATCCTGCGCGGCGAACGGCCCGATCTCGCGCCATGCCTCACCGTCCCGCTCGCGATCCCGGCCGAGGCCGAGATCGTCATCGAGGGCCTGGTCTCGGCGACCGAGACCGCGCCCGAGGGTCCCTATGGCGACCACACCGGGTACTACAATTCCGTCGAGGAATTCCCCGTGATGCGCGTGACGGCGATCACCAGCCGGCGGCAGCCGGTCTATCTCTCGACCTTCACGGGCCGACCGCCGGACGAGCCGTCGCGGATCGGCGAGGCACTCAACCGCCTGTTCGTGCCGCTGATCCGTCAGCAATTCCCTGAAGTGACCGATTGCTGGCTGCCGCCGGAGGCGTGCTCCTATCGCATCGCGGTCGCGGCGATCAAGAAACGCTATCCCGGCCAGGCGCGGCGGCTGATGCTGGGCCTGTGGTCGATGCTGCCGCAGTTCAGCTACACCAAGCTCCTGATCGTGGTCGACGACGACATCGACGTCCGCGACTGGAAAGCCGTGATGTGGGCGGTCTCGACGCGCAGCGACGCTTCGCGCGATCTCGTGACCCTCACCGACACGCCGATCGACTATCTCGATTTCGCCTCGCCGAAATCCGGGCTCGGCGGCAAGCTCGGCATCGACGCCACCAACAAGATTCCACCGGAGACGGATCGCGAATGGGGCGTTCCGCTGGCGATGGATCCCACCGTGGTCGCACGTGTCGATGCGATGTGGGCCAATCTCGGCCTTTCCGGTGCGCCCGCACGCACATCGGTCCTGACATGAGCGGGCGACAAGGCATCGTCGTCGGCATCAGCGGCGCCTCGGGCGCCGCGATCGGCATGCGCATCGTCGAGCTGCTGGCTGCCGATCCGCACTACGCGGTGCACCTCGTGGTCTCGCCCGCGGCCGAGCGTACGCTGAGCGAGGAAGTGGGCAGCGATGCGCTGGCGCGGCTGCGCGCGCTCGCCTTCCGCCATCATCTTCATTCGGACGTCGGCGCCGCGATCGCCAGCGGCTCGTATCCGGTTGCCGGCATGATCGTGGCGCCGTGCTCGATCCGCACGCTCTCGGCCATCGCCTGGGGGCAGCTCGACAACCTCCTGACGCGCGCAGCCGACGTGCAGCTCAAGGAGCGGCGCCGGCTGGTGCTGCTGGTCCGCGAGAGCCCGCTGCATCTCGGCCATTTGCGCAGCATGCTCCAGGCAACCGAGATCGGCGCGATCATTGCCCCGCCGATGCCGGCCTTTTATCTGAGGCCGCAGTCGCTGGATGAGGTGATCGACCAGATCGCCGCCCGGGCGATCAACCTGCTCGACCTGACAAAGCTTCGCGCACCCGCAAAGGTCTGGTCGGGCTCGGAAGGCGCATAGCCGGCGCAGCGGCTGCCGTCACAGCCGGTTCGCCGGATCAATTCACCTCGGCAAAGCCGAGCGATGACCTGACGCCCGGCGAGATCATCGAGGGATGCCAGGGCGGCTCGAACGTCATGGTGACGTCGACCGATTCGACGCCCGGAACGAGGCAAGCGCTGCTCGCGACACCCTCCTTGAGGAAGGACGCGGCGGGGCAACCGCGTGTGGTCGCCGTCATGGTGATGTGGGCGGCGCCTTCGTCGACCGACACGTCATAGATGAAGCCGAGGTCGACGATGTTGTGGCCGAGCTCCGGATCGATCACAACCTTCAGTGCCTGCCTGATCAGGTCCACGAGATCATCATCGTTGATCGTCATGGCTGCACCCTCACCGTCAGTTGATAGGAATCCTTCTGCGGCGTGAAGCCGCCGCGCCATTGATGGCCGCGCTTGCTCAACTCCCGAAACAGGAAGACCGGTTCACGGCTGAGCAAGGCGGACAACGTCTGGCCGGGCGCGAGCCGCTCCAGGGCAGCCAGAATCCGAACCATCGGCTCGGGCGGATCGAGGTCGCGATTGTCGAGATGGACCGCGGGCTCGGGCCAATCGCCCTCGCTCGAGGCAGCAAAGACCGGTTCAGGCGCCTCGACCGAGCCATCGTCCGGCATGAAGCGGATCTCCCATTCGCCACCTTCGAGCTCGGCTGCCCGATGAGCAAAGCCCCTGCTCGCCATGACCTCGAACAGAGGGACCGGCTTGAAAGGAGCATAGAGCCGCAGCCCCTCCCCGGGCTCCAGCCGCTCGAGCGCGGCCATGATGATCGAGAACGGCTCGCCGCCTGCACGCAGGATCGGCCGGACATCGACGTCGATGAATTCGGTCATTGCAGTCTCCTTTCAGTTTCTTGAGACCAAGAGATGGGGCGCGGCTGCTCCCGTCGGCAGGCGTTGCGCCGCCGCCACATCCGTAAGCCGCCGGGCCCTGATGAACTCCTCGCTCAGGCCGAGCGTCGCAACCATCACCGCCGCGACGGCGACGCGGAAGCCGAGTGGCGCGTCGATCATGAGCATCAATGTCGCCGTCCAGCTTCCGGCAAAGAACAGCACGAACCATTTCGAGGCGCGGCGCTCGGCGACAAGATCCTGGACGCGGGGCGTCGGCACTCTGCCCATCACCGGACCATAGGTCTCGAGCCAGGTCAGGAACGGCACGATCTTGTAGAGATTGGCGAGCACGAGGCCCGTGAGCCAGCCGAACGCGAGGAGAAAGGCGAGCGCGCCGACATGGGACGAGAAGGTGCCGGTTGCGAGACAAGCGGCGCCAAGGATCGCGACGGCGATGAGGCTCGTCAGCGCAACGAGGCTCATGCGCGTGTTGAGCTCGAGCGCGCGGCGTTTGCGGGTCCTGTACAGGCCGAGCACGTCGCGGCCGTAGGCGGCCAGCGACAGCAGCGCCGCTGTTCCTGCCAGCAGAAATGCCAGGTTCAGCCCCGTCATGCGCCAAAGTGCGAGCGCGCCGCCGACAAGTCCGACGGCCAGCGCAATGATGCCGGCAGACCAGGCGAGGCGGCCGAGCCGCGCATCGCCGTCGGGCGCGAGCATGAACATCGCAAGCAGGCGATAGCTGACGCCCATGGCCGTGAAGGTCAGCCAGCCGCCAAGGCCGGCGAGCGCGTGGATCGGCACGCCCGAGACCAGCAGCTCCGGCCATTGCGCGCCGATGGCGGTTCCGGACAGCACCAGCGAGAACAGGCCGCCGAACGCCGCCGTGACGCAGATGCAGGCAAGCCCGCCTGCGACGAACCGCGCCGGCAGCGGCAGCGGACGGGCCGACCACAGCGTCATGCCGAGATTGGCGACGACCAGGGCGAAGCCGGCGATCAGAAGGCCGGCCCCAATGGGAAGCAGCCATGGCGGCCCGTTGATGTGCCCGCCCAGAGCCAGAAAGCCCGCGAGCAGGACCATCAGCCCCAGCGTCAGCAGCGCCAGAGCCGGCAGCGTCCAGCGTTCCGCATAGAGCGGCCTTGCGACCAGCACCGGCACGAACTGGAACAGCGCGCCGCACAGCACCGTGCTCAACCAGCCGATGCTGACCATGTGGACAATGACGAGAGTTTCCGGAGCGCCGATATCGTGGTTCGGAAAACCGAACCCAACGACCATCAGTGCTTCTGCGAGCAGCAACCATACGATCGCGACTGCGAAGTAACTGATGGCCCATCTACAGAGGCTGGTTCCGATCACGGCCTACTTCCCATCGCCTGCACATGAATTTCCATGTCAGCGCTCGAAAACGGTAAGCGGCGGCAGTCGCGACCACTTTGTCGAGGCGCAAACTCCGGCGTCATTCACGACAATGGGACCGGCGTCGACGCCAGGGCCGTGGAAGGATTGATGCAACGCAAGAGCACAGCCCGCGGCGCTGATATTCAAGACGTTCAATCGGCAAGGAGTGGTCGGATGACGCTAAGGAATTGGTGTGTGGTGCTGGCGATCTCGGCGGGCGCGGTCACATCCGCGATTGCGCAGTCCAGCTTCCAGCCCTCCCCGAACGCAAAGCAGGATGCGCCTCGCCTCACCCAAGTCATGAGCATGGCGCAGCTTCAGCATCTCAAGCTTTGGTACGCGGGCAAGGCGAGAAACTGGGATCTCGCCGCGTACGAGCTGCGCCAGTTGACGAACAGCCTGGCCGAAGCGGCGATCTTCTACCCTGCAATTCCCGTCACCAACGTGACCACGATGAACGAGCCGCTGCTCGCGGTCGCCGACGCGATCGCGGCGGGAGACGATCGCAAGTTCGCCGGCTCCATGCGCGCGCTGACCGACGGCTGCAATGCCTGTCACAGCTCGATGGGCCGCAGCTTCATCGCCATCGCCGTGCCGACCGGCGGGCAGCCGCCCGCCAATCAGGTATTTTCCCCGTCGGGAAACGGCCGGAAGAAATGATGCGGCCGGGGGCGCTTTGCTCCCGGTGTCCGCCTCCTGACGACGCCGTCCGAGATCTGATTGCGTTGCATCAATCCGGGAAACGAGCAGCCCCCTACCCTTGGCCTCGCCTGGAAATCAGCGACCGCCGAGCCGTTCCATGATCGAACAATCCAGCCCGGCCAAGGTTTTGGCCGAGGCGTTCTGGCAAATGCCAAAGGCCGAGCTTTACCGCGCGCTCGGCTCCGGCCCGGACGGCCTCTCGCAGGGCGAAGCCGCCCGACGGCTAAAGATCCACGGCGCGAACCGCGCCGACGCCTCACCGGGCCGATCGGCCCTGCGCAAGCTCGGCCAACGTCTGTGGAATCCGCTGATCGCCATGCTCCTGGCGGCTGCGCTCCTCTCCGGGTTGAGCGGCGATATCGGCAGTTTTGCCATCATCGCCACCGTGCTGTCCCTCTCCATCACGCTCGATATCGTTCAGGAGCACCGTGCCGAGCTCACCGCCGAAAGGTTGCGGGAATCGGTCGCCATTCAGGCTGACGTCGTCAGGGGCGGCAGGGATGCGACGATTTCGGTGACGGCACTGGTCCCGGGGGACGTCGTCAAGCTCCGTATCGGCGATTTGATACCGGCCGACGGCATCGTCCTCGATGCGCAGGATCTGCAGGTCAATGAAGCACTGATGACGGGCGAGCCGTTTCCGGCCTTCAAGACCGACGCTACCTGCTCCGCTGCATTGCCGGCAGACGCCATCAACGCCCTGTTCGCGGGAACCAGTACCGTCGGCGGCAGGGGCAGGATGCTGGTCGTGACGACCGGGGGCCGGACGCGCTTCGGCGCGATCGCCTCGGCAATGGCCGCCAACGCACCGCCAACCGCGCTCGAGCAGGGCGTCCGCAGGCTCGGGCTGCTGATCCTTCGGCTGACGCTCTTCCTCACGCTCTTCGTGCTGATGGCTCATCTCGTCGCGCAACGCAACGCGATGGAGTCCTTCCTCTTCGCGATCGCGCTCGCCGTCGGCTTGACACCCGAGTTGCTGCCGATGGTGATGACGGTGACCCTCGCCCGCGGCGCCCTGCGCATGGCGAAGCGGAAAGTCATCGTCAAGCGGTTGTCCGCAATTCACGATCTGGGTGCGATGGACACGCTTTGCGTCGACAAGACCGGCACGCTCACGGAAGCCCGGATCACGCTGCAGGCGCATGTCGATCCCGAGGATCGGGCCAGCGACCGCGTTCTGAGCTTGGCGCGCTTGAACAGCACATTTCAGGCCGGCATCAGAAGCCCTCTCGACGACGCCATCCTGTCGGCAAGCCGCGACGATCGCGATGGCTGGGTCCGGCTTTCGGAAGTCCCGTTCGACTTCGAGCGGCGGTGCCTGTCCGTTCTGGTCGGACGCAACGGCGAACAGACGCTGATCGCCAAAGGGGCTCCCGAATCCATCCTTTCTCGCTGCGTGGCCGTAGAAATCGATGGTCTGGCTCATCCGCTCGACGCCGTCTGGCAACAGAAGATGGCCGACATCCAGGCGCGCTATGCCCGCGACGGCTTCCGGCTTCTTGCCGTCGCCTTCAAGTCCATACCGGCGGGGCAGCAGACCATTGCCGTCGGCGACGAGACCAATCTGACCATGATCGGCTTTTGTGCCTTCGCCGATCCGCCGAAGCAGGATGCGGCCGCAGCCATCAAGGCGCTCGGCTCGCTCGGCGTCACCATCAAGATCATTTCCGGCGACCATGGCGCCGTGGTCGCGCACGTGGCGCGATCGGTCGGCCTCAGCGCCGACCGGATCATGACCGGTGCCGAGATCTCCGAGCTGACCGATGCCGCGCTCATCGCCCGGGTCGACCATGTCGACCTGTTCGCCCGGATCGATCCCGACCAGAAGCGGCGGATCATTGCCGCGCTCAGGCACCGCAATCACGTCGTCGGCTTCATGGGCGATGGCGTCAATGACGCCCCCGCGCTTCACGCCGCACATGTCGGCATATCCGTCACGGGCGCGACCGAGGTCGCCCGCGCGGCCGCCGACCTGATCCTGCTGGCGCCCGACCTGTCCGTGCTAGCGGCCGGTGTGCGCGAAGGCCGCAGGACGTTCGCCAACATCCTGAAATATGTCCGAATGGGAACGAGCTCGAATTTCGGCAACATGCTTTCGATGGCCCTGGCCTCGGTCGTTCTTCCATTCCTGCCGTTGCTGCCGTTGCAGATCCTGCTGAACAATCTGATCTACGATCTCTCCGAGATCGGCATCCCTTTCGACGACGTCGATCGCGAGGACATTGCGCGGCCGGAATCCTGGGACATGACAAGCATCCTTCGCTTCACCATCGTCATGGGAATGGCGTCGTCCCTGTTCGACGCGATTACCTTCGCCGTTCTTCTCAAGCTGTTCGATGCGGATGCGCCGATGTTTCAAACCGGCTGGTTCCTGGAATCGATAGCGACCCAGATCCTGGTGATCTTCGTGATCCGGTCTCGCAAGCTGCCGTGGCGCGCACACCGCCCCCACGCCATCTTGATCGCCACGTCCTTGGGTGCCCTGCTTGCCGGCGTGGCGCTTGCACTCGGCCCATGGCGAGGCGCATTCGGCTTTACCGCGCTGCCTGCGGGACTGCTTGCGACGATCATCGCCATCGCCGCGGCCTATCTGATCTCGGCAAGCCTCGCGAAGCGGCTGGCGATCGCAGAGCCTTGACACTCGATACGGTCGATTTGGGCTGCTGCCGAGCGCGAGGGCGACAGCTCAATTGGCCATATTCAGCTGGGAAGCAGAGCAACCCTACTTTGGCGGCTGAAGACCCCGAGAGTTGACCCATTCGTCGAGGTGAGCTGCGACGTCGGCTTGGCGAACCTTCGCAAGCAGCTCGTCCCGCTCGCGGCCAGGCTTCAGTCTGGCGGCACGCTCGCGGAGCTGTTCGGCCCATGCCGAAAGACGGACCTGAAATGATACGGTTTGCTTTATGTGCTGCCGCTTCACAGTGCTTCACCCCTCCCCAAGCGCCTTCCGTTCAGCACCTGTTGGGCGAGGGGGAGACGAGCACCCCGACCCGGCGCTTAGCCCTAAGCTAGGAGCCGATCGGCTGGCGAGTTTGCGCCAAGTCAATGCGGGGGCCGAATTCGGCGATGTGCAGCGAGCTAACGGGCTTTGGCAGAGAGAGCAGCGCTACATCCATTTACCGCTGCTCAGGTTGCGCTCCAATAAATCCGTTCGCGGTGAACTTCGCGGCCGCTCTCGTCGATGATGACGATCTCAAGGTCGGGATGGCCGTTCGGCTTCTCCCGGCGCATCCGGTCGGCCAGGTCCTTGCTGTGCGCGATGGCGGCACCGTCGCTGACAAGCTCCAATCCGGCTCTATCCCGAACGGGCACGCCGTCCTTCATGTCGAAATAATATGTGGGCATGAACTCATTTTCCGCGTTCCACACGCGGCTCTCTTGACGTCATCGTCCCGAAAAAACGGGAGCTGCCGAGGCCCGGGGGCGGCCGCAGCGAGCTGGAAAATCGCATCATAGTGCGTCTGGCGGGTCAGATCTTGACCCGGATCAACCCGGGAAAATCAGGCTGTCCCCCGAAGCCCCGCCCCTTCTGGCGGCATCATGGCGCTGCCGGCGCCCAGCGCCGTCATGCGGCAACCGGCTCGCTTTCGCCGCTGCGTTTGCCGCGCAATGGCGCAAACTGCTCCGACGTAACCGTTTCGTTTGCGATCAACAGGTCGACGCCGGCATCGAGGTCTGCCCGCCTTTGCTGGAGGATGTCGCGGGCACGGCGGTCTCCCTCCTCGATCAGGTTGCGGACGGCGAGATCGATCTCGCGCCCGGTCGCCTCGGCGGCGCCGGCGATCTTGTCCTGGGCCGCGCCGAGAAAGGCCTGCGGCTTGGGTGCGTAAGTGCGTTGCCCCACCGTCTCGTCCATGCCGTACTTGGTCACCATCTCGATCGCGACTTCGGTCGCACGCTGAAGGTCGTCGGCGGCGCCGGTCGAGATCGCCCCGTCGAAGATCAGACGCTCCGACGCGCGCCCGCCCATCAGCACCGCAATGCGGTTCTTCAGCTCCTCGACGGTCAGCAGGAACCGGTCCTCGGTCGGTCGCTGGATGGTGTAGCCCAGCGCACCGATCCCGCGCGGGATGATCGAGACCTTCTGCACGGGGTCGACGCCGGGCAGGCTGGCGGCGACAAGGGCATGGCCCATCTCGTGATAGGCAACCCTGCGCCGTTCGTCCTTGCTCAACACCCTGCTCTTCTTCTCGATTCCGGCCACGATCCGCTCGATCGCCGTGACGAAATCGTCGAACGTGACCTCGTCTCCGCTCCGCCTGGTCGCCGCGATTGCGGCTTCGTTGATCAGGTTCGCAAGGTCTGCCCCGGTAAATCCGGTCGTGAGACCCGCCACCTTGTCGAGGTCGACGTCGCTGCTCATGCGGATCTTGTGGGCATGCACCTTCAGGATCGCAACGCGTCCGTTCTTGTCCGGCCGGTCGACCAGGACCTGCCGGTCGAACCGACCTGCACGCAGCAGCGCGGGGTCGAGGATCTCCGGGCGGTTGGTGGCCGCCAGCAGAATGACGCCGGCGCTCGGATCAAAACCGTCGAGCTCGGACAGCAGCTGATTGAGCGTCTGCTCCTTCTCGTCGTAGCCGCCGAACGACAGCGGCCCGCGGCTGCGGCCGAGTGCGTCGAGCTCGTCGACGAAGATGATGCATGGTGCGGCCTTGCGGGCCTGCTCGAACAGATCCCGAACCCGCGCCGCGCCGACGCCGACGAACATCTCCACGAATTCCGAGCCGGAGATCGAGAAGAACGGGACACCGGCCTCTCCCGCCACCGCGCGGGCCAGCAGGGTCTTTCCCGTTCCCGGCGGTCCGACCAGCAGGATACCCTTGGGGACGTGCGCGCCCAAGCGACCATAGCTCTTGGGATCCCTGAGGAACGACACCACTTCCTGGAGCTCGAACTTCGCTTCGTCCACGCCGGCGACGTCCGCGAAGGTGACCTTGATGTCTTTCTCGACGTAAACCTTCGCGCGGGACTTGCCGATTGCCATCAGCCCGCCCAGGCCCTGGCCGCCGCCCATGGAGCGGCCGATCCAGAGCCAGATCACGAAGAAGGCGATGACCGGAAAAATCCAGGACAGCAAGGTCTGCAACGCGCCGCCGCCGGGGACGCCGGTCACGCTGGCGCCCTTTGCCGCGAGCTTCTCGGCCAGGGCCATATCGACCCGCGCGGTCACGAAGGCGGACTTGCCGCTCGGGAGCGGCTCCTTCAATTTGCCTTGAATCGTATCCGGGCCGACGGACACCTCGGCGATCTTGTCCTGGGCGAGCAGCTGCTCGAATTGGCTGTAGGGAATGGTTTCGATCGTATTGTAGGTCGACAGGCCGAATTGCAGCATGGCGAGCAGCATGCCGCCGGCCAGGATGGCGGCCATTGCGATGCCCTGCTTCCGTGAAACTCGATCGGACTCCACCCTGCTTCTCCCATCGCCGTCGTCTGCGGTGCGAACGGTAACGGAGAGCGGCGGCTGCCGCTTGATTCAGCTCAACGTCGGGGGAGTCCAGCCGCCGACCGCCGTCGTCCGGTCGAGCCAGATCTGGCCTCTCCTTCCTAGGGACGCAGATCCATGTCGATCCGCACGAAGTCGCCGCGATAGGTGACCTCGCCGAGATAGATCACGGTACGGTCCGCGGTCGTGAAGATGCGGCGGACCTCGGCCACCGGCGAATTCAGCGGCACGCGCAGCAGCCGCGCCGCCTCGATATCCGCGGTGCCGATCGTCAGGGTCTGGCGCGCGCTGGCGATGGCGGGATCCCTGAGATCGTTGAGGATCGGGATCACGGTCTCGTTGCGAAAACGCTTCGGCGACCTGCGGAAAATCTTCTCGTCGAGATAGATGGAGATGACGCAGTAAGGCTGCTTCTGCCGCGAATGCAGCCGGCGCATGAAAACGTATTTTTCCGCCGGCTTGCCGTCCCCGGGAAGCAGCGGGGCATTGCTGCGGCTTTCCGAGATGTTGATGATCTCGGGCGAGGTGTCGCGGTACATGTCGGCAAGATCGGACAGCGTGGTCTCGACCTTGAGCCAGCGATCCTGCCGCACGGTTCCCGTGACGAAGGTGCCGCGGCCCTGCTGCGCCTCGATCACACCGTCGCGTGCGAGCAGCTCCACCGCCTGCCTGATCGTGACGCGCGACACACCGAATTCGGCGGCCAGCTCCTCGTTGGCCGGCAGCCGAAAACCCTGGGTCCAGACGCCGCGTGCGATCCGCTGCCGGAAGATGTCGGCGATCTGCGCGTATTTGGGGACGTGACTATCGGAACTCAATTCCATCTCGCCCTCCGGAATTCAGGCCGCGCGATCAAGCCATGACCAGCGCGGCGCCCCGTTCGCCGATCATCAGGCTGGTCGCATTCGTGTTGGCCGAGGTGATCTGCGGCATCACGGAGGCGTCGATCACGCGCAGGCGCTCGACGCCGCGCACCCGCAGCTGCGGGTCGAGCACGGCCTGCGCGTCCCGCCCCATGCGGCAGGTCCCGACGCAGTGAAACACCGTGCCTCCCGTGTTGCGCGCAAAATCCCACAGCCCGGCATCATCCCTTGCCGCTTCGCCCGGCACCATCTCGACATCCCAGAGCGGGCGAAAGGCCTTCTGCTGATAAATCTCGCGCAGAATCTTCAGACCCGCAACGATGGTCTTGCGATCGATCTCTTCGGCGAAATAATTCGGCACGATGCGCGGCTGCTCGAACGGGTCAATCGAGCTGATCGCAAGCTGTCCGCGCGACTTGCCATGGCACTGCCAGACCGAGGCGGTGAAGCCGGAATAGAGGTGCAGGGGCTCGCCGGGCTTGTCGACCGAGAGCGGCATCACGTTGAACTGCACATCCGGCCTTCCGCCAACCGCGTATTCCGTGCAGGCTGCGCCGCCCACCTGCCCCGCCCCGACCGTCAATGGACCCCTGCCTGCCAGCATCCACTCCAGCCCCATCTTCGCCAGCGCGACGGGATTGCGGATCTGATCGTTGAGCGAGATTCGCTCCTTCAAACGGACGATCAGCCGGGCCTGATAATGGTCCTGGAGATTGGCGCCGACCTCAGGAGAATCGGCAATTACGGGAATGCCGAGCTTGCGCAGCAGTTCGGCCGGACCGACGCCAGAAAGCTGGAGGATCTGCGGGGATTGCAGCGCGCCGCCGGACAGGATGATCTCACGATCGGCCGTCGCGCTGTGGACCTGTCCGTTGCTGATCCACTCGACGCCGGTCGCGACGCGACCATTGAAAATGACCCTGCTGACCTGCGCATGGGTGATGATGGTGAGATTGGGACGGCCGGCGATGGGGCGCAGAAACGCAGAGGCGGAGCTGGTCCGCCAGTGCCGGCCGATGCCGAGCTGGTAGGTGCCGACGCCCAGCGTCGTGGCGCCGTTGAAGTCGGGATTGCGCGGCAGGCCGAACTCTACACCCGCCTCGACCCAGGCCTTCGATGCCGGATTGTCGTTGCGGAGATCGGAGACCTCGAACTCGCCGAGGCCGCCGTGAAACTGGCTCTCGCCGCCGCGATAGCGTTCGTAACGCCGAAAATACGGCAGGAGCTCGCGATAGCTCCAGCCGTCCGCACCGAGGCGCTCCCAATCGTCAAAGTCCTCGTGCTGGCCCCGGATGAAGATCAGGCCGTTGATCGACGAGGAGCCGCCGAGCACGCGGCCGCGCGGCCAGACAATGGCGCGGCCGCCGCTCCCTTCCGAGGGCTCGGTCCTGAACAGGCGCGAGAATCGCTCGTTGTAGATAGTCCGGTAGTAGCCGACCGGAAGTTTCAGCCAGAAATTCCGGTCCGCTCCGCCGGCCTCCAGCAACAGAACACGGCAGGACGGATCGGCCGACAACCGGTTCGCAACGACGCAGCCGGCCGAGCCCGCGCCGACGATGATGTAGTCGTAGCCGCGAGCTGGCATCAGATTGTCCGGTATTGCGCGATGGAAGCGAGATCGGGCGTGATGCCAAGACCCGCCTCGTCACCGAGCTCGATCATGCCGTCGCGGACATCGAGCACCGGACCGCAGAAGCGATCGCGCAGCGGGTTTTCGTTGCAGTCGACTTCGAGCAGCCCGTCGCCACCGACGCCGGCGAGAAGATGCGCGGATGCCAGAAGACCGATGCCGGCGCCAAGATAGTGCGGACAGAACATCTTTCCCGACGCCAGGATGTCGCGGGCAATGCTGGTGCAGGCCGACAGCCCGCCCCATTTGGCGATGTCGGGCTGGACGACGCGGAGAATCGGCTCACCCAGCACCTCGGCAAAGCCGGCGTGGCTGGCAATGTTCTCGCCGGCTGCGAGCGGAAAGCGAATGGCCTCGTACAGCTGTTGCCATTCTTGCCGCGGACGATCAGCACGGATCGGCTCCTCGAGCCAGGCAAGACCGAAGCGCTCGAGCGGAGGCGCAAGTTCCAGCGCCTGCGCAATGGTCCAGCCCTGGTTCACGTCGGCCGCGAGCAGCCCCTCGCCGACGAGACGGCGCAGCGCGCCGAGATTGGCGCGGTCAGTTGCCGGATCGAAGCCGATCTTCAGCTTCAACGCGCGGTATCCGCGGCCAAGGGCCGCTTCAGCCGTCCGCTCGGACCCGACCGGATTGATGCCACTGGCGTAGACCTTGATCTTGCGCTTGGCGCCGCCGAGCAGCGTCCACAACGCAACATTCCGGCGGCGCGCGTAGAGATCCCAGACCGCGAGATCGATGCCGGCGATCGACTGCGCAAACGGGCCGGCCTCTCCGGACTGCAGCGCCAGCACCGAGGTTCCCTGCGTCAGGCGTTCGAACGCGGCAGAGGGCTCGGGCGCATTGAATCCGATCAAAGCCGGCGCAAGCACCTCGTTGACGAGCCGGACACGATGCTCGGCACCGGGTGCAGGAAAATTGCACCACACTTCGCCCCAGCCGATGTTTCCGTCGGTGTCTTCAACGCGGACGAAAACAGCAGGCCGATCCGCCATCCGCCCAAAGGACGTGATGACCGGCGTGGTCAGCGGGTAGCGATAGCCAAAGGCCTGGACGCTTCGGATGGTGAATGGCGGGGAAGTCATGCGGGAAAGCCTGCGACGCCTCCGATCAAAGGCACCACTTGTACGGTCATCCTATTTATAATATGACTTCCGAAAACATCAATCGCAATCTGGGCGGACGCGTCGAATGAATGGAGCTGGCCTGAGACGTGTTGGCCTCGGATTGATACCGTGGATCGGCGCAATCCTGCTCTGGTACGCCGTGCGCTGGAGCGGCTTCGTCAACGTCTCGCTGATCCCCGCGCCGCACCAGGTCGCCGCAAAGTTCTTCGAGCTTCTCACCAGGGAAGGGCTGCTGATCGACATCTTCGCCTCGACGCGGCGCGTCTTTCTCGGCGTGGCGCTCGGCATCCTCGTGGCCGTGCCGGTCGGGTTTCTGCTCGGGTGGTATCGCCCCGCCCGCACCTTTGCCGATCCCATGATCAACTTCTTTCGCGCGCTGCCGCCGATCGCTCTGATTCCGCTGGTCATCGTCTATTTCGGCGTCGACGAGCTCGCAAAGCTCGTCATCCTGTTCTACGCCTCGTTCTTCTCCGGCGTGATCGTGATGTATGAGGGCGTGTCGCAGATCACGCCGCTCTACATCCGCGTGGCGCAGACGCTCGGAGCGAACCAGGCCGAGATCTTTCACAAGGTCATCATTCCCCTCACCGTCCCGCACATCCTCACGGCGCTGCGCGTGGCGTTGGGCGTGGCCTGGGCGACGCTGGTCGCATCCGAGCTGATCGCCGCGCAGCGCGGGCTCGGCGCCATGATCCAAAATGCCTCGACCTATTTCCTGCTCGACGTCATCTATGTCGGCATCATTTGCATCGGCCTGATCGCGCTGATCATGGACTTGATCCTGCGCAAGATCACCGCGCGGCTGCTGGTCTGGCAGGATCGGGCCATCGCATGACCAAGCGCGCACAGTTCGACAAGGTATCGCTGTCTTTCGAGACGGCGAAGGGCCGCCTCCAGGTGGTCGAGGACGTCAGCTACGACATCAACGACGGCGACTTCATTGCGGTGATCGGCCCATCCGGCTGCGGCAAAACCACGATGATGAGCATGCTCGCCGGCTTCCAGAAGCCGACGACCGGCAAGGTCCTGTTCGACGGACGTCCCGTCGCCGGCCCCGGCCCCGAGCGCGGCGTCATCTTCCAGGAGTATGGCGTATTCCCGTGGTTGACGGTGAAGCAGAACATCGCCTTCGGCCTGACCCTCAACGCCAACCGCGTCGCGGCCGCCGAGCGCGAGGCGATCTGCGATCACTATCTCGGGCTGATGGGCCTGTCCGACTTCGCCAACTCCTACCCGAAGCACCTGTCCGGCGGCATGCGGCAACGGCTCGCGATCGCGCGGGCCTATGCGGTGAAGCCGCAATTCCTGCTGATGGACGAGCCGTTCGGCGCGCTCGACGCCCAGACCCGATCCAACATGCAGAGCCTGCTGCTCAAGGTGCTGGAGACCGAAGGCAAGACCGTCATGCTGATCACCCATTCCGTCGAGGAGGCGATCTACCTCGCCTCCCGCATCGTGGTGGTGACGGCGCGGCCGGCGCGGATCAAGCAAATCATCGACGTTCCCTTCGCCTATCCGCGCGACGATTCGATCCAGGAGCGGCCGGAATTCGCCGAGCTGCGAAGCCATATCAGGCAGCTCGTGATGGACGAATATCGTGCCCAGCAGGCGCAGATGCGCCCGGTCTCATTCTCGGAATAACAAGCAAGACGGAGGAAACATCATGGATCGGCGGCAATTTCTGAGCACGACGGCAGGCCTTGCACTCGGCACCTTCACGGCCGCAGCCCCCGCGATCGCGCAGGCAAGAACGAAGGTTCGCGTCGGCTATCTCCACACCGTCGCCGTCGACGGCCAGATCTGGACCGGCATGGATCGCGGCTCCTTCGAGAAGCAGGGCCTCGATCTCGAGCTGCGGCAGTTCAACACCGGGTTGGAGATCTTCCAGGCCTTGATCGGCGGCAGCCTCGACGTGCTGTCGACCGGCGCCGTGCTTTCGAACTTTCCGGCCCGTGGCCAGGGCAAGGTGTTCCTCATCAATGACATCGAGGTCGCGACCGCTCAGCTCTGGGTGCGTGGCGACCAGGGCATCAAATCGTTCGAGGACCTGAAGGGCAAGCGCATCGCGACCGCGACCGGCACGACCGCGCACGTATTCCTGGATACCGCGCTCCGTGCCAACAAGGTCGATCCGAAGGAGGTCGAGCTCGTCAACCAGACCATGCCTGCCGCCGTGACCGCCTTCATTTCCGGCGCGGTGCCGGCCGTAGCGCTTTGGGTCCCCTTCAACGTCACGGTCCGCGACAAGGTGCCCGGCGCGGTCAAGCTCGCCGACGCCTCTGCCTATTACCCGAAAGCCGCGATCATCGGCGGTTGGGCGGCCGCCAACGACTATTACGAGCGCAACAAGGAGACGCTGGCGAAGCTGATCCTTGGCTGGGCGGATGCCAACGACTACATCGTTGCAAACAGCGTCGAGGCCATGGAGAAGCTGCAGAAGGGCCATTACAGCCAGACGCCGCTGGCCGACATCACCGAGTCGTTCAAGGCGCAGAAGATGTTCACGTCCAAGGAATGGAAGCGCATGTACTCGGACGGGACCGTGACCAATTGGCTGCAGCAATCGACGGACTTCTTCATGGCCAATGCCGGCATCAAGGACTTCACGCCTGCCAGCAAGTATTTCGATCCGAGCTTATATTTGAAAACGATTGCGTGAACGATCTGCCGTCCGCGTGGCAGGCAAGAACGTCGGCCGCGCAGAGAGCGCGGCACAGCTGCCCCAATTCGCTGCCGATGACATGAAAAGAAGGGGGAAGATGCCGGCCGTGTCGGCCGGCATCGAGGGGCGGCGCCTTCGGACCGCCTGCCAGACGCCCTTGGCCTCCGCCGAGACGAGCAACTCACAAATCCGCTAGCTGTAGAAAATACCTCCGTCCACATTGAGGGCCTGGCCGGTCACGAACGCGGAATCATCCGACGCAAAGAATGCCACGGGACCGACGACATCCTCCGGCTGTCCAAGCCGGTGCAAGTCCGTTACCTTCTCGAAATAGGCGACGCGCTCGGGATCACGCAGATTGTTCATCCCCATCTCGGTTACGATGATGCCGGGGCAAACGGCATTGACCGTGATGCCGAAGCCGCCGAACTCCATGGACGACACCCGGGTGAAGCCGACCACGGCCGACTTCGATGCAGCGTAGTGGGACTGTCCCGGGCCGCCCGTTCGGGCGGCGAGCGAGGCGATATTGACGATCCGCCCGTATTTGCGCTCCTTCATGTGCGGCACCACGGCCTGGGTCATCTGGAACACGCCGCGCGTGTTCACGGCGAACGTCTGGTCCCATGTCTCGGTCGTCAGCTCGTCGATCGTCGCCAGTCGGAGGATGCCGGCGTTGTTGACGAGGACGTCGATGTGTCCCAGCCCCTGCACGGCTTCCGCCACGACCCGCCTGCAATCCCCGAGGTCGCTGACGTCGCCAAGCACCGGGATGCAACGACCGCCGAGCGCGCCGATCTCGGCGACGGTCTCAAGCAGGACTTTCTCCTGAGGTGCGATGTCGGTCAGCGCGAGATCATAGCCGCGCCTGGCAAGACCCATGGCGATCGCTCGGCCAATTCCGCGGCTTGCTCCCGTAACGATTGCATGTCGGGCCATGTTATTCTCCCCTATCGGTCGGATTGACGTATTGATGATGTGATCGGCTCAGGCCTGAGCGGGCTTGCGCACGGGAAGCGAGTTCATCGCCTGCACGGTCTCCTCGAATGACACGAGGTTGGCGCCGGAGCCGAGACCCGTCGCGACAATTGCGGATGTCGCCGTCGCGAGCCTGGCGCAGTCCAGCAAATCCCAGCCGCGCACGAGACCCGCGATGAAGCCGCCGGTGTAGGAATCGCCGCATCCCGACGTATCACGAACCTTCACCTCAAAGGCAGGCACGGTGAACTGACGTCCGTCGCGCGTCATCACGAACGAGCCGTCGGCGCCCATGGAGACGGCACAGGCTCCGGCCCCCTTCTCGATGAAGAAACGGGCGCATGCGGCCGGATCCGCCGTTCCAACCATCGCATGGGTCTCGTCGATGCTTGGCATGAAGAAATCGACATAAGGCATCAGAGGCTCGACCAGCGCCAACGTCTCACCGCGCGCCTGGATCAGGTCGAGCGTCGTCGTGCAGCCGGCCGCCTTCGCATCGCGCAGCAATGCCACGGACGGCGCGCCGTCCATCGCCAGCAGGGAGCCAACCCCACCGAGATGCAGGATCTTGCTGCGGCAAGCGGCCTCTTGCACTTGCGGCGCGATCCGCCAGCGCGCGGAAGCGCCCCTTGCGTGCATGACCGGACGCGAGCCGTCGGGCCGGATCGGCAGGATCGTGGCCGAGGTCGGACTGTCGGCCATCCGCTCCATGAGAGAGATGTCGATGCCTTCACGCTCCAGCGCGTTCAGCATCCAGTCCGCCTTCTCATCGGAGCCGACGGCACCGACCGCGAGCGCCTTCAGACCGAGACGCGCGCAAGGGACGACCGTTCCGCCGGCGGTGCCCGCGACCGTGAGCCGAATTTCTTCGATCAGCAAACGGCCGCCACCGGGCGGAATCTCGGTCACCGGGACTCCCAGAATGTCCAGAATATAAGTGCCGCAGACGCTGACGTCGTGAGAGTGAGCCATGATTTCTCGCAGGACAGTGGTTGGATCGTGATCTAGCTCGACAGCTGAGGGAGCTTGGGCGTGCCCTCGCTATCGCGCAGGCCGTACTGCCCCCATCGTTTCAGGATGCTGTCGATTTCCTCGTCCGGCAGCAGCGGAGGAGCGCCGAGCTGAAGACAGCCGTGATACTGCTTGGCGAGCACCTCGACCTCCACGGCGAGCCACAAGGCCTTGCGCAGATTGGGACCGACGGCGATCAGCCCGTGATGCGCGAGCAGGCAGGCGCGGCGATAGCGGAGCGCGTTCAGCGCCGCCTGCGAGAGCTCGGCCGTGCCATATTGAGCATAGGGCGCGCAGGGAATGTCGTTTCCGCCGGCGGCGGCGATCATGTAGTGAATCGCAGGGATCGAGCGATTCATGATTGCGATGATGGTGCAGAACACCGGATGGGCGTGAACGACGGCGCCGACCTCCGGTTTCGATTTCAGGATATCGAGGTGAAAGCGCCATTCCGTCGATGGAACGTTGCCGGCCGGTGCGCTCCACGAGCCGTCCCACTTCATGGCCACGATGTCCTCGGGCCTCATGCGGTCGTAGGGAAGACCGGACGGCGTCAGCAGCATGCCGTCGTCGGTTCGGACGCTGATGTTTCCGGACGTTCCCTGGTTGATGCCCTGCGCCGCCATCTCGCGGCAGGCATCGATGATGGATTGACGAAGTTCGAACTCCGCTTCGCGGCCGGTCATACCTTGCTCCCACCCTCTTTCATGCACTTGCTCCGAGCTGGACCTGACGGTCGACCAACAGCCAGGTGGCTCGCGCGGTCGCCAGCACCTCCTGCTCGGCATCGAGCAAAGCGCTCTCGGCAAACAGCTTGCGGCCTTCCCGCCCGGTCGGCCACGCCACCACCACACATCGCTCTTCCGGGCGCGGCCGGCGCTTGATCCGTGCGGCCATGCGTCCGAGCAGGGCCGTTTCGTCACCATTCAATCCGAGATGACGGGCGCCCACACTGCAATAGCCGGTCGGGCAATCGAGAGCGGCCCAGACGAACTCGGGCGCGACATAGCCGTCCTCGCCGGACAGGCTGCCGTGAGGGACCCAGGAAGCCGCGAACACGACCGGCTTGCCCGGGACCGTGCCCGCCTTGAGCGGACCTGCGAAGATCCGGAGCCCGTCGCCGTGGCCACGTGCGGGGCCGCAGACGAAGCATCCCGGAAGGTTATGGGTCTGCTCATCGTAGGGCGTTCTGCCGACCGCCTCTTCGGCCGCCGCGTAGCTCACCCTGGGAATGTCCGACATATCGAGGCCTGCTGCACGCGCCGTCGCGAGCAGCCCGTCTTTTTCGCGCAACTCGATGACGCCGTCGGTCCCGTTCAGCACGTCGAGCGGCCGCTCCAGCGGCGGCGGGGCGCGCAACGTCACTTCGGCGTCTCCGGCGACGTGCCTTGCGAGACATCCGCAAACGTAGCCTCCGTTGCCGGAATTGGGCGGGCCCCGGAAGCGCCTGTCGATGACCAGCGATATCATTGCAGTTCTCGTTCGCGGCGCTCAGCGTCCCATCGCGAAGAACTCGTCGTTCGGACGCATGCTGGTGACGTTGGCGAGGCGGTTGGACATGCCGAAGAAGGCAGCGATGGCCGCGATGTCCCAGGCGTCCTCCTCGGTGAATCCGTGTCCCTTGAGATCGGCGATGTCGGAATCGTCCACCTCATAGGCGCGCGCCGAGACCTTCATCGCGAAATCGAGCATCGCCCTTTGCCGCGCGGTGATATCGGCCTTGCGGTAATTGGTGGCGACCTGATCCGCGATCAGCGGATTCTTCGCGCGCACGCGCAGGATGGCGCCATGCGCCACGACGCAATACTGGCATTGATTGGCGGCGCTGGTCGCGACGACGATCATCTCGCGCTCGGCCTTGGTGATCGGCCCGGGCTTGTCCATCAGTGCGTCGTGGTAGGCGAAGAAGGCCCGGAATTCGTCGGGACGATGCGCGAGCGTCAGGAAGACGTTCGGGACGAAGCCGGACTTCTCCTGAACCGCCTCGATCCGCGAGCGGATGTCCTCCGGCAGCGTCGCGATGTCGGGGACGGGAAAGCGGCTGATGGCGGGCGCAGACATGTTCCTAACTCCTGTTAGACCGCCGCAAGTGCGACGAGCGTTTCCCGATAGGCCTCGAACGCATCGCGCCGATCGGCAGCGTAGTGCTCGACCCGCACGAGACAGGTATGGGCCGAGCAGCCCTGGCCGAATTGAGACGTGCCGATATCGAGCGTGAGCACGTTCGGATTGCCGGCGACCTCCAGACCGCTATTGCCTGTCGGCGTGAACCAGGCACCGGTCGGAAGCACCAGCACGCCTTGACGGACCTTGTCGGTAACTTCCGCCGTCGCGAGGCACTCCCCTCGGCTGTTCCAGATGCGGATGGTCCGGCCGTCTTCGACGCCTAGACCGGCCGCGTCGTCAGGATGAAGGCGAGCCTGTTCACGGCCGTTGCGCTTCATGGCCCGGCTCGATGCGCCGGTTTCGAGCTGGCTGTGAAGGCGGCCGGCCGGCTGATGCGACACCAGGTGCATCTGGCCGGCGGTGGCATTGCCGAGCCATTCCGCCGGCTCGATCCAGGCGGGATGCGGGCGACAGTCGGCATAGTCCAGCCTGGCCAGGGTTTCGCTGCCGAGCACGATCTTTCCGCTTTCGGTCTTGAGCGCGTGCTCCTCCGGCTTGTTCCGGAAGTCGGTCAAGTACGTATGGTCTGTCTTGACCGGGCAGCGGGCATAGCCGGCTTCCCAGAACGCATCGAAATCCGGCATCTCAAAGCCGAAGCGCTGCGCGGCATCGCTGCGGCAGGCTTCGTAGAGATGGCGGACCCAGCCCATTTCGTCCCGGCCTTCGTTGAACCGGTCGGCCACCCCGAGCTTGCCTGCGATCGCGTCGAAGATCGCGAAGTCGGAGCGGGATTCGCCCAGCGGCTCGATGGCCTTCTTCATCGCCAGGATGAAGTCGGAGCGCCTGTTGCCGGCAAGATCGTTGCGCTCGATCGACGTGGTTGCCGGCAGCACGATGTCGGCCCGCTGGGCTGTCGCCGTAAACATCGGGTCCTGCACGATGATCGTTTCGGGCCTCGTCCAGGCTTCCGACAGGCGATTGAGGTCCTGATGATGGTGGTAGGGATTGCCGCCCGCCCAATAGACCAGCCGCGTGTCCGGATAGGTGCGGATCTCACCTTCATAGCTGAACGGTCTGCCGGGGTTGAGCAGCATGTCGCTGATCCGCGCCACCGGAATGAAGCTGTCGATCGGCCTGGTCAGTTGCGAAATGGCAGGAGAGCGGCCCATATTGAGCGGCGCCCCCACGCCCCCCAGTGACGCGTAGCCGTAACCAACGCCGCCGCCCGGCAATCCGATCTGGCCGACGACCGATGCAAGTCCGAGCGCCGCCCAGAACGGCTGTTCGCCGTGATGGGCACGCTGCAGGCTCCAGCTCACCGTGAGCATGCTACGGGTGTCGACCAGGCGGCTTGCCAGCGTCGCGATCCTGTCTGCATCGAGGCCGCAGATGCTGGCGGCCCACGCCGCATCCTTGCGCACGCCATCCGTCTTGCCTTCAAGATAGCCGAGCAAGCGATCCGCGCCGCTGGTGCAGCGCGCGAGGAAATCGGCATCGTGCCGGCCCGCCTTCACGATCTCGCCGGCGAGGCCGAGCATCAGCGCCGTGTCCGTATTCGGCCGGATCGGCCACCATTCGGCGTCAACCCAGTCGGGCAGATCATCCTTCAGCGGCGAGACGTGGATGACCTTGACGCCGCGTTCGACGATCTGCCTGAGATAGGTTTCGAGCCGATGGCTGCCAATTCCTCCGGCCTCGTTTTGCGCGGTTCGCGGCGACAGGGCGCCGAACACCACAAGCGTCTCGGTGTGCTGCACGATGGTGTCGAGCGTGTTGGCACGGCCGCCGCATGCATCGTCGTTGCCGAGCGTGTGGCGCAAGATCACGGGACCTGCCGCGATCGAATAGGTGTCGACGTGCCTGGTGAAGCCGCCAACCAGATTGAGCATGCGCTTCAGAAGCGAGGACGCATGATGCAGGCGGCCGGAATTGGTCCAGCCATAGGAGCCCGCGAAGATCGACGCATTGCCGAACGTGCCCGCTACGCGGCGCACCTCGTCGGCGACCAGCGTCGTCGCCTCGTCCCAGCTGACCGGTACGAATTTCTCACGGCCGCGTCCGCGGCGATCGCTTTTCCCGCGCTTGTCCAGCCAGCCGGAACGGACCATCGGCCGTAGCACGCGCCGCTCGGGATTGGCCCATTCGGCGATGGAATGGATGATCGGGGACGGCGCCGGATCGTGCTCGAACGGCTCGACACCGACGATGCGGCCATCCTCGACGAGGATGGTGTACGCACCCCAATGGCTGCAATGCGGAACCCGTTTGATCGTGGTCATGCGTCGACCGCTCCAAGCTCGCGCCGCATCTGCGCGGCGAATTCGGGATAGGTCTCGGCGAGTTCGTCGAACACGCGGCCGCGGAGCAGGCCGAGCGTCGATCGATCGGGCAGCGGGGTCTGCCGCGGCTCGGCATCATGGGCGAAGCGAAAGCCGGTCGCCTGCTTGATCTCGGCGAGACCGTGCCCGGGATGGACGCTCTCCAGGTCGAACCCAGGCCGGGTCTTGTCGAACCGAAACAGACCCTTGCCGGTCAGGAGGGCAACGGGACCGCCGCTCCGAAACACTCCCTCGGGGCTGACGCCGGGGGCACTGATGAAGTCCACATGCTCGACGAAGACGCGCGGCGTATGCTCCTCGCGAAAGAGGATGACCCGCGGCACGACGAAGTAGAGATAGGCCGACCCGAACGAGCCGGGCCAGCGCACGTTGGAGCGCGGATAATCGCCGGTGCCGACGAGGTTCACGTTGCCGAAGCCGTCGATCTGGCCCCCGCCGAGGAAGAACGCATCGATCCGGCCTTGACCCGCACAATCGAACAGCTCGGCCGAACCGTTGGTGAAGAAATTTTGCTCGACAGAACCGAGGATGGAGATGCGTGGACCGACGGCGCCGCCCGCCTCCTTCATGGCTCGCAGCAGCATCGCGCCGGCGGCAGGAATCGGAGAGGAGGCGCCTACGGCGACATGCCTGACCCCGTCCAGCAGCCGCGCGATCGTGCAAATCAGCAATTCGCGAGGGAGAACTTCGGCCATCACGCGGGCTCCATCTGCGCCTGCGCCATATAGGCGGAGAAGCCGTCGGCCGTTCGCGCGGCCTTCGCGTAACGTGCGAGCTCCGCGCTGTCGGTGGGATACTCGCCCCACAGCCCGTAGGGCCACGCGCCCTTCGGCGCGCGCGCGATGGCCGTAACGTAGATTGCCGGCAGCACGCCGGCAGCGCTCATCTCATCGGCGAGCAGATTCTGCTCGACGATTCGCTCCACCGTGACGAGAACAATCTGCGAAGCGTAAGCCATGGCGGCAAGCTCGCGTCGACGGCCGACCCAGACATTGCCGAAGCGATCAGCCATGGGCACGTGGAAGATCGTGACGTCCGGCTTGATGGCCGGGATCAGCACGATCGGATCGCCTCCATCCGCCAGCGGATTATCAATCACGCGCCAATCGTCGCGATGGCGGAGCAGATCCGTTCCGATCAGCCCCCGCAGCGGCATGAACGGACTGCCCTTCTGCGCCGCCATCAGGCCGGCATGGATGGCAGGGCACGTCGCGTCCTTCAGTCGAACCGCGCCTTCCTTGACAGCCGCATTGAACCGGGGCGCTCCACCCGCCTCGCCCAGCGAGACGGCGCTGGTCTCCACCGTCCGGACCAGACCCGCGCCGACGAGCTGGTCGACCTGCAATCCGCCGGTTGGCACGCAGACGAGATCGAGATTGCCCGCACCATGCTCGATGATGGGCCGCGTCATCGCCATGGAGACACCGGCGTAGTCGACCGGGAGCGCTACGCGCATCCCCGGCTCGATGTGCTTCGCCATTGCGCGAGGCTCGCTCAACACCATCATCCTCCCGTCTTGTTCTATATTGTAGAACGCTATTCCACGTTTATGTTGGCGGATCCCGACGACAGTGTCAATCTGACTTGGTCGGCGAGGCCTTTGTTTGAAGGGGATCCCACCTCCGCATCGACCGCAGCGGGGCGCCATTGCGCCGCGAGCGGTCGCCTCGACTTGACAAGACGGCGCGCTACGCCAACAATAATTGGAATAGTGTTCTACAATATAGAACAAGTTGGGAGGAGAGAATGGGTGAGCCCACGGCTCTGCGCGCAATGCGCTCCGGCGATGCGAACGTTGGAACGTCGCCGACCGGCCGCCTCCGTGACCGCGGCGCCATCGGATCGAGCATCGCCGTCCGCGACGCAGTGAAGACCTACGGCAGCTTCCACGCGGTCGACCGCATCAGCATCGACATCGAGCCGGGCGAATTCATCACGCTGCTTGGCCCTTCCGGCAGCGGAAAGACGACGCTGCTGAACCTCGTGGCGGGCTTCCAGAGCCTCGACAGCGGCGAAATCCTCGTCGACGGCAAGCCTATCCACAACGTGCCGACGCACAAGCGCGGCTTCGGCATGGTGTTCCAGAGCTACGCGCTGTTTCCGAACATGACTGTCAGCCAGAACGTCGCGTTTCCACTTCGCATGGCGGGAGTCGACCGGGCGACCGCGGAGCGCCGCGTCGCCGAAACGCTGGAGATCATGCGGCTGACGGAGCATGCGGCGAAGTCTCCTTCGCAGATGTCGGGCGGGCAGCAGCAGCGCGTCGCGATCGCCCGCGCGATCGTCAGGAGGCCCAAGGTCGTGCTGATGGATGAACCCCTCAGCGCCCTTGACCGGCGTTTGCGCGAGCAGATCCAGATCGAGATCCGCGACCTTCACCGGACCATCGGCAGCACGATCCTGTTCGTCACCCATGACCAGGGCGAAGCCCTGACGATGAGCGACCGCATCGCGGTGCTCAACGCCGGCAAGATCGTTCAAATCGGCCGCCCGCTGGACATCTATCGGCACCCGATCGATCGGTTCGTCGCCTCGTTCGTCGGCGAGAGCAATCTGATCGAGGCGGAAATTATGCAGAAGCGCGGCACGACACTGACGATGAAGAACCGTGCAGGATACGTGTTCAATGCCGAAAGCCGGGACACGATCGACGTCGGACGTGCAACGGTGCTCGTGCGTCCGGAACGTATCGCCGTGTCGAACGAGCCGACCGCGAACTCCACGCCCGTCAGCGTCACGTCTGCGATCTTCCTCGGCGAGATCCTGCGGATCGAGGCGCAAATGGAGGGTGGAGATCCGCTCCTAATCCGGTGCACCGACATGGCCGACCGGCCATTGCCGAACGTCGGGGACCGTCTGCACGTGAGCTGGGGCGCCGCGGACTGCTGGGTGCTTGCATGACCTCGGCATCGATCGGCCTCCAGGCAGACCGTCCCGCGAATCTCGATCTCGTCAGGAGGTTGAAGGATCCGGCGCTGCTGCTCCTGCCTGCGCTCGCGTTTCTGGCCTTCATCTACCTCCTGCCCCTGATCGATCTCATCCGTATCAGCGTGAGCGGGCCATCTTGGACGTCCTACTTCGAGCGAGTATTCGCGATACCGCTCTATTGGGATTCGCTCGTCCGCACGATGCAGATCTCGGTCACCGTTGCGTGCCTGTGCCTGCTGTTCGGATATCCGACGGCGCTGCTCATTCACCGCAGCCGTGGCATTACCCAGGCCCTGATCGCGACCGCGATCGTGCTACCCTATTTCATCGCCATCCTGATCCGGACCTACGCCTGGATGGTCCTGCTCGGACGCAACGGGCCGGTCAACAAGATGCTGGTTTCGATCGGCATTTTGAGCGAGCCCGTGCAGCTGCTGTTCAATCGCGGCACGGTGCTTCTCGGCATGACCGCCGTGCTTCTGCCGCTGATGGTGCTGACGATCTATTCCAGCGTGGCGCGGCTTGATCAAAGCCTGACCCGCGCGGCGCTGGCCAGCGGTGCCGGGCCCATTGCGGCGTTCTGGCGCGTGATGCTGCCACTGACCTTGCCCGGCATGGGCGCCGGCTTCCTGCTCGTCTTCGTCGCCGCGATCGGATTCTTCATTACGCCGACCCTGCTCGGCGGACCCGGCGACCAGATGTTTGCCATGCATATCACCCAACAGGCGGACTCGGTCACCTCGGAGGGATTCCTGCAGGCCCTGGGCGTGGTGCTGTTGACGATCACATTGGCCGTGGTCGCGGTGGCCGGACGCTTTCTCGGATTCGAATTCATCTGGGGCGGCCGCAAGCTGACCGAAGCGACACCGACAACGACTAACCGCCGCGCCGCCGGTGTCAGCCGCCGCAGTCTCGGCGCCTCAGCTGCCGACGCGATCGGTTGGCCGCTTCTGAGACTGTTCGGGCGGCTGCCGGCGAGCTTCGGGACCTGGACGGTTCGCCTCATGGGCGGACTGGTCATTGCCATTCTCATCCTGCCGATCATCGTGGTGATGATCATTTCCTTCAGCAGCGCAAGCTATCTGACCTTCCCGCCGCCGGGCTTCTCGTTTCGCTGGTACGAGCAGTTCTTTTCCGATTCGAACTGGATGCGGGCATTCTGGACGTCCCTGGTGGTCGCGACGATGTCGGCGGGAATCGCGATCGTGCTAGGCGCGTCGGCCGCCCTCGGCATCGTCAGGAGCAGCATTCGCGGCAAATCCACCATCATGCTGCTGCTCGTAAGTCCGATCATCGTGCCTCCGGTCGTGCTCGGCCTGTCGCTCTACAGCCTGTTCCTGCGTTTCGACCTGGTCGGCTCCGTCTTCGGCCTTGCCGCGGCGCATGCGATCGGCGGCCTTCCCCTCGTCGTGGTGATCCTGTCCGCATCGCTTCAAGGCGTCGATACCAGGCTCGAACAGGCCGCTGCCGTCCATGGCGCATCGTCCCTGACGGTGTTCCGCCTGGTGACGCTGCCGGCCATCATGCCGGGCCTGGCTGCCGCGACATTCTTCGCCTTCCTGCACTCGTTCGACGAACTGGTGCTGACGCTGTTCCTGTCCAGCGCGGAGCTGAAGACGCTCCCCCTCATGCTGTGGGGTGACGTCAATTATCGGCTCAATCCGGTGCTGGCCGTGGTCTCGACGCTGGAGGTGCTGCTGGTGATCGCAGGGCTGGCCCTTGCACGACCGGTTCTCGCCACGTCGCGGAAGGCAACGTGACGAGAGATCAAGTTTCAACTGGAGGAAAGAGAAAATGCTGGGAATGAAACGCTTGCGACTATCGGCTTCCGTGCTGGCCTCGACCCTGTTCGTCGCGATGGGGACGGGTCTGGCTCAAGCGCAGAGCAACGTCGTGATCATGCAGGACCCGGGCGGCGGTTATGGCGATGCATTGCGCAAGGTCATGTACGACCCCTTCGAGAAAGAGACCGGCATCAAGGTGGTCACGGTCCAGGAGGCCCGCAGCGGCCCGCGCATCAAGGCCCAGGCCGAAGCCGGCAAGGCGCAATGGGACCTGACCTTCATCTTCGACCAGGAGACCAAGCTGCTCGGCGATTGCTGCCTGGCTGACATCGACTATTCCAAGCTGTCCGACGCGGCGAAGCAGACGCTGGCGGCAATGCCGGACAATCTGAAGCGCAAGAAGGGCGTGGCACTGCAGGTGATCGGCGTCGGCCTTGTCTACAACAAGGATAAGTACAAGGGCGAGAACGTCCCGACCAGCTGGGCCGACTTCTGGGATGTGAAGAAGTTTCCCGGCCGCCGCTGCATGCCCGCCTGGCCGCGTTTCGTGTTCGAAGCGGCGCTGATGGCTGACGGCGTGGAGAAGAGCAAGCTCTACCCGATCGACATGGAGCGGGCGCTGAAGAAGATCAAGGAGATCAAGCCGCACATCGCCAAATGGTGGACGACGTCCGCACAGCCGCCGCAGCTCCTGCTCGATGGCGAGGCCGACATGTGCATGGCCTACACCGGCTCGATGAGCAAGCTCGCCCTGGAGGGCGCCCCGATCGAGCTGACCTTCAATCAAGGCTTCATCTACTACGACTTCTTCTCGATCCCCAAGGGAGCGCCCAACTACGATAACGCGCTGAAGCTGCTGTCCTGGCGGCTCGAGCCCAAGCGCGCGGCGCAGCTCACCTCGACCTTCCCCGTCGCCCTTCCCTCCCAGGTCGTGTTCGAGGCCGCGACCGACAAGAAGCTCGCGCGCTACTGGGCCAACAACCCGGACAACGTCTCCAAGGCGATCGAATGGAGCCCGGATTATTGGGGCGCGGCTTCGCCGGCCGGAAAATCGACCAATGAAGAGTACGGGCAGGAGAAGCTGAACGCCTTGCTGGCGCAATAGGCCGGCTGACCGGCCCCGATCCAAGGGGATCGGGGCCGGTCCCCACACGCCGGCTGTTGCGGATCGCGCGACCATGCTAGACGATGTGAAAGATCATTCTACTTTGGCTGGTGGATGGATAAGGCTTTTACCAAGGGGCTGCGTCTCCTGGAAGCACTTGCGCTGAGCGAGCAGCCCCGCGGGGTCACGGACCTCGCGAGCGAGCTGAAGCTCACCAAGAGCAACGTGCATCGGCTGCTGATGACGTTGCAGTCCCAGGGCTATGTGCGCCAGATCCCTCCGCACAGCACCTACGAGCTCACGACCAAGATCTGGGCGCTCGGCAGCCACGTCATCCACCGGATGGATCTCATCAACGTCGCGCGACCGGCAATGACGAAGCTTGCCGAGATCACCGGCGAAACCATCCATCTGTCCGTGCTCGAGGACACCGACGTCGTCTACGTCGACAAGATCGAAAGCGCTCACCACATCCGCGCCCATACGAGCGTGGGGATGCGCGCGCCCGCCTTCACCATGGCGACAGGCAAGGCGATGCTCGCGCATATGCCTGATGACTATCTGGAACGATTCCGCCCGCATCTCAGGCGTTACACCGAAACGACGCGAACGACGATGGAGGAGCTGAGGGAGGACATCGAGCTGGCGCGCGCGCAGGGCTATTCCTCCGTGCTGCACGGCGAGTGGCGCGAGGGCATCGCGGCCTGCGCTTGCGCGATCCTCGGCCGTTCCGGCGAACTCGTCGGAGCGATCGGCATGTCGGGCCCCGACAGCCGCATCAAGCGCAAGCAGATCAAGGAATATTCGGTCCACGTCATGGAGGCAGCCAGAACCATCGGGGCTGCGCTCGGCTATTCCAATAGGTTGGCATACACCACAGCAAGAGGCGATTCTCCGCCTCCACATCAATCGCGACGCGCACCTTGATCTTGCCTGCCGCGACGTCTGCGGCAGTGCCGACAGAGCCTCCGTACGACCATTGATGGACGCGCAGCGGCGCTGCGGGAACGATCCGTGCAGCGCGCCCACTTCGCCGCAAACGGACGGCAAAGTGGGTCAGTCACGTTGCAGATCCTGCGATCGGAATGGGACCATGCGGAGCCGCCATCATTTCAGTAGGCGCGTGCGAAGTCACCCTCCTGCTTGATGTCGGTGAAGGCCGGAAAGCGCGCCTTCCACGGCGTGCCCTTGGCCGTGGTCAGCTCGTTGAGACGTTCAAGCACGCCGAGGCCATCCTTGCGCAGGCTGGCCGAGACCGCCGCACGGTCCGGGAAATTCTTCAGGACGGCGTCGAGCCAGATGGTGCGGCCCGCCAGGAAGCCGTTCGCGCCCGCGGCATAGGAATAGTCGAGCACCCGCTCGAACTTTTCAGGCGCGGCGCCCCCTGACAGCAGCACCCAAGGAATGTTGCGGCCGCGACAGATGTCGCCGATCGCATCGAACTCCTTCTGCGCGACCTTGGCCTCCGCGCTGCCGTCGCGGGCGGGCAGGCTGCCCGCCGCGAGCGGGCTCTCCAGCTTGAGGAGATCGACGCCGTACTCCGGCTTGGCGAATTCGCGCACGCTGTCGATGACGAGGCCGGGCAGCTTGCCCGGCGATTCCACGTAATCGGCGGTGTGATTGGCGCTGCCGAGGAACGGATAGACCAGCAGCTCCAGCACGTAGGGGATGTCGTGGCGGGCGCAATCCTCGCCGATCTCGCGCACGAACTTCTTCTGATGCGCGTTCACCGCGGCATCGGCGTCCGGCCGGTACCAGGCCAACACCTTGACGGCGTCGCCGCCCATGGCGCGGATCTTCTCCACGCTCCAGTTGGTGATCGCGCGCGACTTGCGGCCGCCCGCGGTCTCCTCGACCCGGTGCTCCTCCAGCGTCATGATTAGGCCGCAGCGCGGCGGCAGCAGATCGATCGCGGCGGGCACCGCGAAATTCGGGTCGAACAGCATGGAGCTGCAATGCGGCGCGAGGTTCTCCACCAGAAGGCGCTTGGCCGCTGTGACGTCGGAATACTCGACCTGCTCCCGCGCAATGCCTTTTGCCTTGGCGATGGCATCGAACAGTGGCGGCCGCTGATCCAGCGCGACCATGCGAAAGTGGCCATCCGCGTCGGCAAGCCGTGCCAGGCCGCGGTTCTTTCCAATCGTTCTCATGGTTTCGTCCTCATGAATGCAAGACACTCGTTGATATCGGGGATTCCGTTGCGGCCGCCGGCGTGGCGGCATTTCATCGCGGCTGTCGCCGCCGAAAACGTCATGGCGGCTCGCACCTCGAGGCCTGCGCCGATCGCCAGCGCGTAGGCGCCATGGAAGACGTCGCCCGCGCCCGTGGTGTCCACGACGTCGACGGCATAGGCGGCCTGCCGGTGCAACTGGCCGTTCCCGTACCAGCTCACGCCGCCCTCGCCGCGGGTGACGGCAAGGACACGGCAACCGAAGCGCGCAAGCGCAGCAAGGCTCTCATCCTGGGCCGAGCGGGCAAAGGCTGTGAGCGCGGGCTCGGAGAAGATGGCGTGGTCGGTCAGCGGCAGCAACCGCTCGAAGACATCAGGCTCGGCCATGTCACCATCAAGCACCGTCGGAATGCCGCGCGAGCGCGCTTCCCTGAACAGCGTCGCTGCGCCCTCGACCCATCGAGGATCAGCCAGCACGGATGATGCGCGCGCAACGATTTCGATTGGAAGCCAGTCGGCGGACTCGGGATAGAGGCCGCGGAAATTCACGATCTGCCGCTCACCGGAGCTGTCGACGATGATCCCGGAGACGGAGGAGCGGCCGTCGGGAAACAACCGGAAGTTCTCGACATCGACGCCCTCGGCGGCAAACGCCGATTTCATCTCGTGGCCGGCGGCATCGTTCCCTGCCCGCCCCCAGAACGCGACGGACGCGCCGAGCCGTGCCACCGCAACCGATGCGTTGGCCGCCATGCCGCCGCCGAGTGTGCCGTACGCGAGTGCCTTGATCTTCTCGCTTCCACCCGCGAACGGCCGGTCAACGCGCCAGACCTGGTCGAGCGCGGACAGGCCGAGACAGATGATGTGCACGGGCCTTGCCTTGGACGCGACGTCCGCCAGCGCCGAGAGATCGCCGATGTCGACCGATGCGCTCACCGCAGGACCTGACCATTGGTCGCATCGAATAGATGCGTCTTGCCCTGCTGCGGGCGCAGGTTGATGCGATCGCCGACTTTCGGCCGCAGCGCCGGATCGACCCGCGCAATCGCCGAACCGCCGGCGAGATCGAAGTGGATCAGCGTATCCGAGCCGAGCGGCTCGACCAGCTTGACGGTGATCGCGACGCCATCGGCGGACTCTGGAGCCACCGTGAAATGTTCGGGACGAATGCCGAGCACGGCGCTGCCGGCATTGCTCAGGCGGGCTGCGGTCTCGCCGTCCAGCGGCACCACCGTCCCGCCTTGCGAGAGAATCGCACGGTCCTGCCGCCACTCGACCGGGAAGAAGTTCATTGCGGGCGAGCCGATGAAGCCGGCGACGAACTGGTTGGCCGGGCGCTCGTAGACCGTCTCCGGCGTGTCGTATTGCTGGATCGTGCCGCTCTGGAGCACCACGATCCGGTCGGCCATGGTCATGGCCTCGATCTGATCGTGGGTGACGAAGACCATGGTGGTCTTGAGCTCCTGCGACAGCGCCTTGATCTCGGCCCGCACCTGTCCGCGCAGCTTGGCGTCGAGATTGGACAGCGGCTCGTCGAACAGGAACGCCTTGGGGTTGCGCACGATGGCGCGGCCCATGGCGACGCGCTGGCGCTGCCCGCCAGATAGTTCCTTCGGCTTGCGGTCGAGATAGGGCTCGATGTGCAGCAGCGCGGCGGCGCGCCTCACCCGGGCGTCGATCTCGGCCTTCGGCACGCCCCGCAGCTCCAGCGCAAACGACATGTTGTCGTAGACCTTCATGTGCGGATAGAGCGCGTAATCCTGGAACACCATGGCGATGTCGCGTTGCGCGGCCTGCACGCCGTTGACGCGCTTGTCGCCGATATAGAGCTCTCCCGACGAGATCGGCTCGAGCCCGGCGATGATCCGCAGCAAGGTCGACTTGCCGCAGCCGGACGGGCCGACGAAGACGACGAATTCGTGGTCCGCGATCTCCAGATTGAGATCGGGGATCACGGTGAAGTTGCCGTAGCGTTTGGTGAGGTTGCGGATCGAGATCGAGGCCATGATCGCTCAGTCCAGCGCCAGCACGGGCTTGATCAGCTCACCCTTGGCGAAGCGGGCGAAATTTTCGGGGAGCGCCGTGAGACCAAACTCGCCGTCGACCAGGACGCGGTATTCGTCCTTGTACTTGCGCAGCAGCTCGACATTCGGCTCGAAGTCCGAGACCGGGAAATAGAAGGTGCGGATCATGTAGAAATCCTTGCGACGGAACACCTTGCCCTCCTCGATGGTCCAGGGCGCTGCATTCTCGCCGACCAGCACCAAGGCCCCGCGCGGCAGGACCAGCTCGATGCCGAGGTTGCGCGCCGCATGCGCGCCGGAGCATTCCATGATGAGCGCAAAGCGCCTCGAGGTATCGCCGACCGGGTGCGCCGTCGCACCGAAGGATTGCGCGATCTCTAGGCGCGCTGCATTGGGGTCGGCGACATGGACGTCGTCGTAGCCGAGTGCACGGAGCGCCAGCACGACGCCGAGGCCGACGGGCCCTGCTCCCATCACGAGAACGGGTCCAGCTTCGCCTGGCGGCACGACGCGGCTGACGAAGCGCACGGCGTGCCCCGACGTGCCGATGGTGTCGAGCAGCAATGGCGCGAGGCTGTCCTCGATATCATCAGGCACCGGCAGCAGGCAATTCTCCGGCACGGGCACGTATTCGGCATAGCCGCCCGGCCTGTTCCAGCCGATCAGGCTGGACACTTCCAGGCACATCTGGGTGTCGCCGCGTTTGCAGGCGGCGCAATGGCCGCAGTGCAGGGGAATGTAGACGGCGCAGCGGCGGCCGTGCAGCCTGTGACCGGGCTGCTCGACCACGCCGAAGATCTCATGGCCTGCGGTGAACTCGGCGCCCTTGTGCCAGAGCTTGAAGTCCGAGCCGCACAGCGCGGTGCGCGAGACGCGCACGAGCACCTCGCCCGCGCCGACATCGGGCATCGCCACGCGCTCGATGGTGATGCGATCGTTGCCGTGGAAGACCGCGGCCTGCATGATCGAATTGGGACGGGGCGATACATTCATCAGAGGTCTAGCCTTTCACCGCGCCGAGCGTCAGTCCGGACACCAGCCAGCGCTGAACCAGGGCGGCCAGCACCAGAGGCGGCAATGCGATCAGCGTCGCCGCGGCCATGAGGGCGCCCCATTGCGTCGAGCCTTCGCCGATGAAGTTGAAGGCCGCCGCGATCAGCGTCTTGGTGTCGCCATTGGAGAGCACCAGCGCAAACAGGAAGTAGTTCCACGAAAACACGAAGGCGAGGATCGCCGAGACCGCAATGCCTGACGCCACCAGCGGCATCGCGATGCGCCAGAGGATGCGCGTGACGCTGCATCCGTCGACCTGCGCAGCCTCGAACACGCTGCGCGGAATGGAGTCGAAGGACGGCAGCAGCACCCAGATCACGATCGGCAGCGTGATCACGGCATGGCTGAGGATCAGCGCAGTGTAGGAGCCGATCATGCCGATTTGCCGGAACATCACGTACCACGGCAGCAGGAACAGCGTGCCCGGCGCCATGCGCGCAGCCAGCGTGAGGATTGCCGGCCACGTGATCCGCGTCCATGACACGGCGAAGGCGGCTGGAATGCCGAACAGCAGCCCCAGCGCGGTCGAGCCGACGGTCACGATGAGGCTGTTGAGCGCGTAGCTCAGGAACGGCGTGGTCCTGGTCAGCTCGACGTAATTCTCCAGCGTCGGCGAGAAGACCAGCGTCGGCGGATAGGCGGTGACCTCGAAGGACGGCTTGAACGAGGACAGCACCATCCACACCGTCGGCGCCATGATCAGCGCACCGGCCAGCACGAGCTGCACCGTGTTGAGCCATCGGATCCAGCGATCGGTATTGGCGGCATCGGTCATGGCGTCACCAGGCGACTGCGCCGCGCAGGCGGTTGAAGGCGAGCACGGCGCCGAACACGATCGCCGTCAGCGTCAGCATCAGGGCGCTGGCATAGCCGATGTTGAAGAACTCGAAGCCGACCCGGAAGCCGTAGATGTTGAGCGTGTTCGAGGCGTTGCCCGGACCGCCCTGCGTGGTGATGTAGATGATGTCGAAGAAGCGCAGGAGATCGACGCTGCGCAGGATCGCCGCGGTGACGATGGTCGGCAGCAGCAGAGGCAGCGTGATGCGCTGGAAGGTCTTGAACGGGGACGCGCCATCGATCTGGGCGGCCTCGTAGACGCTCGGCGGCAGCGACTGCAGACCGCCCAGCACGATCAACGCGACATAGGGAGTCCACTGCCAGCTGTCGATCAGCGCCACGGTCGGAATGACCCATCTCGGCGAAGCCAGCCAGTCCGACGGCGGCAGGCCAAACGATTGCAGGATGTAGTTCGCCGCCCCCAGCGACGGATCGAGGATCACCAGCCACATCATGCCGGCGACCACGGGCGGCATCATGAAGGGCGAGATGAATAGCGAGCGGACGATGCCCGGCAGGCGCCTGGCGTGGAACAGCACCAGCGCCAGCCAGACGCCGAAGACGAGCTGCAGCATCAGCGACAGCACATAGAGCGCGATCGTGACCCACAGCCCGTGCCAGAACTCGACGTCGGAGATCAGCTTGGAATAATTGGCAAGACCCGCGAAAGATTGCTTGCCAGTGGAAGAAAAGGTCTGGAAGCCGAGCCAGATCGTATAAACGACCGGAAACGCGATCATCGCGACCGTGAACAGCACGGCCGGCGCCGAGAGCGCCGCCATCTCAAGCTTCTGCCGGTCCTGCGTGAGTGGCGCAGCCGTATCAGCCATGCGTTCCTGTCCTTCGATCGAATGAGGTGCCGGCAGGCAGCGAGCCGGCCGGCACCGGGCGGTCAGTTCAGCGCGATCAGCGCGTCCAGCCCCTTGTCCGCATCCGCGCAGGCCTGGTCGATCGGCTTTTGCTTCAGGATCAGATCCTGCACGGCCTGGCCGATGAACTCGCGCGATTGCGGATTGGCGACGATGGGATAACCGACTTCGGACGTGCCCTTGGTGGCCAGCACGTCGAGCGCGGCCTGCCATTCCTTGCGGACCGGCTCCTCGTCGATCCACTTGCGATATTCCGGGTCCTTGGCGACCGACGGGCGCGGCGGGGCGATGCCCTGCAGCGCCATCTTCTTCTGCACCTCGGGGCTGGTCGCCCACTGCACGAAATACCAGGCCGCGTCGGGCTGCTTGCTGTGCGAGGACACCGCCATGCCCCAGCCGATCGTCGTCGGCACCTGGCCGGCCTCACCCGCCGGGAACGGCAAGAGGCCGGTGTCCTTCAGGCGCGCGCCGCCTTCCATGACCGTGCGGAGCTCGTTCGACGACTCGAACGCCATCGCGGCGCGGCCGCTGCGATACAATGCGGAGATCTGCTGGAAGCTGTAATTGACCACGCCGGGCGGGCCGAAATCGCGCAGTAGCCGGCTATAGGTGTCGAGCGCCTCCTTGCCCTTGGCCGAGCAAAGATTCGACTTGCCATTGGCGATGTACGTGCCGCCGATATTGTGCAGCATGTTGCTGAAGGTGTAGGCGACCGCGGGCTTGAGGCCACGCGAGACGAACGGCGTCACCGTGCTGTCGCAGGTCTTGATCTTCTCGGCGGCAGCCTCGACGTCCTTGATGGTCTTCGGCGCCTCGAGCCCGCACTTCTTGAAGATGTCGGTGCGGTAGTAGAAGATCGGCCCCTCGATGTTCATCGGCATGCTCGTAAGCTTGCCGTTGAATGTCGCGGCCTTCAGCAGGGCCTGGCTCAGCCCCGCTGGATCGTAGTCCTTGGCGACCTGGTTCTTGGCCATCGCCGTGAGATCACCATACCAGCCGGCCGCGGCGAACTGCTCGCCCTCGCGCGAGGGCAGCGTCATGAACACGTCGACCTCGTCGCTGTTCGCATTCATCACGGTAACCAGACGCTGGCGCATCTGCTGTTCCTGATAACCGTCGACCTTGAGAGTCATGCCGGTCAACTTCTCGAAATCGGCCTTGTAGGTCAGCAGCGCCTGTGAGACCGGGTTGTTGTTGGCGAGAAAGGTGACCGTCTTGCCCTTGAACTTCATCCAGTCGAAATCGGCGGCATGGGCCTGCCCGCTGACGGCTATTGCGAGAACGGGCAGCGCGACATGCGTCGCGAGCATCCTGGCCTTCATCGAACTCTCCTCCCGGCTGGCTGCCTTGTGTCGGCAAGCCTTCTTGAGCGCATCCTGATTAAACAGGCTTTGAAAACGGTTACAATCTAACTCTGATATACGCAGTGTCAAGCGATGGACACGCGCTATAAGTTGCAGCAGAATTAGGTTGTTGAGCCACTTCACGTCTCGCTGTCCGCGATGTAACGTTACATTCCATGAGATTGACCAGCGCCAAATCAGTGAAACAGGGCATCCGAGCCGTGGCAGCGCGCGCCGGCGTGTCGACGGCCTCGGTGTCGCGCGCCCTCAACAATCCCGACGCGGTGAGCCCTTCCCTGCGTGCGCGGATCGAGCAGGCCATCGAGGCACTCGGCTATATTCCGCATGCGCCCGCGCGCATCCTCTCGTCGCGGCGTTCGCGGACCCTTGGCGCGATTGTGCCGACGATCGACAACACGATGTTCGCGCGCGGCATCGCCTCGCTGCAGCAATATCTGTCGTCGGTCGGATACATGCTGTTCCTCACCACGAGCGGCTACGATCTCGACGTCGAATTGCAGCAGGCGCGCAACCTGATCAGCCGCGGCGTCGACGGCCTCGTGCTGCGCGGCGACTGCCATCACGACGGCTTGCGAAAACTGTTGGCGGACAATGCGGTGCCGTTCATCAATGTCGGCATCTACCAGCCTGACAGGCCCTACCCTTGCGTCGGCACCGACAACGAGGCGGCCGCCCATCGCGCGGCGGCGCATGTCATCGAGCTCGGGCACCGCCGCATCGGGATCGTCTCGGCGCTTCAGCGCAACAACGACCGTGCCAGCGCGCGCGTCGCCGGCTTTCGCCGCGCGCTGAGCGAAAGCGGCATCGAGCTTCCCCCGCAATGGCATGTCGAGGTTCCCTACACGCTGGACGACGCACGCGAAGCGGCCCGCTATCTCCTCAATCTCAAGGATCGCCCGACGGCGGTGGTGTGCGGCAACGACGTCATCGCCTATGGCGTGCTGCTCGAGGCGGAGCGCGACGGATTCTCCGTGCCACGCGATCTGTCGGTGGTCGGCTTCGACGATCTCGACTGGAGCCGGCATTTGCGGCCGAGTCTGACCACCATCCACGTTCCAACAGGCGAAACCTGGCAGCGCGCCGGCGAATACCTGGTACGCAGCCTTGCCGGCGAGCAGACCATCATGCACCGCGAGATCGACTTCTCGCTGGTGGTTCGCGAATCCACGGCGCCGCCTCCGAAATCCCTGAAGTGAGACCCTCCCGATGAGTTCGAACTTTTCTCTCGCGCCCGGCTTTCATGCCGTCGTGATCGGCGGCGCCGGCGACATTGGTGCGGCGATCAGCAACCAGTTCTGCGATCTCGGCGCGACGGTGACGGCAACGGGCGCCAATGATGCGGATCTCGCCCGCACTCTGCTCAAGCCACGCGCGGGTCTCACGCTCGGCACGCTCGATGTCACCGATGATCCGGCCGTCGCCGCCTTCGCCCGGCAGCACAAGCGCGTGGACGCGCTGGTGAATTGCGCCGGCATCCTGGCGCGCGACAAGGAATTCGAGATCGAGACCTTCATGAAGGTGATCGACGTCAATCTCACCGGCACGTTCCGGACCTGCATGGCGTTCCATCCGTTGCTCGCGCAGCAGAAGGGCTCGATCGTCAACATCGCCTCGATGAACGCGACACTGGCGCTGCCGCGGATCCCGGCCTATTGCGCAAGCAAGGGCGGCGTCGTGATGCTAACCAAGGCACTCGCCCTGAAATGGGCCGAGGATGGCATCCGCGTCAACGCAGTTGCACCAGGCTATATCGAAACTGCGATCAACGCGGCCGGCCGCACCGATCCTGTGCACTATCAGCGCATCGCCGACCGCACCGCGTTCAAGCGCTGGGGACAACCGGAAGATATCGCCGGCGCGGTTGCTTTCCTTTGCATGCCGGCCTCGCAATACGCGACCGGCACGGTCGTGTCAGTTGACGGAGGTTTTTTGGCGGGATGATCGATCCGAAGCGTCAGCCGTTTGGGGGCTTCGCAGTCACTCGACTTCGCTGGCAGATTTCAATTTGGCGAAACCGGTCCGGATACGTATGTGGCGGCGCGGCCAAGGGTGCAGCCGCGCCGCTTGACCTCAGCGGAAGTTCCCCTTGGTCTCGGGGATCACGACGGCCCCGATGAGGTAGATCACGAACACGCCGACGGCGAAGCAGGCCAGCGACATCGGGATCTGCGCGGGGCTGCCGCTCACCAGCGAGACGAAGGTCGGCATCATGCCGCCGAGCGCAAAGCCGATGTTCCAGGACAGGCCCGTACCGCTGGCGCGGAGCGCCGTGGGAAAGCGTTCGTTCAGGAAGATCAGCACCGGCGCGTAGCCGGCATTGCCGATGAAGGCGATGGCGAACGCATACAACGTGATCTGGGTCGTGTCCTTGGTTGCGGCAAGGTTCAGATAGCATAGCGGCAACAGCACCGCCGCAAGGACGCCGATCAGCAAGAACGTCTTCTTGCGGCCGATGAGGTCGCTGAGCGCCCCGATCAACACCGCGGCGAAGAATGCCGAGACGCTCGCACCCATCAGGATCAGCGAAGCGGTCTGGTTCGGGACCGCGTTAATCACCTTCAGAAAGCTCGGCAGATAACCCGAGGTCAGGTAGTAGCCGGCACCGCCGCCGAAGGTAATGAGCAGGTTGACAGCAGCACGCCGCGATATTCACCGGAGAAGACGTCCTTGACCGGGGCTTTCGAGACCTTTGCCTGCTTACTGCCCTGCTGGCGCTTGAGTTCCTTGAAGTACGGCGACTCCTCCAGATTCCTGAAGATGAACCAGCCCAGCAGAGAGCTCAGCAACCCCGAGAAGAACATGACGCGCCAGCCCCAGACCGCGAAGGCGTCACCGGGGAAAATCCACGACGTGACCAGGAAGACGAAGGACGCGAGCAATGCACCGATACCGGCGCCGCCGCCGCCCACCAGGCCGGACATCGCGCCACGCCATTGCGGTGGGACCGATTCCGTGCCGATCGTGTGGGTCGAGGCCACGACGCCGCCGACGAACACGCCCTGCACGAGACGCAGGATCAGAAAGATGATCGGCGCGATCACGCCGGCCTGCGCGATGGTCGGCAGCAAGCCAAAAGCCGCGGTGCTGAGGCCGACACCGACGATTGCGACCAGCATCGCCTGCTTGCGACCGTGCACGTCGGCATAGTGTCCGAACACCGCCGAGCCGAGCGGCCGCATCAACAGTGTGACGGCGAACGAACCGTAGACAGCGGCGAGCGACAGAGCCGCATTGCTCGACGGAAAGAACAGCGCGCCGATGACCGGCGCCACGTAGAGCAGAATGAACAAATCGAACAGATCGAGCGCCCATCCGAGCACCGATGCGATAACCGCGTTGACCATCTGCTTGTTATCGGCCGGTGCTTGCGCAGCCGCGACCGGCATATCCATCCCACTCATGTCGTTTTACCTCCCCCGTTTGATTGGCGCCGCGGTCCGCGCCATTGCGAACCGCGGCAGTTCGTGGCGTCCCGTATCAACGGCCGACGAATTTCGGCGGCCGCTTGGCGTTGAAGGCCTCGACGCCTTCCTTGAAGTCCTCGGACTGCCGCAGGCGGCTGTAGCAGTGGCCTTCAAGTTCGATGGCGATGGCGAGCGTCGAATCCTCGGTGTCATTGAGGAGCTTCTTGGCGGTACGCTGTGCCAGCGGCGAGAAGGACCGGAGTTCGTCCACAAGCTTGTCGGTCGCATTCTCCAATTCGGCATCCGGCACGCATTCGGTAGCGATGCCCCACTCATAGGCCTGCCTCGCCGAGATCCGCTTGGAGCGCATCACGATGTCCTTGGTGCGGGTGATGCCGATCATCTTCTGCAGGCGCGCAGAGCCGCCCGAGCCCGGAATCTGGCCGAGCTTCTGCTCCGGCAGCGCGTATTGCGTCGTCTCGGACGCGATACGGAAGTCGCAAGCGAGGGACAGCTCAAAGCCGACGCCGAAGCAATAGCCGCGGTTGGCAACGATCACCGGCTTGGCGCAGCGCGCCGGGGCCGCGATATTCCAGGCGAGCTTGGAGACGTGCTCGGGGCTCGCCTCCATGAAGCCCCCGATATTGCCGCCGCTGGAGAAATGCTCGCCCTCGGCACGCAGCACGATGATGCGCACGCGCGGATCCTCGTCCAGGGTCTCGAACGTCAGCCGCAGCTGGTCGCGCTGCGGCATCGCCACGACGTTGTAGGGCGGCCGTCCCAGAATGACGTCGGCGCGCTCATGCACCTCGTCGATCTCGACTTTGAACCCACTCAGTTTTGCCAATCGGGGATCGGCAAATGGATAGGCTGACGGCATTTGGGTTTCCTTCTGTTGATGGGTGATTTTCAGGCCGCGTCCGACGGCGGCAGACGCTCGGCCTCGTATTCTCCGGCGACGAGCAATCGTCGCAGCAGCTTGCCGACCGGCGATTTCGGGATGGCATCAACGAAGACGTAGCGCCGCGGCCGCTTGAAATTGGCGAGCCCCGAGGTGCGGCAGAACTGCTCCAGCTCACCTTCCGAGACGGCGCGATTGCGCTTGACGAAGGCAGCGACGATCTTGCCCCACTTCTCGTCGTCGATTCCGACCACCGCGACCTCGTCGACGGCGGGATGCAGCGACAGGCAACTCTCGATCTCGACCGGCGAGACGTTCTCGCCGCCCGTGATGATCATGTCGTCGACGCGACCGGTGACGAACAGATCGCCCGCAGGATCGACGAAGCCCGTATCGCCGGTGAAATACCACCCCCCACGCAACGACTTGGCGTCGGCTTCCGGGCGACGCCAGTAGCCTTCGAACGCTTCGTCGCCGGCCAGCGTTGCGATGATCTCGCCCTCCTCACCGACGGCGGCAAGCTCCGCAGCCGAACGCGCACCGATGCGAACGACCTTGACGTGCTGGTTCAGGCCCGCCTTGCCGGCCGAGCCGGGTTTCGCCGCGGCCTTCTGGTCGACCGTGAAGGTGTAGATCTCCGAGCTGCCGTAATGGTTGACGAACAGCTCCGGCCTGAACGCCTCGTTCAGCTTCCTGAGCAAGCCATCGGTCATCGACGCGCCGGCGAAGCCGAGCTTGCGCACGCTGGAGACGTTGGTCGCGGCGAAGTCTTCGTGATGGACGAGGTCATGATAGAGCGTCGGCACCAGATAAAGGTTGGTGATCTCTTCTCTCTCGATGAGGGCCAGCGCTTGCCGGCTGTCATAGCGCGGCAAGCAGATGAATGCGCCGCCGATCAGCGACATCGCCAGCAGCGAGCGGACCCCCATGGTGTGGTAGAGCGGCATCACCCCGAGCGTGCGCTCGCCGCGGCCGTAAAGATTCTGCGCGACATGGGCGATCGCTGCGGCGCGCTCGGCGCGATGCCGCCGCGGCACGCCCTTGGGCAGCGAGGTGGTGCCCGAGGTGTACAGCATGATCGACCAGGCATCGGCGCCGACGCGTGGATCGGCGTCCGGCGCGGTCCCCTTGATGAGATCGGCAAAACAGGTCGCACTCGCTCCGGTATCAACCGACACGCACAGCAGCCTGCCCGATCGCGCCGAGCCCTGCACCGCCTGCGCGGAGATGTCCTGATAGAACACTGCGCAGGCTTCGGCGTTCTCGATGCAGTAATCGAGCTCGTCGGCCTTGGAGCGCCAGTTGATCGGCGTGATGACGAGGCCGGCGAACTGGCAGGCCCAGTGCAGCGTCGCCGCTTCCCAGCGGTTCTGCAGCAGCGTGAGGACGTGATCGCCGGGCTTGAGGCCCAGACGGCGGAAGGATGCCACGAGCGAAGAGATCTTGTCGTACCATTGCCGATAGGTCAGGCGGAGATCGCCGTCGACCAAGGCAATGACGTTTGGATCGCGCGCGGCGCTGGCCACGAAGCTGCTGGCGAGATCAAGCATCGGACGTCTCTTTTGGGGATGAAGCGAGCTGGGCGGCAGCCTCTAAGGCGGCGCGGATGATCGGGGTGTAACCGGTACAGCGACAAATATGTCCGCTGAGGAGATTGCGGATCTCCGCTTCGGTCGGTGCCGGATGCGAGGCGAGATAGTGGTCGAGCGATATCAAGATGCCCGCGGTGCAGAAGCCGCACTGGAGCGCGTGGTTGCGGCGAAACGCCTGCTGCAACACGCCGAGTCGGTCGGCCGATGGCACGAGGCCTTCGACCGACTTCAGCTCGCAGCCATCGACTTGCGCAGCCAGCGTCAGACAGGACCGGGTCAGCATGCCGTCGACGACGATGGTACAGGCGCCGCAGACGCCGTGCTCGCAGCCGACATGAGTACCGGTCGCGCCGAGCTGGTGGCGCAGGAAATCAGAAAGCAGCGTGCGCGGCTCGGCCTCGCCCTCTACGGACCTGCCATTGAGCGAGAAGCGGATGGAATGGCGGCCATCTGCCTTGAGGCGGGTCATTGCAGCACCTCGCCGATCAAGTCCCGGCCGATCATGCGCACGAGGTCGCGGCGATACCGCGCGGTGGCGTGGACGTCGTCGCGGGCGCCGAGCTCATAGGCAAAGGCGTTGAGCGCATCGTCGAGTGCGCTACCCTCCAGCCGCGGCCAGTCGCGCGCGGTCGGCACGTCAGCAACGCCGCCGACGGCGAGGCGCACGCCGGATGACGTCTCCATCGCGGCACAGGCGACGATGGCAAAATCGCCGTGACGGCGCGCAACCTCGCGGAAGGCGACGCGCGATCCTTTGACCGGCAGCGAAATTCCCTCGATCAACTCGTCATCGGCACGGGCGGTCAGCATCATGCCGGCGAAGAAGTCCTTTGCAGCGACGCGGCGGCGGCGCTTGACGCTGCGCAGGAGCACCTCGCCACCGAGCGCAACAAGCGCCAGCGGCATCTCGGCGCTGGGATCGGCATGCGCCAGCGAGCCGCAGATCGTGCCCCGGCTCCGGGTCTGCATGTGTCCGACCCAGGGCAGCGCCAGTGCAACCAGCGGCAGCGCCTCGGCAAGATCGGACCAGGCCAGCAGATCCGCCTGGCGCACGCCGGCGCCGATGACAATCGTATCTTTCGTTCGCTCAATCCGGCGCAGCTCCTCGAGACGCATGATGTCGATCAAGAGCTTCGGCCTGGCGAGGCGCATGTTGAGCATCGCCATCAGCGACTGGCCGCCGGCGAGCACACGGGCGTCGCCCCCCTGCTGCGCGAGGCCTTCGAGGACATCGCTGACGGATTCGGCGCGGAGATAGTCGAACGCAGCCGGCTTCATCGGCGTCCCCCGAACAGGCCGGCCGCCTTCGCCAGAAGCGCGAACAGCGAGAAGCCGCCGCCCGTCTCGCTGCCACCGCCGGCCTTGCGGGCGAGCGCGGCAAAGAATTGTCCGATGACCACGCGGATGGCGCCGTCGAGCAGGCGGCCGCCGATGCTGGCCACCTTGCCGCCGATCGCGGCGTCGTATTGGTAGGTCAGTTTGGTCCCACCCTCGCCGTCGGGAGCGAGCGTGATGCGCCCTTCTGCGTTACCAAAGCCGAGAGCGCCGGTGGCGCCGCCGCGCAAGGTGACGGAGCGCGGCGGATCGAGATCGAACAGCTGCACGTCGGCGCGATAGCGCCCGGTGACCGGGCCGACGCCGAGCGTCACGTCGGCGCGGAAATGGGTGTTGGTGACCCTGTCGACGCGCTGGCAGCCGGGAATGACCGATTGCAGCGTGGCGGGGTCGAGCAGCATGGTCCAGACCTGCTCGGGCGCGCCCTTCACCAAGGCCTGTCCCTCGCCGCGCAGCCGCCGGTCGCCTTCGCGAACGGGCACGACGGTCGCTCCGCCTGCGGGCGGCGGCGGTTCGGCACCGCGCACGAGCTCCGCCAGCCGCGCCGGCACCAGCGGCAGGGTGACATCGGCAACACCGAGCGCATCCGCGACCGCATTGGCGAGGCACACCGGCGTCGACATGCAATTGCCCTCGCCGACGCCCTTGGCGCCGAGCGGCGTGAACGGTGACGGCGTCTGCATGTGGAAGATCTCGGGCTCCGGCACCTCGGTGGTGGTCGGCAGCAGATAGTCGGCGAGCGTTCCCGTCAGGAAGCTGCCGTCCTCGGCGTAAGCGTATTCCTCGTAAAGGGCAGCGCCGAGCGCCTGGGTGAAGCCGCCGCGGATCTGGCCGTCGACCATGCCGGGATGCAGGATGGTACCGCAATCGTGCATGGTGACGTAGCGATCGATCCGCGTCTCGAGCGTGACGCGATCGACCTCGACGCCGCAGAAGTCGAAGATGAATCCGTGACAAAGCGAGGAGTTGATGCGGTCACCCTCGTCCGGCGGTGTCAACTCCGGCGGCGTCCAGAACACGGTCTCGCGGATGGCCTGGCCGGCATCGTCGGGCAGCGAGCCCGGCGACCAGTGGCTGAGGGCTGCGACGCGCGAGAACGCGATCCGGTTCTCCGGATTCTGTTTTGAGGCAACGAAGCCGTTCGCGAACACGATGTCCGCAGCCGCGACGTTGAGCTGACTGGCGGCGATGCGCGCAAGACGGCCGGCGATGCGTTCCGCCGCCAGCTTCGCCGTGCCCGCTACGGCCGCGGCGAAGCGGCTGGCGTAATTGCCCGACGCGATCGACCAGGCATCCTTGGCGGTGTCGATCTCGGTGTTGACGCGGATGTCCTTCGGCTGAAGGCCGAACACGTCGGCCACGACCTGCGACAGCACGGTGCGATGGCCCTGCCCTTGCGGCACCGAGACGACGTGGACCGTGACGCTGCCGACCGGATCGAGACCGACGGTCGCGGTCGCCTGCGCGCCGTTCTTGGGACCTGCCTTGCGGCGCTCGGCCGCCGTCAGCACGGTCGTGATGTAGCCCATGTTGGACACGCTGGGCTCGACCACCGCAGTGAAGCCGATGCCGTAGAGACGCCCCTCCGCCCGCGCCGCGTCGCGCTTTGCCTTCAGTTCAGCGAGCCTGCCCTGCTCCACCGCCCGCGCGACGGCTTCCTGGTAATTGCCGGAATCGAGCAGTGCGCCGGTCGCGGTCCGATATGGAAATGCGCCCGCATCGATCAGGTTGCGCTTGATGACGTCGAGCGGGTCGAGCTTGAGGCCGGTTGCAATCCGCTGCACCAGACGTTCCAGCGCGAAATAGACTTGCGGCCCGCCAAAACCGCGATTGAGGCCGGTCGGCGTCTTGTTGGTGACAACGACGCGGTTGCGGACGCTGACGTGGCTTATGTCGTAAGCGCCGGTCAGGTTGCCGTGCATGCGATAGAGCGTCGCGGGCTCGGGCGCGCGCAAGTGAGCGCCGCAATCCTCGACCTGGTCCCAGTCGAGCGCGAGGATCTCTCCGTCGGCAGCGACCGCCGCCGACAAGGCCGTCGCGCGGTTGGTCGCCGACACCGACGCGGTGAGATGTTCGAGCCGGTCCTCGATCCATTTGACCGGACGCTGCGTGACCCGCGCGGCAGCAGCGATCAACACGATGTATGGAAACACGCCCTGCTTGACGCCAAAGCTGCCGCCGGAATCCGGCGGCGTGCGCAGCCGCAGGCGATTGCCCGGTACTTTCAGCGCGCGGGCGATCACGGTGTGGATGCTGAACGGACCCTGAAAATTGGCCAGCACCTCATAGGCATCCTCGCCGGCATCGTGCGAGGCGACGACGCCATAGGTCTCGATCGGCGTGCAGGAATTGCGGGGATAGCAAACATCGATGGAGAAACGATGTGGCGCGTCCGCAAAGGCCTTCTCGGGGTCGCCATAGCGGAAGGTGCGATCGCTGGCGAGGTTGCCGGGAAAGCCGTCATGCAGCACGGGCGCGCCAGGCGCGAGTGCACCGAGCGGATCGACGATGGCGCCGCGCGGACGATATTCGACGTTGATGAGCTCCGCCGCATCCTCGGCGCGGGCGCGGTCGATCGCCACGATGACCGCAACGGGTTCGCCGACATAGCGCACGCGATCGATCGCGATCGGCCAGCACTCGACCGGCGCCTTCACGCCGACGACGAGGCTGTTGGTGATGGCCCTGATGTCACTGCCGATCAGAACCGCCGCAACACCAGCGAGGCGCCTGGCAGCTTCAAAGTCGATGGAAAGGATGTCGGCATGCGCGTACGGCGAGCGCAAAATCGTCGCGTGCAGCGTGCCGGGCGGGACACCGAGATCGTCGATGAAGCGGCCGCGGCCAGAGAGCAGCGCGGCGTCCTCGACGCGCTCGATCGAACGCCCGACCCACGGCTCAGCGCGACTTTCTGAATTTGCGGATTGAACCGCAGCCTGCACCATGTCCCGCCATGCCTCCCGACGCGTTCTTTGACGCGACGGTGACGTTTGTCAGGACAGGGTTGCAGGGCCCATACCGCCCGCTCTCACGACTTACCAAATCGTCTCATTCGAGAGCGTGCGGCGCAATATCAGCCAGCAAGACGCGAGACGTTGCGAAACTCGCGCGGGCTGACGCCGGCATGATCGCGGAAGAACCGCGTGAAATGGGCGGGCTCCGGAAAGCCAAAACGCTCGCTGAGCTCGCCGAGCGGGGTGTCCTCACGCATGACCGCATCGAGCGCGCGCTCCATGCGGACAACGTTGAGATAGAGCTTTGGCGAGACGCCGAGCGAGGTTTCGAACAGGCGGAAGAACTGCGCGCGCGAGAGCCCGGCACCCTTCACGAACTGATCGACATTGCCGTAGGAATCGTGCGTCCGCAGCGCGTCCATCGCACGCCGGATGCGCCAGTCGCAGTTCACCGCGCTCATGCCGCGGATCGAGGTCGGGAAGCTGCGCCACTCAGTGAAGCGCTCGATCACGGCAATCATCAGGTCGGACAGCGTCTGCTCATGGGTCCGCACCGCGTCCGGATTCGCCATCATTTCAGCCGCCAGATGCAGCGTGAGCTGGCGGATGCGCGGTGACACCTCGCCCGAAGGCCGCTCGAAAAAGCCCGGCGCACCGCTCGCGGCCCAACCCCGGCGGAACTCCTTCAGCCATTCCGGCTCGATATAGAGCGCCATGATAAGCGTGCGCGGACGATTGACGTCGTGCACGTAGGCGTGCGGCTTCCAGCCATCGACGAGCACGGCGGCGGTGTCCGTGAGCGGCGTGACCTGGTCGCCGACCATGAATTGCGTGTCGGCGCCCTCGACCTTGAGCAGGACGTGGCAGTGATGGTGGGCGTGGCGGACCAGCGGACGGTCCATGTCGAGCAGAGCGACCCTGCCGAAAGCGCCATGAGCGATGCGCAGGGCCGTCGACATCAGTTCCCTCCTCCCAGCATTGCGCTGCAAAATGGTTGCTTTGTTGGCACGGCACGATAAGCAGCACCCGCTTCATATTCCAACGACGCAAACCGACGCAAGTCGCTTGGAGGCGCCAACCGGCTCATGTCCGAACCTTCGCACGCAGCCGCGCGACCGCGGCGCTGGGGTCGGCCTGCAACGCGGTGGCGAGAGGAGCCTATCAGGCTCGGGCCAGCGACCGATTTGATCGGCGCGCAGGCGAAACTGGCAATACCGGATCTAGCCGCCAGTCTGTTCGATCTCCCAAACAAGGAGGGGTACGGGGACTATCTGGAAACGCAGCTACGGGTCAAACTCGCAGTTTGTCTCGCTGCGAACCACTTCCGGTCCACACTCGTCAGTCGACGGCGAGAATCGAGCGAGGCAGCATCGGGCCAGAAGCAGTATCGCAGGTCTTCGATGGCACAGTCGTCATTCGCTTGCGGGGGCGACCGTCGCGAGCCGGAGTTCGACGGTTCTCAGAAGGTCGAGCAACTGCTCGACCGCCGCCTCCCCGATCACCTGCTTGAGCTCGACGCCCTTCTGCGACAGCTCCGCTGTCACTACGTTCGCATACGCGGCACCGCGCGCGGTGAGGATCACGCCACTGAGGCGACGGTTGGCGGGTGAACGCACTAGCCGGATCAGCCCGGCCTTCTTCAGGTCCTTCAATATACGCAGCAGGCTCGGCATCAGCAGTGCTGCGTGGTTGGTCAGCGTGGTCTTGTCCATCGGCTGCAGGTCGTTGAGAGAGCGCAGCACCCGCAGCTGCTGTTCCGTGGTGCCGTGCTTGCGCAGGATCGGCCGCATATGGGCCATCACGGCTTCGCGCGCGCGCAACAGCGCCACCGGTAGAGCCCGCTCGAACGGAATCGCTATCTCGTCGACCTCGACAGGTTTTGGCGGTGTCGATGCTCGCTGTCGCTTGCTGCTGGGGGGTCGTGTGGAGAGGGGCACGCGTCATCCTTTGCCTGGAGCCGATTCGAATTATGCCAAGTCGTGCTTGACGGCTCAAGTGAACATGTTAAGTTGAAAAAAACGAAGGAACCGAGCGGCTTGCTGCATCGCTCTTTCGGGAGGAGACCGGCCATTGCAGACCGTCCAGAATCGGGTGATCGTCACCGATAGCGAGCCGCCGCCAAACTGCGGCCGGGCTGCGGCCCTGCTGAAATTCGTCGCGACGCAGCCCTCAATCCGCGAAACCGGCGCGACGGTGATCGTGGTGCTGCTGTTGCTCACCGCGATGAAGGTCGCGAGCTGGTACGTTCCCGACTACATCATGCCGTCGCCGGAAGCGGTGTCCGCGGCGATCTGGCGACTCGCCCACGCCGACTACGTGCACGTGTTCGCGACACTCGGCCGGCTCGCCGCGGCGCTGTCGTTCTCGCTGGTCGCGGGGGTACTACTCGGCCTGATCATGGCGCTGTCGCCGCTGCTGCGGCCGTTCGTCCGCTCGCTGGTGGTGATCGACACCGGCATCCCGGCGCTGTCCTGGATTCTTTTGGCCGTGTTCTGGTTCAAGAATCCGGAAACCCGGATCTTCTTCATCCTGATCATGATCCTGATGCCGTTCTACGCGCTCAGCATCTACGACGGATTCCGCGCGCTGCCGAAGGATCTGGTCGACATGATCGAGAGCTTCCGGCCGTCGCAATTGCAGACGCTGCGCTACCTGATCGTGCCGCATCTGGTGCCCTACGTGATCCTCACCACAAAGTCGGTGATCGGCTACGCGACCCGCATGGTGATCTTCGCCGAACTGGTGGCATCCGCGATCGGCGTCGGCTCGCGGATGGGGCTCGCGCAATCGACCTTCCACATCGACGAGGTGCTCGCCTGGACGTTCTTCCTCGTTGTCCTCAACATCGTGTTGCAGCTCCTGGTGACGGCGGTCGAGAAAGCCGTACTCGGCTGGCGGCCTGATACGGCGGTCCGATGAACATGCGGCAGACCGAGTTCAAGGCCGCGACCGGCGGCCCGGTGATCTCCTTGCGCGGAGTCCGCAAGCAGTTCGGAAGCCATTGCGTCGTCGAAGACCTCAGCTTCAGCGTCGCGCGCGGCGAGATCGTCACGTTGCTCGGCCGCACCGGCGCCGGCAAGACCACCGTGCTCAACATCATCATGGGCACCATGCGGGCCGACGCCGGCGCGGTCGAGGTCGCGGGCGCCGATCCGTTCAAGGAGTTCAAGGCACTGAAGGGCAAGCTCGCGGTCGCGTTCCAGACCGATCGTCTGTTGCCATGGCGCACCGCAGTAGAGAACGCCGAACTCGGCCTGCTGATCGCCGGCGAGGATCGCCGGACCGCCCGTGCTGGGGCGATCAAGGCTCTTGCTGCAGTCAATTTGAGCGGCGCCGAGACCAAATATCCTCACGAATTGTCAGGTGGCATGCGGCAGCGGGTGTCGCTGGCGCGGGCGCTGGCGGTCGACCCCGAGCTGATTCTGCTCGACGAGTCGTTCAGCCAGCTCGACCACGTCACCTCGCGCACGCTGCGCCAGGACTTTTGCAAGGTGGCGCGCGAGTTCCACAAGACCTGCCTGATCGTGACCCACCGGATCGACGACGCGCTCGAGATGGCCGACCGCGTCATCGTGCTCGGCCCCGGGGCACGCATCGTGCTGGAAATGCCGCTCGCGGCGGCTCGGATCGACGAAAAGACCCGGGATCAATGCCGGGCACAAATCGAAACCGCGTTGGGAGGAAAAGATGAGGACGACGAAGGCTGACATGCGCTCGCGATTGTCCCGCCGCGCCTTATTGGGTGGCTTCGCCGCCGGCGCCGGCCTGCTGGCGGCGCCGCTGACGTCACGCAGCGAGGATCTGCCCGAGATCCGCTGCGCGACCGCGACGCCGGGCTTCACCACGGTGTTCTACGACGTCATTCGCGAACGCAAGCTCGACCAGAAGCACGGATTCCGTCTCGGCGAGCCGGTGCTGAACGCGTCGATCGGTACGCTGTTCAACGATTTCGTCGCCGGCAGTTCCGACCTGATCATCGCGAGTTGGGACCCGATCTTGACGCGCTATCATGGCGGCGTGCCCTGTCGGCTGTTGTGCACCCTGATGACCGCCGACATGATCGGCATCATCGCCGCCAAGGGCGGCCCGAAGTCGGTCGCCGAGTTGAAGGGCAAGACTATCGCCGCGCCGCAGCAGTCCGGCGTCTACCGGATGACCCGCGCGATGATCAAGGACATCGCCGGCACCGACATCGAGAGCATCGCGCAGGTGCAGAACGCCGACAATCCGGCGCAGGGCGTGACGCTGGTGATCGCCGATCGTGCCGACGCGGCGATGGCGTGGGAGCCGATGATCAGCAACGGCATGCAGAAGCGCCCCGATCTCGAGGTGATCTTCAGTGCCGGCAAGGCGTTTCACGACAAGACCGGATCGGACCTGCCGTATTTCTGCGTCAATGTCCGGCAGGAGATCCTCAGCGCCCATCCGGGTCTTGCCGCCAAGCTCAGCGCTGCGTTCGGCGATTGCGTGGCCCTGATCGACGCCGAATTCGATGCGATCGCCGCAAAATACGCGCCGCGCACCAAGATCGATGCCGAGACGCTGAAGATCGCCCGCAGTTCCGGCCGGTTCAAGCTCGCCTACGGTAGGGCCGGCGATCCGAAAGTGCAGAGCACGATTACCACCGCATCCGAGATCCTGGTGCGGCAGGGCGTGCTGACCAAGAAGGCCGAGCCCGGCTTCTTCGCCACCTGATTCCGAGCTCCCTTTGAAGAGAGGTTCACATGGCCGGATCACGACGGCAATTCATTCAAGCGGTCGCAGGCACTGCCGCGGGCCTGGCGCTGCCGACGCTGGCGCCCGCCGCCGATCTTCCGCAGCTCACCTGGGCGACGTTCACGCCGGGCTTCGTGCCTGCCTTCATGGAATGCACGCTGGCCAACGGTTTCGACCGCAAGCACGGCGTCGCGCTGGCGCCGCCAATTCCGTATTCGTCGCTGACGACCTATTACGGCGACTTCGTCGCCGGTTCGTTCGACATGTGCTTCGGCAGCTGGGACACCTTTGCGGTGCGCGCCTTCGCCGGGGTCCCCGTGAAGTATCTGTGCGGGATCAACCCAGGCAACCTGCTCAACATCGTCACCGCCTCGGACAGCATCCAATCGATCACCGATCTGCGCGGCAAGACGCTGGCGGCGCCGACCTCGTCGGGCACGTTCCGGCTGATGAAGTCGCTGGTGCGCGCGTTCTACGGCATCGATCTCGAGAAGGAGACCACTATCCAGACCGTCGATCATCCGCTCGGCGGCGTCACGCTGGTGCTGGCCGACCGCGCCGATGCGGCGATGACCTGGGAGCCCAGCGTCACCATCGGGATGACCAAGAATCCGAAGCTGCGCGTGCTGCTCAACATGGGCGAGGCCTATGAGAAACACGAGGGCGCGGTGATGCCGTTCCTCGGCCTTGCAATCCGGCAGGCCGCACTCGACAAATATCCGGGTATCGCCGAGCGGCTGTACAAGGTGTTCGCCGACGGCGCGGCGGCGATGCAGGCGGATCCGCAGGCGGCCTACGCGGCGGCCGAGAAGGAAACCAAGCTGCCGGCAAGCACGCTGGTGACGGCGACGCAAAATGGCCGGCTGAAATATCGCTTCGAGTCGATGGCCGATCCGAAAGCGCGGCAGGCAGTGATCCGCAGCAGCGAAATCCTGGTCGCCGAAAAGGATCTCCCGAAACCGGTCGACGCCAGCTTCTTCGTTGGCTGAGACGACGTCGTTCTTCGATGCCGCGCCGCGGCCTCGCAACATGAGTCCCCCATGACCGTCCAGACCCCGACTGCCGCCCCTGCCATCAGCCGCCATTATAACATCCCAATCGCCTACGAAGCCGACGTCGTCGTGGTGGGCGGCGGTCCCGGCGGTTTCGCAGCCGCGCTACAGGCGGCGCGGATGGGTGCACGCACCGTCATGATCGAGCGCTTCGACATGCCGGGTGGCGTTCACACCTCTGGCCTGCAGGGCGCCGCCGACAGCGGCGTAGGCGGCATCCACACCGAACTGATGCAGCGCTTCGCCACCGAAGGCTATATCTATACCGCGACCGAGAGCACGCATCCCGGCTGGGCCGGCAATCCGCTGTCGCACTACGAGCGCAAGAAGCCGCCGGGCAGCGAGTTTCGCCGCATGTCTTTCAATCCGGAAGGCGCCGGCTGTGTGATGGCGATGATGCTGCAGGAAGCCGGCGTCACCGCGCTCTATGGCACCACCTTCGTCGATGCCATCGTCGACTCCAGCGGCCCCGCCGACGGCACCATCACGGCGATCCTGGTCGAGAATGCCAGCGGGCTGCAGGCCATCGCGGGCAAGATCTTCATCGAGGGCTCGGGCACCGGCGAACTGGTGGCCCGCGCTGGCGCACCTTATGTACGGGGCGGCGGCCCGCAACCGGCGAGCACGGGCTGGGACGGCATCCAGCGGCCGATCCCCGGCGGACTGCTGTGGACCATGAGCGGCATCGACCTGCAGCGCCTGATCGCACATCAGGAGACCGCCAAGGACCCGGACCTCGGCAAGGTGATGGCCGAGGCTGCCGCCGCAGGCGATCTGCCGGAGGGCGTATATCGTCCGCGGATGTCCGGCAACAACGTATACGGCGAAGCCTATATCGGCCACCCGACGCTCGACATGAGCCCGATCTCGGCCGACGGCACCTATGTGCTGTGGCAGAACGTGCCCTACGAATGGGCACTGCACATGGACGACAACGCCGCGGACCATGCCAAAGCCAAGCGCGAGTTGCGCGGCTTCATCAACGGCGAAGCGCAGTTTCTGCGAAAATACGTGCCCGGCTTCGAGCAGGCGACGGTCGCCAGCATCGGCCGCTTCGTCGGCGTCCGCGACGGCCGTCACCCGATCGGCGAGTACGTCGTCAACATCGAGGACGTGCGTGCCGGCCGCCGCTTCCGCGACGCGATCAGCAAGCCGATGACCAAGACGTTCTTTTGGGAGGGATTTCAGAAGCACGATTTCGAGGTGCCGTTCCGTTGCTTCCTGCCGAAAAAGATCGACAACATGGTTCTGACCGGCGCGTCGTTGTCGTTCGAATACCGCACGCTGTTCATGGTGATGCGCAACTTCCCGTGGTGTACCCAGACCGGCGAAATCGCCGGGTACGCCGCGGCGCGCTGCATCGAGCAGAAAATCAAGCCAAAGGAGCTGGAGTGGACGACGCCGTACTTCTGAGCGTCGATCGATCTATGCATCCCTTGAGCATCGCTCCGAACGCTTGCGGATCCAGCAAGTGGCTCGGCCAGCCGAGGCGTTCGTAAGAACATTCCGGAGGCCGCGGACAAGGCGTTTCGCTGGCATGATTTCCACGGAGTGGTAAGCTACCGACGCGAGAACCGCTTGCCGGCATTGCCGCAGCGCAAACCAAGGTTACCATTGGCGTTTCGCACGTACCCGAATTCGTGCTGCCGATGATCGCGGTCGAGAAAGGCTATTTCAAAGACCGGGGCATCGACGCAACGATCAGGATCATTCCCGGCGGGCAACGCCTTCCGGCGGCAGATGTTCGTCGACTTCGCGGATGCGGATGTCCTCGGAGAACGCTTTCGCGACATAGCGACGGTTTCGGTCGGCCCAAAGACCACTATCGGCGATTTTCGTGATGCCCAAGGCGTCGCGTTCAGCCGCTCAACCAGAGGTCCGGCAGACCGACGGCGCGATCCGAGTGTAGACTGGTGATGAAATGAGCGTTGATCGTGCTAAGAGGATCCGCTTCTGGCCAATGACCGGCCTGGCCTAATCCGGCTGCAAGCGCTGCCGCGCTTCTTCAAGTTCCGCCTCGTCCCAATATCCGATCAATATTCCTCCCTTGAGCTGCGTCGCCGAGCTGTAGGATTCGATGCGGGCATCCGGCGTCGTAATGCGATTGTGATCGGTTAGCGCCCAGTCGAGCAGTGCAGCGCGCATTCTGACGAGTGTATCCCCATGGGCGGGGTCGGCGCCGAGGTCGCGAAGCTCCTGCGGGTCGGACTGAAGATCGAAGAGCATCGGGCGGAAGCCGGGCGCGTGGATGTATTTCCAGCGCCCGTCGAACACCATGAACAAGCGGCATTGGTCGACGCCAAGCCCGAGATAGCCGCGCACGTCCTGCATGGAGTAATCGTATTCGGAGAACACGTGCGTCCGCCAATGCGACGGTGCGGCACCGCGAAGCCAAGGCATCAGCGACTTGCCCTCGACGATGTGGCGCGGTGACGTTGCTCCGAAGAATTCGATGAAGGTCGGCGTGAGGTCGATCGCTTCGACCAGGGCATCGCAGGTGGTGCCGCGGGTGTTGTCGGCCTCTGGAGAAGGGTCGACGACGATCATCGGAACCTTGACGGAGACGTCATGGAATAAGTCCTTTTCGCCGAGCCAGTGGTCGCCGAGATAGTCGCCGTGATCGGAGGTGAAGACGATCATCGTCGTCTTGTCGAGCTCCTTCTCCTTCAGAAACGCGAACAGATCGCCGAGCTGGTCGTCGATCTGCTTGATGAGACCCATATACGCCGGAATGACGCGCTGACGCACCTCCTCGCGCGAGAAGTTGCGGGATACGCGCAGATTCATGAAGGCCTTGTAGACCGGATGCGTCTCGTTGCCGCGCTCGCGCTCGTCCCGGACGGCCGGAACCACCTGCTCCTTGCCGAACATCTCATGATAGGGCGCCGGCGCGATATAGGGCCAATGAGGCTTGATATAGGACAGATGCAGGCACCAGGGCCGCTGCTCGGCTGCGGCCTCGGCGATGAAGCGCATCGCTTCGCGCGTCGTCCAAGGCGTCTCCGTGTCTTCGTCCGGTGCGCGCGCCTTCTTGTCGGCATGAACGAGAAGCCAGCCGTTCTGCAGGCTGCCGTCCGCGGCCGCCCCGGAGTTGGCCCATGTCTCCCACGGATTATTCCCCTCATAGCCCTTGGAGCGAAGATAGGCGTTGTAGGGTTCGCTGCGCTGTCGTCTTGCCGACGGGTGCAGGCCATCGTCGCGGTCGTAGGGCTCGAAGCCGCATTCGGAAGCGAGCACGCCGATGGTAGAGCCGGGATCGATGCCGAGCCGCTGCATCCCCTCGTTATCCGACGTCATGTGCGTCTTCCCGACCAGTGCCGTGCGGACGCCCAGCTGGCGCAAGTGATCGCCGAGCGTCGGCTCGCCGATGCGCAAGGGAAATCCGTTCCAGTTCGATCCGTGCGAGCGCATGTAGCGGCCCGTATAATAGCTCATGCGCGACGGGCCGCAGACCGGAGACTGCACGTAGGCGCGCGTGAAGCGGACGCCGCGCGCCGCGAGCGCGTCGATGTTCGGCGTCTGAAGGTAAGGATGACCGGAACAGCTCAGGTAATCGTACCTGAGTTGATCGCACATGATGAACAGGACATTGCGGGTGGGCATTTCCGCGCCTTCTGTTGGTGGCAGGCTGAACGTGGCGCGGCGAATGCACGATCCTGCTTGACTCGCCGCAATCTCAATGAGAATGTCAAACATTGACAAAGTCAACATCAATTGGGAACCATGTCTGCGCGTTCAAGAGGTGCCCCGACAAAGGCCGAAGGCGACGTTCGCCGGCTTCTTATGTTTCGCATTTTGCGCCTCGCCACCATCGGTGAGCGCACCGGACAGCTGCGGATATCGGGCGAGTTCGGATTGAACCTCGGCGAGTGGCGCGCGCTCGGCCTGATCCATGCGCTCCAGCCGGTCACGCTCGCCGAGCTCGCGGCCGAGCTTTACCTGGACAAGGCGCAGATCAGCAGGTCGGTATCCGATCTGATCCGCAAGGGCCTGGTGTCGCACAGCGCAAGCTTGCAGGACCGCCGGCAAACGCTATTTGTGCCGACTGCCGCCGGACGCCGCTTGCACGATCGCGTCCTGGCCTTCACGTCCGCACGCAACGAAATGATCACGCGATCTCTCAGCCCTAAGGAAAAGGCGGAGCTCCTCCGCCTGCTCGACAAGGTGACGGAGGCCACCGTGCAGTCGTTCGACGAGATCTTCCGGCGCCCGGCAAAGCAACGGCCGGAGCGGAATGCGGCCAAGCCGCCGTCGCGTTCCAGGCCTGCAGGCACGCGATCGCCGCGCCGAGGGTCGCAGCGCGACGCCACGCAGATTCGGCCGTCCCGCGGGGCGCCGCGCGTTCGCGACCTGAAAACTGCCGGACCGTGAGCCGGCGGCTCTTGGTCGATCGAACGGCTCGCCGCACAAAAAGACGGACGAGCTCAATGGGAAACGGGGAGGGAAGGATGTACAGACGCGAATTTTTGCTCGGTGCAGTGGCAGCGACAGCCGGCTTGTGCAGTTATCAGGCTGATGCGGCGGGTACGACTCTCAAGATCATATATCCCTATTCGCCGGGAAGCGGCGGCGACGTGCTGGCGCGCCTGATTGCCCAAGACATTCAGAAGAAGCTTGGCGTCACGGCCATCGTCGAGAACAAGACGGGAGCGGACGGCCGCATCGGCGTGCGTGAGGTGCAGCGCGCCGATCCCGACGGCATGACGCTGCTGTTCACGCCTTTCGGCGCCATGGTGCTGTTCCCCACCGTGTTCAAGGATCTGCCCTACAACGCGTTCACGGATTTCACGCCTATCACCCAGGTCGTAACCTACGACTTTGGGCTGGCGGCTGGACCGATGACAGATGCCAGAACCCTCGCGCAGCTTCTGGATTGGCTGAAGAAAAATCCCGCCCAGAACAATGTCGGCGTACCGGGCCTTGGTGCGCTGCCGCATCTGTTGCCACTCAAGTTCGCGGCCGACTCCGGCATCAGTATCCAGCCGATCGCCTACAAGGGGACCGGGCCGGCGCTCACGGACGTCATGGGCGGGCAAATCCCGCTGGTGTGTGCGCCGCTGGGCGACCTCGTAGGGCAGGCGAAGGCTGGAACCATCAAGCTGTTGGCGAGCAGCGGCAAGTCGCGGAATGCGCTGGTCCCGGATGTGCCGACCTTCATCGAGCAGGGCTACGCGATCTCGGGATCCGGCTGGTACGGCATGTTCGCTCCGTCCAAGACGCCTCCTGCCGAAATCGACAAGCTGAGCAAGCTGATCGTTGACTCGATCCATGGCGACGAATTCCAGGCGAAAGCGCGTGCGCTCTGGCTGACGCCAACGGGCACCACTTCGGCCGAGCTCGCCGCAATCCAAAAGGCAGACTACGAGCAATGGGCGCCGGTCATTAAGGCCGCCGGGCTCGCAGGGCAATAGCCGATGCCATGCAGGGCCGGACGGGGCCGGAGGTAGACCTTGTGCGCAGACCGCCGGACTTGACGTCCGACGGCTCGGTGCACGATCGACAACGGCGAACGATCAGGCTCGCTGCTTCGCAGTCGGCGCGGGTGCCGTCGTGGTCTCGAATCACGGCGTCAGTTGGACGATGCCCCGGCGCCGATCTCAGTTCTTGGGAGCTTTGAAGGCCTTGGTCCGATAAACCTCGACACGTGCGTGCGACGCCGCCCGGACGGCGTGAAAGGCGCTCGCGTCGGCCAAGAGCTTTCCGTGGACTTATAGGCCCGTGGCGGGAACGGGGCGCCGCTGCCAGAAAGGCAGACCCGTCGCATCCGCCACTTTGGGGACAATGTCTACACGAGAGGACGACGATCCCTGACACTCCCTCCCCTGCAAGCTTCTGTCTGCTTCCGCGAGGCGAACGCAGATCAGATCCTGGGGATCTTCGCCCGCTCCACCACGCCCGACCACTTCGCGATTTCGGACTGGATCAGCTTCTTCATCTCTTCCGGGGAGCTGCCACGGACTTCGCCTCCCACGGCTGTTTCCAGGCGCTGCTTGATCTCGGGGTCCTTGAGGATCTCGAGCGTCGCCGCGTTGAGCGTCGCAACGACGGCAGGTGGGGTGCCCTTGGGAGCGAGAAGGCCCGCCCACGTGCGCACGTCATATCCCTTGACGCCGGCTTCCTCGACGGTCGGGACGTCGGGCAAAAGCGCGGTCCGCTTTGGCGAAGTCACAGCCAGCCCGCGAACGGCTCCGCTCTGGATCTGTGCTGCGAGCAGGACCGGCGTGCCGATGATGACCGGAACCTCGCCGCCAAGCATCGCAGTGATGGATTGGGAATCACCGCGATAGGGAACGTGCACCATCTCGGTGCCGGCCATCGCATTAAGCAGCTCCCCTGCGAGGTGGTGCGTGCTGCCGAAACCGACCGAGCCGAAGCTGAGGGCGCCGGGTTTCTGCTTTGCCATCGCGATCAATTCGCCGAGCGATTTGGCCGGGTAGTCGTTGCGCACCGCAATGACCAGCGCGTAGTAGACCAGCGTCGAGATCATGTCGAAGCTTTCGGCCGGCTGGTAGCTCAGACTCTTGTAAGTCGCGGCCGATATGGCATGGGCGCCCGTGACGAGGCCGATCGTATAGCCGTCGGGCTCAGCCCTGGCGATCGCGTCAGCCGCAATGTTGCCGCCCGCTCCCGGTTTGGCCTCAACGACGACCGGTTGCCCGAGCTTCTTGGACAGCCCGTCGGCAACGATGCGCGACAGCGTATCGGCCGCGCCACCAGCGGCGAAGCCGTGAACCATTCGTATCGGCCGCGACGGATAATTATCCGCCGATTGGGCGGGGCCAGCAGCAATGACGCTGCCAAGCAGAAATCCGGTCGCAGCAATCCGCCTCATCCATTGCATGGATGCATCCTCCCTTTGACTTTGCTTCGTTGGCCGCGTTGAAGCGGCGGTCTTCAAGAAAAGTGCCGGCCGCCTAGCGCGCGAACTCGACGCATTCGGGCGATGGCGGCAGACCCCAGACGTCGCGCGGCAGCCCAACCCAGACTTTCGGGCGCTGCGGACGATCGCGATGCCAGGGGCGCGGATCGAAGTAGCCGAGCTCTTCGTCAATCATCCGGTCGAGATCGTGGAACAGCTCGACCAGATGGCCATCGGGATTGCGGTGGTAGACGGCCGTGTTGTGGCCCGGGCCGTGGCGGACCGGTCCCCAAAGGATATCGAGCTTGTGGCGAGCGAGATGATCGCAAGCCTGTTGCATGTGGGAAGGGCCGCGCAATTCGAATGCGAGGTGATGGAGGCTGCGCACGGGAGCACGGGCGAAGTTCAACGTATGATGTTCGTAGCCGCTGCGCATGAAGACGAAACGGTCCTCGACCCAGTCGGACACCCGCAAACCCATGACATCAGCACAGAAGTTCGACGTCGCCAGCGGGTCGGGCGTCCGAAGCGCGACATGACCGAGCTTGATGACGGCGAGCGCGCCGATCCGCTCCTGCGCCGGCGTCGGCGTCCAGCCCTGAATCAACTCGAACCGCGTCCCTTCGGGATCGATGAACGACAGCAGCCTGGAAATTCCCGGCAGGGGATCACTCCGCAGTTCTGGACGCAGATCCGCGCGTTTCAGGGTAACCTCCAGCGCCGCCATCTCGACATCAGGTGAGATCTCGAACGCGATACTCGTCAAAGCGGCCTCGCCGGGCTCGATCACGAGCGAAAGCTGATCGGAGTCGCTGGCAAGGAAAATGCGATCTCCATCGCGGCCGATCAGACCAAGACCGATCACTCCGCGATAGTAATCGAGCAATCGCTCAGAATCCGGCGAGGCGAAAGTGGCATGTCTCAGCCGTGTGAATCGAGCAATGGGTGCTTGGGTCGTCATTGTGGTCCACTCTCTCAACGCGTCATGATGATCTTGCCGAGCGCGGAGCCCTGCTCCAGCAAGGTGTGAGCTTGCCTGACTTGATCCAGCTTCAGAACCGCCGAGATCGCCGGCTTGATCGCATTGCGACTCAGGGCGTCGATCACGCTGCGCATCAGTGCGCGACGGCTCTCGCGATCATGATCGTAAATGTGAAAGGAGAAGCAGCGCACGGCAGGGCAGATGTCGAGATGATCGCGCATCGCCGCCATCAGATTCTCTTCCGGCAGCCCGGCGAAAGCGTTGTATGACAGCAGCGTGCCCCATTTTCCAAGCCCCCCGAGATAGGACGCAAACTCCGGACCGCAGACGTGGTCGAGAACGAGACCGACGCCCTCGCCTTTGGTCAACTCGCGGGTCCGCGCCACGACATCCTCGCTGCGGTAGAAGATGACGTGGTCGGCGCCGTGACGGCGCGCGAACTCGGCCTTCTCGTCGGTGGAAACCGTGCCGATCACGGTCATCTGCGCCAGCTTGGCCAGTTGCACCAGCGCGGTGCCGACGCCGCCGGCCGCGCCGATCACCAGGACGCTCGCGGGCGCGCGCGGATGGCGGCACTCCTGCAGGAGTGCGTAAGCCACTTGATAATTCGACAGGCACACCGCTGCTTGCAGATCGACATGGTCGGGAAGCACATGAACGGCGTCGGCGGGAGCGACCACATAATCGGCATAACAGCCGCCGCGCTGCGATAGATCACGCGCGCTCAGCAGGACCTTCTGGCCGACGTGCACGCCCTCAACGCCCGCCCCGAGCGCGGAGATGCAGCCGGCGACATCATTGCCGGGATTGGCCGGCAGCGGCGGCATCCATTTGTAAACGCCGCGACGGATCAGCACGTCGGGCTGCCCCACGCCGAATGCTTCGGCACGGATCTGAACCTGTCCGGCACCCGGCGTGGGCACTGGCAGCTCGACCAATTCAAGGGCATCCGGCCCGCCCGGTTGACGTACCAGGACCGCTCTCATGAGCTCATATCTCCCTCCTCGACACGTATTTTCGAAAATAATAGCGGTTACGAAAATTATTGCAAGATGGGCGGTGGCACGGCATCTTGAGCCATCGATTCATTGGCAGGACCATGCCCGACAGCGCCATTCGCCCCCGCAAGGAATTCGGCAAGACGATCGCCGCCGACATTACCCATCGGCTGCGCGAGGAGATCGTGACCTGCGCTCTTGCCCCCGGCGAGCCGTTGAGGTTCGACGTCTTACGCGAGCGTTTCGGCGCGAGCTTCACCACTTTGCGGGAGGCGCTGACCGCCCTCGCCGCCGAGGGCCTGGTCGACGCCCAGGAGCAGCGCGGATTTCGCGTTGCGCCGGTCAGCCGGCAGGATCTTGTGGAGGTCACCGACGCCCGGGTCCTCATCGAAGTGGAATTGATGCGCCGCGCCATCCAGAAGGGCGATGACGACTGGGAGATTGCCGTCATCTCGACGCTTCACAGGCTGAAACGGATCGAACAGCGTGATCCCGAGCATCCGCTGCGCGACCCCGAATGGAAGATCGCCCACCGGCAATTCCACCAGGCGTTGGTCTCCGCCTGCGGCTCCGCGACCCTGCTCGCAATCCGCGCCGAGCTGTTCGACCGCGCCGAGCGATACCGGCATCTGTCGGCCAATTTCCGGCCACGCCCCCGCGACAAGGCCGGCGAGCACCAGGCGATCATGCAAGCCGCCATATCGCGCAATGCCGATCTCGCGGTGCAGCTGATCGAGACCCACATCCGCTCCACCGCGGACAATGTCGCGAAATACGCGGGGCACCTGCTCGAGACCGAATAGGACGTCGTCCTCATTTTTCGGTCGGGTCAGGCTTGCATCCACCTCTATTTTCGAAAATAATACCCAAGATCGAAAACGCGAACTTTTGGGATCATGCCATGAAGCTGCTGTCGTTCCTGGATGGAAATCGGGAAAGCTGGGGAGCCGTCGTCGAAAATGGCGTGGTCGATCTCGGCCGCGCCCTGCCCCAATATCCGACCCTCGCCGACTTCCTCGGCAGCAACGACTACGCGCGCCGCGAGGCCATCGTCGCCGAACACAAGCCGACGATGAAGCTGGCCGACGTCAAATACCTTCCCGTGATCCCGCGTCCCGAAAAGATCGTCTGCGCCGTGCGCAATTATCTCGACCACCACAACGAGGCGGTGGCGTTCGGCATGAAGCGCGAGATCACCGAGTTTCCGCCGATCTTCCTGCGGGTCTGGCGCTCCCAGGTCGGCCACAACGCGCCGGTGATACGGCCGAAGGTCTCCGACAATTTCGACTGGGAGGGCGAGCTCGCCGTCGTGATCGGCAAGGGCGGTCGCCACATCAGCCAGGACGATGCCTGGAACCACGTGGCGGGCTACTCGATCTACAACGACGTCAGCGTGCGCGACTGGCAGCGCCATGCCGGGCAAATTGCCTCCGGCAAGAACTTCGTTGGCACCGGTCCGTTCGGACCGTGGCTCGTGACGCCGGACGAGATCGGCGATCCCGCCAAGCTGAAGCTGGAGACGCGCGTCAATGGCGCGGTAGTGCAGTCCTCCGACACCTCGATGCTGATCTTCTCGATCCCGCGACTGATCGAATATTCCTCGACCATCTTCGACCTTGTTCCTGGCGACGTCATAGCCACCGGCACGCCGGCCGGCGTCGGCTTCACGCGCAAGCCGCCGATCTTTCTCAAGCCTGGAGACGTGGTCGAGGTCGAGATCGAAAACATCGGCGTGCTCAGCAATCCGGTCGTCGACGAAGCATAGAGCCGCGCATGTCCTACGATATTCGCAAGACCGCGCTTGGTGTCGAGACAATCTGGCACGAGCGCGGGCCTCGCCTAGAGAAGCCGCTGTTGGTCGGAACGGCCATTGCGGTCATCCACAATCCCTTCGCCGGTCGCTACGAACCCAACCTGATGCCGTTCCAGGCGGCCTTGCGTGAGCTCGGGCGCGAGCTCGCGACGCGGCTGATCGCGCAGCTCGGCGGCGCCGAGCGCATCGAAGCCTACGGCAAGGGCATCATCGTCGGCGAAGACGGCGAGCTCGAGCATGGCGCGGTCTGGCACGAAGCCGGCGGCCAGGGCATGCGCGAGGTGCTCAGCCAGCCCAAGGCGATCGTGCCGGCGGCAAAGACCATCGGCGGACCCGGCACGCGTCTCATGGTTCCGCTTGGACACATCCATGCGTGCTATGTGCGCAGCCATTTTGGTACCGCGGAGATGACGCTATGGGATGCGCCCAGACGTGACGAGATCGCTTTCGGGCTGGTGATGGCGACCGGCGGCAGGCCTCATGCGCGGATCGGCGGGCTCGCCGCATCCGATATCTCGGTGCACGATGGGCAGCGCTGAGAATTGACGGAGGCTCGCCTCAAAACCTGCGGGCACTGGCCGCTGAATTAGCAACAAGGCGACGGTTCGACCCGGCGCTTTGTATCTTCGAACAAGGCCTCAAGCGTGGCCTCACAATCGATAGTTTCTTTGTAATCGATAAGCTGCGCTTAATGATCAACCCGCGCTTGGCACCTTCTCCATTTGATCTGCATTAAGGATCGCTGCGGCCAAGGCAAATACGATACCCGGATAACTCAACGAGGAGGCGTCCATGGGTGACATCGTATTGGCGGCCAAGATTGCGCACGTACCTTCGATCATGATTTCGGAGCGCGACGGGCCGCTGAAGGGAAAGCGGGCAGCGGCCATTCAGGCGTTGCGCGAAATCGGCAGGCGTGCCCGCGACAGGAAGGCCGACACGTTCCTCGTATTCGATACCCATTGGATCTCGAATTTCGGGTGTCACATGAACGCAAACGCGCGCCATCGCGGCGTCTATACCAGCCATGAAGCGCCGCATATGATCCAGAACATGAATTACGACTATCCCGGCGACCCCGAGCTAGGCGACGCCATCGCAGCCGAAGCGACGAGGCACGGTCTTCAGGTCCTGGCACACAAGGTGGAGACGCTGCCGCTCGAGTACGGCACCATCGTGCCGATGCACTACATGAACGAAGGCGGCTGGGCGCGCGTCCTTTCGGTTGCCGCGCCGATCTTCGCCAGCGTGGAGGAGAACCGCAAGTTCGGCACGGCCTGCGCTGCCGCGATCGCCGCCTCCAATCGCAAGGTCGCTGTCCTTGCCTCCGGCTCCATGTCGCACAAGCTCGTTGCCAACGAGCAGGTCGGCGACAGCCAGTGGGAACAGGTCGGCAGCGAATTCAACCGCCAGGTCGACTTGCGCGTCCTCGATCTATGGAAGGAACGCCGCTATGCGGAGTTCGTCCGCATGCTCCCCGAATACTCGACCAAGTGCAATGGAGAGGCCTTGATGGCCGATACCCACATGATGTTCGGGTTGCTCGGTTGGGACGCATACACGGGAGAAACCGAGCTGCTTTGTCCCTACTTCCCTTCATCGGGCAGCGGCCAGATCATCGCCGAGCATCATCTTTGAGGGCGACGAACGGAGCACACCGGGGCCGGCCAGACCGGCCTCGGTGGCACCATGCTTCCGCTTGAGACTACCGCTACTCCGCGACGCAGACGAGACATGACTAGCGACCCGCCTTGCGTTCGATAGCCAGCCGCTCTTCCGCTCCCTTGCGCAGATAGGCCACCTGATCGAGCAAACCCTGCGGGTCGACAAGAGGATTCGGTTCGTTCGGTGCGCGCGAAACGACCTTCTCGCGGAGCTCGGTCAATCCGTTGGAGAACGGGTGCGTCGTGAGATGCACTGTCACAGGATTGTTAGGTTGCTCGACCGGCTTCTTGATCGTGTCGAGGCTCGCAATGTACCCTTCGACCTGCTTTGAGTTTTCGATCGCATTGAGCCCAAGTCCGCCGACCGTGACGGCGCGATAGGTCTTTGTGCCATCCTTCACGTCGTAGGTGTACGATGCTGTGCCATGGGTATGACCGGGGGTCTCCAATACACCGAACGTGTTGTTGCCTGAACGGATGACGTTTCCGTCCCCGACGACGACATCCTGATCGATCATTGACCACGGACGCGGCGTTCCTTCGGACTGCTTCGCCGCTGCGATCGCTTCGCTCCAGCCGATCTTGGTCATCACGAATTTCGCATTCGGCAGCAGAGGCTTGAGCTTGGCGGCCCCGCCGACATGATCGAAGTGCCCATGCGTCATCAGCACGTATTTGATGTCGGCCAGGTCGGCGCCGACCTTGCGCAAATTGGCAATGAGCTGGTCGACATGAGGCTCGTGCAACGTGTCGATCAACACCACGCCGTCGCTTGTGCGTATCACCCAGGACGAGACCCAGCAAACGCCGACATAGTAGACGTTATCGAAAGCCTTCCAGGGCTCGATGTACTGAGCCTTGGGATTGTTCAGCCAGGCACCGAGCTCGGGCGGCATCTTCCTGGTGCGGCCAAACTCCTCGAACTGCGCCAGGATTTCCTTCGACGGGCACCCCTCGAACGGCTGCGCAAGGGCTGCCGTTCCGAAAGACGATATCAGGGCTATAGTGGCGCCTGCGAGAAGGGATTGGCAATTCATCGCATGTTCCTTTCGACGCTGACAGGTGAGCTCAAGACGCGGATGCTGACGGCGGCCCTGGGAAAAGCTTGCCTGGATTGAGAATTCCTTTTGGATCGAGTGCCATCTTGATCGATCGCATCACCTCCAAAGCCTCAGCTCCGTGCTCCTGCTCCAGGAAGCCGCGCTTTCCGAGGCCGATCCCGTGCTCTCCAGAGCAGGTCCCGCCCAGGCCGAGACCGCGCGCGACGATCTTGTGATCCAGCGTGAGCGCTCGCTCGACTTCAACGGGATCACCCGGATCGACCAGGATGCAGCAGTGAAAATTGCCGTCTCCAACGTGGCCGGCAATTGGTGCGATCAATCCGGACGCTGCAATATCCTCGCGCGCTCCGAGCACAGCTTCGGCAAGCCGCGAGATCGGCACGCAGACGTCGGTCGCAATGCCTTTCGCCCCCGGACGCAAAGCGACTGCGGCCGGATACGCCCGGTGTCGGGCGGTCCACAGCCGATTGCGTGCCTCGGTCCCGCTGGACCACACGAAACGAACTGCTCCAGCGTCATTCGCCATGGTCTCGACGAGTTCGGCCTGCTCTTTCACGCTGGAATGACTGCCGTTGAATTCAAAGAACAGGGTCGGGACTGCCTCGTAACCTTCGAGTTTCGAGTAAGCGATGCTCGCTCCCATTTGCACGTCATCCAGAAGCTCGACGCGCGCAATGGGAATACCGAGTTGCATCGTCATGAAGACCGTCTCGACCGCGGCTGCCAGAGTTGGGAATTGCGCCACGGCGGCGCTGGTTGCCTCGGGTATGCCGTGAAGACGCAAACGGATCTTCGTGATGATGCCGAGTGTGCCCTCCGAACCAATGAAGAGGTGGGTCAGATCGTATCCGTTGGCGGCCTTCCGCACGCGACCGCCCGTCGAGATGAGACGGCCATCAGCCAGAACGACATCGAGCCCGAGCACATTTTCCCGGATGGTCCCGTACCGCACTGCATTCGTACCGCTTGCGCGAGTCGCGCACATTCCTCCAATCGTGCACTCCGCACCGGGATCGACGGGAAAGAACAGGCCGGCGTCGCGGATAAAGCTGTTGAGCTGCTCACGCGTGACACCCGGCTCGACCAGACAATCCATGTTCTCCCGGTTGACTTCGATGATCGAGTTCAGCCGGCTGAGATCGACACTTATTCCTCCGCAAACGGCGTTCACCTGCCCCTCAAGGCTCGACCCTGCGCCGAATGGAACAATTGGCACTCCCTCGCGATGACAGAGCGCCAGGACTTGCCTGACCTCGTCGACCGTCTCGACGAAAGCGACGGCATCCGGCAAATGAGGCAACGCGGGGCCCTCACCGTGCGCATGCTGCTCGCGCAACGCCATGCTTGTCGACAGCCGGTCGCCAAGGAATCCGCGCGCTTCCTCGATCACGATCGCCACCTTTTCGGCCGACACGCGCGGCGCTGCAACGGACCACGTGGTGTCCAGCAGGGACGTTGCTCCCTTCAAGGTTTCAAGCATTTGTGCCACCGGGCTCCATCGAGGAACGCTTCCGCTCTCTTCTGATTGGCTGCAAGCGTCTCGTTGGTCGCAAGCGTCTTGGACTCGCTCATCATTATTCTCTAGGCGGACGACGTGGACTGACTGGCCGATGCGTTCGGTGGCAGCTAGAACGCCAAGCAGATCGCCTTGGTTTCGAGGTAGTTCTCGACCGCAACGGCCCCGTGTTCGCGACCGAGACCGGATTGCTTGTAGCCGCCGAACGGCATGTTCGGATCAACCACGTTGTGCGTGTTGATCCAGACCGTGCCTGCCTTCACCGCATCCGCAAACGTGAAACAGCGATCGATATCGCGCGACCACACCGAGGCAGAAAGCCCGTACTCCGTGTCGTTCGCCTGAGCGATGGCGTCGGCCATGTCGGTGAATGGAAGCAGAGCAACCACCGGCCCGAAGATCTCCTCGCGCACAAGCGTGTTCGTCTTGTTGGCGCCGATAATGACGGTCGGCTTGACGAAGTAGCCTGCATCACCCACCGAGGTTCCACCTGCTGCAATCGTGGCGCCCTTGGTCGCGCCTCTTTCAATCAGAGAAAGGACACGCGACTGCTGCTTGACCGAAACAAGAGGATTGATCTGGTTGGCGGGATCGAAACCAGATCCGATCTTCAGGCCGTTGGCGACGCCAACAAACGTTTCAACCACCTTGTCGAAGATCGATTTCTGGATGTAGACGCGCGAACCGCACGTGCAGACCTGTCCTTGATTGAAATAGACGCCGAGATTGGCGGCGAGCCCGAACAACTCGGGATTCATGTCATCGAACATCACCATCGGCGATTTCCCGCCGAGTTCGAGCGAGAAACGTGTCATATTGTCGATCGCGGCATGTCCGATGAGCTTGCCGACCTCGGTCGAGCCGGTGAAGGCGACCTTGTCAATCCCGGGGTGGGAGCACAGCGCCGCACCGGCCTCGTGACCATAGCCGGTCACGACATTGACGACGCCGTCGGGAAAACCGACCTCCCGGATCAGCTGCCCAAGCCTCAGCGCGGTCAGCGGCGTCTCCTCTGCCGGCTTCAAGACGACCGTGCACCCGGCAGCCAGCGCCGGCGCAATCTTCCAGACCGCCATCAGGAGCGGGAAGTTCCACGGAACGATGGCGCCGACCACGCCAACGGGCTCCTTCCGCGTCATTGCGCGATAGCGGGTGCCGGGCGGAATCGGGATCGAGACGTCCAGCGTTTGACCGTAGATCTTGGTCGCCCACCCCGCCATGTAGCGCAGGTGTTCGGCGGAAGCCCCCACTTCGAGCGCCTGCGCAATACCGATCGATTGGCCGTTGTTGGCCGTTTCCACTTCCGCCAGCAGTTGACCGTCGGCCTCGACCGCATCCGCCAGCTTGAGCAGAAGTCGTCCGCGATCGGCAGGGCGGAGCTTCGACCACGGGCCGTCGAGGGCAGCGCGGGCTGCGGCCACCGCCACATCGATCTCCGCTTTGCCTCCGGCCGGCACCGCCGCAATGACTGCGCCGGATGCCGGATCATGCACTGGAATTTCCGAGCCACTCCGCGTTCCAACGTCCTGCGCGCCGATCAGGAGTTTGTGCTTGCGCGAGAGGAAGGCCCTGCTGGCCTCGCTTAAGGGCAGAGCTGCGATGGGGGTTTGAATTGTCATGCTCACTCCTTGATCATGTCCGGCGACGATCGGACGCGCTGGGCTCGGCCGGGTGAATGAACGGCCAGGGGCTCGTTTCCGAGCCCTTTTCGATCGGCACTTCGATGAGCGCCGGCGAGTCGAGATCGAGGGCTTTTGCGAGCGTGCGCTTCAGGGCTTCCGGGGATGCGGCACGATAGGCAGGCATGCCGAAGGATTCGGCGAGCTTGACGAAATCCGGATTGGTCAAGTCGGACCCGATGAAGCGGCCCTGATACGACTGCCGCTGATCGCGCAGAACGTTGCCGTATGACGCGTTGTTGAAGACGATGGCGACGACGTTGATGCGGTGGTGAACCGCGGTAGCCATCTCCTGGAGTCCGAACAGAAACCCGCCGTCGCCGGAGACGGAAACCACGGCTTTGTCCGGATGCGCAACCTTGACGCCGAGCGCGGTGTTATAGCCGAAGCCAAGATTGTCCTGATAGCCGCATGTAACGTATTGTCGAGGCCCATAGACCGGAAAGCCAAACCGCGCCGTGAAGCCCATCTGGCTCACTTCCTCGACGAAAAAGCCGTCGCGAGGCAGTACGGTGCGAATAGCGTCGAGATAGGCCTTCTGAGGCTGCACCTCCGAGAAGGCGCTCTGCGCTTTGGCCCTGATCTCGCGGAATTCATCTTCGCGCGAGGCAGGTGACGCTCCACTGATCGCGGCGGTCAAAGCCCTGGTCCCTGCCGCCGCATCCGCCACAATCGCAACATCCGGCTTCAGACGGACCATCTCGGTCGGATCGATGTCGATACGGATGACCTTGAGCCCCGGCGGAAGCCACCGCCAGCGCATATATTGCAGCTCGAGGCGACTGCCGATGCCGATCAGGAGGTCGACCTTCTTCCAGTGCTCGAAGGCTGCGACCGAATTGAACGCCAGAGGATCGTCACCAGGCAGGATTCCCTTGCCCGAGCGGTGCGCGGTGACGGGTGCTTGAAGCCGCGCAGCCAGTTCGGCGACTTCGGGGCCCGCATCCGCAGCCCCGCCGCCGACCATGATGATCGGATTCCTGGCCTTTGCGATCAGTGCCGCGGCCGCGGCGATCGCATCAGGATCGATGGCCGGCGGAAGATGGGGAACGCCGACGGCGATTGCGCCCACCGGTCCTTTTGCTCCAAAAACGTCCCATGGCGCCTCGACGGCAACCGGTCCGGGGCGCCCCGACAGCATGCGCGTAAACAGGTTCGCCATGGTGTCGGAGACGCCGCTTGGATGGTTGATGCGCTCCGCGCCCTTGATGAAGCTCCGCAATGTCGCGAGCTGATCGGGCAACTCATGGAGCTGGCCGCGCCCCTGACCGATCAAGTGCGACATGATGTTGCCGGTGACGCAGAGAACGGGAGCATTTGCGCCGTAGGCGGTGCAAAGCGCGGCGCCGGAGTTGAGCACTCCGGGGCCGGGCACGACCGAGTAGACCCCGGGCTTCCCGGTCGACTTGGCGTAGCCGTAGGCCATATAACCGGCGCCTTGCTCGTGCCTGGTATGGATGAAGCGCAGCTCGGCACGGCGGCCATAGAGAGCGTCGTTGAAGTCATACATGTGCGCGCCGGGGATGCCGAAAACCGTATCCACCCCGTGCGCGATCAGAGACCGAGCGATCTTCTCGCCGGTGGTTTCGTGCTCAATCATTTGCGATGCTCGTCCGTGTCCAGAGGGCACGAGCTGTGGGCCTGCAAGGCGACCAGAAGAATCCCGCCTGTGATCGGCCAAAGAGTGAGGGCGGCAGCGGCGCCGGCCAAGGATCGAGCACAGTTCCCTCCAGATGCCGCGGCGGTAGCTTCACATCCGGTGAGCTCCGCTCTTCATCATTGAGATTGGGCGCCGCCACGACCGATGCCGAGGATCAGCGGGGCAATTCTTGCGCAGGAGAGCGCTCCAGGACAAACGATCGATTCTTTGCAATTGATCAGGAATGCTTAATAATGGGGCATGTCGCTCACCCGCATCACGATCCGGCAGTTCGAAGCGTTCGTTGCTGTCGCTGATACTCTCAGTTTCTCCGCCGCTGCCGATCGACTGGGCCTGACATCGTCGGCTGTCAGCCAGCTCGTAAGTGAGCTCGAGGCCATTACAGGATTTCGCGTGTTCGACCGCAGCACGAGACGCGTTGCTTTATCGAGCGCCGGCCGCGAATTCCTGGGCATTGGACAGACTGTCCTTCGGCACGTACAACTCGCCGAGACTGCCGCAGCGGATGTTCGCAACCGTTCCGCAGGCGTGGTCCGGATTGGCGCCCCGTTGATCCTGGCGAGCGCCGTATTGCCGCCGGCCGTGCGCGAATTCAGACGAGAGCGTCCGAACGTTGCCATCCATATTCGAGACGTACCCGTTGATCTGACCGTGGATCGGGTCGCAGCGGGAGACGTCGACTTGGCGGTAGGGCCGGACCGCCCTCCCGATCCAGCCGTGATCCGAGAGGCGATCTTCCGCAGCCCCTGGGTGCTGTGGCTTGCGCCAGAACACCCCTTGGCGACCAGGAAGGTGCTGAGCTGGGACGACCTTCGCAATGTCAACCTCGTCGCCGCGAGCCGGGATCACGAGGTCAGCGTTGCTGAGATGCGGAGTTCCGCTCCGAATTCAAGTCCGATCGCTCCTCCGCAGATAGTCGACAACATCACCACAGCCCTTGGCATCGCGGCGCAAGGGCTCGCCGCCACGCCTGCTCCGGCCTATGTCGGAGTCGTGGCTCGGCCGCTGGGGCTCACGATGCGCCGCATTACAAAGCCCGAGACCGTGCGCGAGGTGTGTCTCTATCGGCCTTTGCGGCGCTCGATTCCGCCGGCAGCCGAAGCCTTCGCCGAATTTGTGATTCAATGGATCCGGGCATGGAATCTGAAGGCACAACATGACAAGGCTGGGCCGGCGCGCAAGGCCTCAAAACGGAACGACTGAGTTCGTCAGAGCGGTTGAATAGCCGGCCGTAAAGTCAAAACTCAACGCTGAGCCTCGCCGCCAATTCCTCGCGAGAACATTCGTCCGGCGGTCAGCGCGTCGTATCCCAAGCCATTCGGCAGACGGACCGTCGTCCACGTGACCGTCAGAGCGATCGATCAATAGCATGCGAAGCGCATGAATATGCACGCCCACAACGTCGGGTCCGCTCCAAGCCGAGGGTCGCGCGACGTCATGTCGCCGGCCAGGCCCGCCGCCGGCGCGAACCCGGATCGACGTGTTGACTTGTTATAACATTTAGGCAAATGTCCTAACTAACCGGAAGTATAAATCCGGATTTTCGGGAGGACAGCATGCCGTCATTCACGCCGACGCGACGAACGCTACTCAAGACCGGAACCGCAGCCGCCGCTCTCGCGACGCTTGGTCCGGCCTTTCTCCGGCAAGCCGCAGCGCAGGACGCCGACCTTGCGCCTTACAAGGCCGCTCAGATCGATTGGCAGCAGGTCTCCGGCGAGACCATCACGGTGGCCGTGATTCCTGCGAGCTATTTCGAGAACCTCATCACCCTGGCGCCACAATTCAAGGCGCTGACCGGCATCGACGTCCGCTTCGAAAAAATTCCGCCGGCGCAGATTCGGCAGAAGAGCGTCATCGACCTGACCTCGAAGACCGGCACCTACGCGACCCACGCGGCGGATCCCATGTATTACGCGCTCTATGCCGCGAACAAATGGGTCGAGCCGCTCGACACTTATCTCGCCGACAAGTCGCTGACCGACCCGGCATGGTTCAAGCTCGACGACATCATCCCGGCCTGGCGCAGCGCCAACGGCATCGACGGCAAGCTCTATGGCATGCCCTATGACGGTGAAGTCACCATTCAGGTCTATCGCAAGGATCTCTACGATGCGAAGGGCCTGAAGCCGGCCGACACGCTGGAGGCCTACATGTCCAACGCGGCGGCGTTGAACACGCCAAACGATCGCGTCTGGGGCGCGGCGCTGCGCGGCGTCGCGGGTGCCGGCCAGAACATGTACATCTATCCGTCGATCTTCCGCGAGTTCGGCGGCGACTGGATGAAGGGCGGCAAGCTCACCGTCAACGGTCCCGAGGCGGAGGCGGCGCTCGCTTGGTACATCGACATCATGAAGAAGTACGCACCGACGGCGGCGGCCAACTGGAACTGGCCGGATATCGCCGATGCCTTCTCGCAAGGCACCGTCGCCAGCTACATCGACGCGCACTCGTCGGCTTCGGTCATCAACAACCCGGAAAAGTCCAAGGTGATCGGCAAGGTCGGCTATGCCCGCTGGCCCAAGGGTCCCTCGGGCAAGCGCACGACGTCGATCTGGAACTGGGGCTTCCCGATCAATGCCGCGCTACCGGAGAAGAAGCGCAAGGCGACCTGGCTGTTCATCCAATGGGCCGCGAGCGCCGAGACCCAGGCGCGCACCGCGCACAAGTTCGCCGGGCCCACCAAACGCTCCGGCGTCAACCGCACCTCGGTGTGGAAGGACCCCGACTACATCAAGCTGATGAACGGCTTTGGCGAGAACTTCGTCGAGGCCACGATGGGCGCCCTGCAGGAGGATACCGACGTCGACTGGCGTCCGCGCGTGCCGCAATGGCCGGCGATCGGCGATACCATGGCAACCGCGATCCAGTCCGCCCTCTCCGGCCAGGCCACGATCAAGGCTGCACTGGACGATGCGCAGCGCCGCATCGAACCGATGATGCGCGGCTGAACCATGGTGACCACAGCGGTGACATCGGCCGGGATCGCGAGCGAGGAGCCTCGCAGCGATTTCGGCCGCGTCCTGGCCCAGCGCGAGCGCCGCTTTGCGGCGGCCCTGCTTGCACCGGCATTTCTCGCGCTGCTCGCCACGACGACGTTTCCGCTGCTCTTCCTGGTCTACACCAGCGCGTTCCGGATGGATCTGGCGATGCCGTTCACCAACGGCTTCGTCGGGTTCGAGAACTACCAAGTTCTGCTTTCGGACGAACGTTTCTGGACCTCGCTGCTGGTGAGCCTCGTCTATACCGGCTCGACCGTCACGCTCCAGGTCATCATCGGCCTGGCGCTTGCCTTGCTCGTCATGGACATGAAGCGCGGCCAAGGCTGGTTCAGGGTGATCGCCATCCTGCCCGTGGTGCTGTCGCCGGCCGTGGTCGGCATGATCTGGCGCACTTTCATGCTGGCGCCGGAGTTCGGCATCGTCGACTTCCTCGCCATCAACGCCGGCCTCGGCAGCAAGAACTGGCTTGGCGATCCCACGCTCGCGATGGTCTCGGTGATCGCGATCCATACCTGGCAGTGGACGCCGTTCGCGTTCATGGTGCTGCTGGCCTCGCTGGCCTCCTTGCCCGAAGATATCTACGAGGCCGCGCGGCTCGATCGAGCCTCCGCCTGGCAGCGCTTTCGCCGCATCACCCTGCCCTTGCTGCGCCCGGCGATCGTCATGGTTATCATCATGCGGACCATGGTGGCGCTGACCGCGTTCGCGGCGATCTTCACCGTCACCGCCGGGGGGCCCGGCACCGCGACCGAGATCCTCAATCTTTATGCCTACCGCAAATCCTTCACCGAGCTCTCGATCGGCTACGGCTCGGCGCTCGCGGTGGCGCTGCTGATCGTGACCATCATCATCTCCGGCATCTTGTTCGCGATGCGGAGGGCGAAATGACTGCAAAGCGCCTCCGCATCATCGCCCTGCTGGCTATCTCCACTGTCTTCCTGTTGGCCTGGGCATTTCCCATCCTCTGGAGCGTGCTGAACTCGCTCAAGACCGATTCCGACGTACTGGCCTATCCGCCCAAGCTGGTGTTTGCGCCGACGCTGGAAGCCTATCGCGACGTGCTGTTCGGCTCAGGATCGATCCTGCCGAACCTGCTCTCCAGCGTCATCATCTCCGTCGGAACCACCATCGTCACCATGCTGATGGCGGTGCCCGCGGCCTACGCGCTGGCGCGCCTGCGCTTTCGCGGCAAGAAGTTCGCGGGCTTCTACGTGCTGGCTACGCAGATGCTGCCGCCGGTCGGCATCATCATCCCCTACTTCCTGGTGCTGCGGAACATCGGCTGGATCGACACCTATCAGGGCATCATCCTGATCTATCTGTCGTTCTCACTGCCCTTCGCGATCTGGCTGCTGGTCTCCTATTTCGAGGACATTCCCTTTGAGATGGAGGAAGCCGCCTATCTCGACGGCGCCAGCCGACTGAAGACGTTGTGGCGGATCATCATTCCGCAGGTCCGTGGCGGCATCGCCGTGACCATCGTGTTCGTGTTCCTCAATGCGTGGAATGAATTCCTGTTCGCCGTCGTGCTGAGCGGCAACACGGTGCGTCCGGTCACGGTCGCCATGTTCAACTTCGTTTCCGTCGAGCAGACGCTGTGGGCCAAGCTCGCCGCGGTCTCGGTCCTCGCCATGCTGCCTGTCGTCGTTCTCGGCGTGGTCGCGCAGAAGCATATCGTGAAGGGGCTGACGGTCGGTGCAGTCAAGGGCGGAGGGCGCCGATGAGCGGTCAGGGTCAGGTCAGTTTTCGCAACATCGTCAAGCTGCACGGCCAGTTTGCCGCGTTGAAGAACGTGAATTTCGACATCAAGCCGGGGGAGTTCTTCGCCCTGCTCGGCCCGTCGGGCTCGGGCAAGAGCACCACGCTGCGTATCCTCGCCGGCCTCGACGCGCCGACCACGGGCCGCGTGCTGATCGACGACAAGGACGTCACCTCGACCGACGCGCGCGATCGCGACATTGCCATGGTGTTCCAGAGCTACGCGCTCTACCCCCATATGACGGTGGCCGAGAACATCGCCTTTCCGCTCGAGATGGCCAAGCTGCCGAAATCAGAGATCGCGCCCGCCGTGAAAGACGCGGCGCGCAAGGTGAAGATTGATCATTTACTCGAACGCAAGCCGGGCCAGCTCTCGGGCGGCCAGCAGCAGCGCTGCGCGCTCGCCCGCGCCATCGTACGCAAGGCGCGCCTGTTCCTGCTCGACGAACCGCTGTCGAATCTCGACGCGAAGCTGCGGCTGGAAACGCGCGCCGAGCTGAAGAAGCTGCAGCGCTCGCTCGGCGTCACCGCCGTCTACGTCACTCACGACCAGGAAGAGGCCATGACGCTCGCGGACCGCATGGCGGTGTTCATGTCGGGCGAGATCCAGCAGGTCGGCACGCCGGCCGAGGTGTTCGCCCGCCCGAACTCGATCGACATTGCCGGTTTCATCGGCAATCCTCCGATGAACCTCGTCCCCGCCCGGTACGTGGATGGCGACGTCATCATCGCAGGCCATCGCCTGAAGACAACGACCACGATCGCAGGCGAGCGCGACGTGGTGGTCGGCCTTCGGCCCGGCGCCCTGCGCATGGCGGAAGGCGGTCTCGGCGCGCGCGTCGATCTGATCGAGGATCTCGGCGATACCGCCGTGCTCGATCTCGACTGCGCCGGCACCATGATCCGCATGCGCGTCGCCGACGGCAACATTCCCGGCGAAGGCGACACGATCTCGATCACGGCCCGTCCGCAAGATATTCACCTGTTCGATCCAGCGACACGCATGCGGCTTTGACACCATGACTGTTCAAACGCGCAAGAAGAAGCCCGTACCGCTGGGCAGTGATGTCGCCACGGAGGGCTCGACGCCCCTGCATGTCAAGATCCGCGAATCCATTCGCAGTCAGGTGCGTGACGGCAAGTTGATCGACGGGACCGGCCGCCTCATGACCGAGGCCGAGCTCGGCCGTCATTTCGGTGTCAGCCGTATCACCATCCGAAACGCCATCGCACCCCTCGTGAACGAAGGCATGTTCGACCGCTCGCGCGGCCGCGGTACCTTCCTGCGCTCGAACCAGCCTGAAAACTGGGTCGGCCGTCTCATGGGCTTCTCGGAAACCATCCGCGACGCCGGCTACCAGGCCGGCGCCAAGATCCTGCAGCAGGGCATGACCAACCGGCACGACGCCGCCGTTCGCGAGCAACTGCGCGAACGCGCGGTTTGGCAGCTCCGGCGCTTGCGGCTCGCGGATGACACGCCGATCGCCATCGAGCACGCCTTCTACCCCCCGGATATCGGACTCGAGCTCGAGAAGCGCGACCTGGTCTCGATCATCATGTACCGCGTCTTCGAGGACGAGCTTGGCCTCGCCATCAAGGACGCTCAGCAGACCATCAGCGCGGACCTCGCCGACGCCGGCAGCGCCAAGCTGCTGGGGGTGAAGGTCGGCTCGCCCCTGCTCTCCATCGAGCGCGTCACCTTCGGCAAGGGCGGACGGGCGCTCGAGCTGCTGCGCGCCGTGTACCTGCCGAAATATTTCCGCCTCAGCATCAGCCTGACGCGCCGCCACTAGCAACGCCACACGTCAAGAACGAGGATACAAACATGCCGAATGGCGCAAAGACCCCCGATAGCCCCAACATCCTGCTCATCCTCAACGACGACATGGGCTTTTCGGACATCGGCTGTTACGGCGGCGAGATCCAGACGCCGAACCTCGACCGCCTCGCGGCCAATGGCTTGCGCTATTCGCAGTTCTACAACACCGCCCGCTGCAGCCCTTCACGCGCCTCGCTGCTCACCGGCCTGCATCCGCACCAGACCGGCATCGGCATCCTCACCTACAGCAACGGCCCAGAGGGCTACGCCGGCAATTTGAACAAGAGCTGCGTGACGATCGCCGAAGCGCTGAAGAGCAAGAACTACACGTCCTACCTCAGCGGCAAATGGCACATTGCCAGCAGCCTGACCGAACCCACCGATGCATGGCCGATGCAGCGCGGCTTCGACCATTTCTACGGCACCATCATCGGCGCCGGCAGCTTCTACCATCCCAACACGCTCACCCGCGGCAACGACAATATCGAGCAAGAGGCGGTGAAGGATCCGTCTTTCTTCTACACCGACGCGATCAGCGATCAGGCCGCCGCCTTCATCCGCCAGCACAAGGCGCAGAAGCCCGACGCGCCGTTCTTCCAGTACGTCGCCTATACGGCGCCGCACTGGCCGCTCCATGCCCATGACGAGGATATCGCCAAGTACAAGGGCCGCTTCGATGCGGGCTGGGACAGGCTGCGCGAGGAGCGCGTCAAGCGCCTCGTCGACGACGGCATCATCCATCCGAACTGGCGCCTGACCGACCGCGATCCGACCCAGCCGCCGTGGACCGACGCCGAGCAGCGCGAATGGACGCTGCGCCGCATGGAGGTTTACGCAGCCCAGATCGACCGCATGGACCAGGGCATCGGCCGGATCCTGAAGGCGCTGGAAGAGACCGGCCAGATGGACAACACGCTGATCATCTTCCTCTCCGACAACGGCGCCTGCGCCGAGGACATTCCGGAAGGCGTCACGGCAAAGGAGCTGGTCGACCAGCTGATGATCGCCCAGGCCACAACACGCGACGGCAGGCCGGTGCGTTTCGGCAATGACCCGACCCTGATGCCCGGCGCCGAGGACACCTACCAAAGCTACGGCACCGCCTGGGCCAACCTGTCCAACACGCCGTTCCGTCTCTACAAGCACTGGATCCACGAAGGCGGTATCGCGACCCCGTTCATCGTGCATTGGCCGCGCGGCATCTCCGAGAAGGGCGGCCTGCGGCACAATCCGAGCCAGCTCACCGACGTGATGGCGACCATCCTCGACGTCACCGGCGCCACCTACCCCAAGGAGTACAACGGCAACGCCATCCTGCCCTGCGAAGGCGAGAGCCTCGTGCCGTCATTCGCCTCGGCCTATGGCAACCGCGGCCCGCTGTTCTGGGAACACGAGGGCAATGCGGCCGTCCGCGTCGGCAAGTGGAAGCTGGTGCGGAAGTATCCCGGCCCCTGGGAGCTCTACGACATGGAGACCGACCGTACCGAGATGAACGATCTCGCCGCGCAGCATCCGGACCGCGTCAAGGAGATGGCGGCACAGTATCAGCAATGGGCCAATCGCTGCGGCGTGATCCCTCGCGAGAAGATCCTCGAGCTGATGAAGGCGGAAGGCGGCACGGCCTTTTGGGAGGAAGAGAAGCAGAACTAGGACATGACTGGGGATCGTTCACATTGTTGTATCCAGCGTGCCGCCGGCAGCGGACTGCCGACGGGCGAAGCTACGCAAGCAGCCATCCCTCCCGCTCCAACCCCGATCCAACGCCGCTGGAGCTCGCTGATCGGCGGAACCTTCCACATGGGATCTGCCCGCATCGGCTTTGTCGAAGACGGCGAAGGCCCGGTGAGACCCGTCACGCTGTCGCCGTTTGCCATTGCCTGCCATGCCGTGAGCAATCTGCAATTCGGCGACTTCGTGCGTGCCACGGGCTACACGACGGACGCCGAACGCTTCGGCTGGAGCTTCGTCTTCGAGGGGCTGCTGCCGCAAGATACACGTGCGACCCACACGACGCGGGTTCAGGAAACGCCATGGTGGGTCCCGGTGACGCACGCTTATTGGGTGCAGCCGGAAGGACCGGGCAGCAGCATCCTCGACAGGCTCGATCACCCCGTCGTCCACGTCTCCTGGAACGACGCACAGGCCTACTGCCAATGGTCCGGCACGCGCCTTCCGACCGAGGCGGAATGGGAGATGGCCGCGCGCGGCGGGCTGGACCAGGCCACCTACCCCTGGGGCAACGAGCTTCAGCCCGGCGGTGAGCATCGCTGCAATATCTGGCAGGGCAGCTTTCCCGACCGCAACACTGTCGATGATGGCTATTTCGGTACCGCGCCCGTTCACAGTTTCGCGCCCAACGGACATGGCCTGCACAATGTCGCCGGAAATGTCTGGGAATGGTGCGAGGACTATTTCTCGCCGAGCTATCACCGCCTCACGCCATCACGAGACCCCTTGAACCGCGAGCGAGCTCCAAATCGATCGATGCGCGGCGGATCCTTCCTCTGCCACGAATCCTACTGCAATCGCTATCGCGTCGCGGCGCGAAGCTCCAATACGCCCGACTCCTCGTCCAGCAATATTGGCTTCCGCGTCGTGCGCACCGAGCCGCTGCAGGATTCGGCCTAGGATGGCGCAGGCGTCACATCCTGCGAAGCCGGCCACGGCTCCCGGCATCCGCCTGCTGCCGTTGTTCCTGCGCAATTTCGTGCGCAACCGCGAGACCGGCCTTGTGCTGGTCGCCATCGTCGTCGGACTGCTCAGTGGCTTACTGGTGGCCGCGATCTCGAGCCTCAGCCAGGTCTCTCACGCCCTGCTGTTCGACATTCCCTTCGACGCCCACCTCAGCGCCACCGGCGTGATCTCCTGGCAGCGCACGCTGCTCGTCCCGATGCTCGGCGGCCTGGTGCTCGCGCTCATCGGACTGTACTTCGCCCGGCGCGTGAAAGGACAGCAGTTCGCCGACGCGATCGAGGCCAATGCGCTCTATGGCGGCCGGGTATCCTTTCGCGGCAGCCTGCTGATCTCGATCCAGACACTGCTGTCCAACGGATTCGGCGGATCGGTCGGGCTGGAGGCCGGCTATACGCAGATCTGCTCGATGTTCGGCTCTCATGTCGGTCAACGCCTGGCCGCCCGCCGCAACGACATGCGGCTGCTGGTGGCCTGCGGCGCCGCGGGGGCGATCAGTGCCGCGTTCTCTGCACCGCTCGCCGGCGCCTTCTACGCCTTCGAGGTCGTGCTCGGCGCCTATACGTCCGCCGGTCTCGTGCCGGTCATCGCCAGTGCCGTCACCGCGTGGCTCGTCGCGCGGCAATTGACGCACCAGTCCTTCTTGATGGTGCCCGGCTTCCCCTCACCAGTTTCCGTGGAGATGATCGGCCAGACGGTGCTGATCGGCATCATCTGCGCCTTCGTCAGCATCCTCGTGATGCTCGCCGTCGCATTCTCAGAGCGCTGCTTTCAGCGCATCACGGTGTTCAAGGGCCTGCTGCGGCCGATTCTCGGCGGTCTCCTCCTCGGGAGCCTCGCCCTGCTGACGCCGACCGTGCTCGGCGCCGGCCACGGTGCCATGCAGATCCTGCTGGTCAGCAATCCGACCTGGCTCCTGCTCACGACCACAATCGTGTTCAAGATCCTGGCCTCCGCCATCTCGCTTGGTTCGGGCTTTCGCGGCGGCCTGTTCTTCGCCTCGCTCCTGCTCGGCGCGCTGATCGGACAGCTCTACAGCGTCGTGCTGACCGGCCCTCTTCCCACGATCGCGCTTCAGCCCGGCACCGCCGCGATTGCGGCACTCGCCGCGCTCGGAACCGGCGTGCTCGGAGCGCCCTTCAGTATGGTCTGTCTCGCGCTCGAAATCACCGGCGATTTTTCCGTCACCGTTGGAGCGGTGGTCGCATCATCGGTCTGCGCGCTGATCGTTCGCGAGCTGTTCGGCTACAGCTTCGCGACATGGCGCTTTCATCTGCGCGGCGAGGCCATCCGCGGCCCGCAGGACGTCGGCTGGGTCCGGCAGATGAGCGCAGCCTCCCTGATGCGCACCGATTTCGAGAATGCGCCAACGACGATGCCGATCGGCGAAGCGCAAAAGCTGTTCTCGCCGGCGCAGGTCCGCCAGATCGTGCTGCGCGATCCCAACGGCATCTATGCGGGAATCGTGCCCGCCGCGACGCTACATTCCGTCGCCAATCAGGACGAGGAGCTGCTCGGGTCGCTGGCGCAACAACTAGACGAATACTTGCTTCCGACCACGCCGGTTCGCGAGATCCTGAAGGCCTTCGAACGCAGCGAGGCTGACGTGCTCGCGGTTGTCGACCGCTCCGACCATCGCGCCACGATTGGCACCTTGAGCGAAGCTCACGTTCTGCGCACCTACGGGGAAGAGCTCGAACGCCGGAACCAGGAGCTGTTCTCACGGTAAGGGGTGCTAGGGCCGCAGACCCATGGCTTCGAAAATCATGATCGGGCTAGGAAGCATCGCCCGTTGGTGAGGACGATCACATCGCGATCGGGGACGCGGCATCTGAACGACACGACGTCGCCGTCGGTCCACATATCGGTCACGATGCGATCGCCCGGATAGACCGGCGCGGAGAAGCGCGCATCGAACGACCGCACCCTTCCCGCGTCACAGTCGCAGACGGTCCGCAGCACGGCACGGCAGGCAATCCCGTAAGTCGCGAGCCCGTGGAGAATCGGTCGCGCAAACGCCGCGCGGCCGGCCACCCTCGGATCGGCGTGGAGCGGATTGCGATCTCCGTTCAAACGATAGAGCAGCGCCGCCTCTGGGCGCGTTTCGAACATGTCGGTCTGGTCCGGCGCCCTCTCGGGAAGCTGATGCGGCTCGGGGCCCGAACCCTGCGGTCCTCCGAATCCCCCGTCACCGCGCGCCATGATCGTCATGACGTAGGTAAACAGCGGCGCATTATCTGCTGCCGATCGCGCGGTCGTTTCGAGCAAAAATACGGCGCCCTTGTCGGCGCCTTTGTCATAGACAGCCGCGACGCGTGAATTCGCCAGCAGCTCGCCTGCGGCCGGTAGGCGACGATGCAGGGTGAGTCGTTGCTCGCCATGGAGAACCTTGGTGAAGTCGACGCCGGTCTTGCGAATTATCCCGGTCGATGCCAGCACCACTGCCATCGTGGGAACGGCCTGCAGCGCGGCGCCTTCGTAGACGAACGGCAGTTCGCGCAGGTCGAGCGGATCGCGTCCCATGCCGATGCTGATCGCGTACAACATCGTCTCGCGCTCCCCATACGCGAACCGCATGTCGGTGATTTCCAGTGCCTGGAGCGCCTCGAGGTTGATCGCCACCGGGATATCCTAGATGCTGATATTGAATTCGTGGATCACTGAGGCCCATCGCTTGACCTCATCGTCGACAAAGCCCGCAAAATCGGCGATGTCGCTCATATCTTCGAACCCGAGATCAAGCAGCTTGGAATTCACATCGGGAAGCGCGACGATTTCCCGCAATTCCTTGTTGAGCCGATCGGCAACGGGCTTGGGCACGGCCGCCGGCGCGAAGAAGCCGCTGAACCCGGTCAGGCCGAGCACGGGAAATCCTGCTTCGTCAAAGGTGGGTATATCGGCATAGCGCTTCATACGCGCCGGATTGGCGATCGCCAGCGTCAGCGCGTTCTCCCTTTGAGCCACTGCGCCACCGACCGATACGAAGGCACTGTCCACTTCACCAGCAAGGATCGCGGTCAGCGCCGGCGCCTCGCCGCGATACGGCACTTGAAGCAGTTTGATGCCGGTGTTCTTCATCAGCACTTCGCCGATGATATGCGCGCTCGAGCCAAGGCCGTAGGTTCCGTAACTCAGGGGTTTGGGGCTACTGCGAGCCTTCTCGACGAAGTCCCGCAACGTGGTTACGCCGAGGGTCTTTGGAACGATGAACGCGATCGGCAAGCGGCCGAGAGGCGCCAACGGCAACAAGTCCGACATCTTGTAGCTTGGCGACTTGTGCAGAGAGACGTTCTGGACGATCGAGCTCATCGTGGAGAGGATGGTGTAGCCGTCGGGGTCCGCCCCCGCGACCGCGCTCGCAGCGATCATGCCGTTGGCGCCGGGCTTGTTTTCCACGATCACGGACTGGCCCAGGCGCTGCGCCAGCCGGTCGGCCACGACGCGCGTCAAACCGTCCATCACGCCGCCTGGCGGCAGCGGCACGACGATCTTCAACAGCCGGCTGGGCCATGGCGATTGCGCCAGCGCGGGCGTCGCTGCAAGTGCTGCAATGCCGACGGCGCTTCTCATGAGTGAACGTCGCGTAAGCATGGTCCCTCTCAAATACGTGTTGAACGTCCGGCCCAGAACGGCTCGCGCAGCTTTCGCTTGAAGATCTTGCCGCTCTCTTCGCGCGGCAACGTGTCGTGGAAGACCACCTCGCGCGGCACCTTGAATGCCGCCAGGCGCTCGCGGACGAAATTTCTGACATCGTCTTCAGTCAGCGCCGCGCCCGCGTCGCGTTGAACGGCCGCATAGATGCGCTCGCCGAACTCGTCATCGGGAATGCCGAAAACGGCACAGTCCTGAACCCCCGGACAGCTTTGAAGCGCCGCTTCGATCTCGGCCGGATAGATGTTCACCCCGCCCGAGATGATCATGTCCCGCTTGCGGTCGTTGAGAAACAGATAACCGTCGGCATCGAGGTAGCCGACGTCGCCGCAGGTGATCAGGCCGTCGATCTCTACGGAGCGGCGGTCATCATTGCGGCCGTGATAGTTGAAATCCGGATAGGCCGGCGAGCGTGCGTAAATCTCGCCGCTGACGCCCGGCGGCAGTTCGCGGCGCTGCTCGTCGAATATCTTGATCGTGCCGCCGGGAGCGACACGCCCCACGGTTCCGGGTCTGGAGAGCCAGTCGTGTGAGGTGCAAATCGTGGCGACGCCGGTCTCGGAGCCGCCGTAGGTTTCGACGAGGACCGGTCCCCACCAGGCGATCATCGCCCGCTTGACATCCGGCGGGCACGGCGCGCCCGTGTGCAGCACCAGTTCGAGCGAGGACACGTCGTACTTGCGCCGCACCTCTTCCGGAAGCTTGAGCAGCCGCACAAAGAACGTCGGCACCATCACCAGCGTCGTCAAACGGTGGCGGTCGATCTGCCGGAGCAGCTCTTCGGGATCGAAGCGCGACGACAGCACAAGCGTGTCGGCCAGCGCCAGGCCTTGCCGCGCGAAGGCGTTGGGCGAGGCGTGATAGAGCGGTCCGCCGACATATGAGCGCATGCCTTCGCGGCAGCCATAGACGACACGGAACAGATCGCGCATCGCCGCGGCCTGTTGAGGCGTTGCCGGTTCGCGACGGACGCCCTTGGGCCGGCCTGTTGTTCCAGAGGTGTAGATCCAGGACGCGCGTGGCGGCAGCGGCGGCCTGTCCCATTCCGGCTGTTCATCCAGCCAGCGGTCCCAATCCTGATCGCCGTCCCGCACAGCGACGGGATTGCCAGCGTCTGCGCTCGAAACGACAAGGACCTCGCATGTTGCCGGAATGATCCGGCGCACCGGGTCAAGCAAGTCGGCGTGAACGACCAGCACCTTCGGATTCGCATCTCCCAACATATAGGCGATTTCGTCGGGGCTTGCGTGCCAGTTCAATGGCACCGCATAGGCGCCAATGGCATTCGCGGCATGGGTCGCTTCGAGGAAGGCGAAATCGTTCCGCAGCAGCAGCGCTACGGCGTCGTTTTCGCAAACGCCGAGCCTCGCAAGCCCGGTGGCGGCCCGGCGACCGCGCGCCAGCAGCTCGGACTTCGAGCGGGTGCGTTCACCGACGATGATGGTCGCGGTTTCGTCGCTCACATTTCCTCCGTCCGCGGGTCTTCGCCCAACTTGACTTTGGCATCAATATAATGGACTGACCATTAGATCAATAGACCAAGGAGATATCTTTGAGCATTCGGGGCAAGGCCTGCATCGCCGGCATCTACGAGCACCCGACGCGGAAGGCCGACGGGCTGTCGCTCGCCCAGATCCACGCCGAAGTCGCGCGCGGCGCGCTTGCCGACGCAGGCCTCAGCAAAGACGACGTGGACGGCTATTTCTGCGCAGGCGACGCGCCGGGGCTCGGCCCGATGAACATGGTCGAGTACCTCAACCTCAAGCCGCGTCATGTCGATTCGACGGATACCGGCGGCTCTTCCTATGTTCTGGCGGTCGGCCATGCCGCGGCCGCGATCGCGCTCGGAAAATGCAGCGTCGCGCTGATCACCTTGGCAGGCCGGCCCCGCGCCGCCGGCCAAAGCCAGGTCCGTCCGGCGCCGGGCGCAACGGCGGACGCGCCGTTCGAGGCGCCCTTCAATCCCGTGATCGCGACGATGTACGGCGCGGCTGCCAATCGTCACATGCACGAGTTCGGGACCACATCGGAACAACTAGCCTGGATCAAGGTCGCGGCATCCCATCACGCTCAGCACAATCCACACGCCATGCTGCGGAACGTCGTGACGGTCGAAGACGTGCTGAATTCTCCGATGGTGGCAGATCCCCTGCATCGCCTCGACTGCTGCGTGATCAGCGACGGCGGCGGCGCAATCGTTCTCGTCGCCCCGGAGGTCGCGCGAAGCCTCAAAAGACCGGTCGTCAGCATTCGCGGGGCCGGCGAGGCGATCAAGCATTCCGCCGGTGGCAGGATCGATCTTACCTACAGCGGCGCCGTCTGGTCGGGACCGCGCGCCTTTGAAGAGGCCGGCGTCCGTCCATCGGATATCCAATACGCCTCGATCTACGACAGCTTCACCATCACGGTGCTGATGACGCTGGAGGATCTCGGCTTCTGTGCCAAGGGCCAGGGCGGCCGCTTCGTGGCCGACGGAAATCTGATCTCGGGACATGGCAAGCTGCCCTTCAACACCGACGGCGGCGGCCTTTGCAACAACCATCCCGGAAATCGGGGCGGCATGACAAAAGTGCTCGAGGCCGTCCGCCAGTTGCGCGGCGAGGCCCACCCGGCCGTGCAGGTGCCCAACTGCGCGCTGGCCCTGGCGCATGGCACCGGCGGCTCGCTCGGAACGCGTCATGGCAGTGCCACCGTCATTCTGGAAAGGCAGTAATCCCCGTGTCGCAAACCCCTGCACCATCCGCAAATCCCGAAATCCAGCCCTATTTCGAGGCCCTTCGCGACGGGAAGCTGCTGATCAAAGCATGCACGCAGTGCCGGCAGCCGCATTTCTATCCGCGCGCTGGCTGCCCGTTCTGCTTTTCGGACACGACCGAATGGCTGGAAAGCCGCGGCACCGGAACGATCTACGCCTACAGCGTGCTGCAGGCGGCCAAGGACCTGCCGGTCCTTGCCTATGTCACGCTCGACGAGGGCCCGACGCTGATGACATCAATAGTCGACAGTCCGCCGAGCGCCTTGTCGAATGGGGCAGCCGTCCGCCTGGTCGTTCGCCCGGGCGCCGACGGCGCACTCGCGCCGATGTTCACCCTGATCTGAAGCTTGAGGACGCAAAGCCATGCGCAACATCGTCTCCCTGGAAGGCAAGACTGTCGTCGTCACCGGTGCGGGCCAGGGCATCGGCCGAGCCACGATCAACCTGGCGCGAGAGCTCGGCGCCAACGCAATTGCCATCGACCTCAATCGCGACACGCTGTCGACCTACGACACGTCCGACCGCCAATTGATGACGATCACCGGCAGCGTGACGGACGAGGCGTTCGCAACGGATGCGGTCGAGAAGATCGTCGAGCGGTTCGGTGCGATCCACGGTCTCGTCAACAATGCCGGCATCACCCGGCCGGCGATGTCGGAGAAGATGACGCTTGCGCAATGGAACGCGGTCATCGAGGTGCATCTGACAGGAGCGTTTCTGTGGACCCAGGCAGTGGGCCGCACCATGCTGCAACGCGCAAAGGGCGGCGAGACCAACGTCGGCTCCATCGTCAACATCTCGTCCGACGCAGGGCGTGCCGGCGCGATGGGCCAGATCAACTATGCCGCCGCCAAGAGCGGCATGCTGGGGATGACGATGACCTCGGCCAAGGAATGGTCGAAGTTCGGAATCCGGACCAATTCAGTCTGCTTCGGCGTGGTCGAGACACCCATGACCGAAACCATCCGTGGCGACAAGTTCCGCGAGGGGATACTGGCCCGCATTCCGATGGGGCGCTGGGCCCAGCCCGAGGAAGTGGTGCAGCCGGTGTGTTTCCTGCTTTCGGACGCCGCCTCCTACATCACCGGCCAGCACATCGCGGTCAACGGCGGTTTCCACATATCAATCTGATCGGCCAGCGGAAGCTCTTGCAAAGAGGCCGGTGCGGGCTGATGAAGACCTGATAACCCCAGGGACGACTCATGCCGCAACAACGATCCAGGCCAGAGCCGCGTACCGGTCGAAAGACAGCGGCCGGCACGCCGGCGCCATCGGCTGGTGATCTCAGGGATAGCCGATCTGCCGGAAAGTCCTTCCGTCCCATCAAGACCCGCCGGATCTTCGAGGAGATCTGCGATGCGATCCGCGCCAAGCTCGTCAGTGGCGAACTGAAAGCCGGCGACCGGCTGCCGTCCGAGCGCGAACTGTCCGAGATGCTCGATGTCAGCCGCACCGCGTTGCGCGAAGCCATCCGCAGCCTCGAGATCGCCGGCATCGTCGAGATGCGAAAGGGAAGCCGGGGGGGCGCCTTCATCACCCGGAGCGGCGCCGGACAGGTGACCCGTACCTTCCGTGACATGCTCGACTTCGGTCATGTGTCGCTGGCGACGCTGCTCGAGGCGAGGCTCATGGTGATGGACGCCGTGGTGCGCGCCGCCTGCGAGCGCGCGAAACCCGCGGACATCGAGCGGCTGAGCAGGAACGTGGCCGAGACCGTCGAGTTGACGAGGCAGGGCCGTTACGAGGAGCGGACCTTGAAGGCCGTCGAGTTCAGCACCTTGCTGGCAAACTCGACCGGCAACCAGGTGATGTCGGCGATTCTGGAAGCCATGGCATCCGTGATCCGCCGCTTTGTCCTGATCGCCGGACCACCCGCCCATGACCCGGTGATCGCCTCCCGCCTGCGACTGATCGAGCAGATCAAGGCCAAGGATACCAAGGGCGCTTGTGAGACGATGCGCAGCTATCTCATCAAACTGAACGAGCACCTGCTGAACACCGAGAAGGTCCGTCTGCGCGGCGACGCCCGCCGCCGCTCGCGCGCGCCGGTCTGACTTCGGTTGGCCCCACATCGCCGCCTTCATCCGGCGGCCTGCCAATGCAGCAATGAATATCGCGGCACGGCGTCATGGTGATGCTCGAATACGCCCTCGACATCAGTCCCGATGGTGATGGTTTGCAGGGGATCGCCGAGCAGGTTCCCCACCATGCGCACATGTCCGGCATGCGGCAGCTCCACCAGGACGGCGAGGTAAGGTCCACGCCCGCGCAATGCGTCGTGGGAAGGGCTCCAGATCCGCTCCCAGCTGAAGATGCGGCCGCGCGGCTCGACCTCGGTCCATTCGACGTCGAACGAATGGCAGTGGTGGCAAAGCCACTCCGGCCCGAACTGCCACGTCGTGCAGTGCGGGCAGCGCTGCACCAACAGGCGGTTCTGTTGCAACCCCGCCCAATACGGCGCCGATAATCCATCGTTTTCGGGGACCGGACTCGGCAGCCCCTCGGGAAGATAGGCCGCGCGCGGAGTGTCGCTCACAGCGTTGCTCCGGAGCCGAGGAGAAGGTTGCTGGCCGGCGTCACCATCGGCCCGCCGATCACCATCGCCACGTCGTTGCGCTTGACCTGGTTGACCGACTGGCCGCGGATCTGGCGCACCGCCTCGATCACCAGCTCGAAGCCGTGCATGTAGCATTCGGCGAGATTCCCGCCGCTGGTATTCAGTGGAAGCCGCCCGGAGGGCGCTATCAGATTGTCGAGCACAAGAAAATCGTTCGCCTCCTCGGGCTTGAAGAAGCCATGCTCGGCCAACGCCATCACCACGCCACCGGTAAAATTCTCATAGCTTTGAACGACGTCGACGTCGGCGGGGCTGATCCCGGCCATGCGGTAAAGAGCGGGCGCGAGCGTTTCGAAACTGGCGCTGGCATATTGCGGCGAATTATGCGGCATCGCTCCGCTGCGATATCCGGCGCCAGTGGCAGCCCCGAGAACGTAGGCGGGCTTGTTCCGGAAATCGCCGGCGCGCTCTTCAGGCACCAGGATGATCGCCGCGGCGCCATCATTCTCCATGCAGCAATCGAAAAGATGAAACGGCTCGGCAATCCAGCGCGAGGCGTTGTACTTTTCGGGATCGAGCGGTTTGCCGAACATCACCGCGCGGGGGTTCGACTGCGCATGATGGTACGAGGCCAGGGCAATCGCCTGCATGGCTTCCTGCCGCACGCCATGCTCATGCATGTAGCGCCGCACGCGCATGGCAAAACGCTGCGGCGGCGCCAGCACGCCGTACGGCATCAGATAGGCCCTCTCGCCGGAGATGGTGCCAATACCGCCGGCCTGTCCAAAGCGTCCGTATTGCCCTTGCGCCAGCGAACGGAACACCACGACGCAATCCGCAAGCCCAGCAACGATCGAAGCAGCGGCGTTGGCCACCGCTGCGCAGCAGCCCCCGCCTCCCCCGCCCCATTGCATCGTGGTCGTGCTCAGCCGGCGTATCCCGAGCGCTGCCGCCAGGCGCGCCGCATCGCTGCGGTCGTCACTGTACGACGAGAACCCGTCGATCTCGCGCGGATCGAGGCCGGCATCGTTGCAGGCTGCCAGGATCGCCTTGAGGGCCAGCTTGAACTCGGGGTCGGGCGATGCGCCGTGGCGATAGTAATTCGTTTCGCCGATGCCGATCACGGCAACACGGCCCCGCAGCGTGCGTTCGCCTGTTGCCCGCGCCGTCATGGCTTGGCCGCCCGCGGGAGGGCGTCCGCACCAAAAGCGCCAGCCTCGGCCAGCCGCGCGAGGCGGGCTTCATCATAGCCCAGCAGATCGCGGAGCACCTGCCCGGTATGCTGGCCGACGGCGGGAGCAGCCACGGGATCGACGACCGGCGTTTGCGAATAGCGGATCGGCAGGCTGACGTTCGGTATCCACCCCACTTCATCATGAGGAATCCGCGTGACGATGCCGCGATCGCGCGCTTCCGGAGAACGGATCGCCTCACCGACGGTCCGGACCTTGCCGCAAGGCACAGCCGCGGCGCGCATCTTCGACTGCCAGTGCGACCAGGGATGCTGCGCGAACGCCTCGCCGAGGATCGCAAACAGTTCATCGCGCCGGCGAATGCGATCGGCTCCTGTCGTGTAGAGATCTGACGTTGCAAGATCGGGACGATCGAGCACCTGGGACATCAGGCGCTGGAAGATCTTGTCGTTGCCGCAGTTGATGTAGAAGGTGGAATCTGCGGCCTGAAAGACTCCGGAGGGGCAGGTGTCGGGACTGGTATTGCCGTGGCGCTGCGGATCCGTTCCGGTGAACAATTGCTGCACCGACGCATAGCCGGTCATCAGAACGGCCGTGTCGAACAGCGATACCTCAATGGCCTGACCCCTGCCGGTGCGTTCGCGTGCGACAAGCGCGCCAAGGACGGCATTGCTGGCCATCATCGCCGTGCTGATGTCCATGACTGGCGACAGCGCGCGCACGCCCTCGCGGTCCGCGTAGCCGTTCATGGACACAAATCCGCTCTCGACCTGGGCGATCGGATCGAAGCCAAGCCGGTCCGAGAAAGGTCCTTCCCGGCCGTAGGCGGAGACCGAGCAATAGATGATCGCTGGCGCGATCTGACGACAACTCTCGTAACCAAGCCCGAAGCGCTCCATGACCCCGGTGGAGAAATTCTCGACCACGACGTCCGCCGTGCGGATCAGGTCCCGTGCGACCGCGACGCCCTCGGGCGATTTCAGATCGATCGCGACGCTTCGCTTGTTGCGATTGGTCCACAGGAACGGCGCACCATAGTTCAGCCTGGCATCGACTGGCGGGTAGCGCCGCAGGTCGTCACCACGCACGGGGGCCTCGACCTTGATCACCTCGGCGCCCATGTCGGCCAGGATCATCGTCGCAAACGGCCCTGCAATGAAATGCGAGAAATCCACGACCCTGATCCCGGCAAGCGCCTTGGGCGCATCGGATGTTCGGGGCGTGTGCTCCGGAAACTCCGCTTCGATCCGATCCAGCATCTTTCCACCCATATGGTTTTGTTCCGAGATGATGCCGTCAAAGATCGAGCACGAGCGTGCCGGATTTCGATCCCGAACAGCAGATCATGATGGTCTTGTTCGCCGCCTGCTCTTCCGGGCTGAGGAACAGGTCGCGGTGATCAGGGATTCCTTCGATCACCCGCGTTTCGCAGGTGCCGCAAACGCCTTCCGAACAGGAGTAATTCGCCATGACGCCGGCATCGAGAACGGCATTCAGAATGGTCTTGCCCGGCTCGACCGCGATCGTGCGATTGCTGCGCGCCAGCCTGACCTCGAATCCGCCGTCGACGGCCGGCGCCTGCTTGGCCTGGAAGTACTCGACGTGGACATGCTCCGCCGGACGGCCCGCGGTGGCCTTCTCGAAGGCTTCCAGCATCGGCACCGGGCCGCAGCAATAGAGATGCGTGCCGACCGGCGCATTTCCGACGATGGCAGCAAGATCGAGGGGCCGCCCGCCATGTTCGTCGTCAAAGTGGACATGGAGCTGTGCGGCCGGGTCGATGGTACCGAGCTCGTCGAGAAATGCCGCAGCCCGCCGCGTCCTTGCCGCATAGGACAGTTTCCATGGTCGCCTCAGCGCTTGCAGGCGCCGGATCATCGACAGCAGCGGTGTGATGCCGATGCCGCCCGCGATCAGCAGCGACGATTCCGCATCCTCACGCAGCGCAAAATTGTTTCGCGGCATGGAGACCGTAACGGTATCGCCCGCCCTGAAGCTGTCGTGGACGAAGCTCGAGCCGCCGCGCCCGGCAGCATCCCTGTTGACGGCGATGACGTAGCGATGCCGTTCACTCTGATCGTTGACGAGCGAATAGCTGCGGATCATGCCGTTCTTCAGATGCAGATCGATGTGGCTGCCGGCGGTGAAGGGTCCGAGGTCGCCTCCTGCGGGGGGCACCAGCTCATAGGAGTTGATGCTCTCGGCCTCATAGCTGATGCGCTTCACTCGCAATTCCTGCAGGTCGCCGGCCATGTCGTAGCGCTCAAAGCTCGTAGCCGAAATCCGCCCCGAGCTTCGCCCGCATGAAAGGCGCGCCGGAATCGATCCAGGAGTCCTCGGGCGGCAGCCGCAAGGACACCGCACGGACCATGAACACGTCCGGATCGGTGACGCCCTTCGGCCTGGTGCCGTGGTCGCGATAGGCGCCGAGTGCTTCCAGAATGAACCGCCTGGTCATCGCGATGCCGGTATCGCTGGAACACAAATTCTCCTTGGTGCGGTCGGCGACCGGCGATACCCCGCTCTGGCACGCTCCGTCCTGGACCCAAAGACCGGGGAGACCGGAGAACCATGTCGTCCGCTGGGCTTCGTAGTCGAACTGATATCCGTTCTGCGGATTGTACTTCGTCCAATAGTCGGCGTACGGCACCGTCACCGGCTGCTTGACCAGCGCGTGGCGGCTGGCGTGGCCGCTCTCCCGGCCCTTATGCCCTTCCGCGAAAACCTCGCGCGTCTTGGCCAGCAGCGGCTGCGAGGGATGATAGGAGAACATGATGCAGAGCGTGTTCTCGTCGTCGATCGGCACCCAGGCATGGCCGCTCAGATCGGGAAATGGCGATAGCGGCGGAACCAGCGTGTAGAACGGCAGCATGAACTGATTGACGCGCCAGTAGAGCGTATTGGCGTCGTAGTTCCGGCGTGCCGCAATGCTCATGCCGAAATCCTGCTTGACGCATTCGAAGGTCGGGCGGAGGTCGCGCTTCTGGATCCAGGCGCTGGTGGTGCCCTGCGCGTCGAGACGGCCGTGAAGCAACGGCGCGTGCGCGGAATCGATCTCGCCTTCGACGGCCTGCAGCCAGTTGCACTCCTGAACCCGCACCGAGATGTGAACCTGCTCCTCGGGGACAAGATTCCACTCGACATTCGGCAGCGGCGGAGGCGCGGCCTGATCCGGCCCCAGATAGGCCCAGATCATTCCGTTGCGCTCGCGGCAGGCATAGGCCTTGATGCGCACCCGCTCCTTGAGCCGGCTGCGGACCGGTTCGGCCGGCATGTCCATCACCGCGCCCGTGACGTCGAACTTCCAGCCGTGATAGACGCAGCGCAGGCCGCAATCCTCATTGCGGGCGAAAACCATCGGCGCGCCCCGGTGCGGACAGGCCTGGTCGACCAGACCAACGCGGCCCTCGGTGTCGCGGAAGGCCACCAGATCCTCGCCGAGCAGTCGGACGCGCTTCGGCTGGCCATCGCGGACCAGATCCGCGGATGGCAGAAACGGAATCCAGTAGAGCCGGAACAACTCCCCCAGCGGAGTGCCCTTGCCAACCCTTACCAGCCGCTCGTTGTCCTCGTGCGAGAGCATGATTTTTCCTCGATCGTTTTTGTCAGGTTCGATTTTGGGTCGTTCTCGCGTCCAGCAAGGCTGTGACCCGATCAGACAATCCGAGATCGCGCGCGGTCCATAACGGGTCGGATGAAGCCAGCGGCTGTCGCGGAATCGGCGGCAGCCTTCCGGCCTCGACCAGCCTGACGATCATTTCGATCCGCTGACGCTCCAGATCCTTCAGCACGGCTTCAACGACGACGCCTTCTGCGGCGCAGCCGGGGAGCTCCGGATAGGCGCAACGGACGAGCCATTCTCCGGGCTCGGTCTCGACAGCTTCCGCCTCGAGCAGATACGGAATCGACAACAGAGCGCGCAGATCCAACGCAGGGCCTCCCCTGGGCTCTTTCGTCCGAGCCGTTAATTAATACGTATACGTACCATATCGCCATGACCCTGGCAACCATCGGGATGCCGCCGGGGCGAACCCCGTCCCCGGCGGTTGAGGGGCCACGGCCAAGCTGCTAACCGATTGTTACACTGGAGCAGGTGGGAACTAGGCGTCATGTCGGTCAAAAAGGACGAAGCGGGAGATCCGGTTGCCGCGCTGGCACATCAGTGGAGACTGGAAAGCGGCATCGGATTTCTGCTGCGCCTGCTCGAAGCCAAATATGACGGGCTCTACCAGAGCGTAACGCGGCAAACCGACATCACGCCCCGCCAGTTCGGCGTCCTGATGGCGCTGCTGCAGCAGGGACCAATGACGGCGTCCGCGCTTGCAGAACGCATCAGTTGCGACCGGAATACGCTCAGCGAAATGTTGAAGCGGATGACCGCACGCAGGCTGATCTCCAAGAAGAACCATCCCGTCGATCGCCGTTCCATCCAGGTCCAGATCACGGCCAAGGGCACCAGCGCCCTGATGGCCGTGGTTCCGGCCGCGGCCCGGCTGCAGGATCTCATGCTTGCTCCCTTGAGCCAGGACGACCGCGCGCATTTCCTGCGTTGCATGCTGGCGATCGCGAAGTCTCCCCCTCCCGAGCCCGGCGCCTGACTCCCGCAGCCGCGGCCGGACCGCCGCTTGGCTGGCCAAGGCTGTTGTAATCCCTCGGCCGATACGATACGTATACGTACTAAATATACTTCCGAGGCGCCATAGAGCGCCCGTCGAGGGGAGGCGCTGATGCGCGCACTGGTTCTGCTGCTGTCATTCCTGTTCGCGGTCCCTTGTCTGGCCGAGGGGTATCCGGAGCGTGCGATCCGGATGATCGTGCCCTATCCGGCGGGCGGCTCCACCGACATCCTCGCGCGGGCGATCCTGCAACCCCTCACCGAAATCCTTGGCAAGCCGGTCATCATCGACAACAAGTCGGGTGCCGGAGGCATCATCGGCACGACAGAAGCGGCTCGGGCAACGCCGGACGGATACACGATCGTATTCGGCAATCTCGGGCCGAACGCGTTGAACGCGAGCCTCTACAAGAAGCTCGCCTACGATCCCGTCCGCGATTTCGTGCCGATCTCGAAGGTCGTCGACGTGCCGTTCCTGCTGGTGACGGCGCCGTCGACAGGGATCAGCAGCGTCACCGATCTCATCGCGCGCGGCAAGAAGGATCCCAACGCGCTCTCCTATGCATCGGTCGGGCAAGGGTCGGCCTCCCATGTCACAGCGGAGTTGTTTCGCCGTCAGGCCGGCATTGAAATGCAACACATTCCGTATCGTGGGGGCGCACCGGCAACGAACGATACGCTCGCGGGCCAGGTTTCGGTCTACTTCATCACGCCGCTCGAAGGCATGGGTCAGGTCCAGGCCGGCATGCTCAAATCGCTCGGCATCAGCACGGCGGAGCGCTCGCCGCTGTTTCCGGACACGCCGACCATCAACGAGGCGCTTCCTGGATTTCAGGTCGTGGTGTGGTTTGGCATCCTCGCGCCTGCCGGCACCCCGTCCGAGATCGTGGCCAGGCTTAACGACGCAATCGCGCGCGCGGTCGCAACGCCGTCCGTGCAGGAGGCTCTCAAAAAGCTCGGCGTCGAACCGAAGAGCTCAACGCCGGAAGCTTTCGCGGCCACCATCCGCGCCGATGTCGACAAGTGGGCGAAGGTGGTGAAGGAGGCCAACATCACGCTCGACTAGCACCCTACTCCGCTATTCGGTCTTGACGTTGCGTTCCTCGATCACCTTGCGCCAGGATGGGATCTCTGCGGCGATCAGGGCGCGCAACTCCGCAGGGGTGCTGGCCTTGGCCTCGACGCCATAGGAGAGGAAGCGCTCCCTTATTTGCGGCATCGCCAGCACAGTGCCAAGCGCGGCGTTTAGCTTGGCCACAACATCAGGCGGAGTGCCCGCAGGGGCGAGAATGCCGAACCACGTTTCGACCGAATAGCCCTTCAAGGCGGTGCCGATGGATGCCGCACCGGGAGCGACCGGCGAAGGACCGGGCGAGGAAACCCCGAGCAGCTTCACCTTGCCGGAGCGGATGTGCTCGTTCAGCGTATCGGAAGTGGTGGTGAGCAGAATGTCGACCTCGCCGGTAAAGATGGCAAGCGTCGTCGGCGCCTGGCCCCGATATGGGACGTGGACCATTTGCAGACCTGCCTGATTGAGGAAGCGCTCGGTGCTCAGATGCCCGAGCGAACCTGGTCCGGCGGATGCATACAGCATCGGCTTGCTCTGCACCTTGGCATAGGCAAGCAGCCCGGCGACGTCGTTCACGGGTACCTTTTCGCTTGCCACCAGGACCAGCGGCGCTGTGGAAACCAGCGACACTGGCGCAAAGCTCTTCAGCGGATCGAAATCGATGCCCTTTTGCAGCAACGGCGCGATCGAGATCGGGCCGTTGTTGGCAAACAGAAGCGTGTAACCGTCGGCATCCGATCGAGCCGCTTCGTTGGAACCGGTCGTGCCGGCGGCCCCGCCGCGATTATCGATGACGATCGGCTGGCCGAGGATCTTCGTCATCGGCTCCTGCAGTGCACGCGCCATGATGTCGGTCGAACCGCCGGCGGGATATGGCACGATGAGCCGGATGGGACGCGATGGATAATTGTCCGCTACGGCGGGCGCGACGAGCATCGCCGCTCCGAATATGAAAGCCAGAACACGTAGCCCCTTCATGTCGATCCTCCCACGATACTTTTTGATTATCTTGCGGTAGAAAATTCGCGGCTGGCAGCATCAAATCACGGTGACGCTCCACCCTTTCCAAATGCGCCGGCGGCAGCGGCTTGCTCGAGGTCGTTTTCGGACAGGCCGAGCACGCGCGTCAGAATCTCGTCCCGGTGCTCGCCGATGGCGGGGATGTCGCGGCCGATTCCAGTCCGCGCGCCCGACATCCGCCACGGCGCGTTGACGCCCTTGAACTCGCCTGCGAGGTCGGCGATCGGCGCGAAGACGCCGCGGGCAGACAAATCCGCATCATCCAGCGTTTCCGCGGGATCACGAAAGCGGGCGCTCGGAATGCCGGCGCGATCGAGCGCTGCCAGGCACTCATCCACCGTGTGCTGCATCGTCCACCGCTCGACGACCTGCATCATCGCGCCCCAGTTCGCGCCACGCGCTGCGACCGAAGTGAAACGAGGGTCGGACGAGAGCTCCGGCAGGCGCGTCAGGTCGCGAAGCGCCGCAAAATTGCGCGCCGATACCGGCGCGATCAGGACGTCGCCGTCCTTGGCGCGCACGGGACCATAGGTCGGCCGTGCCACCGGCGCCGAGAATTGCGCTTCCTGCAGCTCATACACCATGAGGTTCAGCATGCAGTCCATCAGAACGACATCGACGTGCTGCCCTGCTCCCGTACGCTCCCGTTGCACCATCGCCGTTTGAATCGCCGAGAAGCCGAAAACGCCACCGAGAATGTCGGCAACGAACACTGCTCCGGCCGCCGGCCGGTCGCGATCACCGGCGTATCGCATCAGCGCGCGGTCGAAACCGCTCTCGGCTTGAACGATCATCGCATAGGCCGGTCGCTCCGACTGCGGACCGGTCTGGCCGTAGCCGGATATCGAGCAATAGATCAAACGCGGATTGATCTTGCGAAGCGCCTCATAGCCGAGACCGAGGCGCTCCATGACGCCGGGGCGGAAATTCTCGACCAGAATATCCGTGCTTTCGACCATCCGATGCACGAGCTTGATCGCCTCGGACGATTTGAGGTCCAGTGCGATGCTCTTCTTGCCGGCGTTGAGCTGGCCGAAATAGGCGCTTTGGCCGTCGCGAAGGGGCGCGCGCAGACGCATCTCCTCGCCTTCCGGCGGCTCGATCTTGATCACTTCGGCGCCGACATCTGCCAGCAGCCGGGCGCAATAGGGTCCGGCGAGCATGATGGAGAAGTCCAGCACGCGGACGCCCTCGAGTGGTGGCTTCAACGATTGTCCCTGCATCATCCGTTCCTATCGAGGTAAGCCAAGCGCACGTTGCGCGATCAGGCTGCGCTGAATTTCGTTCGTTCCGATGCTGATCACCCACATCAAGGAATGACGCAGGTTTTGCTCGAACCGGCCGTTGTCGATGGCACCCGGCATCTGTTCGGACAGCGTGGCGCGCATGCCGAGCATGTCGAGCGCGGCCTCGCCGAAGCGTTCCATCAGCTCGCTGGAAAAGACCTTGCTGATCGCACCATACTCCGGCGGAGTGATGCCGCCGGCGGCAAGGTCAGCGCAATGCATCATCAGCTGGCGCCCGATCTCGATTTCGCACGCGAACGCCGCCATGCGGTCCCGGATCATTGGATCCTCGCTTAACTCCTGCCGGGCCACGACGTGCTGGCGCAATCGTTCAAAGGCATGCGCGACTTTCAGCACGATGCCGCCACCGACCAGCCCCCGCTCGAAAGCGAGCGCTCCGGTCAGGACTTTCCAGCCCTCGTTTTCAGCGCCGACGAGGTTCTCCAGGGGCACGCGAACATCGTCGTAGAAGATGTTGGCGAACGTTCCATCGTACATGGTGTTGGCCGGCCGGATCGTGATTCCGGGTGTGGTCATCGGCACGATGAACATGCTGATGCCGGCATGGGGCTTGGCGCTCTTGTCGGTTCGCGCCGCCAGGAACATGTATTTGCCCCACCAGGTCGTGGTCCAGATCTTCTGACCGTTGATGACCCACTGGTCGCCGTCGCGGACCGCGCTGGTCCGCAGTGCCGCAAGGTCGGATCCTGCTTGCGGCTCGCTGTAACCCATCCCATGCATGGCCTCGCCGCGCAGAATCTCCGGCAGATATTTCTTCTGTTGCTCGGACGTTCCGAACATCATCAAGGCGTTGGCCTGGATCGAGGCGCCAATGCGCGGAGCCTCGTTCTGCTCCATGGTCTCCATGAAGGCGATTTGCTCGAGCGGCGAACGCGCCTGGCCGCCGAACTCCTGCGGCCAGCCGAGGCCGATCCACCCCGTGCTGCCCATATCTGCAGCAAACTCGGCGTCGAACTCGCGCTTTGCGAACGGCTTGGCGTCGAAGGCGGCTTTTCTGCCGTCCGCCCAGTTTCGCGCAAACCACCGCTTGACCTGATCGCGCAGTTCGTTGCCCGCGCAGCCGAGGTCATATTGCGGCATCCCCGCACCGCCATTGTCGAAGAGATGGGCGGCGAGGCTTCGTTTGGCATGGGCTGCGCCACCAAACGCTACGGTGTCCAGATGGACGCGTTTGAAATGCAGTGGTGCTTCGTGTTCTTCGGCATAGCCGATGGCGCCGAACGTGTGCTGCGTCTCCAGCGAAGCGCGTCGCAAAGCAGGGCCTGCGAACGCCATGGCGCAATCGGAGAAATACCGCCAGTCGAGGTCGCTCTCGTCGCGCAGCTTTGCTGCATGGTGCAGAACGAGACGCACGCCCTCGAGATCGATGAAGCAGTTGGCCAGCTTGTGCTGGATCGCCTGAAATCGCCCGATCGGCTGGCCGAACTGATGCCGCTCCCCGGCGTAGGTAACCGCCAGCTCGAACGCGCGGCGCGCGGCGCCATGGGCACGCGCCAGTAGCATGAGGCGCGCGATCGATCGCAGGTCGCTCAGGCTGATGTCGGCAGCAGGAACAAGTCTTGCCGACGCCGCATCGAGCGTCAGCTCCCAATTGCCCCACGCCCCCATCGTGCGCGTAGGTAGACGATCGACGCCGGGAGCCCGAAGGTCGACGAGCACGAGCTGCGCCTCATCCACCGGCGTGAGCAGGTGGGTCGCGCTTCCCGCCGCCTCGACGAACCGGAGGGATCCCGTTGCCGTCTCGCCATCAAGCGTGATCGAACCGATACCGGGATCGGGATCGAACGCCCCGAAGGAAAAGACAATGCGCGCCGCGCCCACGTGAAGTGCCTTTCGCAGGTCGGCTCCATCGGAGGATGCATCCGGCAGCACGAGGTTGGCCAGCACGGCAGACCACATCGGAGCTGGACACGCCGCGCGGCCGAGCTCTTCCATCACCGCCAGGATCTCGCGAAGACCGCCCTCCTCCGGATTGGCGCCCAGAACCGCGACACCCTGCTGGGCCAGCTTGTCCCAGATCTCGGTGATCGCGTCCGGCGACGCACCATCCTTCAGGCGATCGGCGCGCCAATGCGCTTCGAGAAGTCCGCGCATGGAATCGCGAAGCATGCCCGCAACGTCGTCGCTTTCGATCCCGGAGGCCATCACGAGAGCCTACGCCTGACCGAACCTCGGCTTGCGCTTCTCCTTGAAGGACATGGTGGCCTCCTTGTGATCCGCTGTCTCGAACGTGACCTGCTCGAGCGCCATTGACGCCTCCAGCAACATGTTCACGCGATCCTTCACGATCTGGTTGATCGACAGCTTGGTCCAGCGGATCGCCCACGTCGGGCCGTTCGCCAGTTCAATGGCGATTTCCCGCGCCTTGCCCAGCACGTCGGCACGAGGAACCACATGATTGACCAGGCCAATCCGTTCGGCCTCCCTGCCCTTAAGCAGCGTGCCGCGGATCAGGAACTCCTTGGCCTTGTTGATGCCGACCAGCAGCGGCCAGATCACGGTGCCGCCGTCGCCGGCAACCAGCCCGACGCGGGAGACGTGCGTGTCGCCGATGCGGGCATCCTCGGACATGACCGTGATATCGCACAGCAGCGCATGGGTCGCAGCCAGCCCGATGGCATCGCCATTGATCGCCGCGATGATGGGCTTGTCGAGCTCGAGTTGCCGGGTAACCCCGCGGCGGCTGATCATGGGATCATGGATCTCGCCCTCCTCCAGAACGTCCCCGCCCGGTCGCTCCGACATCGCCTTGACGTCGCCGCCGACGCTGAAGAAATCTCCGGCGCCGGTGAGCACTACGACGTTGACGGCGTGATCGTCGGCCAGATCGTCCCAGATCGTCCTGAGTTCGCGGATCAGCTTCTGATTGATGGCGTTACGCGCCTCCGGCCGGTTCAGCGTGACCGTCGCGACTTTGTCCGCGACCTCGACTTTCAGGCATTCGTATTTGGCGTAGATCGACACGGTTTCCTCCGTTTTGGCTCATCGTTTTTCGTTCAGGGGCGCATGCCCGGCTGCATCTCGGCAAGCGCCACCTGCAGCGACATCGCACCGGGATCCTGTTCCAGCATGCGCTGCACTGACTCGAGATGGGTACGCATCAGGCGTGACGCAGTCGCTGCATTTCGTGCCCGGAGCGCCGCCAGAAATTTTCGACGCGTCTCCACCAACCGCGCCATGGCGACACCGCTCGACACCACCTTGGCATAGACGAACCGCATGTGGATCTCGGTGACCGAATCGAGGATCATCGCGATCACCTTGTTCCCGGTCGCAACCGCAAGCAGCTTGTAGAACTCGCGCGAGCATTCGACGCGGTCGAGCAGACGACCCTCCTGCGTCGCGAGCTCCGTGCGCTCGATGTTGGCCTCGAGCGCGTCGAAATCGACCGGCTTGCCGTTGGCACAGGCCAGCCGAACCACGAGATCCAGCACGTCAATCCGCGCCTCGGACAGCTCGCGCACGGAGATCGTGCCCAGACTCAGCATGTCGCGCATGACGAGATTCATGCGGCCGGTATCGCCCTCGCGCACAAAAGCGCCGCCTTTCACGCCTTTTCGCAGCCGAAGCACTCCGGCCATCTCCAGGCTCCGCAGAGCTTCACGCAGGACGTTACGGCTCACGCCCAACTGTTGGGCCAGGTCGCGCTCCGGCGGCAATTTGTCACCGGGCTTGAGCACGCCCAACGCGAGCTGCTCCCTGATCCTCTCGCAGATTTCCTCGAATGCCCGACGCGTATGGATCGGCCGGAATTTCGGCGCCGTTGGCGCCCCTGCCACGCGGCTATCCGCGGGGCGGTCGCGTCGGCCAGATGGTCCGGACTTTGAGGGAGTGGATGTCTGCGGTCTTGACTTCATCATCATGACAATGATTATTAAATGGATCACCCATTAAATGGAAGCTCTTTCTTTGGAGCTTTCTCCCAAGGAAACGCCGCGATGAGTTTCACCGAAGAGCAAACCGCGTTCCGCGAGAGCATCCGCCGGATGGTGGCCAGACATGTGGCCCCGATCGCGGCGGAGATCGACGAGACTGATCGCTTCCCGACCGAACTGGTGAAACTGTTCGGCGAGATGGGATTGATGCAGCTCTGGGTACCCGAGCAGTACGGTGGCCCCAATGGCAACCTCACCATGATGTGCATCGCGCGGGAGGAGATATCGAAGGTCTCTCCCGCCTGCGCGTCCATTGCCGGACTCAACACCATGTTCATCATGCCGCTGCTCCATTTCGGCTCGGAGGAGCAGCGCCGCAAGTTCCTGCCGATCATCGCCAAGGGCGGCGTGGTTACGGCAATCGCGATCTCCGAGCCGCAGGCCGGCTCCGATGTCACCGCCCTCAACACCCGCGCGCAGAAGGATGGCGACAGCTACATCCTGAACGGCCGGAAGCAGTGGTGCAGCTATGGCGTGGAGGCTGAGTTCATCGTGTTGATGGCCCGGACCGGCGACGGACCGGGCGCCGACGGCATCAGCGCCTTCATCATCGAGCCAAAGAAGATGCCGGGCGTGTCGTTCGGCCGACATGAGCGCAAGATGGGCTTTCGCGGCGCGCCCAATACGCCGATCTTCCTCGACAATGTGCGGGTGCCCGCCGAAAACCTCGTGGGGGAAGAGGGCAAGGGCTTTCGTGCCTCGATGCGGGCGCTCGATCTCAACCGCCCGACGATCGGCGCTCAGTCGGTCGGCCTGGCCCAAGGTGCGCTCGACGCCTGCATCGCCTACGCCAAGGAGCGGAAGCAGTTCAGAAAGTCGATCTCCGAATTCCAGGGCGTACAGTTCATGCTCGCAGACATGGCGATCCAGATCGAGGCCGCGCGTGCGCTCGTCTATGAATGCGCGCGGGCCGGCGATGAAGGCGACTGGAAGCGCCTGAATCTGCTCGCCAGCATGGCGAAATGCTTCGGCAGCGATGTGGCTATGAAGGTGACGACCGACGCCGTCCAGATCTTCGGCGGCTATGGCTACACCATGGACTACCCCGTCGAGCGAATGATGCGCGACGCGAAGCTGACTCAGATCTTCGAGGGAACCAACCAGATCCAGCGCGTGGTAATCGCCCGCGAGCTGTTGCGATAGATCTCAAGCAAATAGAACTCGGAGGAAACGTCGTGGCGTTTGGAGTTTCGGAAGCACGCCAAAGCCGGATACGAAATAGCTGATCCGATATTCTCCGGCAGTCCGTTGGGAAAGCTCGGTACCAACACAACACTCTCCTCCTGGACTATCGCCAATCCGAGAATGCTCAGCTGCTCATCAGCGGCACCATCGCCATGTTTGCGCCATGCCCCCGAGAAGGCGGCCAGCATACGCCCATGTGGTCGGAAGGCGACCGGAGGACCAGCTACAAAGTTAGTGTCCGAAACCGCGCCTCTTGAACCAGCTCTTCACGTTACCGACCGTAACCGGCATCATCTCAGATACATCAATCGTGAACTGGAACATTTTTGCTGCCCTTCCCTCGTCGTCCGGATCGAAGAACGTCAAGGACAACTCCCAGCAGTCGCTATGCATTCGACATACTGGGCTCTTGGTCACAACGATGGTGTCGAGCACACGCCCTTCATCGACTGCTGCAGCAAAACCCGATGCAGCCTGAAACACATTCGTTGCTGCGAAGTTCATTGCACGATCTCGGGACATCTGTCCCAGATTGTGCAACTCGAAGTACACACGGTTGAGGAAGTCGGTTACTGCATGATGGAGAAATGCGCGCGCCGGAGTAGCCTCTGCGCCGTGTATCCTGTTCACGGCGTCATCGACCAGCTCATTGATCTTCCAGCCGTAAATGCCGCGCAGATCAGTGACGGCTACGATCGGAACCTCCGCCTTTGATTGAAGCCTTATCATTTCGCCGGTACGGCGGCCCGGAATGCTGATCCTCTCGATGAAATCGGATTGATCCGGTGTCAGGCTTTGACCGGCCAAGAGTTGCAGAAAGGTCTCGTATATTGTGTCGGCATAAGGGCCTTCGGGAACGAGCCCATAGACCGGCGAGCCGCCGATCACCAAAGTCCATATCAAACAATCCCGCTCCGTCCGGCGCCGATCGAGATATTCGATGAGGTGTTGCACCTCGTGCGGAGTCGGCCGGTCCGGGCCGGCACGCCCCGCCTCCCGGCCCATATATTGCTCGAACTCCTGCCGGCCGATCTCGGATCCGAAGTCGTAGGCCAAGCTGCCGAGCGCATAGACCAGGCCGGAGTGGGCGGTGCTTTGTTCGACGCCCCCCGTCGCGCCAACCGAAGCCGGTGCCGAAGCGGCAGAGTCCGCTACGGTCGGTGGCAAAGCCGATGGACTGAGCGTCTCCTCGACGGACGATGATGCGGCACTCGTCATCACGCCGGTCTGGGGAACGGGTCCGACGCCGACGAGGAGACGGTCGTCTCTGCCGCTCGCACCAATCCCGCCGCGCGACGTGAACAGCGCCTCGAAGGCCGCAGGCAGATCCAGCACGCCTCGAAGACAACGTTCCGGCTCGTCGATGACGGCTGGATCACATAAGCGCGCCGTATCGAGCAGCGCCGCGCGGATCGCCGCTGCATCAATCTGCTGCCCGGCCTGCAACTGCTGGCTCATCAGCAAGGCAGCGATGCCGGTAACGATCGGCGCCGCCACGCTCGTCCCCATTTCGCGGATCGGCTCCTCCGTTCCCGGCTGTGCTCCGAGGATGTTTTCGCCCGGCGCCATGATGCCGTCTGCCGAATAATTGCCGCCCCAATTGCTGAACTTGAACGGTTTGCCGTCGTCCTTCAGAGCGCCCACTGCGAGCGTCCCCGGGAGTGCGGCAGGAAAGCAGCGGCAATCGCCCGCGTTATTGCCGGCCGGCGCCACGATCAGGATGTTGTCGTCGAGACATCGGCGGACCGCGCGCGCCAGCAGGTCGTGTGGCGAATCCGTTTGAGTCGGCACGCACGCGGCGCAATGAATCACGTCAGCTCCCCAATCATGGGCCAGATCGAACGCCCGGGCGAGATTGAGCGGCGATATGAACTCCCCCGCCTCGCCAACCTGGTTCATCGGCACGACGATCACCCGACAAGCCGGCGCGATGCCCGGCGCCGGTGTGCCAGGCCGCCCTGCGATGACGCTGGTGATATGAGTGGCGTGACGGTCGCCCAGAATCCGAAGCAGGATGTCTGGCGAGAACTCGGTGAGAAGCCTTTCTTCCTTCTGCTTATCAGGAAGATCACTATTTGCGATCTCGCGGAACAGGGCGTGCTGCTCAGCCGTGATCGGGCTCGCCCCCTCATGCCAATACGGAAGCAGCATCGAGATCTGATCGCTGCGAAGACTTGACAATGTCAGATCGGGGTAGCCGTCGAGAACGACGATGGTGACTCGAGGGTCGCCCAACGTCCGCTTTCGGAGTTCGCCGAGACCGGGAATGCGGGCATCCAAATCGTGCGGCATGGTGACGGCACCGGCATCGACAATCAGGTTGGACGCAGTCACGCCTCTCGCGGTGGAGGGGCCGTCGACAAACCGCCCATGCAGGTCGGCAGCTCGCACCGATGGGGCGTTCAGAAGTCTCGAAGAATCCAGACTCATCGGGCTGCTCGCTCGTCTGAGATCATCCAAACGCTCCCTGCCGCTGCCGCTGCAATCGGCAAAATCGCGCACGGCAGATTGACGTTGTCAGAAGCTCGATCACTCGGTTTCCGGGATTGGGAGCGCTCGCCGCGCCGACGACGAGCGCTCCCCTTCAAATTCGACAATTCACCAATGAACCGTCGCCGATCAGTTGGTGACTGTCGTCCGGGTTCTATTCGGCGCTACCCGAATAGGCGCAGGTGATCGTGACCGAGCCGACGCCGGGAACACTGACGCTGACCGACGCGGTCACGCCAGCAAGGGTCTCCTCCGACAGCTCGGACAACAGGTCGGCCGAATTGCCGACGATGCTGCGAGAAACCGGCGCGATCTGCACGGGCTTCTTGTTCGTGATCTTCATAGGTTGTCTCCTTCGATAGACGCATGCTCGACCACTCTGAGCGGGTCGCGTACTCCTCCTCCTTGCGGAAGAAGCCAGGCTCGCCGTGAGAGTCCGGTGCTAGCGGAACCCGCGGCGTCAACTAAAACGGCATCGGCGTCGGGTTGAGCAGTGCTTCGGGGGTTGGTTCATTCAACCATGCGAGCCTGACAGGCACGTCGTAGAGACGCCCCGGCGCAAACCTTTTCCAGAAGAAGCGCATGCCCGGAACGACGACTTTGACGACGTTGAGCCCGATGTCGGGCCGCGTGAGGTCGAGAACCAGGACCTCGAGACCGATGCGCCGGCAAGCGGCAACGGCAATATCGACATCGTCGCGTATGTCGCCCGTCCAGGCTGACTTGAAATCAACGGCCTTCGTAGCCGGTGCCAGCCGGTCAGGGACAAGGTAAGGCTTGTCCTCTATTCGCGCGCCGAGCAGCCACTCGGCACCTTCGGCATCGATCAGCTCATCAGGAATCTTGTCCAACTCCAGGCCGACCTGACTCATCTCGGTCAGCGCTCTCGTCACGGCAACCGCTGGATCGAAATGGGCTCCGTAGCCGACAATCAGCCGTTCACTACTGCCCGTGATCCTTCGGGAGACCGCGGCCACGACCGGGATCCCGAGATCGGCAGTGAGATCGAGGAGCCACATCTCCCGGCCGACGTCCCGATAGTACTGCTCGAGATCGCGGAAGTACGGATCATCGAAGCTCGCCAGATCGACGGCCGGACGCCGCAAGCGGTTGTACCACCAAAGCGCCACGCAATCCCGCTCGACGACTTCCAGGAATCCCTGACAGATCGCTTCTTCCAGGTTGTTGCCGGCGGCGTTCCCGTTTGAATCCGCCCGACAAAACTCATGATTCCTGGGGAGCGGGTACCATTGATAGCAAGTGGCCGTCGGCAGAAATTTCTGGTGTCCATGCGTGAGCGACCAAACCGGTGTCCAGTCGATCGGCCGGCCAGGGTCGAAGCGCATGGGAATCCAATTGTTGCCGACTGCCGAATTTGCATTCAACGTCTCGCGATCTGCGTACTGCGCCTCGCTGAATTGCAGACAGCATTCGGGACGGAGCGCGTTCTCGCCCATCTCGGCCAAAGTGGCGTTGATCCGCGGCTCGTCACCTTGATAGATGAACGAGTAGCGTTCGATCGCCTCGCAGAGACCGCTGGCGCGGGCTTGCTCGCTGGTCTTGCCTTTGCCGGAGCTGGTGTGTCGGAGGATCCGGCGCAGGCCGCGCAGAGACCCGACGGTGCCCCGGCTATGGCTCGATCTATAGGTGTGAACCAAATGGTTGGCGGGATCTGAGATCCTCGTCAATTCCGTGACGACCCCGGAGACAGGGCTGATCAGGTGCTGATAGCGGGCGACGGTCTGCTCTGGCGTCATGGAGCGGTGGCCGCTTTCCTCGACATACCGCTTCGGCGACGATTCCAGCATGATTGGCTGAAAACCTCGACGAGCGATCAGGGCGGGATCGCCGCAACAGCTGCACTGGGGCCTATGCGGCAGTGAATGCGTTTGGCAGCCGTGACTCAGATGATCCAGCGTGAGGATCTTTCCCGCCAGGGTCTCTGCCCTGACATTGCCGTCCTCGGGCCCGAGCGTCCGCCCTGCCAGCCATTTTGCAATCTCCGTCGTCGTCCAATGCAACGCCAGGTCGACAGTTGACGGAAGCGCAGGCCGTGACGTCGGCAGACAAATGGGAGCGTCGGCCTGGGCTTTTCTCTGCCGGTGTATGGACTCCTTTACTTCGAGGTTGCCCCGCAAGCGGTGAGCCAGGCACTGCCAGCAGCCAGTTTCGCACGGCACGAAGATGGGACCGAGCCAGATGACGCTGCCGACAGGCTTGACGAGCATCCAGGGCCGTCGGGTCTTCAATGCAATCCGGTTTATCTCCTCGATCTCCGGACGCAGGTAGTCGTCGGTCACGACGACCTGAAGGTCGGGCAGAGTTGCCGCCGCATCGCCGCTTCTCTGAACTGGCCGGATATCAGCAACGAGGCCCGCCTCCGATATCAACGTCAGCAATCGCACTACGGAGACATTGCCGACGGCCATCAGCGAGATCCTGCTCTGCCGGAGCTGCATCACGACCCGGCCTGGATCGAAGCCAAGCTCGCTCCAGAATGCCGCGACTCCGGGAGCTGTTCCGTCGACGGCCTCGACGAGAAAGCCCAGCCTGCTCAGCCGCGCGATCACATGGTCTACAACGTCACTCGAAATTGTCCCAGACAAGAGCGAATGAATCTCGTCGATGGTGTATCGACCATCGAGCAACGGCACGATGGCGCAATACAATTGCCCTGTCAGGACGTGAGATGCGTGCTCGCTAAGCAAATATACATGCATCGGCTCGACGAGCTCGACACTGAAGTTCGGCTTGATGCACAGCCGCACCGGGCTCGCGCAACAACTCGCCGTATAGTCGACAACCTCAGCCTGCATGTCTCTCATCCGATCCCTTCGTCATCGAGCCAGGCGATTGCCCCCGTCCGCCAATCGCCTATGCCCAAATCCTTCCTCGCAGGTACGATTTGTCGGCATCTTCCGCTTCGGCCGACGCTCCTTTCGCCTTCCTGTCGACCAGCCCCGTCAGTCCTTGGAGATAGCTGCGATAGCTCATGCCCATCGCTCTTGCCTCGTCCCAAGTGATCGACCCGCTGGGGCGCTTTTTCTCCGGTCGCGGCTTCTTCGTCATTGTCAACAGCTCCTCGTTCGCTGCGAAATACTCGTCGTGAGCTCGTTCGGCCTCGCGCGATGGTCGCCCGGCACTGCCGGCCGATCATCGCGTCCCGCGTCATGATGTTGTCAAAACCTCCGGTGGACGAATGCCGAACTTATGACCTGCTCAGGTGCAGCCCATTCAAACGGAGCCGGATCGTTATAATTCGCGCCGTGGATCAGCGAGATCGCCAGAGATATCAAGTCCTCGCGCCTTCCATGCACCACATCGACACACGTCGATGGGACTACGGAATGCGGACGCTTCACCGGCCTTGAAAGGATCGGATTGATGTTGACCATGCGTGTGTCCTCCCGGAATCAATTGGGTTGGGTCCACCACCGGACCTCGCCCATGGTGACGGGTATGAGGTCGCTCACATCGACCGTATAGCGGAATATCCTCTTGGCGCGTTTGTTGTTCTCCGGATCAAAGAACTTCAACTTCACATCCCAACAATCGCTGTCCATGCGACAGAACGGGCTCTTGTCGACCGCAATTTCATCGAGCTGCATTCCAGCTACGAGCGAGTCGCTGAACGTCGTAGCGACCTGGAATGCGTCGGTGACGGCGAAGTTCAGCGCGCGGTCGCGGGATGTTTTTCCGAGATTCCTCAAGTCGTAGTAAACACGGTTGAGAAATGCTTCCAGCGACGAACGGATGCTCTCGGCCTGATCCGACTCCACCCCATCGCTGGCAAGCGCATTCAATGCGTTATCGATCAGTGCGTTGGTCTTCCAGCCATACATTCCACGCGTATTGACCGGCTGGATCACCGGCACGACCTGCCCCGAGAAAAGCTTGACGGTGCGTTTCGTCAGCACTCCTGGAATGGCTACCCGCTGAACGAAATCCGCGTCCGACTCCAACTTGATCTCGCCGGCCAGCATGGTGAGGAGAACTTCATAAACGTCGCGAGCAAATGCTCCGACCGGCTCGATGGCATACACCGGCGTCAGCTCGATGTTCAAAGTCCAGATGAGCGACTTGGCTTCCGCAAGATGGGTTGTCAGATAGTCGACCATCTGGCGGGCGTCGTAAGGATTCGCAGGCACCTGGTTGACGGGCGGCATCAGCTGCTTGAAGCTGTCCCGTCTCGCCTCCGTCCCAAAATCATAGCCAAGCACGCCGAGTGCATAGACCAGACCGGCAGGTTCATCCATGTCCGGTATGGAGCTCGGCACCACGGAGCTGAGTGCCATGCCGGGAGCGGCGCGTGCTGCAGCAGGCCGGGGGCCGGCGCCCTCATCCGGCATCCGGCTGCCGCCGATCGCCATCGCAGCCAGCGACTGTATAGCGCCTTGCGACGACTCCAAACGCGGATCCGCCGCATTCGGCTCCGCCATTTCGGCCTGTGAGACCGCGTTCGGCTCCTTGAGCTCGTTGCAGGCGCACTGAGGGCTGATCGCCGTATTCGCCGTCATCGTATTTCTGGTCATTTGTCCTATACTCCGTTTCAAGAGTTCGAAAGCACCTGGTAAGTTCAACCTCCCCGCCAAGCATCGGTCAGACTCGTCCGGGCCCAAGCCGTCGCAAGGCAACGCACTGTCGAGCAGCAGCTGGCGAACGAAATGCGGATCAGGTGTTTCGCCTCGATCGACCTGATGGCTCAACAACAGCGCGGCAGCCGAGGCCGCGATGGGCGCCGCAAAGCTGGTGCCGCTGCGACGCGTCACGCCGCCGCCCGGCTTGGCGCCAAGGATGTCCTGGCCTGGGGCCATCAAGCCTCTGGAGCGATAGGCTCCGCTCCAGTTGCTGAAATTTATCGGTCGGCCCTGGCGATCCAGCGCGCCGACGGGCAACACCATCGGGAGCGCCGCCGGAACGTGCAGACACTCGCACCCGTCGTTGCCGGCCGCCGCCACCACAAGGACATTGCGATCGGCGCAGAGGCGCACTGCGTTCTCCAGCCAGGCGTCGGCCTCCCCAACGTCCGTCAGCTGACCGCCGCTGATATTGATGATGTGCGCGCCATGATCGACAGCCAGCTCGATGGCACGGCCCAGATCAAGCTGCGAGGCGCTCCGGCGATCTTCGAAAAAGACCGGAATAATGAGTCCACTGCAGCCCGACGCGAGCCCTTCGACTTCGCTGCCGGGTTGACCGAAAATGACGCTCGTAATGTGAGTCCCATGCGCGGCCATCGGTCCCAACGACTTTTGATCCGCAGGGAGCATGCTCGGCAGCAGAGCAAGATGAGCACCTCGAAAGCATGGATGTTCAAGATCGACACGGCCGTCCAACACGGCGATACGAACGCCCGGCGAGCCTCTACCGGCATCAAATCGTTGCACATTGTTAGGACTGCCCTCAGGCGTCCACAGCACGCTGCGCGTCTCCACACCCGACGATGACGAGCCTGCGGCGCCAAACCCGGACGGCCGCTCAACATGCCTGCCAGCAACTAAGGCAGATCGACTTGCCATCTCGTTCGCTTCCTTCGAAGACGCACCAGAAATCTCAGTTTCGACGTCGGCCGCTCCAGCTCTTCAAGCTGCGTTAGAGTTGCCGATCCCAGCGACGACGTCCGCTGGTGAACAAGATCTCAGTTCGCAATAATATCTGTTGAACGATTTCTGTCGCGTGAGATAAGCGTGATTTTTCTTATCGCGGATACGACCTTCCTTCCCGCGAACTTCGAGCGCCGAATGCATGACGTCATTGATAGATGCGCGGCACGATCGCGTGTCGACGCTGAGTCCGCGATCAATCAATGACTCGCTATAGGGGTGAGTGCGCGTCGTGATCGCAGCGTCCCGCCGCAGATCGAGATGGAAATGCGCAACGCCCCGTCTTCGACCGAGCACTGCGGGCCGCTCGGCTAACCAGCGCTGACGTCATGAGGCTGGAATGGGACTGTCGATCCAACGGCCGGTGCAGACAGCTCGTGGCGCGCTTGAAAGCTGGCCAGAGCCGCCGAGGCGCGATGAGCTCAGGACGAACGTTGTCGCGCCTTGGCTTGGCGTATAAGCACAACTATTTCGAATAATCGCTACGCACCTTGCACGACCGGAGTCTTTCGGGGCCGGGATCTTTATCCTTGATATCCAATCCCAGGCCGAAGGCGTGTACCGTGTCGGCCGAAGAGCGCGCTCAGACCAATGTAGCCCAGCGCGCCGCATTTCGGAAGGATCTCGATCCTGTCGACGTTCAGGTCAGAAGATCTGACCGACCAGATCGTCGAGCACACTGCCAAGATGGCTTCCAAGATCACTGAAGAAGCCCTGTTGATGGATCGACCCATCCAACTGTGCCGCGACGTCAGCCGTGCCTGAACCTGCCGGATCGTGCCCAATCTCTCGCGACGACAAGCTCTTGTTGAGAATGCTGCGACCGATCGGTGCCGATTGAACTGGAAACATCACTTGGTCCTCCTGATGAGAATGATGGAGCCATGATAGCCACGGCGCCTGCTTTGTCGCGTGAGTTAAGCGTGAACTGGACTTTGAATGTCTGCACTGCGCTGAGATTGCCGCCATCTGTGCTTGAGACGGACAGCTGCGCGACGATTGATTTTGCCGGCGGTTAAAGTCTTTGCAGCGCCGGCGCCGCTACGATCGATAGCGCGGCCAGGATCTCCTGGAGAGACGCAAGGACGCCCGCCACCTCCGCTGCCGGCACCAAGACTTCGCTCAGCGCAATCAACAGCGCCGCGACGCCGGCCGCGATCCGGACGCGATTGAAGTACCTGACATAGTCGCCCTTCACACATAGAATGTAGAAGATCAGGCCTGGAGCCTGCCGGCGCAGGCTGAGGATCAGATCGAGCTTTTCGCCTTCAGGCGTGAGGAAGCGCCCCAGCACAACATCGGTCGGCACATAATTCTCACCGGGCTTGTAAGGCAGACCACGCGCCGCATAGGCTGGAATGATGCTATTCAGCTTGATCCACGCCTCGCCCGCACTCCAGACGCTGGCCGGTTTGATTTCGTACCATTCCTTGATGGCACGGTGCGAGATGATGTCCGGACGCCGCATGCTGGCCAACTCGTCAATGCGCGCTGGCGGAACTGTCGGATTTCTCGGCTTAAGGAACGCCGTGTAGTTCAGCGGTCCTGCCTCGTCCAGAAAGTCGTCGGCGGTGCACGGCCCCGTCCTCTCGCAGAAATTCTCGAAAACGAACGGCTCGATGAATCGACCGAGCGCCTGCGCGATGAAGCGATCAAACAGAAATGAGGCGCGAAAACAGGCCCTGTCGCCAAATTCCCATTGGTCCAGCACTTTCTGACCGATCGACATATCCCCTAACGTGTTCTCGACGAAACCCGCGTGGACAGGATCGAGAACGAGGGTCTTTGTGTCCAGCGTCGCGACGTCGATCAGTCCCGCTCCATCCCCACCTTCGAGCCATGTGATCTCGCGGTCCAGCCGCTTGATCGTCCCAACCCCGACCACGGGGTCGTTCGGAAACAGACCGCGGTCGGTCTTGAAAGCGACTACGGCATTTCCCGTTTCCTGACCGAAAGCTCCATCGACGCCCGCAGCTTGCAAGGGAAATCCGATGGCGAGAAGCGCTTGCTGAACCAGCGCCACGCTATCGGACACCTCAGGCGCCAGCATGCGACGCCCGCCGGACGCGATCAACTCGAGGTCTGCGTGTCCAGAAAACAACTGAGAAACTAACATGCCTGTTCTCCCTGGCTCTGAGCGTGAAGCGCAAAGGCGCTGTCGACACAGATTCCCGGATATCGCGCTCTGAGGTCGGGAGCCGAACGGCCCGAGACAGGGATTCCGTTGATCGTGCCGGCGGACGCGAACAGCGCGCTCTCACCTTTATTGGTCGAGCGATGTCGATACGAAGAATATCGGCGGCTTGCTTTTTGTCGCGTGAGATAAACGTGAGTGCATCCCTCGGGCGCGGCCGACGCGCTCAACTCGCTGCGTCGCTCCTTCGCGTTCGACGGCAGTAATTGACGGAAACTGAGCACCCAGCCGGCTCAGGCATCATGCCGGATCCGGTTGCAGAGCAGCTCGAGCCCCCCCGTTAGTTCGCTCGGCGTCCGGCTAGAGATCATGCTCGCTAATGCGGTCAACCAACTGGATCAGCCAGAAGACTGTCTGCCGCTCGTCCGGGGAAAGGTCGGCCCGATCCAACATCTGGGTGGCCGTTTGCCGAAAATCGGCCCAGCGGGAGTAGAACTCCACCACGTCACGAGGAGCCTCCAGGCCGGATCGCCGACCTTTTTCGTCCTCACCCTCGCCGCCCGATTTGGCCATACAGAACAGTAATGCGAACATCCAAAGCTGGCGGCGTGAAAAATGTGTGAGGACACTTGGATATGCGCTTGATACAGTGTTAGGTTGTATTCATTGCGGAATGACAAGTTGTCTCACCTATGGGATTTCTGTGGTGGAGATCAAGCGCATTGAAATCAATCTGTTTGGAGCCTGCGTGGTCCGGTCCACACAGGCGGGTGGATTTGAGATAACCGGAGCCAAGCACAAGGCCCTTTTCGCCCTCCTGGCGACCGCACCATTTGGGCGTCGGACCAGGCCGTTCCTTCAGGACACACTATGGGGCACGGCTTGCTATGATACGGGCAGACAGAGCCTGAGACGGGCCTTATCCGATATCAGGCAGATCATGGGAGACTGCTTCACAGACGTTCTGAGCAGCACGAATTCCGACCTCACGCTCGACCTCGCCCGCGTCTCCTTCATCGGACGGCCGGGATCTGGAGAGCTGCTCGAAGGGATCAACCTCAAGGAGGACGGCTTCAACAGCTGGCTTGGCGCGATGCGCCAAAATCCTCAGCAAATTTATTCGCTGTACGGTTGCTCTACGCAGTCGCTCGCCGCGCCGATGCTGCCATTCGTCGCAGTGCTGCCGTTCCGGACGATCGGTGGAACACCCGAGCATGCCGTTCTCGGCGACTGGCTGGCCGAGGAAGTGAGTCGCTCGCTTTCACGATCGAACCTGACCTCCGTGATCTCCCATTGGTCCAGCAGGGCGCTCGATCACCGAGCCGTGGACATCGCAACAGTTCGCGAGCAGCTTGCCGTCGACTATTGCTTGGTCGGCACCCTTCGCGTTGCCTCACGCGAGATCATACTCGACGCAGACTTGGTTGACACGATATCGGGCCGCATCCTGTGGACCCGGCAATTCGCGGGACCGATCGGCCGCTTCATGGATAGGTGCGCGGAAGGCGTAGCGGAGATCGTGCGCGCCATTGGCGCCACGGTGGCAGACGATGCGATCTCGCATGTGTCTGATCGTCGACTCTCCGACGTGGAAGATCATCGGCTCCTGGTGGCGGGAGTGGGGCTCATGCATCGCCCGGCACTTCGCGATTTTGCAAGGTCGCGCGAACTTATCGAGGAGACGTTGAAGCGCGCTCCCAATGCCGCTGAAGCCCACGCCTGGTTCGGGAAGTGGCACGCATTGAGCGTCTTCAATGGCTGGAGCACCGATCCGGCCAAGGATACGCGGATCGCCCTCGACAGCACCGCGCGCGCCCTCGACATCAATCCGGACAACGCATTTTGCCTAACGATCGATGGTTTCGCACACAACAATCTGCTGCGCCGTATGGATATCGCCAGTGCGCGCTACGACGAAGCGCTGCGCCGCAACCCGAATGAAGCGCTGGCTTGGCTCCTGAAGGGCGCGCTGAACGCATTCCAAGACCATGGACCTACGGCGGTCACGGCAGCCGAAAGAGCGCGGCGCCTGTCTCCGATCGATCCCTTTCGATACTACTACGAATCGCTCAGCGCGACAGCGCTTCTGTCCGCCGGACGATACGCCGAAGCGCTGGATTTCGCCGAGTGCTCGCTGCAGAGACATCACCGCCACATTTCCACTTTGCGCACGAAAATCGTGGCTTTGCACAATCTGGGTCGAATCGAGGACGCTAAGCGGGCGGCCTCGGACCTCTTGACTCGTCAACCACACTTCACGGTCTCCGCTTATCGCCGGGATCATCCGGCTGCGGACTACAACTTCGGCAAGCGCGCGGCCGAAGCGCTGAGCGCTGCCGGGATTCCTTGATGAAGAAAGGAGCGTCTGATGTCGATCGTAGGCGGAACCGGCGGCACTGGTGGGACCGGGGGGACGGGGGGCACGGGAGGTACAGGCGGAACCGGAGGCGGGAATCTCAATTTTACCGGGTTGGGCTCCTTCCTCGGTGCCGGCGCCGACCCCGTCTACGATCCGATCCTTGTGCAAGGTCTGCAGATTGCCGAGCAGGCAATCACCCACGTCGCCAGCCGCGACCCGGCGGGGGACATCGAGGAACTCGCCTTCTCGTCAGCCGGCAACATGACCTTGTGGGCCGACTGGGTGAGAGCCTCGCTTTACATGACCGAGTTCCTAAGGGAACTTGATTGGCGCCAGGACGACAGGACCGTCACCCTAAGCTATGGCCGTCGTCGACATCACGGTGACAGCGGTGACCATGATCGCGGCGAGCGGAGCTTCTACGCCGTGCGGCGTCCGGACAGCGATTGTTTCAAGGAGCAGTTGAAATTCATGAGGTCCTACCTGGACCAGCGGCCCGACCGAACGCCTGAGATTATCACCCAGCTCGGCTTTCCCACACCGTATTTTGCGATGCTGCTCGGCCTTCAAGTCGGCGCCAACACTCATACGTTCGAGCTGATCACGATCACTCAGGTGCTTGCCGCCCACGTTGCGATGGTTGTGAAGCACCATCTGGCCTGTCGGCGCCCCGATCGCGCCGGCGCGCAGGTCATGCCAATGATCCCGACCCCGGCTCACGGCACCTTCCCGAGCGCACACGCCACCGAAGCTTTCGCAGTCGCGACCGTCCTCAACAGATTTGTCGAACGCCAGCAACAGCATTATCCCGACGTCAAGGCGCGCCAAGCGCTGATCACCAAGCTGGCGGAGCGCATCGCCGTCAATCGGACCGTGGCCGGGGTACATTTTCCGATCGATACTTGGGCAGGAGCAATCCTGGGCCGCGCCATCGGTCAGATCGTGCTGGCCAAATGCCGCGCCGGCACCACGGTGAATGGTTATAGGTATTCCGCCAAAGGCGACCTCGACTTCTTCGTCAAGGAGTTCGCGAAGGGCGACAACCGGGGCTTCGGCGTGACCGAGACCGGATCTATCGATGTCGGATCGTCCGAGCTTTTCGAATGGCTTTGGAACAAGGCATCCGGTGAGTTTGACCTCGTCCAGGAGGCATGATCATGACAGACGATGGCGCGAGCGATGATCTTGCTGATGGCTCGGACGGCGTGCCAGTCTACCTCAGCCCCTACGAGTTCTGGAACTTCGGAATTGGCCAAGGCTATTCCTTTCCGGCCATTCGCGACCACGCGAAATACATCACCGCTCTAGCCGAATTCCCGAAAGCGGCGAATATCAACGCCATCTCCAATCTTCGGGGGGACCGTCGAATCGCATGGTTTCCGACGCTGTGGAATGCCGCAAAGCTGTCCTTCGTTCCCTTCGTCGTCGAGAACCCGCTCGACGACGTCAAGGGGCCGAAAGCGCTTCGCAACCTTCTCAGCAGGGGCCTGATGCAATTGAACACGGAATTCGCCATCGATGCGAATTTTGCCACGATAGAGGAGGCTCGGACACGCGTTGCATTTCCGGTGCCTGAGCGGGCGATGCATCCTGGTCAAGGGCGCTATCCGGAGCGGCCGGACTGGCGCCCCGACGACGGGCTCCGCGGACGGATATCAGGGCAAAAGCGAATCACCATCATCGCGGTCATCGACGATGGCCTGCCCTTCGCGCACCGCAATTTTCGAGACCTTGGCGGGACGCGGACACGCGTTGAGTTCTGTTGGCTGCAATCAGCCATCGCCAATCCGCAGCAGGACAGCGTTCTGTTCGGACGGGAATACATGCGGAGCCAGATCGAGGACTACATCGCGCAATACGGAGACGACGAAGACGCGCTGTACCGCAAGGCCGGAGCAGCCGTCGACACGGAGGCCCTAGGCAGCCTGATCGACCGGCGCGCTACCCACGGTGCTCACGTCATGGATCTTGCCGCTGGATGCGCCTCTGAACGCGGTGACGACCCAAGCGAAGAAATTCGCATTATCGGCGTGCAGTTACCAAACACCGTCGCCTGGGATACGTCAGGCTTCGGCAAGGACATGTACATGTTGTCGGCATTTCACTACATCTTCGACCGTGCCGACGTCATCGCCAGAGGATACGGCATCGACAAGCCCCGCCTGGTCATCAACTTCAGCTATGGTTTTTCCGGAGGGCGCCACGACGGCGGGACGGAACTCGAGGCGGCGATCGATGAGATGGTTGCGCTCCGCCGTCACTCGACAGGCCCGACGGCTCTCGTGGTGCCGAGCGGAAATAGCTTTCTCGATCGCTTGCACGCGGTCGTCAGCGAAGCGGATTTCGATCGCGGACAAGCCAGGCTGAATTGGCGCATCCAACCAAACGATCGGACACCCAGCTATCTCGAGCTCTGGTTCGAGAGAAACTTTGACCCGTCCAGCTACACGATCAAATTGATCGATCCTCTCGATCGCTCACGCGTCTCCTTGCCTGTTCAATTCGATCAGATGAAGACGGGCGGCGATCCAAGATCACACAAGCCTCTCTTGAACGCCGAAGGCCGGCCAGTAGGTCTGATCAGTGCTGATTTGCACAGGGGGCAACGATGGCGGGTCTTGGTCATCCTGGCGCCAACGGAACCGGAAATGGCTTCACTTCCGGCCATCGAATCCGGCCAATGGACCGTCGTGATCAGCCGAGACGAGAACACTGCACCGCTTGAGCAGCCGATCCAATGCTGGATCCAACGTGCCGCGGACCCCGAGGGTCTGCGCTCGGGGAGTCGGCAGAGCTATTTCGATCAACCTGCGAACATTCGCTACACCCCTGAAGGAGATCTCAGTGAAACGGATGCGGCGGGATCGATCGTTCGCCGCTTCGGCAGCCTCAACGGATTGGCCACCGGTCGCACCTCGCTGATCGTGGGCGGTTATAGACTTGGCGCTGGGCTCGGCTCTTCCCTCAAAGGCGTCCGTCCAGCAGCCTACAGCTCTGCAGGGGCGCTCGAAAGTGGATGGCCGGAGGCCAGGGTCGCGTGCTCATCCATGTCTGACCGATCACGAGTCCTGACCGGAACGATCGCAGCGGGGGTTCGGAGCGGCGCGCGGTCCCGATTGGACGGCACCAGTACAGCTGCCCCATTCGTGGCGCGCCAACTGACAGCGACCTTCGTCACGGCCGGAGATGAGTGCGTAGAGAAAGCCGCCCTTGAGAACTACCGGTCGCTACTTCGTGGGTATTGGGAGGATCACGGCGCGGACGACAATGAAAGCGCAGTTCTGAGGAAGGCGCGACTTGGTTTCGTACGCATACCTCCGCACTGGCAACCTGGCTTCGACGATTCGAGCGACGACCGAATCGGCTGACTTGATTTCACTTGGCAGAATTGGTCATTCTGGCTCGCCAATGTGGTCATGATGCGAAAAGCGGTGGTTCGGCCCCCAACCGGGCCAAAAAGTCAATCGATCGGGGCACGACGAGTGTGCCAGTCCGTCACCGACTGGAACGCATGCCCGGCGCGCGCGAGCACATCCTCCGACAGATGCGGGCCGACGAACTGCATGCTGAGCGGCAGGCTATCCGACGCGATGCCATTCGGCAGCGTGATGGTCGGACTGCCCGAGAAGTCGAACACCGCGGTGAAACGCAAGATGCTGAGCAGCACGTTCGGATCCGCGCCGTACTCGCCCATCTTGGTCAGCGTCGGAATCGGCACGGGCATGGTGGGGATCAGGAGCAGGTCGATATCGGCAAACAGGGCCGCCAAGCTGCCGCAAAACTTCAGCCTCTCGTGATGGATCTGCGCGATCTCGACGCCGCTCATCGATCTGCCCTGCTCGATCAACTGCGCTAGATCGGGGCCGTATTCCGACTTCCGGGACGGATAGGTTTCGAGATGCGCCTCTGCGGTCTCGATCGAACACATCGGAATCCACATGCTTACGAGCTTCTCGTAGGCCGGGAACCTGACCTCGCGGATATCGGCCCCAAGCGCAGCGAGCGTCCGCTCGGCTTCCAGCAACGCGGCGGCCACTTGCGGATCGATTCCGTTCTGGGTGTAGCTGCGGTCTACGCCGATCCGCAGGCCTCGGACCCCGCCACCGATACCTGCGAGATAGTCCGGCACCGGCGCCTGCAGGGCCGTCGGATCGTTGACATCGGCGCCGGCGATGACGCCGAGCATGGCGGCTGCATCGGCTGCGCTCCGGCACATCGGCCCGACATGATCGAGCGAATCCGCCAGGGGGAAGACTCCATAGCGGCTAACGCGTCCCCAGGTCGGCTTGATCCCGGTCAAGCCGCATGTTGCCGACGGAAACCGGATTGAGCCGCCGGTGTCGCTACCGATCGAGCCGAAGCAGAGCCCCGCCGACGTCGCCACGCCCGATCCGCTCGAGGACGAGCCGACCCAGTAATCGACACCCCAGGGATTGAGCGGCGCCTGGTCGTTCGGATGGTGGCTGGTATAGGCGCCCTCGGTCATTTTTAGCTTGCCAAGCGTGACGGCGCCGGCCTGTTCGAGCCGGTCCACGATCGTCGCGTTGAAGGACGGGACGAATTTGGCGTGGATCATGGTGCCACCGGCCGTCGGCGCAAAGGTCGTGTAGCAGAGGTCCTTCAGTCCGATCGGCACGCCGTGCAGCGGCCCGCGCCAGATGCCTTTGGCGAGCTCGGCGTCACAGCGCTTCGCCTGTGCGATGGCGCGCTCGGCAAGGACGAGCTGATAGCCGTGGAATTTGCCGTCGAGCCTGGCGATCCGGCTCAGCATGGCCTCGGTCACTTTCGAGGGCAGAAGCTCGCCGCGACGGAACAGCTCGGAGAGCTCGGTGATCGACTTATAGTGGATTGGATCTGCTGACATCTGACAGCCCTGTTGTTGTCGGAAAACGGCCCTGCCCGCCGGCGCCGCTGGCGGCCCGGTTTCGTCGCTGCGCGGCTCGGAATGCGCCTAAAACTGCACCCCGCGCGTGAGCGCACCGTCGACCACGAGGTTGGTCCCGGTGATAAAGCTCGCGGCCTTGCTGGCAAGAAAGACCGCGCCGTTTGCCATTTCCTGCGGCGTGCCCATGCGGCCGGTCGGATTGAGCGCCAGCGCAGTCTTGTACAGCTCGGGATTGCCGTCCTTGATCTGATTCCAAACGCCTCCCTCGAAATAGGTGTTGCCCGGCGACACCGAGTTGGCGCGGATGCCCTTGCCGGCAAGCTGGAAGGCGAGCCCCTGCGTGTAGTGGATGATTGCGGCCTTGAATGTGCCGTAGGGACCGCTGGCGAAATCGACCTCGCGGCCCGACACGCTGGAGATGGTGACGATCGCGGCGGCCTTGCTCTTCTCCAGGTATGGCATCGCCGCATTGATCAGCCGCACCGTGCCCATCATGTCGGTGGAGAACTCCTTCTCCCAGCTCTCCTCGTCCTGCCCGATCGATAATGCGCTGACATTGGCGACGACAATGTCGATGCCGCCGAGCTTGGAGGCCATATCCTCTACCCAGGCCTTGAGCGCCGGACCATTGGAAACGTCGACCGAGCTGCCGAACGCGGCGACGCCCTTCGCCTTGATCGCAGTGACCGCGCTGTCGACGTCCGCCTGGTTGCGCGCGCAAATGCCGACATTGGCCCCTTCTGCCGCGAAGGTGTCGGCGATCGCCCTGCCGATCCCCTTGGTGCTGCCTGTGACGAGAACCTTTGCGCCCTTGAGTCCGAGATCCATGTTCTTCCCTCCCTATTGACGACTTGAAATCACGCCCGAGGCCGTTCAGAGCAGAAGCTGTTCGCGCACGTTGTCCTCGTTGACCTCGGCGCCTGCGAGCGACCGCGTAATCTTGCCCTTCTCCATGATGTAGCAGCGTTCGGCGATCGCCAGGATCGTGTCGAGGTTCTGCTCGACGAAGATGATGGTGGTTCCGAGCTCGTTGCGGAACGACCGGAGCGCCTCACAGATGTGCTGAACGATCGACGGCTGGATACCCTCGGAGGGTTCGTCGAGGATCATCAGGGACGGATTGCCGATCAGCGCGCGACCGATGGCGAGCTGCTGTTGCTCGCCGCCCGACATGGTGCCGGCTGCTTGCCGACGGCGCTCCTTGAGCCGCGGAAAATACTCGTAGACGAGCTCCGGCAGCTTCTTGCCTCCGGGACCGCCGATCAAGCGACCGACCTCGAGGTTTTCTTCGACCGTCATCTGCGGAAACACGTCGCGCCCCTGCGGGATGTAACCGAAGCCCGCCCTCGCCCGTGCGTCGGCCTCCAGCGAGGTCACGTCCTGTCCGACGAAACTGATGGTGCCGCGCCAGGTCTGGAGCAGCCCGATGATGCATCGCATCAGGGTCGACTTGCCGACGCCGTTGCGGCCGATCACGCCGACGATCTCGCCCCGCGAGACCGACATGGTCACCCCCTGCAGGATAGGTGTCGCACCGTATCCGGCCCACAGTTCCGAAACGTCCAGAATCCGGTCGGCGGCATCGGGCTTAGTGAGCATGGGTTTTCCCGAGATAGATTTCAGCGACCTTCTCGTCCTGCAGGATGCTCTCGAGATTGCCCCGCGCGAAAATCTTACCGAGATGCAGCACTGTCACGCGCTGGGCGACCTGGCGCACGAAGGCCATGTCGTGCTCGACCACGAGCACCGTCATGCCTTCTGCGTTGAACGACTTGATCAGTTCGCCGGTCTTGAAGGTCTCCTCCGGCGACATGCCGGCGGTCGGCTCGTCCAGCAACAGCAGTTGAGGCTTCAGCGCCAGCGCCATTCCTATTTCAAGCCATTGCTGCTGGCCGTGCGACAGCGCGCCCGCGAGCTTGTCGCTGTCCGACCGCAGGTCGAGCAGCGTCAGCAGACGATCCTCCTCGGCGATGCGTTCCGGGCCGGACAGTCGCTCCTGCAGCGCGGTCTGGATGTTCTGGCGGACAGGCAATTCCTTGAAGACGCTCGGGGCCTGCATCTTGATGCTCATGCCCCGCTGCACCCGCGCGTAGGGACGTTCGGCGGTGATATCGACCGTGTCGAACAGGATGCTGCCTTCGGTCGGCGGATAGAGGCCGACGATCAGCTTGAACAACGTGCTCTTGCCGGCGCCGTTGGGGCCGATCAGGCAGTGGATCTCGCCAGCATTGACCGTGAGGTCGACGCCCGAGACCGCCGTCAGCCCGCCGAAGCGCTTGGATACGCCTTTGACTTCGACCAGCGCCATGATCAGGACTCTTCCGGTTGCAGGCGGCCGGCTTCGGCAACGTCGCTGCGCCGCCGGCGTGCCTGCCACCAGTCGGCAGCGAGCTTGCCGATGCCGAGCACGAAGCCTTGCGGCGCCAGCATCACGGTCGCGAGCAGCAGTGCCCCCATCAGCACCAGCGCCGCCTGCTGGCTGTAGACGGTGATGGTCTGAAAGCCGAAGAGAAGCAGGAACGACCCAACCAGCGTCGCAGTCAGATCGCTGCGCCCGGAAAAGGCCACCCATACGATCGGCATCGCGGCCGCCGGCAAGCCAATGCTGGATGGCGTGATGAACTGCCCCCAGGATGTGTAGAGCGCGCCGCTGAGGCCGGCGAGACCGCTGCCGATCACGAAGGTCAGCAACTGATATTTGCGGACGTCGTAGCCCAGCATCTCCGCACGCTGGGGATTCTCCCGCGTCGCCACGATGACGTTGCCGATCGACGAGTTCACGAGCATCCGCAGCGCGAGATACACGATCACGATCAGCGCGACCATGACGTAGTAGAGCGCCGATCCCTCGACGTAGAACTCACCGACGGTCAGCGGATCCATGCCCTTCATGCCGTTGAACCCGTTCAGCCGCGCCGGGCCGATGTGCCATTCCGGTCCTGCCGTCTGACCGAGAAAGAAGGCAAGTACGAGCGTTGCGGACAGCGTTACGATGCCGAAGAAGATGCCGTTGATGCCGCCCCAGATCATGAAATAGCCGAGGATGCCCGCCGCGATCATGGCGAGAACCACAGAGAGCACGAGCGCGGCGATCGTTGCGGTGCCGCCGCCCATATTGATGGCGAGCACGCCGTAGCTGTAGCCGGCAATGCCGAAAAACAGGGTCTGTCCGAACGAAAGCATCCCGCCATAGCCCCACATCAGGCAGAGGCCGAGCGCCATGAAGATCCAGATCAGGAAGTAGGCGAAATTGCCGACGTCGTAGGAATCCGCAAACAACGGATAGGTCAGCGCCCCCGCCAGGACGATCAGGAAGCAGGACCAGAAAGCCCTGCCGCGCCCGAGTGTCTGTGAACCTTCCAGCAGCTTGAACATCCGCATTTCCCTCAGCGTCCGCGACGAACCAGCACGCTGGAAAGACCTTCGGGCAGCACGCGAATGATCAGGATGACCGCCACCAGCATGCCGATCTGCCCGATGATCTGGCCATAGCTCGCATTCAGCGCCATCCGGATCATCGCCAGGAACACGGCGGCCGGCGCCGTTCCGAGCAGCACGTTGGCGCCTCCGATCACGACGGTCACGAAGCTCTCGACCACGAAGGTCGCTCCCATGGTCGGGATCAGCGTCATGGTCGGCGCGTAGAGCGCTCCGCACAGTCCAGCGAGGCCGGTGCCGATTCCGAAGCTGATGGCATAGATGCGGCCCGTGCGCGCGCCGAGCGCCTTCGCCATCGCTGCGTTCTGCATGGTGGCGCGGGCGATCACGCCGAACCGCGTCTTCATGAAGATGACGTAGAGGCCGGCCAGCACGGCGACGGCGCAGGCGAACAGAACGAGGCGATAGGTCGAGAACGTGTAGCCGCCGATGGCAAAACTTCCCTCGGGCGTTCCGATGCCGCGCACGGCGGAGCCGACGATCAGCAGCATCGATTGCGTCACGATGAGGCTGAGGCCCCAGGTCGCGAGCAGCGAATCCAGCGGCCGCTTGTAGAAGCGCCGCACGACCAGGAACTCGACGAGGACACCGATGAGACCCGCGGTCACCGCGGCCAGGATCTGGGCGATCGCGAGCGGCACGCCGAGGTTCACGAGGCCAACGGTGACGTAGGCACCGCACATGATGAACTCGCCATGCGCCATGTTGATGACGCCCATCATGCCGAAGACGATGGCGAGGCCTGCGGCCGAGAGAATGAGGAACGCGAACACGTCGGCGAACTGATAGAATACCGAGAACACTTCAGCCGACATCTTGATCCCCTTGCCGCTCCCGGCGCCGCATCGTTGCGGCGCCGGCCTTGTTCACGTTCGTGACGCTCGACACGAGCAAGATCCGTGCCCGGACGTCACGATTTCTTGGGAAGGTGGCTCGGCGTGTACTGATCCTTGTCGTTCTTCTTGGTCAGATCGCAGCCGATCTCGCCCAGCCAGTACGGCTGGATCGTGCCGTAATCTTTCTCGACCTTCACCTCGTGCTTCGGCCCGACCGAGATCAGGCGCATTCGATGCGAGGTGTGCTGGCTCTTCGGATCGATGCAGACCTTGCCCTCGGGCGCGTCGATGCAGGCATCACCGGTCGCGATCACCTTGCGCATGTCCTCGAGCTTGGTCGACTTCGCCTTCTCGACCAATGTCTTGTACATGTAGAGCGCGTTGTAGGCGTTGTAGCCCATGTCGTTGATGTAGAGCTCGTCGGGGAATTTGGCGCGCCAGCGCTTCTTGAACTCGGTCGCCTCCGGCGTGTCGATCTCCTCGAACCAGTTCGCAGTCGCGTGCATGTTGTTGAGGGCCGGCGGCTTGAAGCGCTTGTGCTCGAAGCCGAGCATGACCTTGATCGACGAGCCCATCGGCAGGTTGAGGTTGGCGGCGGCCGCCTGCTCGAAGAACGAATCCTGCGCGGCACCGACGTTGATCGTCAGCAGCCAGTCGGGCTTTGCCTTCTGGATGTTCTGGATGGTCTGCGCGAACTGCGACACGCCGAGCGGGATGAACTCCTCGCCGACGACCTGGCCGCCGAGATCCTTCATGATCTTGCGGTTCCACTCGGCCGAGATCTGACCGAAATTGTAGTCGGCGGCGATGACGTAGACCTTCTTGCCGAACTTCTCGACCATCCAGGGAATCAGCGTCGAGAATTGCTGCTCGGGCACCGCGCCCATGCTGATCATGCTGGCGTCGCAGACGCCGCCCTCGTACTGGTTGGTGTAGAAGTACGGCGTCGTGGTCCGATCGACGATCGGACGCAGCGCCTCGCGCGAGGCCGAAGTGATGCCGCCGATCAGCAGGTCGACCTTGTCGCGGTTGAGCAGACGCCGGCCGAACTCCTGGTAGCGCGCATTGTCACCCTGCGGATCGAGATGGATGAGCTCGATCTGCCGGCCCAGAATGCCGCCGCTCTTGTTGATTTCCTCCACGGCGAGCTGCGAGCCGTGCAGCTTCGGCATACCCATGAAAGCGAGGTCGCCCGACACGTCCTCGAGCAGACCTATCTTCAGCGGCGGTTCCGCTGCATGAGCGCCAACGATCGATGCTGCCGTACCGAGCATCGCGCCGAGCAGAATAGCACGCAACCTACGTCCCGAATTCATCGTGATGTCCCCTGTTGTTGAAAGTGCTGACGTCATGGCTTGAGGTAATTCTTCAGGATCGATGCTCCCATCGTGTATTTGGGGTCGACCATGTTGCCGAGGCGCATGCGGCCGGCCTGGCTGAGCAGCATGTAGGCGTCGATCTCGTCGAAGCCGTAGTCGGCCGCCATCCACCGCACGAGCTCGCGATAGGCGATGCGGGCTGCGTCCTCGAGTGGACGCGCGCTGCCGATCGTCATGATGAAGTCCTTGGTCTCGAGCCTAGGCCAGGCGAAGCTCCAGTTCTTGATCAGGTCGACCTGGAGCGTGACGGTCGCGCGCTGCTCCAGCGCGACTCCGGAGAGCTCGCCGTCGCCCTGCGTGGCGTGGCAGTCGCCGACGTAGAGCATCCCGCCGTCGGTGTGCACCGGGAAATAGATGATGGCGCCGGGCGCGACGTCGGGAAGATCCATGTTGCCGCCGTGATAGTCCGGCTGCAGCGAAGAGATCGCCTCGATCTCCGGCGAGACGCCGATCGTGCCGATGAAGGGCTCGTAGGGCAGCGTGAGCCTGTCGTTCCAGCGCACGCCGTTCCTGTCGACATGCACTTTCTTCACGCGTTCCGGCAGCGGCGGATTGAGCAGCGCCGTCGAGCCTGTCCCGACCAGTCCGCCGAATTCCGGAATGATGCAGGTCGTGCCGGCCGGCTGCTCGCCCCGGGTCTCGACGTCGCGAATGTAGATCGCAAGGCAATCGCCCTTTCTGGCACCATTCACCGCGATCGGCCCACATTGCGGATTGAGATAGGGAAAGTTCAACTTCGCGGTGGGGCTGTCGGTCTCCCTGGTGAGCGCGCCACCAAAGGCATCTTCGGTCTCTACGACGACCACTCCGCCGGGATCTATCGACAGGGTCGGCTTGGCATAGGGGCCGTAGACGTAGTGGAAGCCGCCCTGCTGCTCGATCGTGAGACTATGGGTCGTGCCGCTCGCGCCCTTGGCGACGGCGCGCCTGGCCATGATGGATGTCTTCAACCAGTCTTCGGACATGTGATCGGCTCCTCGATTCAGATCGCGGGATGACGCTTGTGCCAGTCGGTCACGCGCTGGAACGCATCGCCCGCGCGAACGAGGAGTGCCTCGTCGAAATGACGCCCGACGAACTGGAAGCCGACCGGGCCGCCATTCGCCGCAAAGCCGCCGGGCAACGTCACGGTCGGACTTCCCGTCATGTCGAACGGACATGTAAAGCGGAGCAGGCCTCCGATCAGCGAGGCGTCCTCTCCGAGCGCTGCCATCTTGGCAAGCGTCGGCGCCGCAAACGCCTGGGCCGGGATCGCGAGGAGATCGACCGTCTCGAACAGCACGCGCACAGCGCCGCGAAACGCTTCGCGGCGGAGCACGATCTTCTGGTAGTCCATACCGGACTGTTGCCGTCCGAGCTCGAGCAGGCCGGCCAGCGCCGGGCCGTATTGGTCCTTGCGCGCCGGATAGGTATCCTCGTGCGCGACCGCGACTTCGATGCCGCAGAGCGGGAACCAGTCGTCGATGATCGCCTTGGGATCGGGAAACGCAATTTCCTTGATCTTCGCCCCGAGATCGGCCGCCACCCGCAAACCCTCGGCCAGCACCTTGGCCGCGTCGCCGTCGGTGCCTTCGCTGGTCCAGCGCCGGTCGACGCCGATGGTCACGTCGCGCAGATCGCCGGTCAGGCCGGCGAGATAATCCGGCACGGCCAGCGGCACCGCTGTCGTATCCTTAGGATCCTTGCCGGCGATGACGCCGAGGATGGCACCGCAATCGACCGCACTCCGCGCCATCGGGCCGATGTGGTCCAGCGTCGCCGCAAGCTCGAATGCGCCATAGCGGCTGACCCGTCCCCAGGTCGGCTTAAGTCCGGTGACTCCGTTCGCCGCGGACGGAAAGCGGATCGACCCGCCGGTATCGGTGCCAAGCGAGCCGAAGCAGAGGCCCGCCGCGGTCGCAACGCCGGAGCCGCTCGACGAGGCACCGGGCCAGAGATCCGCGTTCCACGGATTCCGCGGCGGGTCGATCTTCGGATGATGGTCGGCGTAAGCGCCTTCGGTCTGCTGCAGCTTGCCGAGGATGATCGCGCCGGCATCCTTCAGCCGCGCGACGACCGTTGCATCCTCAGTGGGGCGGAAGTCGCGATGGATCGTCATGCCATGCGCGGAAGGTGCGCCCTTCGCCCAGCAGAGATCCTTCACCGCCACCGGCACACCGTGCAGCGGCCCCTTGATTTTGCCAGAGGCGATCTCCTTCTCGGCCGCGGCTGCTTCCGCAAGCGCCGAGTCGGCCATGACATACGCAAAACTCTTGAGCTTGCCGTCGAGCTCGTCGATCCGGCCGAGCAACGCCTTGGTGACTTCGACCGATGACAATTCCTTTGCCTGGAGCTTTTGTCCGATCTCGACGAGTCCAAGATAGTGGAGATCTGTTGCCGCCATTGCTCCTCATCCTCTTGCTCGACATGACACACCGTCGTCAGGCGCGTGCGTCACTGTTCTGGCGATGCGGACGCATCGCCAGCTGTCTTGGCGGCAAAAACAAAAAGCCACCCGCCCCTCCCGAATGAGGTGACGAATGGCTCAAATGCCGCGGCTATGATCTGTCGCTTAGGGTCCGTGATCGAACGAAGCAATTAGGTAGCAAAGAGCTGGACGTCATCGGCCAGATCAGCGCACGCGAGGTTCGACAGGTCGCCCTGTAGGAGAAAAGTCTAAGTAACTGCCCATCGTGTTGTCAACGATGCTGCCTGCCTAAATTTCGAGAGTGCTGCGCAGCAAAAGGGCAAGCCACTTGCGCTGTCGTCGGCGATGATGATTTCATGTTCGCGTTCCGCGACCGAAAGCCATCAATGACAAAGCCGTCTGTTCCCGTTGGCATCGTCTGCTCGCAGTCCGGGCCATATCAGGCGATGGGCCGCGAGATCCTCAAGAGCGCGATCATGGCGGTCGAGGAGATCAACGGCCAGGCGGAGTTCGACTTCTCGATCGCGCCCCATATCCGCGATCCCCGCGGCATCGTCTCCGAATATCACACGGTCTGCGACGACCTCATCCGCAACGTCGGCGTCGAGCACATCATCGGCTGCTACACCTCGGCCTCGCGCAAGCAGGTGCTCCCAATCGTGGAGCGCACCGATCGCCTGCTCTGGTATCCCGCCCGCTATGAGGGCTTCGAGTGCTCGGACAACGTGATCTATGTCGGCGCCTCGCCCAATCACAACGTGTTGCCACTGGTCCGTTACGTTCTCGACAATCTGTCGCGGGAATTTTTCTGCGTCGGCTCCAACTACGTCTGGACATGGGAGACCAATCGCGTCACCCGCGAATTGGTCAGCGCGGCAAACGGCCACATCCTCGCGGAACGGCTGCTCGAGCTCGGCGAAAGCGCCGTCGGGCACATCGTCGACGAGATCGTTCGCCGAAAGCCGCCAATCGTGTTCAACACTCTGGTCGGAAGCTCGAGCTACGACTTCATCCGCGCCTTCAACGCAGGCACCAAGGCCGCCGGCCTGGAGATCCCCATGCTGAGTTGCAGCCTGTGCGAGCCGGAACTAGCGATCGTCGGGCCTGCATCGGCCGGCTGCATCACGTCGTCAGCCTATTTCGAGAGCATTCGCTTGCCGGAGAACCGCGCCTTCGTTACGCGCTGGAGGGCGCGCTATGGCGAGGACAGCAGTCCCTCCGTCGACGGTCAATCCGCCTATGTCGCGGTGTATCTGCTGGCGCGCGCTCTGCAGCGCGCGGGGACGTCCGACATTGCCGAAGTGCGGCGCGCCGCGGCGGGATATCGCTACAATTCGCCGCAAGGGCCGGTGTGGATCGACGGCGGCAACAATCATTGCGTCCTTACACCGCGGCTTGCCGTCTCCAACCCACAAGGACAGTTTGATATCTTCTGGGAAGCCGAAGCGCCTGTTAAGCCTGATCCCTACCTGACGCAGCTCGACGTCGCCGTCAGCCCGTCGAAAGAAACCTCGGCGGGCGGCGCATTGCCGAACGCGCCGCATTTGCGGGTTGTGAAATGAGCAGACGGTCTTCATTTTCGCTACGCGGACGCAAGGCTCTCGTCGCCATCAAAGACGAACGCGACGCAACCATCGTGCGACGCCAGTTCGAGCGTCTGGGACTCGAGGGTGTCGCATGGACGCCGGCGGAGCCCGTCGACTTCGCACCGGATTTGGTGTTGATCGACGACGAATTCCTGCCCCTGCTGCAACCGGCGCAACGCGCATTCCTGACGCGATCACCTGTCATCGCCCTGCTCGGCACAGAGACGCCAAGCCGACTCAAGCTAGTGTTCGAACTCGATCCAGCCTCGTTTCTCATCAAGCCGTTGCGATCGGCCGGCATCTATGCAGCTCTCGTCATGGCATTCGAGCGGAACGAACGCACGAGCGAGTTGAAACAACAGATTTTCAAGCTCGAACAGCGTCTGCGGTCACGTCGCGTCGTGCTCGCCGCCGTTCTTCAGGTCATGCATTCGCATGCGCTCACCGAACCTGCTTCCTTTGCACTGATCCGAAGAACTGCGATGGAGCAGCGCAAGACGATCGAAGAGCTCTCGGCGGAGATAACGGCAAGGGGCATGCTTCCGCGCGCAACGGGTTAGATTGCTTCCTGTTGGCAACGATGCCGGAGACGGAAGAATCGAGATCACCGAGGCACAAATCGGTCTATCGGCGTTTCGAGGCGGCGTCCGTTCTTCTCTACGATCGCATGGCGGCCGACCGCCCGGACAACATGAGGGTCCACGTCGACTTCAAGCACTATTTCGATGACAGCGCGGCGCAGCTGCCCCAATGCGTCGCCGACCTGGCCGTCAAAAACACCGTTTGAAAAACCGTTCTAGTCCGGCCTTCTCAAACGGTCTCTCTCGCTAAGGTCTTGATTTAAATGGTGGGCGCACCAGGGCTCGAACCTGGGACCCGCTGATTAAGAGTCAGCTGCTCTACCAACTGAGCTATGCGCCCGAAAGGCCGGTCAAAGCCTTGCGAGGCCGGTCGTTTAGCAAAGCGATCCGGGTCTGGCAAGCGACCGGTCGCAAGTTTTCCAAGGTTCTTCCACAGCGCCGGAAAAGCGAAAAGCCGCTGGATTCCAGCGGCTTCGCCGGGGTTGATCCCAGGGGCTGATTCCCCGCAAAAACCCGCCTCGTTTAGAGCCGGCCCTCGCGGTCGCGGTCCTCGCCGCCGTCGCGGTCATGGTGGAAATGCTCCATGCCGTGCCCCATCATGCGATCCATGCCGCGCTCCATGAAGTGGCGGTGCCGCGGGCCATCCTCGCCGCCGCCGAACGGGCCGCGGTGGCGGGTCAGCACGGCGAGGCGCCGCTTCTGGCCCTCGTCCAGGGTCTTGTAGAGCGGATCGGCGGCGTCGGCGATCTTCTTCAGGGCCGCGGACGTCGCGCCCATGTCCTCGGCGCGCTGGCGCAGACGGGCGACCGGATCGTCCACCTTGTCGGCGTCCTTGCCGGCATCGCCGGGGCCGGCATTCATCCGCGCATTGGCGCGGTCGATGCGCAGCTTGGCGAACTCGCGCACGGCAGCCTCGACCGGCGGCCACAGCTTCTCCTGATCGGCGTTGAGCTTCAGCCCGGCATGGACGGCGGCGATCCGCGCATCGACGAGGGCGGCGCGATCCTCCGGGTTCATGCGCATGTGGCGGACGTGCTCCATCCACGGGCGATGGTATTGGGCGTAGACCGCGCCTGAGCCGGCGATGCTGAGCACGGCGATGGCGGCGATGGTGAACTTCTTCATCCGAACCTCCTCTGGAAGGATGTTCATGAAGATGGGCGCGGTGCGGCTGACGCGCAACTTACAAGTTGGACAGGGAGTGCGTCCTTACCAAGATGTAACGAACGATTTTACCGTCGCAATCGGAATCGTTCGCAACAAAAAGGCTTCCGTGCAAACCGCACGGAAGCCTTCGTTCATCGCTACACGGATCAGTTGGTCGTGCTCTTGGCCTCTTTGAGGAATTCGTCGATCAGCGGCTGACCGATGCGGCTTGCGGCATCCTTGTAGACCGGCTCCATGGCCTTGCGCATCGCCTCGCTCTGCTCCGCCGTGAGCTTGATGATCTCGCTCTTGCCGCTCTTCTTGATTTCGGCGAGCGCGTCGTCGTTCTCCTTCTGCGACTGCGTGTTGCCGAACTCGGTCGCTTCCTTCATCGCCTTGTTGAGCTGGTCGCGGATGTCGGCGGGCAGATCGTCCCAGAACTTCTTGTTCACGATCACGACGTAGCCGATATAGCCGTGATTGGTCTCGGTGATGTACTTCTGCACCTCGTGCATCTTCTGGGTATAGATGTTCGACCAGGTGTTCTCCTGGCCGTCGACCACGCCGGTCTGCAGCGCCTGATAGACTTCCGAGAACGCCATCACCTGCGGCAGCGAGCCGAGCGCCTTGAACTGGGCCTGCAGCACGCGCGAGGACTGGATGCGGAACTTGACGCCCTGATAGTCGGCGGGCGTGATCAGCTTCTTGTTCGCGCTCATCTGCTTGAAGCCATTGTCCCAATAGGCCAACCCGGAGATGCCCTTGGCATCCAGCAGCTTGAGCAGCCGCGTGCCGAGCGGCCCTTCCGTCACCTTCCGCAGCGTCTTGATGTCGGGCAGGATGTAGGGCAGGTCGAACACCTCGAACTCGCGGATGCCGAGCGGCCCGAACTTGGAGTTGGAGGGCGCCAGCATCTGCACGCTGCCGAGCTGGAGCGCCTCGAGCTCTTCCTTGTCCTTGTACAGCGTCGAGTTCGGGTAGACCTCGACCTTGACCTTGCCGGCGGTATATTTCTCGGCCAGCTCCTTGAACTTCTCCGCCGCCTTGCCCTTCGGCGTGTCGGTGGCGACGACGTGGCTGAACTTGATGATGATCGGCGATTGGGCCGATGCCGGCCCGGCCAGCCCGAGTGCCAATGCCGCGATGGACGCGGCGATCGCGAAGGTGCGCATAATCTCTCCCTGGTGCTATTTGGGCCGCCCGGCATGCGGGCGGCCAATCCTCTTGCCCGCCTGCATCAATACAGGCCGGCGGCTTGCGCCGCTATTGGCCCTTAGCAGGGCAGGTATTCATGGTGAATGCCGCCTGCGCTCCCTCTCCCGCCTTGGGTTGGGGAGAGGGTGTTTCGGCAACGGGACATTTCCCCATGGGGAAAGAATCCTCACCCGCCATGCTTCGCGTGTCGGCCTCTCCCGCAAGCGGGAGAGGCGAAGAAACGTCAGCTCGCCGCGGCCGTGGTCACGGTGTCGCGCTGGCGCTTCATGACGATCTTGTTGAGCGCACCGAGATAGGCCTTGGCCGAGGCCACCAGCGTATCCGGATCCGCCGCGCGCGCCGTCATCGAGCGGCCGTCCTGCGCCAGCCGCACCGAGACTTCTGCCTGCGCGTCCGTGCCCTCGGTGACGGCGTGGACCTGGTACAGCTCCAGCTTGGCCTCGTGCGGCACCAGGCGCTTGATGCAGTTGAACACTGCGTCCACCGGACCGTTGCCCTCGGCCTCCTCGATTCTGATCTGGCCGTCGACGTCGAGCTTCATGGTCGCGCGCTGCGGGCCGTGGGTGCCGGCGATCACGGTCAGCGAGGCCAGCTTGATGCGATCGTGCGAAGCCGCCATCTCCTCGTCGACCAGCGCCTCGATGTCCTCGTCGTAGATGTCCTTCTTGCGGTCGGCCAGCGCCTTCATCCGCGTGAAGGCATCCTCCAGCTGGTTCGGGCCGAGCTTGTAGCCCATCTCCTCCAGCTTGTGCACGAAGGCGTGGCGCCCGGAATGCTTGCCCAGCACCAGCGAGGACTGCTTCAGGCCGACCATCTCCGGCCGCATGATCTCGTAGGTCGAGGCGTCCTTCAGCACGCCGTCCTGATGGATGCCGCTCTCATGCGCGAAGGCGTTGCGACCGACGATGGCCTTATTGTACTGCACCGGAAACGAGGTCGCTGCCGACACCACCTTGGAGGCGCGGGTGAGCTGCGTGGTGTCGATCTTGTTCCAATAGGGGAATTTGTCGTTGCGCACGTTGATCGCCATCACGATCTCTTCGAGCGCGGCGTTGCCGGCGCGCTCGCCGATGCCGTTGATGGTGCACTCGACCTGGCGCGCGCCGCCGACGATGCCGGCCAGCGAGTTCGCGACCGCCATGCCGAGATCGTTATGGCAGTGCACGGAGAAAATCGCCTTGTCCGAGTTCGGCACGCGCTCGATCAGCGTCTTCATGAAGTGGGTGTATTCCTCCGGCACCGTGTAGCCGACGGTGTCGGGGATGTTCACCGTGGTGGCACCGGCCTTGATCACGGCCTCGACGATGCGGCACAGGAAATCCATCTCGCTGCGGGTGCCGTCCTCGGCCGACCATTCGACGTCGTCGATCTGGTTGCGGGCACGCGCGACCATGGCGACCGAGGTCTCGAGCACCTCTTCCGGCGTCTTGTTCAATTTCACCCGCATGTGCAACGGCGAGGTGGCGATCACGGTGTGGACGCGACCGCGCTTGGCGAACTTCACCGCCTCGGCGCAGCGATCGATGTCGGCCGGATGGGCGCGCGACAGGCCGGCGATCACGGCATTCTTGGAGCGGCGGGCGATTTCGCTCACCGCTTCGAAGTCACCCTGCGAGGTGATCGGGAAGCCGGCTTCGATGACGTCGACGCCCATATCGTCCAGCAGCTCGGCGACCTCGAGCTTTTCCTCGAAGGTCATGGTGGCGCCGGGGCACTGCTCGCCGTCGCGCAGGGTGGTGTCGAAAATGATGACGCGGTCCTTCTCGGACTTGTTCACGGTGGCCATTTCAGATTTCCTTTTGAGCTTTTGCGCCGTTCAGGCCGTCTTGGTCCCTGGCGCTTGAGGTGTCCGGTGATCTCGACCAGCCCCTGAGCGCCCAGGCGCATGGCGCCCAGCCGGCCCTCAGGGGCAGCTAAGAAGAAGCCCGCCAATCAGCAGGGTGGGCAGCAGCGCGGCCGGGATCGTGGCGGCGGCCAGAGCCACCTCCCCCGAAATCCCCTCGATTTGGCCGCGAATCAGCATTGCCGGACCCTTTTGAGCCCTCAAATCCTCGGTCAAAACCGTTGACGGTTGGTTGCCGGGAGGCTCAGTGGCCCGTTTCTAGACGAGAAATGGCCGCAACTGCAACGCCAAAAGATGGTCAAGGGAGCTGACCTGATGTTGGGGGCACGCCCCCGCCTGTCCCGGACGCGCTGCAGCGTTCTTACGTTGCGGCGCAGAGCCGGGACCCAGGGCCACAAGGCACGGCGCGGATGGGCCCCGGCTCTGCAGCGCACCACCCCGGACGATCCTCCGCATCGGCCGGGCCGCTGCGCTGCGTCCGGGGCACGCGAGCGTAGTGGCGGATGAGGCGAGAGCTGCTTCTCCAATCACCACTGTCATTCCCCGCGAAGGCGGGGAATCCAGTACGCCGCGGCTTCTCGGATTGATCTCTAGCGTCTCTGGAATACTGGATCGCCCGCTTTCGCGGGCGATGACATCGCGTGTGTGGCGACGGACATGCCTTCTCGCTCTCGCGGCTGGAGTCGCCCGAGCTTTGCTTGCGTCTCCACCCTCAAAGCCAAGAGGGTGCAGGGAAGGCCGGGTGCTGACAACGCACCCGCGGTCCGCTGCGCGCAATGCACACGCAGGAAGAACCGCACAGCAGCATACAGGTGGTGCCGATCACTCGGCCTTCCCTGCGCGATGGTCGGACAGCTTATGCCGTGCTCTCCCGGGAGCCGAACTTTCCTTCTGGCCTCCCTCGCCCCGCGAATTGAATGATGCAGTCTGCCCGGTTGGGCTCGCTCGCACCTCCGCGGAAGCTTGACCGTAGCAACGACGGCCAGGACCACACGGTTTTGCCGTACGCGCATTCGTTCGCACCACAGGGTCGACGGCATCGTGCACGTAGCCATCGAATGTTGGCGCGACGAACTGAACAGCGCCGTTCGTCTGCACGCGGGTGTTGGACTCACAGGGACTACCCGCCCCACAGGGACTACCCGCCCTGCCCGTCCCATCTCGTGCCGACGCTGCCGCGTCCACCGCAAGCCCGGCTCGCGATCAAGACGACGACGAGATCGCCCCTCCTGAGTGAGCCGGGATGGGCGACACATACGTCAAAACCGAATTTCGGTAAAGTAGAATATTTTCGCGCGGAGGGATTGACAGAGGGCGACACAGGCAAGGTGCCGTAGCCCGGATGGAGCGCAAGCGTAATCCGGGACGATGCGAGATGCCGGGCGAGCGGCCCCGGATTGCGCTGCGCTCCATTCGGGCTACAAGAACAACGCCTCTATCCCGCGCGGCGGGCGCGGGCCCTCGTTTCCCAGCGGGTCAGCATCTGGCCGAGCTCGCCGTTGACCACGGGGACGGCTGTGATGGCGTTCGTGATCTCGTTGGTGTTGGCCGGCGCGTTCGCATTGAGCCAGTCCGGCTCGGTGTATTCGCGCCAGCGGCGGGCTTCCGCACGCCGCTTGTTCGAGATGTGGTCACGCGTGAAATAGCCGGCCGCGAATGCGATCCCCAGCAACACGATCAATACGACGACGCCAGCCACGCTCAACTCCGTTCATCGCCCCCGGACGGTGTTTGCGGGGCAATGCGCGCGAAATCATGGCTTGAGCCGGGCCGAATGCGTTGCATGCCGCGCTTTGCCGCAAGCAAATTTTTGCGCTGGCCTGCGGAACATTTTCGAGCCCTGCGAACTGCGCAAGGCTGATGCGGAGCGCGCCCGCTCCAAACGCATTCGAATATGACGGGATTGCGGCCCCCGACATCGCGCGAGAGCAATTCCAGTCTCGCAACCGGCGCCGGACCGCATTAACCTCCAGTTGCTCGGCCGGATCAACCGGCCAGCCGAACGATATTGGGAGGACGCCATGACACGCCAGGAACAGCGTGAGCAGGAGCTTGCGCTTTCACGACGAACACTTGTCCGGGGGCTTGCGCTTGGCGCTGCGGCCACCGTCGCCGGCCCTGCGCTAGCCCAGACCGGACCCGCCGCACCGCCGACCACCATCACCAATCCGCCGCGCGATTTCGGACCTCACGGCGCGCCGACCACCTATTTCTGGGACCCCGACATCATCGCGGTCGATCCCTCCTTCAACGATCTCGCGCAACCCAACACCGCGATCAAGCGTCTCTACACCGGCTTGCTGTGGGCCGAGGGCCCGGCATGGAGCGCGCAAGGACGATACCTGTTGTGGAGCGACATTCCCAACAACCGGCAGATGCGCTGGAGCGAAGACGACGGCCGGGTCAGCGTGTTTCGCACCCCCTCAAACAATTCCAACGGCAACTCCTTCGACTTCCAGGGACGCCAGCTTTCCTGCGAGCATCTGACCCGCCGGGTGACGCGCTATGAGCATGACGGCACCGCCACCGTGCTGGCCGACTCCTATCAGGGCAAGAAGCTGAACTCGCCGAACGATGTCGCCGCGCATCCCGACGGCAGCTATTGGTTCACCGATCCGCCCTATGGCGGCCAGCTCTACGAAGGCGAGCCTGACGTCGCGGGCGGCCCGAGCAATGCGGGCGGCAAGCTCAATCCGCGGATCGGGCAGCCGGCCGGCTTCACACCGGGCAGGCGCGAGCTGCCGACCAATTGCTATCGCATCGACCCCTCCGGCCGCGTCGACCTCGTCGTCACCGAGGACCAGGTGCCCGATCCGAACGGCCTCTGCTTCTCGCCCGACTACAAGAAGCTCTACATTGCCTCCACCGGCAAGGGACCGGGCGACACCGGCCCCGGCGGCAAGGGCGAGATCTTCGTGTTAGACGTCGGCACCGACAACAAGCTGTCGAACCTGAAGAAGTTCACCGATTGCGTGGTCGACGGCGTGAAGTGCGGGCCGGACGGCCTGCGCTGCGACGTCAACGGCAATCTATGGGCCTCCAGCAATGCCGGCCGCGCCGTCGGCTATAGCGGCGTGACGGTGTGGTCGCCCGAGGGCAAGCTGCTCGGCCGCATCCGCCTGCCGGAGGTGTGCGGCAACGTCTGCTTCGGCGGCCCCAAGCGCAACCGCCTGTTTATGGCCGCGAGCCAGTCGCTCTACGCGGTGTTCACGGCAACGCAGGGCGCAGGGCCGGGCTGAGAGTGCACCGCTATCGTAAGGTGGGCAAAGGCGCAAAGCGCCGTGCCCACCTTCTCGTTCGGTATTGAAGGAGTCGTGGGCACGCTGCGCTTTGCCCAACCTACGGCACCTGCAGACAGGACCACGGAGGTGACTCCCGGACAGAGCGCGTGATAATTGAGCCATGGCAGACAAGATTCGCGTCGTTGTTCTCTATGGTGGCAGGTCAGGCGAGCACGAGGTCTCGCTGAAATCCGCCGCCTCCGTGCTCAGGCATCTCGACCGCTCGCGCTTCGAGATCATCCCCGTCTCCATCGACAAGGCAGGACGGTGGCAGTGGAACGATCTGCATGCGATCGATCAGGCGCAGGCGGCGTCCTTGCCGATCCTGCCCGACGCACCCGAAATACGGCTCGCCCGAACACCCGACGGACGCTGCGCGCTCATGCCGATCTCGGAAAGCGGAGCTGGCCCGCTCGATGTCGACGTGGTCTTTCCGGTCCTGCACGGGCCGCTCTGCGAGGACGGCGCCGTGCAGGGCCTCCTGGAACTGGCTGAGGTTGCCTATGTCGGGTCGGGCGTTCTCGCCTCCGCCGTCAGCATGGACAAGGATATCGCCAAACGCCTCGCCGGATTAGCCGGCATTCCGGTCGCGCCCTATCGCGTGCTGACCCGCAAGGCCTTCGCCCGGGACCGCGCCGCGTCGGTCGCCAAGGCGACCGAGGGCTTGGCGCTCCCGGTCTTCGTCAAGCCTTGCAACATGGGCTCCAGCGTCGGCATTCACAAGGTCAAGACGTGGGATGCGCTCGGCGCGGCGCTCGACGACGCATTTCGCTATGACGTCAAGGTGCTGGTCGAACAGGGCATAGACGCCCGAGAGATCGAGATCGCGGTGCTCGATGGCGAGACGCCGTTCGCGAGCGTCGCCAGCGAGCTCAATCCCAACGCCCATCACGAATTCTACTCGTATGAGGCCAAGTATCTGGACCCCGACGGCGCCCGGGTCGATCTTCCGGCCAGGCTCGACGCCGCCCAGATGGCGCGCGTGCGCATGCTCGCGGTGCAGGTCTTCGCGGCCCTCGAATGCAGCGACCTCGCGCGCGTCGACTTCTTCCTCGACTGGCACTCCGGCGAATTCTATTTCAACGAGATCAACACCCTGCCCGGCTTCACGTCGATCAGCATGTACCCGAAGATGATGGAAGCCTCCGGCGTACCCTATGGCGAGCTGCTGACGCGTCTCGTCGACCTGGCACTGGATCGGCACCTGCAGCGTCGATCGCTGGAACGCGCCTACGCAAGCTAGGTTATCTGTCGGCACAGGCGACACCTGATCGCCGCGCGAAGCATGCGCCGCGCGGAGCCACTCCCGCCGCGGCCGGAGGATCCAGATGGATGATCGATCAGAACCGACCGGCAGCCTGATGCAGGACGATGGCTTCGTCCGGGTGCGGGGCGCGCGCGAGCACAATCTCAGGAACGTCGACGTTCGCATTCCCCGCAACGCGCTCGTGGTGTTCACGGGCGTGTCGGGCTCCGGCAAATCCTCGCTCGCCTTTGGAACGATCTATGCCGAGGCGCAGCGGCGCTATCTGGAGTCGGTATCGCCCTACGCGCGTCGGCTCTTCCACCAGATGCAAGTCCCTGAAGTCGACGACATCGAGGGCCTGCCGCCCGCGGTCGCGCTTCAGCAGCAGCGTGGAGCACCGACAACGCGGTCGTCGGTCGGCAGCGTCACCACCATCTCGAACCTTTTGCGAATGCTCTATTCCCGCGCCGGCGACTATCCGCGGGGACAATCGATGCTCTATGCGGAGGCGTTCTCGCCGAACACGCCGGAGGGCGCCTGCCCGACCTGCCACGGTATCGGCCGGATGCTCGATGTGACCGAAAAGTCGATGGTGCCCGACGACACCAAGACGATCCGCGAGCGTGCGGTCGCGGCCTGGCCGAGCGCTTGGCAAGGTCAGAACCTCCGGGACATCCTGACGACGCTCGGCTACGACGTCGACAAGCCCTGGCGCGAGATCCCGAAGAAGGACCGCGACTGGATCCTGTTCACCGAGGAGCAGCCGACCGTTCCCGTTTATGCCGGCTACGACGCCGCCGAAGTCAAGCGCGCCCTGCGCCGCAAGGAGGAGCCGAGCTATCAGGGCACCTTCACCGGCGCCAAGCGCTACGTGATGCAGACCTACGCCAAGTCCGAGAGCGCGATGATGAAGCGCCGCGTCGCGCAATTCATGATCACGCGCGACTGTCCAACCTGCCATGGCACAAGGTTGAAGCCCGAGGCCCTCAAGGTCAGGTTCGCCGGGCTCAACATTGCCGAGATGTCGCATCTGCCGCTCTCGCAACTGCACCAGCTCATCAAGCCGTTTGCAACAGCATCTGCGGACAGGTCGGAGAAGGCCATTGTCGCCAGACGCATCTGCGAGGATCTGTCGGCCCGGCTCGCCGTCCTGCTCGACCTCGGCCTTGGCTATCTCGCCTGCGAGCGCAGCACGCCGACGCTGTCGCCGGGGGAATTGCAGCGGTTGCGTCTGGCCACGCAAGTCCGCTCCAACCTGTTCGGCGTCGTCTACGTGCTCGACGAGCCGTCCGCGGGCCTGCATCCCGCCGACACCGAGGCGCTGCTGCGGGCGCTGGACCGGCTGAAGCATGCCGGCAACTCGATCTTCGTGGTCGAGCACGAGATCGAGGTGATCAGGCATGCCGACTGGCTGGTGGACGTCGGCCCCGATGCCGGCGAAGGCGGCGGACACATCCTCTACAGCGGGCCGCCGGCAGGGCTTGAGGACATCGAGCAATCGCGAACCGCCCACTATCTGTCGCGACCAAGAAAGCCACTGCCGGCTGTTTGTCGTGCGCCGAAGGGGCATCTGAAAATCAGGGGTGTGGTCCGCAACAATCTTCGCGGCCTCGACATCGACATTCCCCTAGGCGTCATCGCTGGCATCACCGGCGTGTCCGGCTCCGGCAAATCGAGCCTGATCAGCCAGTTTCTCGTCGACACCGTGGCCGCTCATCTCGGCCACACGCTTGCTGCCGATTCCGATGACGACAGCCTGGCGCCGACGGTCGAGACATTGGGCGGCAGGATCGTTGCCGGCCTCGACCAGGTGAACCGGCTCGTCGTGGTCGATCAGAAGCCGATCGGGCGGACGCCGCGGTCCAACCTTGCGACCTATACCGGCCTGTTCGACCATGTGCGAAAACTGTTCGCGGCGACGCCGCAGGCGAAGTCCCGCCGCTACGATGCCGGACGCTTCTCCTTCAACGTCGCCAAGGGCCGCTGTGCGACCTGCGAGGGCGAGGGTTTCGTCTGCGTCGAGCTGCTGTTCCTGCCCAGCGTCTACGCGCCCTGCCCGACCTGCAAGGGCGCGCGCTACAACGACAAGACGCTCGAGGTGAAGATCCGCGGTAAGTCCATTGCGGATGTGCTGGCAATGCGCGTCGACGACGCCTTCGCGTTCTTCGAGGGCGATGCCACGCTGAAACGCTCGCTATCGGTCGTGCGCGAGGTCGGCCTCGGCTATATCCGCCTGGGCCAGTCCGCCACCGAATTGTCCGGCGGCGAAGCTCAGCGCATCAAGCTCGCGACCGAGCTGATGCGTCCGCAGCGCGGGCACACGCTCTATGTCCTGGACGAGCCCACCACCGGCCTGCACCCGCGCGACGTCGAACGGCTGATCGCCCAGCTCGAGCGGATCGTCGAGGCCGGCAACAGCGTGATCGTGGTCGAGCACGACATGGACGTCGTGGCCCACAGCGACTGGATCATCGATCTCGGCCCCGGCGCCGGTGACGAGGGCGGCCGCATCGTCGTGGCGGGAACGCCTGAACAGGTCGCCACGGCCGGCGGCAAGACCGCGCGCTATCTGGCCCGGCGCCTGACCCAGTGATCACACGTTATCGCCCGCCTCGCCGTCATTTCGCATTTGCGTTCCATGCCACGTGCGACCGACCTCGACTTTCGCGATGTTGACTTTCCGTTGGCGCGCTCCCCATACTTCGCAAAAAACAACATAAGACGGTTTTGAGGGAGGATAGGATGCCGACTTCACGCAGGCAGCTGCTGAAGGGTACGGCGGCTGCCGCCGCCACGCTCAGCCTCGATTGGACCCGGGCCCAGGCGCAGGCCGAGAATTTGCGCATCGGCCTGATCTACGATCTCACCGGCCCGTTCGCCGCCGGCGGCTCGGTCGCCTCCTCGGTCGGCGCGCAGATCGCCATCGACCTCGTCAATGAGAAGGGCGGCATCGGCGGCAAATACAAGGTCACTCCCGTCGCCGCGGATTCCCAGAGCAAGCCCGACGTCGCGATCAACGAGGCGGAACGTCTGATCAGCCAGGAGAAGATCGACATCCTCAACGGCGTCTATGCGAGCTCGCACGCGGTGCCGCTCGCCGCCAAGGTCGAGCAGCAGAAGAAGATTCTCTGGATCACGACCGCGGTCTCCACCGCCGTGTTCAAGGACAAGAACCTGCAATACGTGTTCCGCGCGCAAATTCACTCGGATCAATACGGCCAGGCCTTCGCCGCCTTCCTTACCGAGCACGCCAAGGCCAAGCTCGGCATGGAGGCCAAGGACGTCAAGGTCGCGCTGATCCACGAGGACGGCCCCTACGGCGTCGGCGTCGCCGCCGCCGACGAAGCCTACGCCAAGGAGGCCGGCATCCAGGTCGTGCTGCGTGAAGGCTATTCGGCTTCCGCGCCTGACCTGTCGGTGCTCGTCACCAAGATCAAGCGCTCCAGGGCGGACGTGATCTCGCACGCGGGCTACAACCCCGACATCACCCTGTTCCTGCGCCAGGCCCGCGAGAGCGGATTGCGCTTCAAGATGCTGTTCGGGGCCGGCGCGGGCTACAGCCAGCTCGACAAGCTGCGCGCGACGTTTGGGACCGACATCGACAATTTCTGCAACATCGACCCGGTGCCGGCGCAGCTGCTCGATCCCGCCAAGCTCGCGCCCGGCATGGGCGAGCTGATCAAGACCATGGTCTCGCGCTATCAGGCCAAGACCGGCGCCACCGACGTGCCGCCGCATTGCTCGATGGGCTTCAACCAGACCTGGGTGCTGCTCAACAACGTGCTGCCGGTCGCCAAGGAGAAGTACGGCAGCTTCGAGCCCGAGGCGATTCGCAAAGCCGCGCTCGACGTCGACATTCCCGCCGGCGGCACCATCCAGGGCTACGGCGTGAAGTTCTTCCCGCCGGGCACGCCGCTCTCCGGCCAGAACGAACGCTCGACCCCGGTGGTGATGCAGAATGCCGGCGAGCACATCTCGGTGGTGTGGCCGACCAACATCCGCACGCGGGACCCGGTATTCCCGCTGCCGAAGGGCTCGACCTACGGGGCGTAGCTTTGCTCGCCGCGAAGGCGGTGCACCCTCTCCCCTTGCGGGAGAGGGTGGCTTCGCAAAGCGAAGCCGGGTGAGGGGTTCTCTCCCCGAGTCCAACTCTTAGCAAGCGCGTGGAGAGAACCCCTCATCCGGCGCTTCGCGCCACCTTCTCCCGCAAGGGGAGAAGGATGGCATCATGCTCGTGGCACTCACTGCCCTACAGCACCACCCGTCGTCCCTCCTCCGCCGCCCAATAGCCGGCGTAGTTCACCTTGATCGTCTCATAGGCCAGCGCGAGATCGGACAACGGCTGCCGCCCGCTCGCCACGCATTCCATGAAGTCCTGGATCTCCTGCAGATAGCCGCGCGTCCATTCCTCCTCGAGGCAGACATATTGCCAGCCGGTTTTGCGGTCGACCTTCTCCGTGATGTAGACCGAGGCGAGCTTCTCCTCGCTGGTCTGGTAGCTCATCAGATGATTGTTCGGGGTGATGTTGGCGAACAGCGAGCCGCCGGACGTGTAGGTCTCGATCAAATTACGCACGCCGCCCATGACCATGTCGCCGGAGAACACGGTCGCCTTGGTGCCGTCGGAGAAGGTCGCAGTGAGCGTGCCCCAGTCCTCGACGTCGACGGGATTGGCTTTGATGTAGGTGCGCTCCTCGGGCTTGAGCCCGGCGGTGACGTTGCCGACGTCACAGGTGACGCTGGCGACGCCAATGGTCTCGCCGCGCGCCCTGGCCTCGACCTGCTTCAGATAGAGCACGGCCGAGAGCGGATGGCAGCCCATGCGGATCAGCGAGCCGCCGCCGGTCATCGCCCATTGCGCGGCATGGGCCGCATGCGAGCCGGAATGGCTCTCCTCGCCCTTCATGAACAGGATCTTGTCCCTGGTCGCCCTGACGATCTCCGCAATCTTTGTCACCGCGGGCGCGTAGACCCAGTCCTCGGCATACATGAAGAGCTTGCCGGTGCGCTCGATCGCGGCGCGCGTCTTGTCCATCTCCTCGATCACGCGCTCGTACATCAGCGCCTTCGGCACGTGCTGGCCGATCGGCCGCACATCGCCGTCGCGGCCGAAATAGCCGGCGAAAGGCTTTTCGCAGATCACGTGCTTGCCGGCCTGCATCGCCGCAACGATCATTTCCGCGTGAAGATTGGGCGGGGTGCAGATGTCGACGACGTCGATCGTGCCGTCCGCGATCAAATCGGCGAAGCTGCGATAGACGCGTGCGATGCTGTGGCGGCTGGCGAATGCGACGACACGGTCGCCGCGCGCGGCCACCGCGGCAACCTCGACATTCACGCCATAGACGCGCCGGAACGCGTACATGTGCAGCTCCGACACGAAGCCGCAGCCGACGAGTCCCACCCTGATCCCAGCCATAGCCCTCACCTTTGCTCGGGCAGCACTATAGCGCGCGGGGCGGCCTATTCCACGGAGACCCGCACCACGCCGGCGCTCATCATGCCGAGCGCGCGGGCGGCCGGCACCGAGAGATCGACGATCCGGCCGCGGATGAAGGGGCCGCGATCGTTGACGCGGCACTGGATCGTGCGGCTGCCGTAGGACACCCTGAGCACGCTGCCGAACGGGCGCGTGCGGTGCGCGCAGGTCAGCTCGCCGCCCTTGCCGGCTTTTCCATAGCCGTAATACGAGGCAAGCCCACTTTCGGCCTGGGCAACGGAAATTGCACAAAGCGAAAAGCTGGCCAGAGAAAAGAAAAGCGTGGTTCGTGCGCGCACGGCACCGCTCCCGGTTGGCCCTGCCCGGCGCTGCAAACGTCGCTTTGTTCCCTCGGGTTCCAGCAACACTGCCGCGCAAGGCGCGACAGTTCGATCACAGATTATTTCCGTCTGTGAAGACCGACGTGTTTTCGAGGCGGCAGCTCGCCACGATCGCGCTCATGCAGTTTGCCTGCATGAGCTGATCGCCTGACTCTCCCGCCGCCTACGCGGGCATTCACCAATGTCGGCGGTAATAGTGACGGTGATAGACCCGGTGCGGCCGGTAATAGCCGTAGCCGTAGTACGGACGGTAGGGCCGATAATAGCGTGGATAGGCATAGACCGGTGCGTAGCCGTAGCCGTAATAGGCGGGGGCATAGCCATAGCCATAGCCGTAGCCCGGATAGCCGTAGCCGCCGTAATAATAGGGTCTGCCGTAATAGCCATAAGGCGCGCCGCCGGCGATGGCGCCGCCGATGATTGCACCTGCAGCGAGGCCACCAATGGCCAATCCCCATCCGCCGCCGCGCCAATGCACCGGCGTGACGTCATCGCCGACCGCCGCCTTCATGGTCGCGACGTTGGTCGGCAGCGGGGCCGCCGCCGCCTGCTGGATTTGACCGGCGATGACCACGCCGGCCAGCGAACAGGCAATTGCCGTTTTCCAGAACCTCATCGTCTCAGCTCCTGTTTGACGTTTCGCTTGGAAAAGGATCGCAGCGGCATGATCGGGCATCGTTGCGTTATGTCAAATCCCGGATCTTCGAGCCGGAATTTTGCGTGCGGCGCACAAGTCCCATTCATGCCTCCTGGCGAGAGGGCCGTCGGCATGCAAAGCGCCCGAACCATCCGCCGCCCGGCGTCGCCGCCGCGGTGCCGGAGCCGGGCGGGCAGAGCATTAAGCTTCCCGCGCTCGCAACCAACAACCTACTTCACGATTTACTATGCGTACCGCTACTATCTGTTCCAAGGGCGCGAGGGCTTCTCGCGACAAATGGCCTCGGTCTGCGCCGGGCGTGAGTGGGAGGATGACATGAGTGCCGTCGGTAATGAGCCGCTCGCCCGTCAGGCGCTGGCGTTCGTCCTGGCTGGTGGACGCGGCAGCCGGCTCCTGGAGCTGACTGACCGGCGCGCCAAGCCCGCCGTCTATTTCGGCGGCAAGTCCCGCATCATCGATTTCGCGCTGTCGAATGCCGTCAATTCAGGCATCCGCCGCATCGCGGTCGCCACCCAATACAAGGCACACAGCCTGATCCGGCATCTTCAGATGGGCTGGAACTTCTTCCGTCCCGAGCGCAACGAGAGCTTCGACATCCTGCCCGCGAGCCAGCGCGTCTCCGAGAACATGTGGTATGTCGGCACGGCGGATGCGGTCTACCAGAATATCGACATCATCGAATCCCACGCCTGCCGCTTCATCGTGGTGCTGGCCGGCGACCATATCTACAAGATGGACTACGAGGTGATGCTGCGCCAGCACGTCGAGAGCGGCGCCGACGTCACAGTCGGCTGCCTGGAGATGCCGCGCGCGGAATCTTCCGGTTTCGGCATCATGCATGTCGACGAGAACGGCTGGATTCAGGAGTTTCTGGAGAAGCCGAAAGATCCGCCGCCGATGCCGGGCAAGCCGGACGTCTCGCTGGCCAGCATGGGCATCTACGTCTTCGACGCAAAGTTTCTGTTCGACCAGCTCAAGCGCGACGCCGAGGACCCGGACTCGAACCACGATTTCGGCAAGGACATCATTCCCTACCTCGTCAAGAACGGCCGCGCCATCGCCCACCAGTTCTCGACCTCCTGCGTCCGCTCCAGCCGCAACAACACTGCCTATTGGCGCGATGTCGGCACCGTCGACGCCTACTGGTCCGCCAATATCGATCTCACCGACGTGGTGCCGGAGCTCGATCTGTTCGACCGCGCCTGGCCGATCTGGTCCTATTCGGAGATCACGCCGCCGGCGAAATTCGTCCATGACGAGGAAAGCCGGCGCGGCCAGGCGGTGAGCTCGCTGGTCTCCGGCGGCTGCATCATCTCCGGCGCCTCGCTGCGCCGCTCGCTGCTGTTCACCGGCGTGCGCATCAACTCCTACGCCAATGTCGAGAACGCGGTCATCATGCCCTATGTGAATGTCGGCCGCGGGGCTCGCCTGAAGAACGTCGTGATCGATCGCGGCGTCGAGATTCCCGAAGGCCTCGTCGTCGGCGAGGATCCCGAATTCGACGCAAAGCGATTCCGCACCACCGAACAGGGCATCTCCCTGATCACCCAGCCGATGATCGACGGGCTCAATAAATGATGCCTGTTCGCGTCCTCGCGGTCGCTTCGGAAGTCTATCCCATCGTCAAGACCGGCGGCCTCGCGGACGTCGCCGGCGCGCTGCCGATCGCGCTGAAGGCGCACGGCGTCGAGATGCGCACCTTGATGCCGGGCTATCCCGACGTGATGCGGCAGGTCGCCGGCGCCGCGGAGATTCGCAGCTGGCCGGATTATTTCGGCGGTCCCGGACGGCTGCTCGCCGGCTTCCACGAGGGGCTCGACCTGTTCGTGCTCGACGTGCCCCACCTCTATGCGCGGCCGGGCAACCCTTACGTCACCCCTGAAGGCGTCGACTGGCCCGACAATGGCGTGCGCTTCGCGGCGCTGTCGCGCGTCGCGGCCGACATCGGCCGCGGCCTCGTGCCCGCGTTCGTGCCCGACGTCGTGCACGCCCACGACTGGCAGGCCGGGCTTGCGCCCGCCTATCTGCACTATGACAATCGCCCGCGGCCTGCCACCGTGATGACCATCCACAACATGGCCTATCAGGGCAAGTTCGCACCTGATCTGATCGGGTCGATCGGCCTGCCCTGGCACGCCTTCAACGTCAATGAACTCGAATATTTCGGCGGCATCAGCTTCCTCAAGGCCGGGCTGCAATTCGCCGACCGCATCACCACGGTGTCGCCGACCTACGCGCGGGAGATCCAGAGCGACGAGGGCGGCATGGGATTCGGCGGCCTGTTGCGCGCGCGCCGCGATGTGCTGAGCGGCATCCTCAACGGCATCGACATCTCGGTGTGGAATCCGCAGGACGATCCCCACATCGCCTACCGCTACGGCGCCGAGGACCTCACGTTCCGGGCTGCGAACAAGGCAGTGCTGCAGCAGCAGTTCAACCTCGATTCCTCGGACGAGGCGCCGCTGCTCGGCGTCATCAGCCGGCTGTCGTGGCAGAAGGGTCTCGATCTCCTGCTCGAGGCGATCCCGACCATCCTGCGCGAAGGCATGCAGCTCGCGCTGCTCGGCAGCGGCGACCGCGATCTGCAGGACCGCTATCAGGCTGCGGCCCGCGCCAATCCCGGCCGCATCGGCGTCGTGATCGGCTATGACGAAATCCTGGCGCACCTGCTCCAGGCCGGCTCGGACGCGCTGATCGTGCCCTCGCGCTTCGAGCCATGCGGGCTCACCCAGCTCTGCGCGCTACGCTATGGCGCCGTCCCGATCGTCTCGCGCGTCGGCGGGCTCGAGGACACTATCGTCGATATCGACGAGGCCGCCGCCTCCGGCCGCGATGCCACCGGTTTCAAGTTCGCACCCGTGACGGCGGAGGCCCTCGCCGGCAGCTTGCGCAAGGCCAACGCCGCCTTCCACGACAAGCAGACCTGGCGCCGGCTGCAACGAAACGGCCTTGCGACCGACGTCTCCTGGCGTGGCCGCGCTGGCGACTATGCCGCACTGTATCGTGATCTGATGGCGGCGCGCGCCTGAACGTGACCATCGGCGAATCCATGTTATAGAGCCGGCATGGACCCCTTCGTCATCAAGCTGATCGGCTTTGCCGCCGCCACCTGCACCACCGTGGCCTACGCGCCGCAAGCCATCAAGGTGTGGAAGACCCGCTCCACCGGCGACATCTCGCTCGGCATGTTCCTGGTCATGGTGCTGGGCCTCGCGCTCTGGCTAATCTACGGCCTGCTCTCCGGAGACGCCCCGCTGGTCGCCGCCAACGCCATCACCATGGTGCTCGCCGGCGGCATTCTGGTGATGAAGCTGAGATACGGGTGAGGTTGACCCTCTCCCCTTGTGGGTGTTCAGACCGGGGAGATGGTGGACGGGTGTTCGGAGACATCGTGGACACTTTCGACAGCTCAGTAAGGAGGCTGTCGGATGCCGTTCCGCGAGGTGTCTCGGATGGACGCGAGATTGGAGTTTGTCTGGCGTCTTCGACGTCGTGTTCAGAACCCAAACGATTGCAACCGTCGACATCCGACCTCTCGACGGGAGCCCAGAAAGTGTCCACGATGTCTCCGAACACCCGTCCACCATCTCCCCGGTCTGAACAGTGGGAGAGGGTGGCTCGCCGCGTAGCGGCGAGACGGGTGAGGGGTCTCTCTCAGCGATTCACATGAGAGTTGGACTTGCGGAGAGAGACCCCTCATCCGGCGCTTCGCGCCACCTTCTCCCACAAGGGGAGAAGGAAGATTCAACCACCAAACACATACGACGCCATCGCGACACCCGAGACCTCGTCGACGAAGACGCGCCTGCCGACATCGCTGCCGGCGGCACCGGCGGCCACCATCAGCGGCAGCAGATGGTCCTCGCGCGGATGCGCCAGGCGCGCACTCGGCGCATGTTCCCAATCGACCAGCATCGCGTTGCGACGGACCGGATCCGGGTTGCTGATCGCCTCGTTCAGATAAGCCTCGAAATCGTAGGAGACCGGCCTGGACTCCGGCCGGTTGAAGCCGCGCATGTTGTGATAGGTCAGCCCGCTGCCGACGATCAGGATGCCATCATCGCGGAGCGAGGCGATGGCTTCGCCGGCCTTGATGTGCTCGGCCGCATCGTAGGCAGACTTCAGCGACAGCAGCACGATCGGCATGTCGGCGTTCGGATACATCAAGCCGAGCGGCACGAAGGTGCCGTGATCAAACCCCTGATTGGGATCTTCCCGGCAATCGAGGCCGGCCCGCGTCAGCAGCGCCTTCACTTGCGCCGCGAGCTCCGGCTTGCCGGGCGCCGGATATTTGAGGTGGTACGTATGCTCGGGGAAACCGTAATAATCGTACACCATCGGCGGCTGCGCCGAGGTCGAGACGGTAAAGGCATCGGCCTCCCAATGGCCGGTGATGACGAGCACGGCCTTCGGCCTTTCCGGGAGCAGCTGCGGCAGCCGGCCGAACTCCGCGGCGGTCTTCGCATATTGCACCCGCCTGTCCTCCATGAACGGCCAGGGACCGCCGCCATGCGACAGGAAGAGCGTCGGAAATCGCGTCATGTTGCTGGTCTCATCGGCAATATGCGCGCCAGTGCCGGCGCGACGGCGGCGAGCATAGGCAAACCGGCATGGTTAGCAAGTCGTTAACGATTTGCCGCCCAAAATCTCCGGCATGGCCGAAGCAGTCGGCCTCAAGACAAGTGAGACGTGAGATGAGGAAGTTTGCACTGGGGGACGTCGTCAACAGTGACAAGGGCCGCCGCGGCATCGTGCGCGCCGCCTTCAAGTCGCGGGAAGGCCAGCAATTCTACGCCGTCGAGAAGGACGGCGCGATGGACTATCTGGAGGAAGACCGGCTGACGCCGGCCCCGCGCGTCGAGCTCGCGGCTTAAAGCTCACGCCATCCTGTCGCGCTTAAGATGAGCTCTGACAATTGGACGGAGGCGCGCTCCCTCTCCCGCCTGCGGGAGAGGGTTGGGGAGAGGGTGTTTCCGCAATGGGATAGTATCCCCTAGCGGAGACAGCCCTCACCCGCGCCTTCGGCGCGACCTCTCCCGCAAGCGGGAGAGGTGGGCGGGCTGCGGCAGCTAGCGCGCGAGTCGGTCCAGACGCTCCGCCAAGGGATCGTCGCCGCTCGCGATGCCCTCGTTCGTCATCAGCAGCAGGCGATCGCGACCGGCCGCGGCCCAATGCGGAAGATCCGGACCGTTGGGATCGCCGCTCCTGGCGAAGTTGATCCAATAGGATCGCATGCGGCTTGCGACCTTGCGATCGCCGCGCGAGAAGATGCCTGCCCCCGGCACGCCTTCCGCACCGAAAATGAACTGCAGCTCGCGCCCATGCCCGCCTTCGGGATTGGCGCGCCGGGCCTCCGGCACATAGGCGAAGCGATAGCGAAAGGTCGCCGCGCCGCTTGCTGCATGCAGGCGGGCCAGCAATCGTGCGGGCTCGGTAAAGACCTTGTCGGTATAGAACCTCGCCGCAAGCTCTGACGGCCGGACGAGACCTGGATAGAGCTCGCGCAGCTCGCCGCTCGTGAGCCCTGACGATGCGACCTCCTCCTTGATATCGGACTCGCTGTCGAAGCCCGTCTCGTCGTCGTTCGAGCCGATGATCATGGGAATACGGCTTTGATGTCCGGCTGCAAAGCCCGCGGCAATATCCTCGGTCACCAGATCTCCATCTCTCATCGGCGCGAAGCTGCGCCGCAATGTCTGCAGGAGACGGTTCTCGGCGGCAAGCAGGCGTCGCGGTTCGACGCCGCGCAGATCCGCCTGCGCTCCCAGCGCGGCCACGAACTGCCGGCCGACAGCCTCCGCCTCCTGCACCGAGCGCAGATGCGCGCGCGCTGGAATCGATTGCAGGATGGCTTTGTGAAAGAGACCAAGCGCTTGCGCGGACAGCATCAGGAGCGCGATCGACGTCGCGCCGGCGCCGCTGCCGAACAAGGTGACGTTGCCAGGATCGCCGCCGAAGGCCGCGATGTTGTCGTGAACCCAATGCAGCACGGCGATCTGATCCATCAGGCCGTAATTGCCGGAGCCGCCGTCCGACAGCGCGGGATGAGCAAGCCAGCCGAGCGCGCCGAGGCGATAATTGGCGGTCACGACGATGAGGCCGGCCTGCGCCAGCCTGGCACCGTCGAACAGCGGCTCGTTCGCGCTGCCGCTGACGAAGCCGCCGCCATGGATGAACACCATCACCGGCAGCGGGCCGTCGACCCCGAAGGGACGGAACACGTTCAGCGTCAGACAATCCTCGCTTGCCTCGGGCAGCGCCGGCTGAAGGCAGGGCGCGCCGGAGGCATAGGCGGTGTGCATCTCCGAGCTTTCGGGCGTCGGCTGCGGCGGCCGCCAGCGTAACGCGCCGACCGGCGGCGCCGCGTAGGCCAGTCCCTTGAACGAAGCCACCTCGCCTTCGACGGCGCCGAGCATCTGTCCTTCGCGCGTCAGCGCGAATGGAAACTGCCCGACCGGCTGAGCCATGGCCGAGCCGGCAAGCCAGAGCAATGCGGAAGCCGCAATGAGCGCAAGCAGGGATCGCATCTTCTGGGCATCTCGATGCGCAGACGAATTCGTGTGAGGTTATGTCCGCGGCGCGCCAGCAGGCAAGCCTTGCGGCTTACTCACCGCGCTTTGCGAGAATCTCCGCCAGCGCGCGGCGCGCGACGATGCCGAGCTCGCCGAGCGTCGAGTGTCCGGCCTGCGCCGCCTCGATCAGTCGCTCGGCGATGAACCTGCGGCTATCGTGATCGCCGCCATGCGGCAATTGCCGGCACGTCTGCTCCAGGACGACGTCCATGTTCGCTTTGGTCCGCTCACTCAACTCTGGCATGACGCTCGGCCGCTACGCGTGGCTTGTAACCGCAAGCATACACAGGGCGATCGGGCATGATTAGCCCGGGTAATCACGGCCATTGTGCATCGCGATGCGTGCAGCGCCCGCGACATTCGCGCGGCCATGATGCCGCCGCAAACGACCACCGAAGATTGCACTTGCTCTGATGACAAGCTGAACCTGCAGCGCTAGCCTGCCGGCAAAACGAAACATACGGGAGGAATGCCATGTCTGATGCGATGGTTGCCACACGTGCCTCCGAGGAACGCGGAACCGCTCAGCAGGTCGACGTCGCCGTGGTCGGGGCCGGCTTTGCCGGCCTCTATCTTCTGCACCGCCTGCGCAAGGCCGGCTTCAAGGCCGTCGCCCTCGAGGAGGCCGGCGACGTCGGCGGCACCTGGTATTGGAACCGCTATCCCGGCGCGCGCTGCGACATCCAGACCATCGACTACAGCTACACGTTCGATCCCGAGCTCGAGACCGCCTGGACCTGGTCGGAGAAATACGCAACCCAGCCCGAAATCCTGCGCTATCTCGGCTTCGTCGCCGACCGCTACGATCTCAGACGCGACATCCGCTTCGGCACGAAGGTCACCGAAGCCAGATGGGACGAGACGGCGGAGCGTTGGCTGCTCACCACCGACAATGGCGCCCCGGTCTCCTGCCGCCACTACATCATGGCCACCGGCTGCCTCTCGGCGCCAAAGCCGCCGGAGATCGACGGCGTCAAGGATTTCAAGGGCGAGGTCTATTTCACCGGACGCTGGCCGCATGGCGGCGTCGATCTGGCGGGCAAGCGCGTCGCCGTGATCGGCACCGGCTCGTCGGCGATCCAGTCGATCCCGCTGATCGCCGAGCAGGCCGCGCATCTGACCGTGTTCCAGCGCACGCCGAACTTCGCGTTGCCCGCGCATAACGGTCCGGCGCCGTCGGACCGCATGAGCCTGCTGCAGAGCGACCGCGCCGCCTATCGCGAGCAGGCGCGCCAGTCGATGGCCGGCGTGCCCTATCCGCAGCAGACGGTCGTGAGCTGGCAGTTGAGCGATGCCGAACGCCGTGAGCGGTTCGAGCGTGCCTGGGCGGCCGGCGACCTCGTCCACATCCTGACCCAGCTCTGGGCCGACCAGGCCGTCGACGTCGACGGCAACAAGATCGTCCAGGACCTGATCCGCGAGAAGATCCGCGCGGCCGTCAAGGACCCCGAGACCGCTGCCGCGCTCATGCCGCACGACCATCCCTTCGGCGCCAAGCGCCCCTGCCTCGACACCAATTACTACGCCACCTACAACCGGCCGAACGTCACGCTGGTCAATCTGCGCCAGGAACCGATCAAGGCGATCACCGCGAGCGGCATCGCGACCGACAAGCGCAGCTTCGACCTCGACGTCATCGTGTTCGCCACCGGGTTCGACGCCATGACCGGCGCGATCCGCGCCGTGCATCCGATCACCGGGCGCGGCGGCAAGTCGCTCACCGACGTCTGGGCACAGGGGCCGCAGACCTATCTCGGCCTCACCGTCGCGGGCTTCCCGAACTTCTTCATGATCACCGGTCCGGGCAGCCCGTCGGTGCTCTCGAACATGGCGGTCTCGATCGAGCAGCATGTCGACTGGGTGGTCGACCGCTTGGCCGACTTGCGCGATGCCGGCCTCACCACGATCGAGCCGACCGAGACGGCGCAGGCCGGCTGGAACAGGCACATGGCCGACTGCTCGATGCTGACGCTACACCGGCTCGCCAACACCTGGTACACGGGCGCCAACGTGCCCGGCAAGGTGCAGGGCCTGATGCCCTATACCGGCGGCGTCGGCCCCTATCGCAGCATCTGCGACGAGGTGGTGAGCCGCGGCATGCTCGGCTTCAAGCTCACCGGCCCTGGTGGCGCCGCGCAATGCAATGACGGCGAGGTGGTGCGGCTGCAGCCGGACGTGCGGCTGGTGCTGGGCCTGCTGGCGTCGCTGAACCTGCCGCCGATCGAGTCGATGGGCGCGGAAGGCGCGCGTGCGTTCGTGAACGAGTTCAACAAGAGCCGGCCTGCGGGACGGCCGATCGGCGACATCGTCGACGGCACCCTTCCCGTCGCGGACGGCGCGCTGCCTTACCGCGTCTACAAGCCGGCGACGCCAGGACCGCATCCGGTCGTGGTGTATTTCCACGGCGGCGGCTGGGTGCTCGGCGACGAGCAATCGGACGAGCCGTTCTGCCGCGACATGGTGCGGCGGACCGGGATGATGTTCGTCAGCGTCGGCTATCGTCACGCCCCGGAGCATCGCTTCCCGACCGCGGCCGAAGACGGCTATGCGGCAACGCGCTGGATCGCCGAGCACGCCGAAGAGCTCGGCGGCAGAGCGGGCCCGGTGCTGGTCGCCGGCTGGAGTGCCGGCGGCAACGTCGCCGCTGTCACCTGCCAGCTCGCGCGCGACCGTGGCGGGCCCGAGATCGCCGGCCAGCTCCTAATCTGCCCGGTCACCGATTGCAGCTTCGATCGTTCCTCCTACAACGACAATGCGACCGGCTACTTCCTGACGCGCTCGCTGATGTACTGGTTCTGGGATCTCTATTGCTCGCCGGCCGACCGCACCGATCCGCGCGTCTCGCCGCTGCGCGGCAAGGTCGCCGGCCTGCCGCCCGCCTTCGTGGTGACCTGCGAGTTCGATCCGTTGCGCGACGAGGGGATCGCCTATGCCGAGGCGATGTCGGCCGCAGGCGTCCCGGTCGACCAGCTGAAGGCGCACGGCCATTTCCACTCCTCGTTCACCATGGTCGACGTCGTGATCACGGGCGTACCGGGCCGGGTGCAGATGGCGGAGGCCTTGCGTCGCTTCGCCGGGCAGGCCAGCCCGGGGCACAAGATCGCGGCGGCGGCGAGCTGATCAGGCAAGGCGGCCGGGAACCTTTTCCCGGCTGCTGCATTATGGCGTCGTGGCATTGAGATGCAGCGACAGGTGTAGGCCCCGGCACGCAGATCCGCGTGCTGGGGCGTTTTTTGCGTGAGGCGGGACGATGGGGGACGTTGTCGGGGAGTCAAAGGTCGATTTCGGTGCGCTTGCGGTGCTGAACAAATGGCCGTCGCTCGCCAATCAGCGTCAGCCGGACCGGGAGCCGTACCAGGTCGTCGAAGGCACGCTCGACGAATGCATCTCGGCGTTCATGGACAAGCCGGTGGCGACCCGTCACCTCTACGAGATCCGCACCGTGGCGCAGCCGCCGCTGGTCACCGAGGTCCTCTCGCCCGAGCACGTCGTCGAGCTCTGGCGCCTCCGAGAATTTCTCTGACCGCACTTCACGGCATCGCGCAGGAACCTTCTTCCGGTTTGTCCCGTTAACGGGGATCGGAAGCCAAAGTCCTAAGCCAATTCGTAAGCCAAGTCGCGAGTGCCTGAGGATGCTTGAAGCTGGCGTACCATCATCGATCGTGCCCTACGGGGCGGACCAGACCTTGTTCGTGGTGGTCGATCGCCGCGACGAGAACACCGAAATCCGCATCGAACGCAACGACCTCGAAGCCACGATCGGCGATCTCGTCGCCGGCTGCTTCAACGACCCCATCAAGGTGATCTCCTTCAACACGCTCGAGCATTGGATGAAGGACATCTCGACCGACGTCGCCGGCGAGATCCGAGCGCGCTGCGACATCGACGGAATGGAGCTGCCTGATTATCTCAGCGACTTCGTGGAAAGCCATTCCTGAAAGCGCTCTGCTCCTGAAAGCGCTCTGCTTGCCCGAACAAGAAAAGCGCAGCGTCCGCGGCGCATTTGGCGGTCACCTCGGTGGTGCCAGCCGTCAGGACATGGATTGGGAAGAGTCTAAGCGCGCCGGTACTTGCCGGCGATGACCTCGATCTCGCGGCGGCGCTCGTCGGCAAAGGCGAGCAGCCTTTCGATGGTCAGCGTATCCGTGATCCGTCTGGCGAGCCGCTCGGCGCGCGCGGCCTGATCTTCGAGATACTGGATCGTGTTCAAGCGTCCCTCTCCCCACTGCCCCAAACTGCCTGGACACACATGGTGCTCGATAAGCCGCTAACACCCGGTTAAACGCGGCGTCTGGTGTTGACGAGCGTCCTATTGCACGACCTCGAGCCGGACATTGGTGATGCCCTTGTCGACCATGCCGAGCGCCTCGGCCGCGGACGGCGTGATGTCGACCACGCGTCCGCGAACATAGGGCCCGCGATCGTTCACCCGGACCGTGACGAAGCGGCCGGAATCGGTGTCGGTGACGCGCAGCTTGGTGCCGAACGGCAGAGTCGGATGCGCCGCGGTCAACTCGTTCTTGTCGAACCGCTCGCCGCTTGCGGTCGCCGTATCCGAATAGAAGCTGGCAATGCCGTGCGACACGGTTTGCTTTGAGTCCGCATCGGGAGCGCGCGCCCGGCTGATCGGGCGCGGATGCAGCGCCGCCACGCGCTGCGGGCGCTCGACCGCGGCCTGCCGGCTGGCGCCGGCGAGATCGGCCTTCTGGCGGCCGACCGGCGCTTGCGCGCAGGCGGCAAGCGAGGCGGCGCCGGCGATGGCAAGCAACAGCCGGCACGAGGTCGCGTAGGAAATCCGGGAAGCTTCGGCACGTGCAATGCGAGACATGATACGCCCTCCGAACGGGGGCGATTTTCGGTCGGCAATGAGGGCAGAACCTTGTCGGAACAAAAGCAGGCGTGCGGCCGCCGCCATTTCGCGTCAGCTGTGACGATTCCACCACAGTGACGCGTCCTGAATCGGGACAGCCTGAGGGCCGGCAACCCCAGTGGCTCAGTAATGCGGCTCGTACATCTGGGACTGGACCAGGGCCTTGACGTCGTTGGGCGCCGGTCCGGCCGCCAACCCGCGCTGATAGGCGACGTCGGCAACGGCCGCGGCGATGCGGACCGAGACCTCGCGAATGCGCGGCAACGCCGGATAGAGGCTCCCCTGATCGAGGTCCTCCTTGCCGACGCAATCGGCAAGCGTATGGGCCGCCGCCATGAACATCTCGTCGGTCACGAGCTTCGAGCCGCTGGCGATGACGCCGAGGCCGACGCCGGGGAAGATGTAGGAATTATTGCCCTGGCGCGGCACGAAGCTGCGACCGTTGAGCTTGACCGGATCATACGGGCTGCCGCAGGCGAACAGCGCGCGGCCCCCGGTGTAGCGATAGGCATCCTCGGCCGAGCATTCCGCCTTCGAGGTCGGGTTGGAGAGCGCGAACACGATCGGCTGTTCGTTGAGCTCGGCCATGGTCTTGAGCACCTCCGGCGTGAAAGCGCCGCCGACCGCAGCGACGCCGATGATCGCCGTCGGCTTCAGCGTCTTGATCGCAGTCAGGAAGTCGGAGATCGGCGCCTGGCCGGCATGCGCATAGCGCAGCTTGTGGCCTGAGAGACCATCGCGGCCGCCGACGACGAGGCCGCGGGAATCCACCAGCCAGTTGCGCCGGAGCGCGTCCGCTTCGCTGGCGCCTTCCGCCATCATGGCCGACACCACGAGATCGGCGATGCCGGTCGCCGCCTCGCCCGCGCCAAGGAACAGGATGCGCTGATCCCTGAGCTTGCCGCCGGAGATGCGCAGAGCCGAGAACAGTCCGGCGAGCGCCACCGCCGCGGTGCCCTGGATGTCGTCGTTGAAGACGCAGGCTTCGTCGCGATATTTGTGCAGCAGCTTGAACGCCGAATGATTGGCGAAATCCTCGAACTGGATCAGCACGCCCGGAAAGGTCTTTCGCGCAGCCTGCATGAACTCGTCGACGAAGCTGTCATAGGCTTCGCCCGTAAGCCGCCGCTCGCGCAGGCCGAGATAATAGGGATCGTTCAGCAGCTCTTCGTTGTTGGTGCCGACGTCGAGCACGATCGGCAGGCACGATTCCGGATGCACGCCGGCGCAGGCCGAGTAGAGCGAGAGCTTGCCGACCGGGATGCCCATGCCGTTGGCGCCGAGATCGCCAAGCCCCAGTATGCGCTCGCCGTCGGTGACGACGATCAGCTTGGCCTGGTAGGGCCAGTTCTTCAGCAGCTCGGCGATCTGACCGCGATCGCGCGAGGAGATGAACATGCCGCGCGGCCGCTGGAAGATCAGGCCGTATTTCTGGCAGGCGAGCCCGACCGTCGGCGTGTAGATGATCGGCTGGATTTCGTCGATATGGTCGACGACGACGCGGAAGAACAGCGCCTCGTTGCGGTCATGCAGCGCGTTCAGCGCGACATATTTTTCCAGATCGGTCGGCAGCGTGCGCAGATTGGTGAGGACACGCTGCGCCTGGGTCTCCATCGTCAGCACGCAAGGCGGCAGCAGGCCACGCAGGCCGAGTGCGGCGCGCTCGGATTCGGTGAAGGCGGTGCCCTTGTTGAGCAGGGGATCGCGCAGCAGCGCCATGCCTTGCGGCGGATTTGACGACGTCGATTGGGCAACGACCCGAGCAGGTCTATTCACGATTCCCCCAAGGAGCTTCACATTGAACGGCGGACATTGTCGGCCAGCGCTCCATCGAGATCAAGGACGTAGAGACTGAGGCGCCGATTGTGATCTCGCAATGCAGCGAGATTGCCGCGAACGAGCGGCAGTTGGAGCAAAAGTTAACGCGGCAAGCAGCTCTCTCGCCTCATGGTGAGGAGCGCGGTACGCGCGTCTCGAACCATGAAGGCCGAGATCTCGCCCGCGGCCATCCTTCGAGACGGCCGCTGCGCGGCCTCCTCAGGATGAGGAAGAGTGCTTGTGGCGCCGCGCGCGGCTATTCCGGCTTGATGTTGGCCGCCTTCACGATCGGCCACCATTTCGCGGTCTCGGCCTTCTGAAAGGCCGCAAGCGCCGCAGGCGTCTGCTGGTCGGGCGGCGGTATCTCCTGACCTAATTCGGCAAAGCGCCGCTCGACCGCGGCATCGGCAAGCACGGCGACGATGGCCGCGTTGAGCTTGGCCACGATCTCCTTCGGCGTGGTCTTCGGTGCCCAGATGCCGTGCCAGTAGGAAATATAGAGCCCCGGCAGGCCCGCCTCGTCGACGGTCGGAATGTCGGGAGCGGGCTGGAAACAGAGTGAACGCTGCCGGGTGGACGGAGGCAAGCCGGAAATTTCCGCCGGGCGACTAACCGGCCGCCCGTCTTGGCGTCAGGCTGGCGGCACCGTCTGCCGGCGGCGCGACATGCATCAGGATGGTCTGGGTGGCGGATGCGATGTTGATGCCGTTCTGCTGGAAGCGCAGCTTCATGCGGCGGTTGAATTCGCGCTGGACCGGCCAGCGCCCGGCCTCGGTGCAGCGGATCTGGCCGACGATCGACACCATCGCGCCGTCCACCTTGTCGATGCCCCACAGATCGAGGTCGCCGCGGATCAGCGCGCGGAATTCCGGTTCGCGGCGCATCTCGTCGACGATGTCCTTGAGGATCTGGCCGGCGCGGTCGGTGTCCTCCCTGTAGGCGACGTTGACGCTGACCGAGGCATTGCCGGCGCCGCGGCTGGCATTGGTGATGGTCGTGACCGCGCTGAACGGCACGATGTGCACCGCGCCGTCGCCCGCGCGCAGGCGGATGGTGCGGATCGAGACGTTCTCGACCGTCCCGGAAAGCCCCGACACGCTGACATTGTCGCCGACCTGCACCGTGTTCTCCAGCAGCAGGAACAGACCCGTGATGAGGTCCTGCACCAGCTTCTGCGAGCCGAAGCCGATGGCGATGCCGACGATGCCGGCGCCCGCCAGCAGCGGCGCGACATTGACGCCGATCTCGCTCAACGCGGTGAGGCCGACGATCGTGGCGATCAGGCAGAGCAGCGCGGTGCGCAGCATCGGCTGAAAGGTGCGCAGGCGCGCGGCGCGGGCATAGTGCCCATCGCGCGACAGCGTGTTGATCTGGCGGTCCAGCAGCGCGTTGCTGGCTTCCCAGATCGCGGCGGCGATGAACACGGCAAGGCCGATCGTCACGAGGGCGGAGATCAGCCGGCTGCCGATCTGGCCGCCGTAGAACCAGACGATGGCGTCCACACCCCAGACTTCGAGCACCGCCACCAGGCCGATGAAGACGATCACGCCCGACACGATCTTGCGCAGCAGCGGCAAATAGCGGTTGGCGCGGATCTCGAGGCCCGGAAAGCGCTGGAGAATGTCCGGCTGAATCCGGAAGCCGCGGTCGATCAGGCTCAGCGTCAGCATGACGGCGAGCCGCGTGATCACGGCGACCACGATGGTGCCGACGAAATATTGCAGCAGCAGCGAATAGCCGTTGCGGATGTTGAGCGCCCACACCGCCCACAGCGCGAGATCCAGCGCGATGGCGAGATAGTGCCAGCCGCCGGCGATGCGGTTGCGCAGGCGGGCCGCGATTCCCTGCCGGTCGGCCGGCGCGCGGATGGCCTCGGCAACCTGCCGCCGGCATTGCAGGATGATGACGACGACGAAGAGATGCACGATCAGCATCACCATGCGCAGCAGCGCTGCATAGCCGGCGCGGTGCAGACCGAGCAACAGCGCGACATTGGCAAAGGCGATGCCGGTGATGCCGACGCCGACGATGCGGCGCGCCCAGATCTCGACATAGGCCGCCGTCTCGGCACGCACCGGAAACAGGCCGAACGGCCCTGCCAGCGCGCGTACCACACAGATGAGCCCACGCGAGAACGCATAGGCGTTGACGACGGCGAGGATCACGAGGCGGACCGTGGTGGGCTGGCCGATCTCGGTCCCGAGCAGCGCCGTCGCGACGCCCACGAAGACGAGAACGGGAAGCAGCTCGAGGACGAGGCGGCCGAACACGGGGGGCAGCCGCAGCATCACCTGCCAGACCCGCGCAAGGCTGTGACGGCGCTTGTGCAGCTCGGGCGCGGGGGTGACATCGGCGACCGAAGACGGCGGATCGGCAATCGGCAGCGCCTGTGCCGGCAGATGCGCGGCTTGCGGCACGCGTCCTTCCAGGAAGGCAACCGGGCGGCGGATCAGGCGGAACAGCACCCATTCGGCCACGAGCGCGCAACCGAGAACCAGTGCAAGCTTCCAGGCGATCTCGATCAGAAGGTTATAGGCCGCGGGATCGTTGGCGGTCCGTACGATCCAGTAATAGAACGCCGGGAAATGCGTGATCGTCCGCGCCACGCTGGCGATCTCGCTCGAGATCTCGCCGATCTCCTCCGACACCGTGAGCAGGAGCTGCGCACCGAGGCCGTCAGCCGAGAGCGGGATCGGCGACGTCTGCGCGGGCGCGGGCGTCGCGGGCTGCTGCGGGCCGGACGCATTGGCGATCGCGCGCAGCGTGTCGATCATCTGCGCGCGTTTCCTGTCGTCCTGGATCGTCTCAAGCGCTCGCCTGGCCTCCTCGGGCGACAACGCGGCCGCATTGGTCATCGCGGGCTGAGCCTGCTCGGCGCGAGCGCTGGGGAAGGAGAGCGCGAGGAAGAGAACGGCGAAGAAGGCCTGGGCAAGCTTATGCGACACGAGGATTCCCTGAAAAAAATGCATGCGCCGGCGGCGTCGGGACCACCGAAACACATGCGTCATGTCGGATTGCCGCTATTCGCCCCTAGCCTGTGTCGGAAATTGGCCTTCGGGGCGACATTCTCTTGGCATTTGTAGTTGTTACCGGCGGCTAGCTCTGCGGGCGGCCCGAGGTGCTTGGCTCATCTTTTCTTTCTTCGTCAATGATGACTGAGAGTCAGAAGACGATGGATCGTGCGCATTGGAAGACCCCCGCTCTGCCTGTGCGGCAATAGCGTGCCATAGAATGCAAATCGGACAGGTGATGTCCGATGCCAACTAGCTTGCATCGTATCGGACGCGAGCGTCTTGGATGTTCTCCTGATTGCTGTCCGCCCACATTACGAGACCCATCACGGGCGCAAGAAGCGTCCGTCCGACGTCCGTCAACTCATATTCCACGCGCGGCGGAATAGTTGGGAACAATGTCCGCTTCACCAACCCGTCGCGTTCCAGTCCGCGCAAGGTGATCGTCAGCATCCGCTGCGAGATGCCGTCGATCTGACGGCGCAGCTCGTTGAAGCGAACCGGTCCATCCTTGAGGGTTGCGATGATGTACAGGCTCCATTTGTCGCCGACCCGATCAAGGATTTCCCGAACAAACCGGCACTCGTCACCTTTTCGGGGGATGGGAAAATCAATGTCACCAAGTGTCATTGGAGTGCCTTCTTGCGGGGAATACGGCAGTCACCTTAATAGTGTTGGTAACAAGAGTTTACTACCCTGTTCACCCCGGAGCAACCATGACCAACATCCTCCTCGTCACATCGAGCCCTCGTGGCGCCGAGAGCCTGTCCACCCGCTTCGCGACCGAGATCGCCGAAGGCTTCAAGCTTCGCTTGGGCGGCACGCTTTTGACTCGCGATCTCGCGGCCAACCCACTGCCGCATATCGCGCAGGCCTATATTCACGGCCGCGTCGCGGCCCCAGAGGCGCGCACGCCCGAGCAGGTCAAGGCGGTCGGCCTTGCCCAGGAACTTGTCGACGAGGTGAAGGCTGCGGACGTGATCGTCTTGGGTTCGGGCATGATCAATTTCGGCCCGTCGTCGCAGCTCAAGGCCTGGTTCGATCATATCACCTGGCCGGGCGTGACCTTTGGTTATAGCGAAGCCGGCAGGCCGCAGGGATTGCTGACCGGCAAGAAGGTCTATCTCGTCATTGCTGCAGGCGGCGTCTTCTCGGAAGGCGACTGGGCGCCCTTTGACTTCCAGACCGGCTATCTGCGCCACCTCTTGGGCTTCATCGGCCTGACCGACATCGAAATCGTCCGTGTGGAAGGCACCGTCTTCGGGCCTGAGGCGGCCAAGGCCGCCATCGCCGTCACCGAAGCCCGGGTTCGCTCGGTCTTGGAAAAGGCCGCCTGAAGGCGGGCCGGCCAACTGCTCGGGCTGTGAGCGCGAACATGCATGTCAGCAGCTAGGGCAGTTGCTCCAAGCCAAAAGCCCACGAGGAAAATGAGATGAAGATTGCTCTCTTTGGAGGGACCGGACCAACCGGAAGACACATTATCGAAGAGGCGCTCCGGCAAGGTTATAAGCTGTCCGTCTACACGCGCGACGCCGGAAAACTCTCGGCCTTTGGGAGCAAGATCCAAGTCATCCTCGGTGAGCTGAACAATCGCGAAGCGATCAAGGCGTGCGTCGCGGGCGCAGACGCGGTGATCAGCGCGCTCGGGCCCAATAGTCTGAAGGCGCGCGAGAAGCGGCCGATTATGCGCGGCGTCGGCACGATCATCTCTGTCATGGAAGAGCTGAACGTTCGTCGGCTCATTCAGATCTCGACGGCCGCCTATCGTGATCCGAAGGATGGTTTCGACTTCAAGTCGCAGGCGTTCGTCATGCTGTTCAGGCTGATCGTTCGCAACGCCTATGACGATATCAGCGCGACCGCCGCACTGGTGAGCAACTCACGCCTCGATTGGACGCTGGTTCGGATTCCCAACCTCAAGGATGGGCCCGCAACAGGCCAAGTGGACGTCGGCTGGTACGGCACGACGAAGCTCAGCATGAAGCTATCGCGCGGGAATCTTGCGAAATTCCTGGTCGATCAGGTCGCAGCCAAGGAGTACGTGCGCGCCGCGCCGGGGATAGCCGATCACATCTGAGTGCATACGGCCCATCGGACTGGTTTGGCGGGCATGCGCGCGACTGCCGCCGTTGCACCACTCGATCGAGGCTTCGGCAATCGATCCCGACACCACTGCGCAGGAAATCTGGAACCTGTCATCGAGCGCGATGGAGTCGAGATGGTCCTGCCCCCGCCGCAGCCCTAACCGGTTCGTGACGTGGATGGCTTCACCGACGTCTCGAACAGACCGGTAGGCAGAACCTGGGTCTGATGAGTGTGGGTTCAGATCAATTCAGCTTGCCGGCTCAACGACCAGAAGGATGAGATCATGCTGCAAATCGATCTTTACACCGAGATCACCTGTCCCTGGTGCATCATCGGGCATCACCGTCTCGATAAGGTCCTGGCGGAGCGATTCCCCGAGCTGGACGTGGATATCCGTCAACATCCGGTCCTTTTGCTTCCCGACGCGCCAGCGGAGGGCCTCTACATTCCCGATCTTCTCCTCTCGCGCTACGGCGTGACTGATCCGAAGGCGTCGTTCGCCCGCCCTGAGGCGGAAGCGCGGGCGTCCGGCCTTGATCTCGACCTGAGCCGCCAGCCCTGGACTTACAGGACGCAGGCGGCGCACGGTTTAGTCCTTGCGGCGCGAGCACAAGGTACGCAGCATCAGCTCGCGGTCGCGATCACCGATGCCCATTTTCTGAAAGCAAAGAACATCTCAGACCCCGATGTCCTCGCGGATATCGCCGTGACCTATGGGTTCGAACGTGAAGAAGCCCGCGCGATAGCGCTCGATCCCGAGCAACACCGACGTGTCGAGCAGGAGGCGGCTCAATCGGCGGCAGCCGGGGTCAGGTCAGTTCCTCACTTCGTCTTCGGCGGGCGCATCGCCATCAACGGAGGACGCAGCGAAGACGAGATCGCAGCGGCCATCCGTGAGGCTGCCGGTGTCGCCGCATCCGCCTGACAGCGATCGGGCCACCATCGCGATTACTCCGTCATTCCGGGCGTAGGCCTGGAATGACGGCGAGGAGGAAGACGACAAAAGGATGTGAAAAGACGCCGATCGCGGCGGCCTCATCACGCCGGCAACACGATCGATGCGATAAAAAAATACAGCGCCGGGAAGGTAGGGGCTCTGCCTTACTGATGCAGCCCGCTAAACCTTGACCCGGCGTGCCGTTCGCGGTTTTCGCCGCTATGCGATAGTCCGAACGAGCTCCATCGCACTTAACGCGGCTGGATTTGCGGAGGTGGTGTCATAGACCTCCCCTTGCTCATGAGGTGGACGTTGCGCGTCGCTTGTTTGCGACCATCGGCATGGTCCTCCCGTGACACAAAACTGTCAAGCGGGATCAGCCGGGTGAAACATCACAATTGAACAGGCCGGTTCCGCAGGACTCGGCGAGCGGCTGTTTTGCCCGACGCGACAAACTCATTTCGCCAAATCAGCAAGCTTTCCCAGCGGCCACCAAGCCGTTGATTTTGCTGCCGCCGGCTACTGTGCATGGGGTTGTTTTCGCGATTTTCTTGTCCTGTCCCGTTCTTCTTCCTGCTCCAGCGCCTTGCGCACCTCGTCGAACTCGCGCAGCGATGCCTTGTCGGCACGGGGAAAGCGCAGGTCGAGCTTTTCGAGCGTCGCATTGATCACCGAGCCGATCACGACGCGCGCGAACCATTTGTGGTCGGCCGGCACGACGTACCAAGGCGCATGAGACGTCGCGGTGTGCCGGACGATGTCCTGGTAGACCGCCTGGTAGCGCGGCCACAGCGCGCGCTCCTCGATGTCGCCCATGGAGAACTTCCACTGCTTGGCCGGATCCTGCAGCCGGTCGAGGAAGCGCTCGCGCTGCTCGTCCTTGGAGACGTTGAGGAAGAACTTCAGCACCACGGTGCCGTTGCGGCAGAGATAGCGCTCCCATGCGGAGATGTCCTCGAACCGCTCCTTCCAGATGTTCTTGGTGAGGAGCTTTTGCGGCAGTTTCTCCTTGGCGAGGAGCTCCGGGTGCACGCGCGTCACCAGGCATTCCTCGTAGTGGGAGCGGTTGAAGATGCCGATACGGCCGCGCTCGGGCAGCGCGATCACATGGCGCCAGAGGAAGTCGTGGTCGAGCTCCTTGCTGCTCGGCGCCTTGAAGGCATGGACCTCGCAACCCTGCGGGTTGATGCCTTCGAAGATCGCCTTGATGGCACTATCCTTGCCGCCGGCGTCCATGGCCTGGAACACGATCAGCAACGACCAGCGGTCCTGCGCGTAGAGCTTCTCCTGAAACTCGGTCAGCCGCTTCTTGTTGGCGTCGAGAATCGCCTGCGCCGCCTCCTTGTCGAGACCGCCCTTCTCGCTGGTCTTGTGATCCTTGAGATGAAACTTGCCGGAGCCGTCATAGCGGAACGGCGTGATGTAGCGGTCAAGCTCCTGGGCGAGCGGCTTGGACGGTTTCTTGCTCATGAGCGCGGGGCACCTTGCGTTGCGGCTTCAATCGGTCGAGCAAGCTACCAAGGATGCCCTTGGGAAGGAATATGATGAAAAGCACGAGCAATAGCCCGTAGACGAGGTTGTCCCAGCCGACCGCCTTGGTACCGAAACCGATGCGCAGGGTCTCGGCCAGCATAATGGTGATGATGGCGCCGACGGTCGGGCCGAGCGAGACGAACAGGCCGCCGACGATGGCCGCGAACACCATCTGCAGCGACACCGCGATGCCGCTGACGGTGTCGGGCGTGATGAACATCTGGTACTGGCAGTAGATCGCGCCCGCCAGCGCCGTCATCACGGCGCTGAGCAGCGTGATCTTCAACTTCTCCGCGGTGACGTCGACGCCGGCGGCGGCCGCAGCGTCCTCGTCCTCCGAGATCGCCTCCAGCGCATAGCGGGCCATGCTGCGGTCGACCCAGTGCCAGACCACGATGCCGAACAGCCAGACCCCGAGCGCGATCAGGTACCAGGTCGTCTTGTCGTCGAATTGCAGCGCCAGCAGCTTGCTGCCCGAAGTACGGTTCGGCGTATAGCCCAGCGAGCCGCCGGTGTAGTCGCGCGTCGCGGTGATGACCTGGAGCACGATGCCCGACAGCGCCAGCGTCACCAGCACGAAATAATGCCCGGTGATGCGGAAACGGAAGCAGGGATAGCCGACGATCAGCGCCAGCGCGCCGGCCGCGATCATGCTGATGGGAATGCCGATCCAGGGCGACAGCCCTGCGTGATTCCACAGCAGCGCGGTGACATAGGCGCCGATCCCCATGAAGCCGCCGTGCCCAAGCGAGACCAGGCCGAACCGTCCCATCACCGACCAGGAGGTGTAGGCGAACGACCAGATCAGGATCAGCACCAGGATGTGCAGATGATAGGGATCGCGATAGACGAACGGCAGCGCGACCAGCGCCGCCAGGCCTATTCCCCATGCCGCAAGCCGCCCCTGCCCCATCATCGGCGCCTCGCCAGGAGGCCCGCGGGCCGGATGAACATCATGACGATGAAGAAGGCGAAGGCGAGCACGTAGCCCCATTCGAGATCGGAGAACAGGCCGCCGAGCGAGATGATCTCGGCGAACACGAAGGCGGCAATGAAGCCGCCGATGAAATTACCGAGGCCCCCGAGCACGCAAATGAGGAAGGTGATCGGCCCGAACGACAGGCCGACGAAGGGGTGCACGTCATATTGCAGCACCAGAAGGCAGGCGGCGAGCCCGGCCAGCGCGCCGCCGAGCGCAGAGGTGATGAGATAGATCCGCCTGGTGTCGACACCCATCAGCGCCATGATCTGGCGGTCCTGCGAGATGGCGCGGATCGCGGTGCCGGTGAAGGTGCGCGTCATGAACAAGTAGACCGCGACCATGCCGACCAGCGCCGCCAGGAACGACAGCAGCCGCGCATAACTGAAATTCATGTCGCCGAAGGCGAGCACCGGCAGACGGATGCCGAGATTGCGGAAGTCGATGCCGAAGGCGACGGTGGCAAAGCTCTGCAGCACGAACAGAACACCGCCGGTCGCGAGCAGTTGGTTGATCGGCGGCGCGGTCAGTAGCGGCGCGATCACGAGGTAATGCAGCGCCGCGCCAAGCACGGCGACCAGCAGGATGGTGAGCGGGGCGGCAACGAAATAGCTGACGCCGTAAACCTGCACCAAGAAATACATGCCGTACATGCCGATCATCACGAGCTCGGCGTAGCAGATCCAGGTGACGTCGATGACGCCGAAGATCAGGTTGAGCCCGAGCGCGAGCAGCGCCAGCACGCCGCCGAGCAGGATGCCGTTGATCACGGCCTCCAGCAGGTAGATGTCGAAGACGTCGAGGAATCCCTGCATGCCCATCACACCCCGAGATACGCTTCCTTGACCGTATCGCTCGCCAGCATCTCGGCCGCGGTGCCGGACGCGCGGATCGAGCCGGCCTCGATCAGATAAGCGCGATCGACCACTTTCAGCACCTGCTGCACGTTCTGCTCGACGATCAGCACCGTCAGCCCGCTGGCGCGGATCCGCTTCACCAGCTCGAACACCTGCTGCACCACGACCGGCGCGAGACCCGCCGACGGCTCGTCGAGCAGCAGCAATTTCGGATTGGACATCATCGCGCGGCCGATCGCGCACATCTGCTGCTCACCGCCGGACATGGTGCCGGCCATCTGGTGCCGCCGCTCCTTCAGGCGCGGGAACAGGTCGAACACGACCTCGAGCCGCTCGGCATAATGCCCGCGCGCTTCCTTCATGAACGCGCCCATCTTGAGATTGTCGTCGACCGTGAGCTGCGGAAACAATCGCCGGTTCTCCGGCACATGGGCGATGCCGAGGCTGACGATCTTGTGCGGCGGCGTTACCACGACGTCGACGCCTTCCATCCGGATCGAGCCGCGCGAGGGCCGGATCAGGCCGGAGATGACGCGCATCAGGGTGGTCTTGCCGGCGCCGTTGGGGCCGATGACGCCGACGGCTTCACCGGCCCTGACGTCGAGGCTGACGTCGAACAACGCCTGGAACGTACCATAGCCGGCATTGACGGCGCGGAGCTCCAGCATCGGCTAGCCTCCCGCGCGGCGGCGCGCTTCGGCGGCCGCGGCCTGTGTGGTCTCGGCATCGGTGCCGAGATAGACCTCGATGACGCGCGGATCGCCGGCGACCGCGCTCGGCAGGCCTTCCGAGATCTTCTCGCCGTGATCGAGCACCATGACGCGATCGACGACGCGCATCAGCACGCCCATGATGTGCTCGACCCAGATGATGGTGATCCCGAGCTCGTCGCGGATGTTGCGCAGCATGTCGGCGGCCTGGTCCATCTCGGCCTCGTCGAGGCCGCCGAGGCTCTCGTCGGCCAGCAGCAGCTTCGGCGCGGTGGCGAGCGCCTTGGCGAGCTCGAGCTTCTTCAGGCCGGCGGCACCGAGACCGTCGACGCTGGCATGGCGATCGGTCGGCAGGCCGACCATGGCGAGCGAACGCTCGGCCGCCTCCTCGGCCTTGACGCGGCTGTGGCGGCCCTGCCCATAAAAGCCGGCGAGCGCGACGTTCTCGAAGATGGTCAGGCGGCGGAACGGGCGCGGAATCTGGAAAGTGCGGCCGATGCCGCTGTTGATGATCCGGTGCGGGGCGAGCCCCGCGATCTCGGAGCCGCCGAACAGGATCGAGCCCGAGGTCGGCGCCAGCGTGCCGGAGAGCATGTTGAAGATCGTGCTCTTGCCCGAGCCGTTGGGGCCGATCAGGCCGAGGATCTCGCCCTGGTCGACCCGAAACGACACGTTGTTCACGGCGGTGAAGCCGCCAAACCGCTTCACCAGCCCGCTGACTTCCAGCACCAAAGCTCTCCGCCGCTACTGGTTGCTATAGGTGGTGCCCTTCGGCAGCGGCAGCACGGCCTCGCGCTGCGCTTGGCTCTTGGGCCACACCACGTAGGACTTGTCGTCGACGTACTGGATCACGACGGGGAACGAGCGCTCGTTCTGGCCGGCCATGGGCGAGCCTTCGCCGTGGAACTTGACGCCGAAGCCGAGCATGGTGCCGCCCTCGGGGATGTCGGTGTCGAGTGCTGCCTTGCGCAGGGAGTCGGGATCTATACCGCCGTATTTCTTGATGGCTCGCGGCAGCACGTCGGTCAGGAACAGGTGGGTGTTGGACGCCGCCATGCCGACATGAGCCGAACGGATGGCGAGGCCCGGCTTGCGCTTGTCGAACTCCTCGCCGACCGCCTTGATGATCGGCGGCAGCTTCGGATCCATGCTCTTCTGGTTGGCCAGCCAGATCGAGATCGGATCGGTGTTGAAGACGTAGTTGACATCGGCGCCGAGGCCTTCCTTCAGCTTCTCATAGACCCCGTAGCCGGCGCCATGTCCCACCAGTGCCCCGAACTTCAGCCCCTGCTCGCGCGCTTGCCGGAGCAGCAGGGTGATGTCGGGATTGTAGCCGGTGTGGAAGACCACATCCGGCTTGGCCCGCTTCAGCTTGGTGACCAGCGCAGACAAATCCGGGGCCGTGGCCGAATAGCCCTCCCTGAGCACGATGTTGAAGCCGGCCTTCTTGGCACCGGCTTCGTTGCCCTTGGCAACGTCGACGCCGTAGGCGCCATCCTCATGGATGATGGCGACCCGCAGGTCCTTTGGCTCCTTGCCCAGCTTCTCCTTCGTGTTCTGCGCGATGAAGTCCATCGTCATCATGCCGAACTGATCGCCGGAGGCCTGCGGCCGAAACACGTATTTGTAGTTCTTGTTCTCCAGCACCGCAGAAGAGATGCAGGTCGTGATCCACATGAACTTCTTCAGTTGCTCGACGCGCGCTGCCACCGGCACGCACTGCGCCGAGGAAAAGAAGCCGAGCAGCATGTCGACCTTTTCCTGCTCGATCAAACGGATCGCTTCATTGATGGCGACGTCCGGCTTGCTCTGAGCATCGGCATAGATCGCCTCGATCTTGTAGCCCTCGACGTCCTTCCCGCTGTACTGATCCAGCATGATTCGCGCGCCGGTATATTGCAGCTCCGAGCCACCGCCGGCGAGCGGGCCGGTCAGATCATAGATGACACCGATCTTGAGCTTCTTGTCTTGAGCCTTGTCTTGGGCCTCGGCGGACACCGCCAAACCTGTCGCCGATATCGCGACCAACAGCCCACGTAGCAAACGGGCAGCCATGCGCATGCGCATCAGAACCTCCCTGGACGATTGTGCGTTGCATTCGTCTTGATCTTGCTTGCCCCCATCACATGGGCAGAGCGCAGGGATGTCAAGCCTTGCGCATCAGCGCGAGGCGAACTGCTGCTCGATAAAGGCCGTGACAAATCGCGGCATGGTCGGCTTCAGATCACTCATCCCGCGCACGAGATGGATGGCCGACAATTCGGGCTCGTCCTCGCGGGCGAGGTTGGCTTCGATCCGGGCGCGGGCCTCCTCGCCCGACATATCCAGGTTGAGCACCTGCATCATCGCAATCGTCGGACCGCTGACGACGCAGTGCCATTCCGGCTCGGCCCGGTAGTCCGCCGGCGTCAGGCCGGTCTCCTCCTCGAGCTCGCGGACGACGCTGCCGGGGATGTCCAGCGCGCCGTCCCTGACGTCGTCGAGATCGGGCGTGCCCGACGGGAAGTAGATACGGCCCGCATTGGCGGTGTGCTGCGCCATCTCGCCCATGATGAAGGCGCCGTCGGAGGTACGCAGCGCGCCTATGCCGAAACCGTTGAACACGGGGACGCCGGGAAAGCCCCAGTCGCGCCAGGCGAGGAAGCTTGCGAAATCGGTCTCGAAATAGGTGGAAGCGAAATGGCCGCCCGCGAACACGGGATCGCGTCCGAGCAGGACCCGGCCGTTCCAGATCTTCGGCCGCTCGCGCTGCTTCTCGGCGAAGTGCGCCGCGATCTCGTCACGACGCTCCTCGGCGAACGGCCAGGCGATCGGCCGCACCGCAAGAGCGAGCGTCGTGACGCGATGAATGATCGGTGACGTCATGCGGGACGACTATCGCGTCAGCTATTTGACATTTCCCGTGGTCTTCTTGGCTTGTTCGACGAACTTGTTGGTGAAGGTCTTGCTGACGTCGATCTTGGCATTGGCCACCTCGGGCGAGCCGACGCTGAACACCGCGAGCACGGCGTCCGCCCCCTTCGGGTCCATCTTGCCGGTCTCCGAGTACATCGGAATCGTGTTCTTCAGCGCGGCGAGATAGAGATCCTTGTTCTTGCCGACCGTCTCCTCCGGCATCTTCGCCATGATCTCCTCCGGCGAGTGCGAATGGATCCAGGCCAGCGTGGCGAGGATGGCATTGGTAAGAGCCTGCGCCTCCTTCTCGTGGCCGTTGATCCAGGCCACGGTCGAGTAGAGCGCCCCGCCGGGATACTCGCCGCCGAACGTCTCGAGCGTGTCCTTCTGCGTGCGGGTGTCCGAGAGGATGCGCAGATCCTTGTAGCTGCCCTGAAGCACGGTCACGGAAGGGTCGAGCATCACGGCAGCGTCGATCTGACCCTGCTGCATGGCGGCGACCGCGGTGGCACCGAGACCGACGCCGATCACGGCGACGCTGGTGGGATCGATCCCGTTCTTCTTGAGCATGTATTTGAGGAAGAAGTCGGTGGAGGAGCCGGGCGCACTCACGCCGACCTTCTTGCCGGCGAGATCCTTGACCGACTTGATCTCATTGGTCCGCGAGGGCGCGACCACCAGCACGAGGCCGGGATAGCGGTCATAGACCACGAAGGACTGGAGCTCCTGCTTCTTGGCGGCGAGATTGACGCAATGGTCGAAATAGCCGGAGACGACGTCGGCGCTGCCGCCGAGCACGGCCTTCAGCGCGTCCGAGCCGCCCTTGAGGTCGACCAGCTCGACATTGAGGCCGGCCTTCTCGTATTCACCGAGCTGCCTGGCCAGCACCGTCGGCAGATAGCACAGGCAGGAGCCGCCGCCGACCGCGATGGTGACCTTGCTTTGCGCCTGGGCAAGCGAGACGGTGAGCGTCAGCGCGAGCAGCGCGCCGGCGAGCCTGGCAATCGTGTTCTTCATGGGGTTCCTCCGTTCGGCCGGCGGCACCATAGAGCAGCGGGAGGGGCTTGAGAAGCTTTCCGAGTCCTGAAGCTAGATCGGTCCCGTCTGTTTCCGAATTTCATTTGCGATCGGCTTGAGGGTGTCCCCCGGAAGCTGGCCGACGAGCGTATAGCCCATGCCGCGATCCGCCCATGCGAAGCCCGCGATATCGCCCGCCGCGTGCGGCATCATTGGCGCATCCTGACTGCCGCTGCTCATTGGACGTGTCAGCATGACGAGACGGTCGCCTCGATCGTCGTCATACATGAACATCGCGGCCGGACCATGCGAGGTCGCAACCAGGCGCCCCCCCATCAGCCGATAGCCCGACGCGGAGAGATCAGGCACCTTGACCGCCCGCCTCAGCCGGCCGGACACCCATTGCGTGAGCTCGGCGCTGTCGGACGCTCGTATTTCGACCGGCCGCACGCGATCCGGTGCGTAGACGCCATAGGAGTAGGCAGCCTCTTGTGCCAATGCGGGCAAGCCGGTCGAACCACCTTGCGACAGGCCGCGCATGGTCCACCCGCCGACACCGCCGATGCCCACCAGCAACAGCGCCGCGATTGCGCTCCATGTACGCAAAGGACCTCGTTTTCGACGTTCGATGATGTGCGACAGATTCAGTTCGACCGGCACAGGTTCATCCGCAATCGAAGCCAACGCGCTGCGCAACTGTTCGCGCTGGCTGGCGAAGGCCGCGACGCGCCGGGCGGCATCCGGATGATCGTTCAGATAGGAAGCAACCTCTCCACGACGCTCGGGTGCTAGTGCCTGGTCCACAAAGGCGTGGAGATCATCTTCCGTGATCGGTCGCTGGCTCATTTCACGCTCCGCAATTCCATGATATTCCCCGGCGCAGCCCCCTCCATCTCATGCTGCAGCCGTTCCCGCGCGCGGGACAGGCGCGACATCACGGTCCCGATCGGGACATCCAGCATTTTCGCGGCATCGGCATAGGAAAAGTCTTCGACTGCAACCAGCAGCAGCACGGCCCGCTGCTCCTCCGGCAGCTTCGCGAGCTTGTTCAAGACATCCTGATAGATCAGCCTGTGCTCCTGCGCGGCAGCACTCACGAGCTCGCGCTCGCCTGCATCGTCGATCGGCATATGCCTTCCCCGCGTCGCGGCCTGACGAAATTGGGTGACCGCCAGATTGTGGAGGATGGTGAACAGCCAGGCGCGCACGCTGCCGTCGCGCCGCTGATGCCAGCGGCCGACGGCGCGCTCCAGGCAATCCTGAACCAGATCGTCGGCCGTAGCGCGATCACGCATCAGCGCCCGCGCATATCGGCGGAGCGAGGGGATCAGCGGTTCGACCTGAACCAGCATGTCCTTCATGGAGCGCTCCGCCCGCCTTTCGTCGACGCCCGACGGCGCGTCATTGTGTCTGGATCTGGACCGCGGCGCCGGGCTCGGCCGAGTCACCGGAAGCTATCACGAGATATCGCTTTCCGGAGACCGCGGATTGATCGACGATCTGGCGGATCGGGCCAGCCGCGTTGACGATGGCTGATCCGGCCGGATTCGTCATGAAGGCCGCAAGTGGCTGCAGCGGCCCGCTTCCGTCAATTTGATCCGCCAGCGCAAGCACGTATTTCTGCTTGGGTTGAAGTCCCGTCACCGAAGCCTGCAATATCTGAATCAGGCCCTGGTCGAACAGCGAGACGCTGGTCGGCGCCGTGCCGTCCTTCGATCCGTCCTTGGGACCCATCGAAAGATGGGCGACCCGGCCGGCTACGCCCAGCGGCTGCAGATTCTGGCGGTCATCCGGATTGGGCGCCGCGCCTGGGACGTAGGCGATCGCCTGCGGTGCCTGGCCGATCGGGACAGTCGCAACCACGCTGTTGGTCGCAGTGTCGATCGCTGCGAGGGCGTCGGCGTTCTCGAGGCCGACATAGATGCGCGTGCCATCGCCAGACGGCCAGACGCCGTGGGGCAGACTACCGACCGGGATCGTCGCGACCTGCGAGAAATCGTCCGTGCGGAAAACCTTCACCAGGTTCAGACCACCGACGGTGACATAGGCGAACGTGCCCTTGGCAGTGTGCGCGAAGTTGACGTGATTGGTGATCGGACCAGTGTCGATCGTCTTGATCGGGTTGAACGGCGGCTTCGCGTTGAACACCTGGGTCCGCCCGACATCCTTCAGCGTGAACCAGACCTGGTTTCCGTTGGGCGTCGCCGCGATGTTCGGGCAGAACGGGCTCTCCTGCTTTACTTTGGCGATGATCCTGTGATCGGCGACAGATACGACATCGGTCTCGGGATTGAACGACGAGCAGATGTAGCCGTACTTGCCGTCAGGCGAGAAGATCTGCATCCCCGGCCCGTTGGGGGTCGTGATGCGGGTCTTCTCCTTCAGGCTCTTGGCATCGATCACGGAAATGTAGTTTTCGCCGCGGACGGTGACCCACACCTCCTTGCCATCGGGGGTGTAGAACGCCTCGTGGGGCGACCGCCCGACATAAGTCGTGTGCTTGACCGCGTTGGTCGCGGTGTCGATGAATGTCACCGAATTCGAGCCGATCGATACCACGGCAAGCGTCTTGTGATCGGGGGAGAAACCCATGCCGTGCACGAGAACCTGGCCCTTGTAGAGCGGGCTGAAATTGCCGGGTTGCGGATCTCCGAGGCGGATCACACCAAGCAGCTTGTTGTCGACCGGATCTGTCACCGAGACCGTGTTCGAGAACTGCTCGGCCGCATAGACGCGATCGTGATGACTGATCGGAATATCGCGGGCGGATAGCGCGCCCGGCGCCTGCCCTGCCCATGCGGCCGAACCCGTGGCGAGCATCGTGGCTGCGAGGAAAACGCTCTTCATGATGTTGCTTTGCGACGCCTTCATCGGTGACTCCTATTTCTTCGTTGCGGCGGACATATCCATCTGCACACCCTGATGATGAACGTTTGCGGCTGGAGCGGATGGCTGTTGCGTCGGAGCCGGCGTCGTGTCCGTTGCAGGCTCGCCGATGGCGAGTTTCATCGCCGCGATCTCCTGCATCTGATCGACGATGATCTCCTGGGCGATGCGCCGTAATTGCTCGTTCTTGCCGTAACGCAGCTCGATCACCGCCATGTCGATCGCACCCTGGTGATGCGGGGTCATCATCGCAACGAAGTCGCGATCGATATCGCCGGTCGGCTTGGCCGCCATGTCGTCCATCATCTTCGTCATCGCCGCGTCGTTCTCTTGCAGGAACGCACGCTCGTCCGCGCTGTGCGCAACCGGCGCGGCGACCGGATGAGGTTCATGCGCGAGCACGAGCGACGGCAGCGCGAATGCGGCGAAAATGCGAGCGCCGATGAGCGCCGTGCCGAGGCCCGGCTTCGGCCATCGGCATCTGCCTGCGAGCGCCGCAACGACGCGGCGAAATTGTAACTGGTCCATCCTGAACTCCCATGCAGCTTTGTTGCATGGGGGTAGGACGCGTGGGCGCGCGTTCTATTCCGGCCGGCCGATCACGTAAACGTCAGCAGGCGATCGAGCCTACCCCCGCCCGTCCAACGCCGTCGGCCGCCACACCAGCAGGCGCCGCTCGACCAGCGTCACCCCGAAGTCGATCAGGATCACGAACGCCGAGAGCACGAACATGCCGGCGAACACGCCGGCGACGTCGAACACGCCCTCGGCCTGCTGGATCAAATAGCCAAGCCCTGCCGCGGATCCCAGATATTCGCCGACCACCGCGCCGACCACGGCGAAGCCGACCGAGGTGTGCAGCGAGGAGAACATCCAGGACAGCGCCGAGGGCCAATAGACGTGCTGCATCAGCTGCCGCTCGCTCATGCCGAGCATGCGGCCGTTGTCGAGCACGGTGCGGCTCACCTCCTTGACGCCCTGATAGACGTTGAAGAACACGATGAAGAACACCAGCGTCACGCCGAGCGCGACCTTGGACCAGATGCCGAGGCCGAGCCACAGTGCGAAGATCGGCGCCAGCACCACGCGGGGCAGTGCATTGATCATCTTCACGTAAGGATCGAACACCGCGGCCACCAGCGGCTGGCGCGCGAACCAGAAGCCGACCAGCACGCCGGCCAGCGAACCGATCACGAAGGCGAGGATCGATTCCGTCAGGGTGATGCCGAGATGCTTCCAGATCACGCCGGAGGAAAACCACTTCACGATCTGGCTGAAGACGTCGAGCGGGTTGGAGAAGAAGAACGGCGGCAGCAGGATCTTGCCGAATACGGGGACGGTCGACAGCACCTGCCACAGCACGATGCAGACGACCGCGACCAGGACTTGCAGCGCGAGCAGCGTCGGGCGCGACATCAGACCGTCTCCGCCGCTTGCGTGGATTGCGCGTAACCCTTCATCACCTCGTCCTTGAGCACGCTCCAGATCTCGCGATGGAGCTCGTGGAACCCCTTGTCCAGCCGTACCTCGAAGATGTCGCGCGGGCGGGCTAAGCTGACGCGCCAATCGCCGATGATGCGCGAGGACGGACCGGCCGACATGATCACGACGCGGTCGGCGAGCGCGATGGCTTCTTCCAGATCGTGGGTCACGAACAGCACCGCCTTGCGGTCGGCGCTCCACAGATCGAGCAGCAGATTGCCCATCACCTGGCGAGTCTGCGCATCGAGCGGCCCGAACGGCTCGTCCATCAGGAGGATCTTTGGATCGCGGATCAGCACCTGCGCCAGCGCCACGCGCTTGCGCTGGCCGCCGGAGAGCATGTGCGGATAGCGACCCGCGAAGGCGCCAAGGCCGACCGAGGTGAGCCATTGCTGCGCGCGCGGCAGCGCCTCGGCCCGCGGCGTGCCCTTGATCTCGAGCCCGATCGCGACATTGTCGAGCGCTGTCTTCCAGGGGAACAGCGCGTCGGCCTGGAACAAATAGCCGGCATCCCGGTTCAGCCCGGCCAGCGGCCGGTCGAAAATCCTGACGCTGCCGGCGGCCGGCTTCAACAGCCCCGCCGCGACGTTGAGCAGCGTCGATTTCCCGCAGCCCGTGGGGCCGACAATGGCCACGAACTCGCCCTGCGCAACCGCAAGATGGGCTTTCTCCACCGCCGTATAGACCCGCCCGTCCCCGAGCCGGAACGCGACCTTGGCATCTTCCAGCGCCACCGCCGTGGGCGTCGACATAGGCTTCCTCCGAATTTCGCTTGATGCCTTAGCCGCTCGCGCCGCCAAGTTCAATCAAGGCGGCAAGCGTGCTACGCATGGGACCACCCTCCCTGGCCCGCCAGGGAAGGACAAGCGCGAGCCTACTTGAGATGCCTTCCAAACCGGCCATCAGTTATTCCCACGTCACCAAGCGCTTCGGCTCGCTCAGGGCTGTCGACGGTGTGTCGCTCGACGCCGCCGAAGGCGAGTTCGTGGCCATCGTGGGGAGCTCGGGCTCGGGCAAGACGACGCTGCTGCGGCTCGCCAACCGGCTGATCGAGGCCGATGGCGGCACCGTCAGTGTCGAGGGCGAGGGCGTGCAAAGCGTCGATCCGGTCGCGCTGCGGCGGCGGATCGGCTACGTCTTCCAGAGCGGCGGGCTGTTTCCGCATCTGAGCGTCGCTGACAATATCGGGATCACACCCAAATTGCTGGGCGCGCCGGCGGCGGGCATCGCTGCGCGCGTCGACGAGTTGCTCGCGCTCGTGCAGCTCGACGGCGATGCGCATCGCGACCGCCTGCCGGCGGCGCTCTCCGGCGGCCAGCGCCAGCGCGTCGGCGTGGCGCGGGCGCTTGCGGCAAAGCCGCGCATCGTGCTGATGGACGAGCCCTTCGGCGCGCTCGATCCGCTCACCCGCGACGCGCTCGGCGAGGATTATCGTGCGCTGCACCGCAAGCTCGGCCTGACCAGTGTGATGATCACGCATGACATCACCGAGGCGATCCTGCTCGCCGACCGCATCGCGGTGATGCGCGGCGGGAGGCTGCTCGCCCAGGGCACCCCTGCCGAGCTCTCCAGCAGCAGCGACGCTTACGTGCTCGAGCTGTTGCGCACGCCGCGCCGCCAGGTCGAACGGCTGAACGCGCTGCTACCGCAGGGCGGCACGGCATGAGCGTGCTTGCCGATCCACGCTGGGGCGAGGCGCTGGCGCATCTGCCCGATTATCTCGGCAACCACGTGCGGGTGAGTCTGGCCGCGCTCGCGCTCGGTCTCGCCGTCAGCCTGCCGCTGGCGATCCTGACGCGCAACCGCCCGGCGCCGCGCGCCGTCCTGCTCGCGGTCGCCAGCATCGTGCAGACGGTGCCGGGCCTGGCGCTGCTCGCACTGTTCTATCCGCTGCTGCTGCTGGCGGCATCGGTGACGCTGGCCTGGTTCGGCGTGTCCTTCTCGGCCTTCGGCTTCCTGCCGGCGATGCTGGCGCTCGCGCTCTATTCGATGCTGCCGGTGCTGCGCAACGGCATCGCCGGGCTCAACGGCATCGATCCCGCGCTGATCGAGGCCGCCAAGGGCGTCGGCATGACCGCACGCCAGTCGCTGATCATGGTCGAGCTGCCTCTGGCGTTGCCGGTGATGATGGCGGGCATCCGCACCGCCGCGGTGTGGGTGATCGGCACCGCGACGCTGTCGACGCCGATCGGACAGACCAGCCTCGGCAATTACATCTTTGCCGGACTGCAGACCCAGAACTGGGTGTTCGTGCTGTTCGGCTGCTTCGCCTCGGCCCTGCTCGCACTCGCCGTCGATCAGCTGCTCGGCCTGATCGAAGGTGGCCTGCGCCAGCGCAGCCGTGCCCGCTCCGTGCTCGGCGCGACCGGCATCGCAGCGCTGGTCGCGGCCACGCTGGTGCCGACGATGGGGCGCTCGTCGCAGGGCCATATCGTCGGCGCCAAGACATTCGCCGAGCAATATGTGCTGTCGGCGCTGCTCAGGGACCGCCTGCAGGCCGCCGGCCTCTCCGCGACGGCGCGCTCGGGGCTCGGCTCCAGCGTGATCTTCGGGGCGTTGAAGGCCGGCGACATCGATCTCTGTGTCGATTATTCCGGCACGCTCTGGGCCAACCAGCTGCATCGCACCGACATCAAGCCGCGCGCCGAGCTGATCGCGGAGCTGAAGAGCGAGCTGGCGAAGGACAACATCACTCTGCTCGGCGAGCTCGGCTTCGAGAATGCCTATGCGCTGGTGATGCCGAAGCAACGTGCCGAGGCGCTCGGCATCCGCACCATCACCGATCTCGCCGCGCACGCATCGACGATGTCGATCGCCGGCGACTACGAATTCTTCTCGCGGCCGGAATGGGCGGCGCTGCAGAAAGCCTACGGCCTCTCCTTCCGCGCCCAGCGCCAGATGCAGCCGGACTTCATGTATGCGGCGGTGGCGAGCGGCGAGGTCGACGTCATCGCCGGCTACACCAGCGACGGCCTGATCGCGAAATACGATCTGGTCGCGCTCGGCGACCCCAGGCAGGCCATCCCGCCCTATGACGCGATCCTTTTGCTCGCGCCCAAACGCGCCGATGACGAGCGACTCAAGGCGGCGCTGAGACCATTGCTCGGCAAGATCGACATCGCCACCATGCGCGAGGCGAACCTGCGCGCCAGCGGCAACGATGCGAATTCATCGCCCGATGCGGTGGCGAGGTGGCTGTGGGAGAAGGTGGGCGGGCGGTAGGGCGAGATTTCGCCAGCGCCGTGCCCACGATCTCTTCAATGCGGTGAGAGATGGTGGGCACGCTTCCGCTTTGCCTACCCTACAAAGTACGAGATACGCGGCGAGAGGCTACAGCCCCCGGATCATCCCTGCATCGATCAGCAGGCGGTTCAGCCGCCGCGCTTCGGCGCCGTCCTTGCAGCCGTAGAAGACGCCCTTGCAGCGGAGCATGATCTCCTTCTGCTCGGCAAAGGACGGGTCGAGCGGGATGCCCGCGGCCTCCTGGATCACCAGGGGCAGATAGGGGCCGTCGATCGTGTCCATCACGGCCTCGCTTTTGACCGGCTGGAAATTCAAGGCGTCGATCGCGTAATAGGTCGCATAGAGGCGCGGATCGTAGGCGTCGAGCTTCTTGCCGAGAGCGCCCTCGTCCAGCCCGGGCTCGAGGATGGCAGGCGCGAACTCAGGCTGATGATCGCCGTAACGCACGATCAGGAAGGGCTCGCCCGGAAATTTCTTCTTCAGCCCCGCCACGAACGCCTTGTACTGCTCGGCGCTCATCGCCTGCCGGCGCAGATATTCGTCGATGGACGCCACATTGCCCGGCGCGCGCCAGTTCGGCAGCAGCTCGGGACGGAAGCGCGTCTCCCAGGGGAAATGATTGGCGCCGAGATAGATGAAGGTGAAGAGCGGCTTGTTGGGCGGCTGCTGGCCGATCAGCTGCAGCGCCTTCTCGTAGAAGAAGCTGTCGGGCTCGACGTCCTTGGCGCCGAGATCCTTCGAATCGAGGAAGCGTTCGATTCCGGTGGTCGTCTGAAAGCTGCGGGCGGCCATGAAGCCGCCATGGGCGGGATACAGCGACATCGTGTCGTAGCCGCAGCGGCGCAGCGCCAGCGGCAGCCCACGCTCGACGCGGCTCGAGGCGATGCGTGTCACGAAATAGGCGAAGCGGCCGAACGAACGCGAGGAGAGCCCCGCCAGCACGTTGTATTCGGTGAACCAGCTCGGCCCGCCATTGCTCTCGGCCAGGAACGTGCGCTGCTTGCCGTCCCAGGATTTGAAGTGGCTGCCATAGCCCTGCGGCACCTTGATGCCGCGCGCGGCGCGGATGTCGAAGCTCGATTCATCATGGATCATGATGATGTTCGGCCGGCGCCCGGCGGGGTGACAGGAATCGACCAGCGGCATGTTGAGCCGCTCATTGGTCGCAGCGGCCGATTCCATGAAGCCATATTGCACGAAATCGGAGACCGAACTGACGCCGGAGCGGAAGAACTTCGAGAGATAACCGTCGTCGTAATAGCCGCGCCAGGCCTCGTCAGGGTGATAGAGCGAATAGAAGACCAGCGCGGCAAGACAGGCCAGCTTGCAGGCGAGCGCGGGCAGGCGGCGGATGCGAAACGGATCGAGCCACCACAGCGCATACATCAGCGGCAGCGTGACCAGGCCGGCCAGGATCACCGACCAGCGCAAATTCGGGAAGATCGCGAACAGGAACGCGACGGTGTCGCGGTCGATCATCATCAGGTCGATGAAGTTGACCGTCATCTGCACGACGTCGTGCTTCAGCCGCGACAGCAGCACCAGCACGACCACCATGGTCAGCGACAGCGCGCCGGAGAGGGCCGGCCGGCGCAGCAATGTGATCCAGAAGAAATTGAGGATGCCCCAGGCCAGCGCGAACGAGAGCCGCGAGCCGAAATCGGTCTCGGTCTGGTACATCAGCGCGAGGGCGGCAAGGTGCGGCGCGGCCACGGCGAGCAGCCGCCAGATGCCGAGCGCGGCGACGCTCGCCAGCACGGCGGTGGTGGCAGAAGGACCTGGATTGGGCGCGGACGCCATCGAGGACACGCAACTCTGGTCCGGTGCGGTGATGCCAAGCCGTCTGGCCGGCCCGAAAACGACCAGGGCCTCCGGCGCAGCCGGAAGCCTGCACCATGTCATAAAACTGTAACGGAACGGTCAAGGACAGGCAACGCACGTCGTGATCCGACCTTCGCTTAATGTCAGCGAGCGGCGCGCCGCGATACGGCGGTCGACATCGCCAAGCACCGGCCTAGCGCTTTGCGATGCCTGAGATGAACAGGTCGAGCACTGCTTCCGCCATCCGCTCGATCTCGCCCTGCTCGACGCCCCAGCGCGGAAAATGGCCGTCGAGATTCATCCGGGCAAAGCCGTAGACCAGCGCGCGACCGGCGACCTGGACCTGCTTGAGGTCGGCCGGCCGCAGCAGGCCCTGCTCTGCCGCATCAGCCAGGATCCCCTCGGTCAGCGCGATCAGCTCGGCATTGTCGCGGCTGAGGTCGGCGGAGCTGCCATGGGCGAAGTAGCGCCCGGTGGAGATGATCTCGAAATGGGCGGGATTGCGCATCGCCCAGCGCAGGTAAGCGAGCCCGAAGGCGCGAAAGCGGACAAGTGGGCCGGCGGCCGGAGCCTCGGTCAGCACTGCCTCGATCTCGGCGCGAAACCGCCGCTGCGCCTCCTCCGCCACCGCCGCCATCAGAGCATCGCGGTTGGGAAAGTGCCGGAATGGCGCACCCGGGGACACCGCGGCCCGGCGCGCGGCCTCGCGGACCGAGACCTCTGCTCCCTCCGCCGCAAGTTGCAGCGCAGCATCGATCAGGACGCGGCGAAGGTCGCCATGGTGATAGGGTTTGGGTTGGGCGGTGGGGCGGCGGGCACGCGGCCTGGAGGGCTGACGAGCGGACATGGGCCCTTCTAGCATCACCTCAACGTGAATGTAAGCAGCGATTACACCATTGACCGCGCCGGGGCGCCGCCATGTAATCGACGCTTACATAATGAAGGGAGATCATCGTGTCGCACCGTCAAGGCTGGCTCGAGGGCTGGCGGCTGCTGGCCGCCCTCTCGTTGAGCCTGATCGTCCTCAGCCTGTGGATCGCCTCGATGCGGCAGTTCGAGGTCGAGGGCGTGCGGATGGTGATCCGTTTCACGGCGCGAAGCTCGCTCGCGCTGTTCTGCCTCGCCTTCAGCGCCGCAGCGCTGGCACAGCTGTGGCCCAACGCCTGGACGCGCTGGCAGCGCCGCAACCGGCGCTATCTCGGCTTGAGCTTTGCCGCGTCCCACGCCATCCACGCGGTCGCGATCGTAGTGTTCGCTTGGATGGATCCCGCCGGCTTTGCGCAAGCAACCTCGGTCGTCTCCTACGTCTTCGGCGGCATCGGCTATGCCGTCATCATTGCCATGAGCGCGACCTCGTTCGACCGCACCGCCGCGCTGATCGGACCGCGCGCCTGGCGGAGGCTGCACTTGGTGGGCGGCTATTATCTCTGGTTCCAGTTCCTGGTGTCGTTCGGCATGCGCGTGCCGGCGATGCCGCTCTATGCCGCATTCTTCATTCCGCTGCTGATCGTGCTGGCGCTGCGCATGATCGCGATGGCCCGCCGCCCGCGCACGCAGGCCGTTGCGGCAGGCTGAAGCGCCTGCCTTACAGTGGCAGGAACCCGAGCCGCTTGGCAATGATACGATCGAGCGTCCGCTTCGGCAGCACGGCCGCGATCAGATGGCGTATCGGGTCGGGCGTGATCTGGTAGCGCACCTTGGGGCGCGCCGCCGTCAGCGCCTCGAACACGATCTCGGCGATCCGCTCGGCCGGCAGGCCCTTGGCGCCGAGATCCATCATGAAGGCCATGACCTTGTTCAGCGCCGGCAGATAGGGCGAGTTCTGGTAGACGGAGAGATCGATCTGTTCGGCCTTGCTCCAGATCGGCGTCTTCACTGCGCCGGGAGCGACGATGATGACGTCGATGCCGAACAGCATCAATTCGCGGCGCAGGCTTTCCGCCAATCCCTCGATGGCATGCTTGGAGGCGGAATAGGGCGCCGACAGTGGATTGCCGTTCCTGCCCGCGACCGAGCTGATCATCACGATCCGCCCCTTCGGCCCCTTCAGCGAGGGATCGGCACCGAGCAGCGGCCCGAACGCCTGGGTCGCGATGACGGGGCCGATGACGTTGATGTCCATCTGGCGGCGAAAATCGTCGGCCGACAATTCGAGCACGGGACCGGCGACCGCGACGCCGGCATTGTTGACGAGGCCGGCCAGCGTCCCCCCGCCCAGCGCCTCGCGGACTTCTCGCGCAGCCGCGAGGACTGCGGCTTCGTCGGTGACGTCGAACAGCAGCGGCGTGAAATGGGCGCCGAACTCGGCCTCGAGCCGCTCGGCGTCGACCTGCTTACGCACACTGCCGAAGACACGATAGCCGCGCCCGATCAGGAATTTTGCGGTAGCCCAGCCGATGCCGGTGGATGCACCGGTGACGACGACAGATCGCATGGTCTTCCCTCCCTCAGGTGCCCGCGATCATGCCTTGGATTTCTGTTGGTGTCCCGGACAAGCACAGCGAAGCGCAGTGCCGGGACCCAGGAGCCGCATGGACCCCGGATCGGCAGCGCAGCACCAACGTGCTGCGCTGCGTCCGGGGCACAATACTTAGTTCTTCGACTTGTCGACCAGCGCGCCCTTCTTGATCCAAGGCATCATGTCGCGCAGCTTGGCGCCGACTTCCTCGATCGGGTGCTGAGCGAGCTTGGCGCGGGTCGCCTTGAACGAGGTCTGGTTGACCTTGTTCTCGAGCATCCAGTCGCGGGCGAACTTGCCGCCCTGGATGTCGGCCAGAACCTTGCGCATCTCCTTCTTGGTCTCGTCGGTGATGATGCGCGGACCGGTGACGTACTCGCCGTACTCGGCGGTGTTGGAGATCGAGTAGTTCATGTTGGCGATGCCGCCTTCGTAGATCAGGTCGACGATCAGCTTCACCTCGTGCAGGCACTCGAAATAGGCCATCTCCGGCGCGTAGCCGGCTTCGACCAGCGTCTCGTAGCCACCCTTGATCAGCTCGACCAGGCCGCCGCAGAGCACCACCTGCTCGCCGAACAGGTCGGTCTCGCACTCTTCCTTGAAGGTGGTTTCGATGATGCCGGCGCGGCCGCCGCCGATGGCGGAGGCGTAGGACAGGCCGAGGTCATGGGCGTTGCCCGAGACGTCCTTGGCGATCGCGATCAGGCAGGGCACGCCGCCGCCGCGCTGATATTCCGAGCGCACGGTGTGGCCGGGGCCCTTCGGCGCGATCATCAGCACGTCGAGATCGGCACGCGGATCGAGCAGGTTGAAATGGACGTTGAGGCCGTGCGCGAACACCAGGGCAGCGCCCTTCTTCATGTTGTCGTGCAGGTGCTCGCGGTAGATGTCGCCCTGAAGCTCGTCCGGGGTCAGCATCATGACGAGGTCGGCCCATTTGGCGGCTTCGGCGACTTCCATCACCTTGAAGCCGGCGTTCTCCGCCTTCTTGGCCGAGGCCGATCCCTTGCGCAGCGCGATGGCGACTTCCTTGACGCCGGAATCCTTGAGGTTGAGCGCATGGGCATGGCCCTGGCTGCCATAGCCGACGATGGCGACCTTCTTGCCCTTGATCAGGTTCAGGTCGGCGTCGCGATCGTAATAAACACGCATGGTCGTTTCCTCGTTCAGGGCCGAAAATCGGCCATTGGTCAGTGTCCGAAGGGTGAAATTTGCGGATTTCGGGGGCTGTCTAGAGCATTTTCAGCCCTGAGGGAAACCCGTTTCTGCATGGAAATCCGCGACATCATGCATCCATGAAAACGGGGTAGAGGGAGGCCAGCAGCAGGATCGCCATCAGGATATTGAAGGCGCGGACCAGCCGCTCCGAGGTCAGGACCGGCCGCAAGGCGGAGCCGAACAGGGCCCAGACCACGGTCGAGACGGTGCCGACGATCAGGCTGATCAGGGTCTGGATCGCGATATTGAGCGGGAATTGGGCGATCGCCGCATAGGCGGTGATGGTGCCGATCACGATCACCCAGCCCTTGGCATTGATCCACTGGAACATCGCCGCGCCCCAGAAGGTCATCGGGCCGCGGCCATCGCCTTCCCCCGGCTTGGCCGGGCCGGACATGGCGATCGCGGCGGCAAGATAGATCAGGTAGGCGGCACCGGCATATTTCAGGATGGTCTGCAGGATCGGATAGGCCAGGAATACGGAGCCGAGCCCGAGGCCGACAGCTGCGACCATGAAGGCGAAGCCGAGAACGATGCCCACGATGTGGGGGATGGTGCGCCGGAAGCCGTAGGTCAGGCCCGAGGACAGCAGCATGATGTTGTTCGGCCCGGGCGTGAAATACATCACGACCATGAAGATGAGGAAGGCATAGAGCAGCGACTGGGACATGCTCACCTCACGCCGTCTTCGGCAACGGTTCTTCGGGTAGCGTATTGGGCCGCTTCGCCAGCACCATCACGGCGATACCGCCGATCACGGTCACCATGCCGGCAAGCCGCAAGGGTCCGAACCGCTCGCCGAAAACGATGCTGGAGGCCGCCGAGCCGACGAACGGGACCAGCAGCGCGAACGGCACCACTTGCGCGGCGGGATAGTCGCGCAGCAAGCGGCCCCACAGCCAATAGGCGATGCTGGTGGAGATGCCGCCAAGCGCCAGCATGCAGAGCGCCGATGTCAGCGACATCCGGCTCAGCGACGTCCAGGTCGGCGCCGGGCCGTCGGCGATCAGCGTCAGCACGAACAGCGGCACGGCCGAGGCGAGGCACAGCCACGCGAACAGGTCGAACATCGGCACGCCGCGGGCCTTGCGCAGCAGCAGATTGCCGACCGCGAAGCTGAGCGGCGAGATCATCAGCACCGCGAACGCAGCGACGCTGAAATCGTAGCCGACCGTACCGCAGATCATCAGCAGGCCGATCGCGGCGATAGCGATGCCGAGCGTCTGCATCGGTGTCGGACGCTCGCCAAAGGCGATCGCGGCAAAACCGATCGTGAACAAAGCCTGACTCTGCACCACCACGCTGGTGAGCCCGACCGGCACGCCGTGAGCGATGCCATAGGCCTGGCTGAGGAACTGGCCGAGGAACAACGTGGAGCTGATCGCGATCAGCAGCGACCAGGCGATCTTGGGCTTGCGGATGAACAGGCACGGCACCGCTGCAATGGCGAAGCGCAGCGCCGTCATCAGCTCCGGCGACAACTCGTCGAGCGCGAACCGGCTCGCCACGAAGGCAAGCCCCCAGATGATCGCCACCAGGACGGCGATGAGGATATCGGCCGGCTTCATTGTTGTTCTCGGTTCTGCCCTGTCGTGCAGCCCTGTTGTTATTCGTCTAGCCTTGCTCGCCGGCCTTTACGTGGAAGAATTGGGTTTGCGAACCAGATAGGTGCCGTGCATCGGTCCGTGGTAGTCGGCCGAGACCAGCGTGAAGCCGACGTCGGTCAGCATCCGCTCCATCACCCAGCCGAAGGTGGAATATTCGTCGCGCATATGCGTCACCACGCTTTCGCGTGCGAAATCGTGGTTCTTGATCTGGAAGTCGGCCCATTGCTCGACGTCGCGCTCGATCGCGTCGGGCATCGCGGTGTAGACGATGTCGCGCAGGTAGAACGTCGCTCCCGGCTTGAGCGCGCGAAAAATCCGCGACATCGCCACAGCTTTCCAGAAATCCGGCAAATGGTGCAGCGTGAACTCGCTGACGACGAGATCGTAGGATTCCGGCCGATAGGCAAAGCTGAGCAGGCCGGCGGACTGGGTGCGCACGGGCGCCTTGCGATCGCGCGCGTAGATCTCGGCGAGCGCCAGCATCGCCGGCGAGATGTCGATGGCGTCGACCTCGGCACCCATCAGCGCCGCTTCGGTCGCCAGCACGCCGTTGCCGCAGCCGATGTCGGCGATGCGCCAGCCGCGCTGGACTCCCAGCATCTTCAGTGCGGCGCGCGCCCGCAGATCGGCATCGTCGTGGGCGTCGTAGATCGAGGCCACGGCGGGCCCGATCCCCATCCGGTTCCGCTCGTTATAGTACCAGTCGCGCGCCAGCATGGCTCACATCCCTTCAGGCCCGCGTCCGATCGCGGCAACGCCGGTGCGCGACACCTCGACGAGGCCGAGCGGGCGCATCAGGTCGATAAACTGGTTGATCTTGTCCGTATTGCCTGTGATCTCGAACACAAAGCTCTCGGTGGTGGCGTCGATCACCCGGGCGCGGAACGCATCCGCCAGCCGGAGCGCCTCGACGCGATGCTCGCCCTGCCCGCGCACCTTCACCATCGCGAGCTCGCGCTCGATCGAGCGCCGGGTCTGGGTCATGTCGACGACCTGATAGACCGGGATCATGCGGTCGAGCTGGTTCTTGATCTGCGCGATCACCATCGGCGTGCCGGTGGTGACGATGGTGATGCGCGACAGATGCTTCTGGGCCTCGGTCTCCGAGACCGTGAGGCTTTCGATGTTGTAGCCGCGGCCCGAGAACAGGCCGATGACGCGCGCGAGCACGCCAGGCTCGTTCTGCACGAGCACGGCGAGCGTGTGCGTCTCGTTCGGATCGTGGCGCTCTTCGATGAAATAGGCGGATGCGGGCTGGTTCATTGTCGTCCCCTCAAATGTCGCTCGTCACACCAGCGCCTTGCCGCCGGCGAACGCTTTCGCGGTCGCCTCGTCATTGGCCTGCTCCGGCAACAGCATCTCGTTGTGCGCCTTGCCGGACGGAATCATCGGGAAGCAATTTTCGAGCGCCGCGACGCGGCAGTCGAACAGCACCGGCCGCTTGACCGAGATCATCTCCTTGATGGCGCCGTCGAGATCGCCGGGCTTGTGCACCTGAAGGCCGACGGCGCCATAGGCTTCGGCGAGCTTGACGAAATCCGGCAGCGCCTCCGAATAGGAATGCGACAGCCGGTTGCCGTGCAGCAGCTGCTGCCACTGCCGCACCATGCCCATGTACTGGTTGTTCAGGATGAAGATCTTGATCGGCAGCTCGTACTGCACCGCCGTCGACATCTCCTGCATCGTCATCTGCACCGAGGCATCGCCTGCGATGTCGATGACGAGACTGTCGGGATGGGCCACCTGCACGCCGACCGCAGCCGGCAGGCCGTAGCCCATAGTGCCGAGACCGCCCGACGTCATCCAGCGATGCGGCTCCTCGAAGCCGTAGAACTGCGCCGCCCACATCTGGTGCTGGCCGACCTCGGTCGTGATGTAGGTGTCCCGGCCGCGCGTGGCTTCGAACAGGCTCTGGATCGCATGCTGCGGCAGGATGACGTCGTTGCTCTTCTTGTAGTAGAGCGAGTTGCGAGCGCGCCATTGCGCGATCTGCTGCCACCAGCTCTTGATGTCCGGCTTCTTGGCCTCCGCCTTGAACACCTGCAGGATGTCGCCAAGGATGTTGGCGCAATCGCCGATGATCGGCACGTCGACGCGGATGTTCTTGTTGATCGAGGACGGGTCGATGTCGATGTGGATCTTCTTCGAATTGGGGGAGAACGCATCGACGCGGCCGGTGATGCGGTCGTCGAAGCGCGCGCCGACGCACAGCATGACGTCGCAATCATGCATCGTCATGTTGGCCTCGTAGGTGCCGTGCATGCCGAGCATGCCGAGCCAGTTCTTGCCCGACGCAGGATAGGCGCCGAGACCCATCAGCGTCGAGGTGATCGGGAAGCCGGTGACCTCGACCAACTCGCGCAACAGCCTGGTCGCCTCGGGGCCGGAATTGATGACGCCGCCGCCGCTGTAGATCACCGGACGCTTGGCACCCGCCAGCAGCGCCACCGCTTTGCGGATCTGCGCCGCATCGCCCTTCACGCGCGGCGCGTAGGAGCGGTGCACGTCGGACTTGCGCGGCGGATGATAGGTGCCGGTCGCGAACTGCACGTCCTTGGGCACGTCGACCAGCACCGGCCCGGGACGGCCGGAGGTCGCGACGTAGAAGGCCTCGTGCAGAACTTTCGCGAGATCGTTGACGTCGCGGACCAGCCAATTGTGCTTGGTGCAGGGGCGCGTGATGCCGACCGTGTCGCATTCCTGGAACGCGTCGTTGCCGATCAGATGCGTCGGCACCTGGCCCGAAATGCAGACCAGCGGGATCGAGTCCATCAACGCATCGGTCAGCGGCGTCACCATGTTGGTGGCGCCGGGGCCGGAGGTCACCAGCGCGACGCCCGGCTTGCCGGTCGAGCGGGCATAGCCCTCGGCGGCGTGGCCCGCGCCCTGCTCGTGACGAACCAGGATGTGCTGGACTTCGCTCTGCTGGAAGATCTCGTCATAGATTGGAAGCACGGCGCCGCCGGGATAGCCGAAAATGTCGGTCACGCCGTGATCGATGAGCGCGCGCACGATCATCGCGGCGCCGGTCATCTGGTTCGGATCGTGGCTCTTGTCGCTCATTGGCTTGCTCCGGATGCGCTGTTGTCAGCGGCTTCGTTCGTGTCGGGTTCGGGAAATAAAAAAGGCCCCGAAGAGGGCCCATGCACACCGCCTGTCATGTGGATGGCAGCTAGCCATCCCCGGCGGTGTGCCTGGGTACGACGGCGATAAGAAGTTTGGTAATAATGTTACGCATGGCAGGCGCTCGGCTTCCCAAAGGTTGCGCGAACATAGCGGCCAAAGCCTAGATGTCAAGGCAAGGCGGCCGTCTCCGCGCGATTTTCGCAGTGTAGCGGTGTTCCCCGGGTTCGGCGAGAGGTAAATTGGGGAACCCGGATGGAAAATTCGTCAGCCGCGGGCGCGGACCGCGTTGACGTTCGCAGCGACCCATTCCCTCGCCTGCTCCGGCCTGACCCATTCGAACTCTGGCAATTGATGCCGGAACCAGGTGAATTGCCGCTTGGCATAGTGACGGGTGTCGGCGCGGCCGATGGCGGCGGCCTGCTCCAGGCTGAGCTCACCGCGCAAGTGCCGGATCAGGGCGGGCACGCCATGAGCCTTCATCGCCGGCAGCAGCGGATCGAGCTGTCTGGCGGCAAGGCGCTCGACCTCCTCCAACGCGCCGGCTGCCAGCATGGCGTCGAAACGGGCGTCGATCCGTGCGTAGAGCGTGTCGCGCTCGGGCGCGAGAAACACCGCGCGAAAACTGTCCCTCGGCAGCAGCGGAGGCTGGCCTTCCCGGTGCCAGTCGAGCAGCGAGCGGCCGGTCGCCTCGACCACTTCGAGCGCACGCGCGATCCGGGTGCGATCGCGCAGGTTCAATCGCGCTGCGGCAAGCGGATCGCGACGCGCCAATTCCGCATGCAGCGCCTCCGCACCGTCCCGTTCCAGCCGCGCGCGCACGTCCTCGCGCACCTCGGCGGGAATTGGCGGCACCACGGAGAGCCCGGCGGTCAGCGCCTTGAAATAGAGCCCGGTGCCGCCGATGAAGATCGGCAGGCGGCCTTGCGCGCGCGCCTCGTCGAGCGCCTTTGCCGCATCGGCCACCCAGGCGCCGGCCGAGAAATTCACGGCTGCATCGACATGGCCGTAGAGACGGTGCGGAGCGCGGGCCTCCTCATCCTGTGTCGGCCGTGCCGTGATGATGCGCAGGTCGCGGTAGACCTGCATGGAATCGGCATTGACGACGATACCGCCGCTGGCGAGCGCGAGCTCCAGCGCGAGCGCCGACTTGCCGCTTGCGGTCGGGCCTGCGATAAGCACGGCCTCGCCAACGGGCCTTCTGCCGACTTGCTCCTCGCTCACGAAAACCTCAAATGTCCCTCGTCGCCACCCTGATCTGCAACCCCGACCATCCCGCGCTCGATACGACCATCGTCGACGGCGCCCGCGCCGTGCTGCCGCAGGCCGCACCCGCGCACTGGCTGTTCGACGGGGTCGCGGTCGATATCCCGTTCGGCGCCGACAGTCACCTCGAAGCCGACCGTCACGCCATCGAGCAGCGGCTCCGCGAGCTTCGCGGCGATCTGCCCATCGACATCGTCGTGCAGCCTGTCGGCTTCAGGCGCAAGAAGCTTTTTCTCGCCGACATGGATTCGACCATGATCGGGCAGGAATGCATCGACGAGCTCGCCGATCTGGTCGGGGTGAAGGCGCATGTGGCCGCCATTACCGAACGCGCCATGCGCGGCGAGATCGAGTTCGAGCCGGCGCTGCGCGAGCGCGTCGCGCTGCTGAAGGACTTGCCCGCCAGCGCGGTCGACGAGGTGCTGGCCAAGCGGATCACGCTGACCCCGGGCGGCAGCACACTGGTCGCGACCATGCGGGCCCACGGCGCCTATACCTGCCTCGTCTCCGGCGGCTTCACGCTGTTCACGGCCGCGGTTGCCGCCAAGATCGGTTTTCAGGAAAACCGCGCCAACGAGCTCGTCGTGCGCGACGGCAAGTTCACCGGCGAGGTGAAGGAGCCGATTCTGGGACGCGCGGCCAAGCTCGCCACGCTGGTCGACCTGATGGAATCGTTCGATCTCGACGACATCGACTCGGTCGTGGTCGGCGACGGCGCCAACGACCTCGCTATGATCCAGGCGGCGGGGCTCGGCGTCGCCTATCACGCCAAGCCGGCCGTCGCGGCGGCGGCAGCCGCGCGGATCGATCACGGCGATCTCACCGCGCTGCTCTATGCGCAGGGGTACCGGCGCGAGGAGTTCGTGGAGGGGTAACCGCTCTTGTTGCTCGCTCAGCGATCGTAGGGTGGGCAAAGCGAAGCGTGCCCACCATTCATCCATTACAGCAAGAGAGCGTGGGCACGGCGCAAGAGCGCCTTTGCCCACCCTACGGGACCGTACTTGCGGCTACTGCACGCTCAGCGCCACGAAGCGCAACTCGCCCTCGGCGTTGGAGACCAGCAGCAGCACCGACTTCTTGCCGTCCTTCTTGAGCTGATCGACCCGCTTCTGGATGTCGGCGCCGCTCGACACCGCTTCCTGCGCGACCTCGACGATGACGTCTCCGGCCGAGAGGCGCTTTTCCGCGGCGTCGGAATTGGCATCGACCGAAGTGACGACCACGCCCTTGACGCTCTCCTTGATCTTGTAGCGCGTGCGCAGATCCTTGTTCAGCGCGGCGAGATCGAGGCCGAGCGCCTTCTGCGTCACCGGCTTCTCGGGCGCCGGCTCGTCGGTCTTGACCGCGGCCTGCACCCTTTCGGGATCCTGGAGGCGGCCGAGCGTGACTTTCTTGGTCTGCTCCTGGCCCTTGCGGATGATGACGACGTCGACCTCCTTGCCGACCGCCGTGTCGGCGACGACGCGCGAGAGATCCTTCGGGTCTTTCACGTCCTTGCCGTCGAACCTGACGACGACGTCGCCGGGCTCGATGCCCGCGGGCTTGGCCGGGCCCTTGTCGTCGATGCCGGCGACCAGCGCGCCGCGCGCCGGCTTGATGTTGAGGCTCTCGGCGATCTCGTCGGTGACGCTCTGGATGCGCACGCCGAGCCAGCCGCGGCGCAACTCGCCGAACTGGCGCAATTGATCGACGACGCCCACGACCGTCTTCGACGGCACGGCGAAACCAATGCCGATCGAGCCGCCGGAGGGCGAGATGATCAGCGTGTTGACGCCGATGACGTCGCCGTCGAGGTTGAACAGCGGACCGCCGGAATTGCCGCGGTTGATGGAGGCATCGGTCTGGATGTAGCTGTCGTAGGGACCTGAGGAGATGTCGCGATTCTTCGCCGAAACGATGCCGGCGGTGACCGTGCCTCCCAGGCTGAAGGGATTGCCGATCGCGACCACCCAATCGCCGAGGCGAAGCTTGTCGCTGTCGCCGAACTTCACCGCGACGAGGGGCTTCGGCGGCTTGATCTTGAGCACCGCAAGATCGGTCTTCTTGTCGACGCCGACCAGCTCGGCCTTGATCTTGGTGCCGTCGTTGAGGATGACGTGGATCTCGTCGGCATCCGCAATGACGTGATTGTTGGTGACGACGACGCCCGCCGTGTCGATGATGAAGCCGGATCCGAGCGAGTTGGTCTTCTTCGGAGCGCTGCCGCCGTCGCCGCCCTTGCTGCCGCCGCCGGGGCCCCTGCGGTTCTTGAAGAAATCGTCGAAGAACTCCTCGAAAGGCGAGCCGGGCGGCAATTGCGGCATGGTGTTGCTGCCGCCGCCGCTGCCCTTGGCCTCAACGGTCTGCGAGGTCGAGATGTTGACGACCGCGTCGATCACCTTCTCGGCGACGTCGGCGATGCCATCCGGTCCGCGCGCCTCGGCCGGTGTGCCGAACGCACTGAAAGCACTGACGACGAGCGCGGCCAGCCCTAAACGCAAGCGGGTCGGGGCAATGGTGGCAGCGGGCATTGGTATCTCCAGAGAATAAGGATTCGGTCCAGACTGCGCTCGAACGGGGGGACGGCGCAAGCACGGAGCTTAACGGGCCTCAAGAGCCCGATAATACGGCGAAAACCGGTCTTTCGGCTTCACTTTGGCGTTGGTGCGCGGCCTAGACCGGCCGCCGCATAACCCAGATCAGGACCAAGCCGACCACGGCCGAGCCGATCCCGACCGCCCGCAGGATGTTATCCGGCGTGGCGATGGCGCTCTTCATGGCCTTGCGCATCCAGTTTGGACTCGCCGCAAACATCAAGCCCTCCAGCACGAACAGGATGCCCAAGCCGATGAGGAAGTCGGCGAACGCAATGGACCTCATCGGATTGGAACCTCCCGTTATGCTGTTCTTATCTGGACGAGGGGCGGCCGGACCTGCCGCCCCTGTCTCGCTTACGGCTTCGCCGGCGTCTCGGTTGCCATCTTGCCGGACGGGTTGCTGAAGTACCGGAAAAAATCCGAGTCCGGCCGCAGCAGGAAGCGGGTATCGTTCGACTTCAGGCCGTTCTCATAGGCGGTCATCGACCGGTAGAAGGCGAAGAAGTCGGCATCCTTGCTGTAGGCTTCCGCAAACAGGCGGTTGCGCTCGGCATCGCCCGCACCGCGGGTCTGCTCGGCCTGCGAGTTGGCTTCCGCGATGATCACGGTCGCCTCGCGGTCGGCCTTGGAGCGGATCTCCTGCGCCTTCTGGCCGCCCTGCGCGCGGAACTCGGCCGCTTCGCGCTCGCGCTCGGTCTTCATGCGCTGATAGACCGCCTGGCTGTTCTGCTCCGGCAGGTCGGCGCGGCGGATCCGGACGTCGACGACCTCGATGCCGTAACCGTCGGCCTCGCGATCGAGCTGGTCGCGGATGCGCTGCATCAGCCTCTCGCGTTCGTCGCGCACCACGTTGATGAAGGTGACTTCGCCGAGCACGCGGCGCAGTGCCGCGTTGAGGAGCGTGGTGAGCTGGATGTTGGCAGCCTGGATCGAGCCGACGCTCTGATAGAAGCGCAACGCGTCCTTGATGCGGTAGCGCGCGAATGCGTCGACCACGAGCCGCTTCTGGTCGGACGCAATCGCTTCCTGGGAGGGGTTCTCCAGGTCAAGGATGCGCTTGTCGATGTTGATCACCGAATTCCACGGTGCCTTGAAGTGCAGGCCGGGCGCGGTGACCACGTCGACGGGGCGGCCGAACAGGAGCACGATGGTCTGCTCGGTCTGCTGCACCGTGAACAGCGACATGTAGCCGAGCACCGCGACGAGCAGGAGCGCGAGCAGGGTGACGAAACCTGTGACCGGAGACCTCATCGGTTGCCTCCGCTCGAGGGCTGCCCGGCGGTAGGCGGTCGCTTGCTGGTCAATTCGCCCAGCGGCAGATAGGGCACGATGCCCTGGCCCGAATTGCCGCCGTCATAGACGAGCTTGTCCGCGCCGCCGAGCACGCGCTCCATCGTCTCCAGATAGATCCGTTCACGCGTCACGTCGGGCGCCTTCTTGTACTCGTCGTAAACCTTCAGGAAGCGCGCGCTCTGGCCCTTGGCCTCGGCGACCGCCTGCTCCTTGTAACCTTCGGCATCCTGCAGAATCTTGGCTGAGCGTCCACGCGCCTGCGGGATGACCTGATTGGCGTAGGTCTGCGCCTCGTTCTGCAACTGCTCCTGATTGGCGCGGGCCGCCTGGACGTCGCGGAAGGCGTCGATCACCTGCGCGGGCGGATCGACCTTCTGCATCTGCACCTGGGTGATGAGGATGCCCGCTCCGTAGCTGTCCAGCGTCTTCTGGATCAGCTCGTGGACGCCCTGTTCGGTGACGTTGCGCGCGCCGGTCAGGATCGGCTGGATCTGCGACCGGCCGATCACCTCGCGCATCGCGCTCTCGGCGACCGCCTTCACGGTGCCCTCGGGGTTCTGGATGTTGAAGAGGAAGTCACCGACGCCATCGGGCTTGATGCGCCAGAGCACGGTGAAGTCGACGTCGACGATGTTCTCGTCGCCGGTCAGCATCAGGCTCTCCTCAGGCACATCCCGGATGGAGCGGCCGCGCCGCGCCGGATCGTCGATCAGCGTCATGCCGATGGAGGTGGTGTTGACGCGCAGCGCCTTCGGCAGCAGCACGGTCTCGATCGGATAAGGCAGATGATAGTTCAGGCCCGGCTGCACGGTGCGGACATGCTTGCCGAAGCGCAGCACGACGCCGAGCTCTTCGGACTGCACGCGGAAGAAGCCCGACAGCAGCCAGAACGCGATGATGAGCAGGACGATCAGCGTGATGCCGATGCCGGAGAAATAGCCGCCCGGCATGATCTGCTGGAGGCGGTCCTGGCCGCGCCGCAGAAGGTCTTCCAGATCCGGCGGCCTCGGCCCGACCGGTTGCGGACCGGAGCCCCATGGTCCCTTTGGACCCGAGCCCCATGGGCCACCGCCCTGATTCTTCCACGGCATTCGTCGCTCTCCTCGGCAGGGTGGAATTGCCCCCGCCCGCTTTGTCCGGTCCGGCTTTATAGGGGACAGGCAGGTCCCTTACAACGCGGCCCTGACCGTCTTCCGAGCTATGCTCGGGCACGAAAATGTCAATGTAAACATTGACGAAAGCGGTTAATGGCCGCGCCGCCGACGATATGTCACATAGGAGAAGTCGGCGCTGTCGTTGGGACCGGCAGGATGGCGGATACGGTCGACCTCGTCCCATTCGCCCTTGTCGATGTCGAAATGCGTATCCCCTTCGGGCCGCGCGTGGACTTCGGTGATTTCGAGGCGATCGGCGCGATCGAGCCATTGCCGGAAGATCTCGGCGCCGCCGATTACCGCAATGTCAGTGGCCGAACGTCGCAGGGCATCACCGCGCGCAACCGCGCCGGCGTCGGCGGCGGATGTCGTGACGATGGCCCCGTCAGCACGATAGGCCGGATCGCGCGTGATCACGATATTGGTGCGGCCCGGCAGGGGACGGCGGGGCAGCGATTCGAAGGTCTTGCGGCCCATGATCACGGGCTTGCCGATGGTCAGCGCCTTGAAGCGCGCCATGTCGGATTTCAATCGCCACGGCATCGCATTGCCCGCGCCGATGACGCCGTTCTCCGCGATCGCGACGACGAACACGATCTCCATCAGGTAGAGCTCCCGGCAAGCCGCGTCAGCGCAGGCCCGGCGACGCGGCATAGCGTCCAGTCGTCCATCATGACGGCGCCGAGCGATTTGTAGAACGCGATCGACGGCGCGTTCCAGTCGAGCACCGCCCATTGCAACCGCGCCCAGCCGTTGTCGACGCATTCCTTCGCGAGATAAACCAGCAGCGCCTTGCCGAGCCCCCTGCCCCGATGCGACGGCCGCACGTAGAGATCTTCGAGATAGATGCCGTGGCGGCCGCTGAAGGTGGAGAAATTCGTAAACCAGGCCGCGAAGCCGACGGCCTCACCATCCCACTCGGCGATCGCGCAATAGAGTTGCGGTCTTTCGCCGAACAGCGCGTCAGCGACGTCGGTCTCGGTCGCCTCGACCTCGTGCGAGAGCTTCTCGTACTCGGCGAGCTCGCGGATGAAGGAGAGGACGAGCCCCGCTTCTCCGGGCTGCGCACGGCGGATGGTCAACGACATCGGCGTCAGACCGCGACTTCCGCCTTGATGTGCGGGTGCGGGTCGTAGCCGACGAGCTCGAAATCCTCGAAGCGGAAGGAGAAGATGTCCTTCACTTCAGGATTGATCCGCATCGCCGGCAGCGCACGCGGCGCGCGGCTGAGCTGGAGCTTTGCCTGCTCCAGATGGTTGGAATAGAGATGGGCGTCGCCGAACGTATGCACGAAGTCGCCGGGCTTCAGGCCGGTGACCTGCGCCACCATCATGGTCAGCAGCGCGTAAGAGGCGATGTTGAAGGGCACCCCGAGGAAGACGTCGGCCGACCGCTGGTAGAGCTGGCACGACAGCTTGCCATTGGCGACATAGAATTGGAACAGGCAATGGCACGGCGGCAGCGCCATCTTGTCGACGTCGGCCGGATTCCACGCCGAGACGATCAGGCGGCGCGAGTCCGGGTTGCGCTTGATCATGTCGACCACGTTCGCGATCTGATCGATGCTGCGGCCGTCGGGCGCGGGCCAGGAGCGCCATTGATGGCCGTAGACCGGGCCGAGATCGCCATTGGCATCCGCCCACTCGTCCCAGATCGTGACGCCGTTGTCGCGCAGATATTTGACGTTGGTGTCGCCCTTCAGGAACCACAACAGCTCATGCACGATCGCCTTCAGCGGCAGCCGCTTGGTCGTCAGCATCGGGAAGCCGGCCGACAGATTGAAGCGCATCTGATGGCCGAACACCGAGAACGTGCCTGTGCCGGTGCGGTCGGTTTTCTCCGCGCCGTCTGAAAGAATCCGCTCGAGCAGGTCCTGATACTGGTGCATGTGCGACTATGCCTTTGGGAAGGCGGCGAACTTAACGGCCACCCCCGCGCTGCAACAGCGGCGATTCGCTGTCCGCACCGATTATACCCGGAAAAGTGAGCGTTCCCGGCGCAAACGACAAGGGGCGGAACCCGGCGTCCCGCCCCTCTCCTATCGACCTGATCGCGTTGCCTAATTTGCCGCCTTCAGCACCGGGCTCCACTTCGCGATCTCGTTCTTGACGAGGGTCGCCAGCGCCTCCGGCGTGCGGTCCTTTGCCGCCGGGATGACGCTGCCGAGTTCGAGCAGGCGCTTCTTCACGGTCTCGTCGTCGAGCGCCTTGATGGCGGCTGCGTTCAGGCTCGCCACGATGGCAGGCGAGGTTCCCTTGGGCGCGAACATCGCGTTCCAGGCCTGGGCCTGGAATTTCGGCAGGCCGGCTTCAGCCGTGGTCGGCACGTTCGGCAGCGACGGATTACGCTCGGCCGTGGCGATCGCATAGGCCTTGATGGTGCCGGCGTTAATCTGCGGTACGGCGTTGACGATCTGGTCGCACATGTAGTCGACCTGACCCGCCACCAGCGCGTTCATCGCAGGTCCGGTGCCGCTGAAGGGCACGCTGACCGGCTTGACGTCGAGGATCGAGTGCAGGAGCTCGCACGAGACGTGCGAGACCGAGCCGACGCCGGCATGCGCCGCGTTCACCTTCTCGGCGTTGGCCTTCACGTAAGTCACGAACTCGTTCAGGTCCTTGGGCGGGAAATCCTTGCGTGCCAGGATCAGGATCGGCGTGCCTGCGAGCAACGCGATCGGCTCGAAATCCTTCTCGGGATGATAGGCGAGCTTCGGATAGAGCGGCACCGAGGCGGCATGCGTGCCCATGTGCCCGGTGATCAGCGTATAGCCGTCATTGGCCGCACGCGCGGCGCGCGTGGTCGCGGTGGTGCCGCCGGCGCCGACCACGTTCTCGATGATGATGCTCTGCCCCAGCGTCTGCGCCATGTGCCCGGTGACGATGCGCGAGATCACATCGGTCGGTCCGCCGGCCGCGAACGGCACGATCATGGTGATGCTGCGGGTCGGATAGGTCTGGGCCTTTGCCGGTGCGACAAAGGCGCATAGCGAGGCAATTGCTGCGGCACATGTGCCCGAAACCAGCGTGCGAATGGTCGTCATATCGGTCCCCCGGGACAAACTAATGCCGGCCACAAGGGCCCACATTTTCATTTCACGAAGCCGTCACACAAGTCGATTCGACTTCCGAATGCGGCGTGCCGACGCAGGTGCGCTGCGTCGGCACAGATGCGGTGCTCAATTCTCGGATTCGGTGAACACCTCGTCGCGCTTCGATCGCAGCGAAGGCAGCACGGTAAGGACGAGGAGGCTCGCCGCGACCGCCAGCAGCACTGCCGACAACGGACGCGTCAGGAACACGCTCCAGTCGCCGCGCGAGATCAGCAGCGCACGGCGCAGGTTCTCCTCCATCAACGGTCCCAGCACCATGCCGAGCAGCAGAGGTGCCGGCTCGAAATCGTGCTTGATCAGCCAGTACCCGACCAGACCGAACACGCCGGCGAGGATGACGTCGACCGGCGCGTTGTTCACCGAATAGATCCCGATCGCGCAGAAGATCACGATCGAGGGGAACATCAGCCGATAGGGCACGCGCAGCAGCCGCACCCAGATTCCGACCAGCGGCAGGTTGATGATGATCAGCATCAGGTTGCCGATCCACATCGAGGCGATCATGCCCCAGACGAGATCCGGCTGCTTCTGCATCACCTGCGGGCCCGGCACGATGCCGTGGATGGTCATCGCGCCCACCATCAGCGCCATCACCGCGTTCGGCGGGATGCCGAGCGTGAGCAGCGGAATGAAGGAGGTCTGCGCGGCGGCGTTGTTGGCGCTCTCCGGCCCTGCCACGCCCTCGATCGCGCCGCGGCCGAACCGCGAGGGATCCCTGGCGAGCTTCTTCTCGAGCGTATAGGCGCCGAAGGATGCAATCGTCGCGCCGCCGCCGGGCAGGATGCCGAGGATCGAGCCGAGCACGGTGCCGCGCAGGATCGCGGGCGTCGAGTCGGTCAGATCCTTCTTGGTCGGCATCAGGCCGGTGATCTTCTGCTGTACGAGGTCGCGGCTCATCTCGGCGCCGGCGTCGAGATTGCGGATGATCTCCGCGAAGCCGAATACGCCCATCGCCACCGTCGCAAAGCCGAGGCCGTCGGCGAGCTCCGGAATGTTGAAGGCCATGCGGGAGGCGCCGGTTTCGATGTCCGAGCCGACCATCGACAACAACAGGCCGAACACGATCATGGCGATCGCCTTCAGCACCGAGCCCTTGGCCAGCACGACCGCAAAGATGAGGCCGAGCACCATCAGCGAGAAATATTCAGCCGGACCGAACGCCAAAGCGAGCTTGGTCAGCGGCGCGCCGAGCACGGCGATGAGCACGGTCGCGACGCAGCCGGCGAAGAACGAGCCGATCGCGGCGATCGCCAGCGCCGGGCCGGCACGGCCCTGCTTGGCCATCTGATGGCCGTCGATGGCGGTCACCACCGATGTCGCCTCGCCTGGAATATTCACGAGGATCGACGTGGTCGAGCCGCCATACTGCGCACCGTAATAGATGCCGGCCAGCATGATCAGCGCGCCGACCGGCGGCAGTCCGAAGGTGATCGGCAGCAGCATCGCGACGGTCGCGATGGTGCCGATGCCCGGGAGCACGCCCACCAGCGTTCCGACGAGAGCGCCGATCAGACACATCAAGAGATTGATCGGGGAGAACGCGACGGCGAAGCCGTGAGCGAGGTTGGCAAAAATATCCATCACGCCCTCACTGGATCAGGAAACGCGGGTACATCGGCATCGGCAGTCCGAGAATGTATGGAAACAGGATTGCGCAGCCGATCGTCAGGCAGGCGCCGACGATCAGCGCTTCCAGCCACCGCGTCTCCTGCGAGCCCGCCGCTGCGATCATGAAGCTCGTGAAGGCCGTGACCACGAGGCCAAGAGACCGGATCGACAGGGCGAAGAAGAGGATCGCGGCGACCACGAACAGCGGTCCCCGCCAGGAATAATGGGCCATCGACGGCCCATCTGTCAGAAGACCGGTCAGGGCGATGGCCGCGGACAAGGCAACCAGCAGTCCGCCGAACATGCGCGGCGCGGTGCCGGCGCCGAAGGAGAAGCCCCGCATGCCCTGCAGATCGCTTCCCGCCCACAGCGCGAACAGGGCAACCGCCATCAGGACGACGCCGCCGACATAATCCTGCGCCGACCGTACCGTCATGAACAGCGTCAGGATCGCCACGACCAGCAGCGGATAGGAATAGATCAGGGCCAGCAGGACCTCGGACGGCATCTTCTTGGTGCCGCCGCCGAACGATCCGAAGATGGCACTGGGCGCGCCTGCGAGCAGCGCCGTCACGTGACTGGTGACCACCGTCCCGGGGCCGCGGCCGGTGCCCCAGCCGAAGATCGTCCCGATCGACCAGATCAATTCGAATATCTGCGGCGCAATCGCCAGCAGACAAAAACCGAGCGCCAACCGGGTATTTCGGGTGGCCGTCGCTGAGTGGCCCATCGTGTCGGCCATGCCTGTCTCCTCCGCGACCCGTAAGTCACGAGCACTGTTGTTCTAAATCGGCTGGAACTGGATCCCCCCGCCCGGAACACTGCCTAGCGATTTTCATGACACAATGCCAGCAAAACCCAACAGCCCGCCGGCAAGCAGCAGCCACAATGGATTGATGCGCGAGATGGATGCGATCACCGCAACCATTGCGGTCAGAAGCAGTGCAGCAATCGTGCGATCGGTCGACTGGGCCAGGATCAGGGCACTCGCCGCCATCAATCCGATCGAGAGCGGAACCAGTGCAGCTTGTATCAAGCCAGGCCAGCGCGACTGGCTGGGCCGATTCAGCAGCCGGCTCACATAATAGGCAAGCAGCGCCGTTGGCAGGCACATCGCCAGCGTCGCCGCCAGCGCGCCGGGAATGCCGGCGACGGCATAGCCGATTAACGTCACGATCAGAACGTTCGGACCCGGCGAGAGCTGCGCGATCGCATACGCATCGGTGAACTGCTTGTCGGTCATCCAGTGATTCACCTCGACCGCGATGCGATGCATCTCGGGCACCGCCGCCGCCGCGCCGCCGACTGCGAACAACGACATCAGTCCGAAGGTGGCGATCAGGGCCCAGATCGGATTGTCGGCGTTCATGCTGCTACTTTCCGCCGCAGGAAATAAGTGGCGCCGATGCTCACGGGGATCGCGACCAGCAGCACCGCCTGAAGCGGCAGGCGGAGCACGCCGATGGCGAGGAACACACCGAGCATCAGGATCAGCGCGAGGGAATCCGTCCGCTTCAGCAGCGGCGTCATCATGCGGAAGACCACCGCGATCAGGAGACCGACGGCCGCGCAGGAGATGCCCGCGAGGCTGCGGCGCAGCACGTCGAGGTCGCCAACACGGGCGTAGATGATCGCGAGAACCATCATGATCAGTGTCGGCGGCAGCAGCAGCCCGGCAAAGGCGGCAATCCCGCCCGCGATGCCGCGCAGCCTCGATCCGAACACCATCGACAGATTGACGATGTTGGGCCCGGGCAGGAAATGGCAGAGCGCGAAGGTCTCGTTGAACTCGTCCGCTGTCATCCAGCGGTGCTGCTCGACGATGGCCCTCCGGGCAAACACCAGGACCCCGCCGAAACCGGCCAGCGACATCTTGGCGAAGGCCAGAAACAGTTCCAGCAGGCCGGGCGCGGGAACGCCGGGCGCCGGCTGCTCCGGCAGTCGATCTGATGGTTGGCCGGCCGGCGCTGAATCCTCGGACATCTCAGAAGCTTAGACCGCCGGCGCCGACCCGGCCAAGATCAGGCCCGCCTCGGTGCGGAACCTATCCAAAGAGAACCTTGGGAGAGGCATGCAAAACCCCTGTTTTTCGAAACCCTTGCGCCCTATATTGGGAGTGCCGGTTCGCCGGCTATGGAAATAAACGGTCGTCGCAATAAACCATTCGGACCCGGGGGCGGTACCCGGCGCCTCCACCAAAGCCCACCAACCGGCTACCCGGAAGCGGGCTTTGGCGGGGGCGAAATAGGATCGACGAGGGCGTAAAGGGCGTACTTTTTCCCGGTATTGTTCCGCCGTTATCGGGCTACTGCAATAGTTGCCAACGACAACTTTGCTCCGGTTGCTCAGGCTGCGTAACGCAGTTTGAAAGACCATCTTAAAGTCCTAACGGGTTAAGCTCCGTTAGGCGGGGTTCGGAGGCACCTGGCAACAGAAGCCTCCACTTGCCTTTCTTTCTTCTCCGGCGGGGACTCCTGCTGACCCGTCAGGCGCGATATTGTTGCGGCTTGGCGAGTCGAGTCGGTAGGGTCCGGCTTCGGGGACGCAACAGGACCACCATGGCGACCGATCATATCCGATACGATGTGCTGGCCCGCGACGCGCTGCGCGGCGTGCTGCGGAAGGTGCTGACTGATGCCGCGGCCCATGGCTTGCCCGGCGAGCACCATTTCTTCATCACCTTCGTATCGAAGGCCGAGGGCGTGAAGCTGTCGCCGCGGCTGCTCGCGCAATATCCGGAAGAGATGACGATCATCCTACAGCACCAGTTCTGGGATCTGACCGTGCTCGAGGACCGCTTCGAGGTCGGCCTGTCCTTCGGCGGCATTCCGGAGCGGCTGGTGGTGCCGTTCAGCGCCATCAAGAGCTTCCTCGATCCGTCCGTGAAGTTCGGCCTCCAGTTCGACACGTCCGATGTCGCCGAGGTCGCGCCGGAGACTTTGCCGGCGGCCCCTGCCCCTTCGGCCGTAGCGGTGCCCGCCGCCACTGAAAAGGCGGAGACCGCGGAAGAGCCGACCCCGCCGAGCCAGGGCGGCGCCGAGGTGGTGCGGCTCGATCGTTTCCGCAAGAAATGATCTAGGTTGGCTTTGTAGCCGTCGCGGCCGGCCAAACTGCCTATATAGAAGAGCACATGAAGAGGCCGCGCGGCGTTTCGCGCGGCGGAATGGATGTGCTCATGGCCAAAGCTTCCCGCTCGAAGACCGCTCCTCCCGCGACCCGCACCGAGACCGACAGTTTCGGGCCCATCGAGGTCCCTGCCGATCGCTATTGGGGCGCCCAGACCGAACGCTCGCGCCAGAATTTCCGCATCGGAACGGATCGCATGCCGATCGCGCTCGTGCACGCGCTCGGCATCGTCAAGCTCGGCGCCGCGCAGTCCAATTTGGAGCTCGGCCTGCTCGACAAGCGCCGCGCCGACGCCATCATCCGCGCCGCGCGCGAGGTGATCGAGGGCAAGCTGGATGACCATTTTCCGCTGGTCGTGTGGCAGACCGGCTCCGGCACGCAGACCAACATGAACCTTAACGAGGTGATCGCCAACCGCGCCAACCAACTGCTCGGCGGCGAGCTCGGCGCCAAGAAGCCGGTGCATCCGAACGATCATGTCAACATGAGCCAGTCGTCGAACGATTCGTTCCCGACCGCGATGCACATCGCGGCCGCCAGCCGCATCAATGCCGATCTCATCCCCGCGCTCACCGAACTGCTGCGCGCGCTGCGCAAGAAGGAGAAGGCGTTTGCGAAGATCGTCAAGATCGGCCGCACCCACACCCAGGATGCGACGCCGCTGACGCTCGGCCAGGAGTTTTCCGGCTACGCCGCGCAGGTCGAAAGCGGCATCGCCCGGCTCAAGTCCGCGGTGAAGGAGCTTTATCCGCTCGCGCAGGGCGGCACCGCCGTCGGCACCGGCCTCAATTCCAAGCCGCGCTTTGCTAAGCTGTTCGCAAAGCACGTCGCCGCGATCACGAAACTCCCCTTCACCAGCGCCGCCAACAAGTTCGAGGCGCTGGCCTCGAACGATGCCTACGTGCTGGCGCATGGCGCCATCAATTCGGTGGCGACGGGCCTGTTCAAGATCGCCAACGACATCCGCCTGCTCGGATCCGGCCCGCGCTCGGGGCTGGGCGAGCTGATCCTGCCGGAGAACGAGCCGGGCTCCTCGATCATGCCGGGCAAGGTCAATCCGACCCAGTGCGAGGCGATGACCATGGTATGCTGCCAGGTGTTCGGCAATCACACCGCGATCACGTTGGCCGGCAGCCAGGGCCATTTCGAGCTCAACGTCTACAAGCCCGTGCTGGCCTACAACATGCTGCACTCGATCCGCCTGCTGGCAGATGCGGCGCGATCCTTCACCGAGCATTGCGTCAGCGGCATCCGCGCCGACGAGAAGCGCATCGACGAGCTGATGCAGCGCTCGCTGATGCTAGTGACGGCGCTGGCCCCGAAGATCGGCTACGACAACGCCGCCAAGGTGGCCAAGACGGCCCATGCCAACGGAACCACGTTGAAGGAGGAGGCGCTGCGGCTCGGCTTCGTCTCGGCCGACGAGTTCGATCGCCTGGTACGCCCGGAGAAGATGACCAGCCCGGGATAAATTCCGAATTCCGATAGCCATCCGTAATGATACGGACCCCCTGCGCCCAGAAATGTGCGGCTTTGGGGGTGGGATTTGATTACCGTCAATGTTCCGGCGGGACGGCGTGCTACGCAACCCTTCCGCCCCCCCGACGGGGCCGAATTCATCCTTTGATGGCCCAAGGGGCTGATTGACGAGGACGAGCGAATGGCGATCAAGTCTTGTAGGGCGCAACGCGGCGCCCTGTTTCTGAATGTTTCATCCCGCCTGACGAGGATCGGATGATGGAGACGCGGCATGGGGAACGTCATCAACCTGAATCGTTTCAGGAAGCGCGCCGAGCGGGAAGCCTCGGCGAAGCAGGCGGACGCCAACCGGTCGAAGTTCGGCCGCACGAAGGCGGAACGGTCGGCGGAGGAGACGCGCGCGGACAAGGCGAAGGCGCACCTGGACCGGCATCAGATCGACCGCGAGGAGCAGCCATGAAGTCGCCCGTCGTGAAGCGGTCGATCGTCGTCGCCGGGCACAAGACCAGCGTCAGCCTGGAAGAGGCGTTCTGGAACGGCATGAAGGAGATCTCCGGCCTGCGCAACATGACGTTGTCGGAGCTGGTCGGCGAGATCGACAACAACCGCCAGCAGGGCAATCTGTCGTCGGCGATCCGCCTGTTCGTCCTGGACTACTTCAAGAGCCGGGCGATGGCCGCCCAGCCGGACAAGGTCCCGGCCCAATAGCCAGCCCTCGGGGGCGCCTGTGAGGCGCCCCGCCATCCGCGCTTTTTAAAATCACTCTAAGGTGCGGTTTCAGCGAGCGCCCGCGCTTGACCTCAATGCCTTGCGTTGAAAATACAGGGCATGACCGACACCAACGACACGCGCCCGCACATGCCGCTCGGCCTGGCCCAGCGCGGCTATTCCGGCGTCATCCAGCACCTGTCCGCTAGCCAGACGGGCTCGGCGCTTTCCGACATCGAGCTCGAGAGCCGCCTGATCGAGCTCGGCTTCGTCGAGGGCGCCCGGGTCGAGGTCCTGCACGAGGGGCTGGTCGGGCGCGATCCGATTGCGGTGCGGGTCGACAGCATCACGATCGCGGTCCGCCGCCGCGAAGCCATGGCGGTCATCGTCGCTTAGCCTGCGGCCGGACGCCTCATCACAAGCCGTTTGCCAGGCCTTGATCCCATGGAATTACCCCTGCTGCATCTCGCCCTGGTCGGCACGCCAAACAGCGGCAAGACATCGCTGTTCAACGCCCTGACCGGCAGCCGGCAGAAGGTCGCGAACTATCCCGGCGTCACCGTCGAGCGCAAGGAAGGCTTCTTCGTCACCCCCCTGGGGCGCCAGGTCTCGGTGGTCGACCTGCCCGGCACCTATTCGCTGCGCGGCCGCAGCCCGGACGAGGAGATCACCCGCGACTTCGTGCTCGGCAAGGCCTCCGGCGAGGCCGTGCCCGATCTCGTGCTGTGCGTGGCCGATTCGACCAATCTGCGGCTGACCATCCGCCTGCTGCTCGAGCTCAAGCGCACCGGACGGCCGATGGTCCTCGTGCTCAACATGTTCGACATCGCGGCCCGCCGCGGCATCAATGTCGACGTCGAGCGGCTCGCCAAGGAGCTCGGCCTGCCCGTGGTCACCTCGATCGCGGTGCGCAAGGGCGGCACGGCCGAGCTCTTGAAGCTGACCGACGAGATCTCGGCGAAGCTCGCCGCCGAGACGGAGGCGAACAGCTGGCGCGCGCTCAGCGTCGCCGAATTGCGCGCGACCCAGCGCGAGGCCGACCGCATCATCGCCGACTGCGTCAGCCTGCCTGCGAGACCCGACACCTGGACCGCGCGGATCGACGCGGTCGTGCTGCATCCCGTCGGCGGCCTCGTCGTGCTGACGCTGATCCTGTTCGTGATGTTCCAGGCGGTGTTCGCCTGGGCGCAACCGGCAATGGACCTGCTCAAGTCCGGCTTCGACGCGCTCGGCGAGCTCGTGCACGCCACCCTGCCCGAGGGCCTCTTGCAGAGCTTCCTGGAGAACGGCGTGATCTCGGGCGTCGGCAGCGTCATCGTGTTCCTGCCGCAGATCATCCTGATCTTCCTGTTCATCCTGCTGCTGGAGGATTTCGGCTACATGGCGCGCGCCGCGTTCCTGATGGACCGCATCATGGGCGGCGCCGGCCTGCACGGCCGCGCCTTCATTCCGCTGCTGTCGAGCTTTGCCTGCGCCATCCCCGGCATCATGGCGACGCGCGTGATCGACAACAAGCGCGACCGGCTGACCACGATCCTGATCGCGCCGCTGATGACCTGCTCGGCGCGCATCCCGGTCTACACGCTGATCATCTCCGCCTTCATTCCGGCGAAGGAAATCTGGGGCTTCATTAATTTGCAGGGCCTCGTGATGTTCGGCCTCTACGCCGCCGGCATCGCCAGCGCGCTGATCGTCTCGTTCCTGATCAAGTTCTTCATGCTGCGCGACTTTGCGCCGGCGCCGTTCATGCTGGAGCTGCCGGACTACAAGATGCCGCGGCTGAAATCGATCGCGATCGGTATCTACACCCGCGCCAAGATGTTCCTGGTGCGCGCCGGCACCACCATCTTCTCGATGATGGTTCTGATCTGGTTCCTGGCCTCGTTCCCGCAGCCGCCGGCGGGCGCCACCGGGCCCGCGATCGACTTCAGCCTGGCGGCGATGATCGGCAAGGCGCTCGAGCCGCTGCTGGCGCCCGTCGGCTTCAACTGGCAGATCGCGGTCGCGCTCATCCCGGGCATGGCGGCGCGCGAGGTCGCGGTGGCAGCGCTCGGCACCGTCTACGCGATCGAAGGGGGCCAGGAAGCGACCGAGCAGATCGGCCAGGTGCTGGCGACGAAATGGTCGCTCGCCACCGCACTGTCGATGCTGGCCTGGTACATCTTCGCCCCGCAATGCGCATCCACGCTGGCCGTGATCCGGCGCGAGACCGGCAGCTGGGCCTGGATGGGTGTGACCTTCACCTACATGCTGGTGCTGGCCTACGCCGCGAGCTTCGTGACGTACAACGTCGCCGTCGCGCTGGGGGCGGGATAGACCCCTGAAGCCAAAACTGAAAAAACAACCCCATGCACAGTAGACGGGGTCAGTGAAATCAATGGCTTGAGTTGGGCGCGAAAATCATCTCGCCGACACTCCGCACCGGTTGCTCCGTCGGGCGAAACAGCGGCATGATGTCATCATTGGCCGCAACGACAGCGGCATGAAAGACGACACGCCACCGAAGCGGCGACCGCGATAACGCGCATCGGCCTGTCCGAGCTCGCCCTGCCATCCCTCATCGGCATCGTGAACGTCGCAAACGGCGCATCGCGCCGCGTGCTGGAGAAATCCAATTACCTGCTCGAGCGGAGCACGAACCGTCATGGCAAGGAGGTGGTGATCTACCGCATCCACCGCAGAACGTTGCAATGACCGGATCGGCGCGCGTTGACCGGCGAGACTGTGTTCAATTTTGAACCGACATTGCTGCCGCCGCCGCCACTGCCCACAGCCAGACAAGCCCCCGGCCCGGGAACCCGCTCGCCGCTCAAGAGTTCCTCGTAAGGACCTCGTTTGGTCCCGGCCCCAGCCTCTCGACGCCTGGGGCCCAGCGCTCTTCCGACATGTGTTGAGGGGGTTCAATGACCGATCCATCAGGGGCTGCTTCGGCCAGTGCCCTCAGGGATTTGCCGAGAATTTCAACGGGCAGCGAAGGCCTGGACGACATCCTGGGCGGCGGCTTGGACCCCAACCGGATGTATCTCTACGAGGGACGTCCAGGCACCGGCAAGACCACGATCGCGCTGCAATTCCTTCTCCGGGGCGCGCGCGACGGCGAACGTGTGCTCTATATCTCCCTCTCCGAGACGCGGCGGGAACTCGAGCTTGTCGCGCATCGGCACGGCTGGTCTCTGCAAGGCGTGGACATCTTCGAGCTGGTCCCGCCGGAGACGACACTCGACCCCGATCGGGAGCTCACGGTCTTCCATCCTGCCGAGATGGAGCTCAGCGAAACGACCGGCCTCATCTTCAAGGAGGTCGAGCGGCTCAATCCCACCCGCGTCGTGCTGGACAGCCTGTCCGAGCTGCGCCTGCTGGCCCAGAACCCGCTTCGCTACCGCCGCCAGGTGCTGGCCTTGAAGCACTTCTTCACCAACCGCAATTGCACTGTCGTGCTGCTCGACGATCTGTCCTCCTCCCAGGACGATCTGCAGCTGCATTCGATCGCACACGGCGTCGTCATGCTCGAGCAACTCGCGATCGACTACGGCGCGGAGCGACGCCGGCTTCGCGTGATCAAGATGCGCGGCATTCGATTCCGCGGCGGATACCACGATTTTACAATTTCATCAGGGGGTCTGCGCATCTTCCCGCGGCTCGTCGCAGCCGAGCATCACAAGGCGTTTCCCGGCGAGTCCATGTCCAGTGGAAACGCCGAGCTCGATCGGCTCCTCGGAGGCGGGATCGAGCGCGGCACCAACGTGCTCCTGCTCGGCTCTGCCGGCGTGGGGAAGTCGTCGCTCGCGCTCGCCTATGCCATCGCGGCGGCCGAACGCGGCGAGCACGCCGTCTTCTTCGCGTTCGACGAGGGCCGGGGAACGATCGAAGCGCGGGCCCGGACGCTCGGCCTGCCTCTGCAAAAGCACCTCGATTCCGGCAAAATCCGGTTTCAACAAATCGATCCTGCCGAATTGTCGCCCGGCGAGTTCGCATCGACGCTGCGTCATAGCGTCGAGGTCGACGGCGCCCGCATCGTCGTCATCGACAGCCTGAACGGCTATTTGAACGCGATGCCGGACGAGCGCTTTCTCGTGCTGCAGATGCATGAATTGCTCAGCTATCTGGCGCAGCAGGGCGTGCTCTCCATCCTGATCCTCGCGCAGCATGGAATCGTGGGCCCGATGGATACGCCGCTCGACCTCAGCTATTTGAGCGATGCGGTGCTGATGTTGCGCTATTTCGAGTTCGGCGGCACGGTGCGGCGCGCTCTGTCCGTCGTCAAGAAGCGCAGCGGCAATCATGAGCACACCATCCGCGAGTTCCGGCTCGGCAACACCGGGATCAAGCTCGGCCCGCCCCTTCAGGATTTCAGCGGCATCTTTTCCGGCAATCCGCATTTTACCGGTACCGCGCTCCCGGAAGGACCGATCGAATGAACGCGGCTCGCGATGGCCGCGTTCTCATATTCGCCCCGATCGGACGCGACGGGCCGGCATCAGCCGAGCTCTTCCGCAGCTCCCATCTGGAAGCGGTGAACTGCCGAAGCCTGCCCGAGCTCGTCAGCGCGATGAGCGAAGGCGTGGGCGCCGTCGTTCTCGCCGAGGAAGGATTGTTCGGAAAGGACACGGCGCCGCTGGCACAATGGATCGCGGCGCAACCGCCGTGGTCCGACCTCCCCTTTGTCGTCCTCACCAGCCATCGAGAGCAGCCGGCCGTGGTTGCGTGGCGACGCAGCATCGTCGAACTTCTCCGCAACGTTTCGCTGCTCGAACGTCCGGTTCAGCCGATCACGCTGACCAGCGCGGTTCAATCCGCGATGAGGGCGCGGCGGCGCCAGTATGAAATCCGGGCCCTGCTGCAGGCCCGTGAGCAGACGGCGCAGGAGCTCGAGCAGCTGGTGGTCGAGCGCACACGCGAGCTGAAGGAGGCCAACGAGCAGCTGCGTCTCGAAATGAACGAGCGCGCCCGCGTCGAGGAAACGCTGCGCCAGGCCCAGAAGATCGAGGCGATCGGCCAGCTCACCGGCGGTGTCGCGCACGACTTCAACAATCTGCTGATGGTGATTTCCGGCGGCCTCGACATGCTCGATCGCCAGGCAGACCCGAACCGGCGCCGGCGGCTCATGGACGGCATGATCCAGGCCGCGCAGCGCGGCGCCAGCCTGACGAGGCAGCTCCTCGCATTCTCGCGCCGGCAGAAGCTCCGGCCGGAGCCCGTCGATGTCGCTGCACAGATCGGCGGCATGCGGGAGCTGCTCGATCGCAGCCTGCGAGGCGACGTCCACGTCGAATTCGATTTCCCGGACTCACTATGGCCGGTCGAAGTCGATCCGGGGGAGCTCGAGCTGGTCATCCTGAACCTCGCCGTCAACGCCCGCGATGCCATGCCCAATGGCGGAACCATCGTCGTGCGCGGAGAAAATCTGCCAGGCCTGAACGACGATCAGATCTCGGGCGACTATGTCCGGCTGTCCGTCGTCGACACCGGTGTCGGCATGGCTCCCGAGATCCTGTCCCGCGTCTTCGAACCGTTCTTCACGACCAAGGACGTCGGCAAGGGTTCGGGGCTCGGGCTCGCGCAGGTCCATGGATTCGCCACCCAGTCACGGGGCACCGTCCGAATTCAATCGGAAGTCGGCCGCGGCACCAGCATCGAACTGTACCTGCCGCGATCGTTCGACGTTCCTTCGAAGGAGCGGCATCTCATCGACCTCACCCGCATACGGCCGAAGAAGAGCAATCATGGCCGAATCCTCCTGGTCGAAGACGACGACGAGGTCGCCGCTCTGGTCGGCGAGATGCTCGGCCAACTCGGTTACGAGGTCACGCGCGCCGCAAGCGCCGCGGCGGCGCTCGGCGCTTTGGCCGATGGTCGCTCCGTCGACCTGATCTTTTCGGACATCATGATGCCTGGCGGCATGAACGGGGTCGAGCTCGCGCGGGAAATCAAGAAGCGGCGAAGTGACATCCCGGTGCTGCTGACCAGTGGATACGCCGAAGCCTCGGTCCATGAAGCGCAGAGGGCGGGTATCCAGATCCTGGCGAAACCTTACCACATCGACGAGCTGGCCGCGGCGCTGAGCACGGCAAAGTCGAACCTTGGGCTCAACCCAGAATCCCAGCGCTCCGGGTCCTGTTGACGTCAGCCCTGATCGGGCCGTGTGCCCTCGGGCTGCGGAGCTCTACCGGAAATATCCGAGCACGAGATCGACGTCGGCGCTGCGGGCCACCGTACCGGTCAGCTCGGCGTCGATGACGCGGCGACAGGCTTCGATCGCGGCGTGGTCGCCGAGATCATTGGCGGCTTCGAGCACGAGCCAAGCCGCGTCGACCGAGGCCTTGTCCGGCGCTCCGCCACCGAGATCGCCGGGGGCGGCGCTGTTGAGGTTCTTCTTGCGAACGGCGGTGCCGAATTGAGGCAACATTGCAGATACTCCCCTGTCCTTCATGTCCCTGTCAGTGAACTTGGAGCTCGGGCTGACGGCCCGCATCGGCACCCGCGCCGGTCTTGCGCGACTGGTAGAACTTCAAGATGCTGCGCGAGGTCTCGATCTTGAGCCGGCCGTATTCGCGCTCGTTGTCCTGGAGCTCGCGCGCCGTGATCAGATGATCCTTGGCGCCGAGGAAGAGCAGTGACATCGTCGTGTCCCAGGAGAAGTCGAGCGCCTTGCACAAGACCAGGATCATCTCGCGATTGCGGTCCATCAGCGCGCGCTCGATCACGTCGACCGGCAGCGACGAGAGCAGCGACAAGCCGATCTGGACCTCGTCGAAGCGATGCTGGCGGGCATAGTTCGAAATCGAATCCTGGTTGAGATTGCCCTGGCGGTATTGCGTCGTGACCACGCGCTTGGCAACGAAATAGCTGCGCGAGGACGGACCGAATTTGGACTGAAGGTCGCCGGTGACCTCGGTCACCGAGCTCTGGATCTGCGCCATCATCTCGGGCCGCTCGGTCTCGAGGCGGCGGCGGACGTCTTCCGAGGCCTTCGAGATCAGCTGTTGGAAGATGTGGCGCGGCACGTCCTTGCGCAGGCCGAGCTGCTCGGCGAGGATCGAATCGCCCTCGGCGCGGCGGACCATGTGCAACAGGCCCGAGCCGGAGAAGCGAGCGCCCTCGTTCTTGGCGACCGACGTGACGACCTCCTGATTGCCGCGCTTGACCAGCACGTCGGTCACGGCTTCGCCGATCGACTTGCGCTGGGCGATCGCGAGCAGATGCGACTGGCCCTTGGTCATGGCGCTCTCGACCAGCATCCTGTCGTCGATGCGATTGGAGTCGCGCAGCACGGGACCGGCGACCGCGATCTCGTCGTCGAGGGCGAGCTTCTCGATCACGTTCAGGGGCGCGTGATCGCACGCCGACATCACCTCCGACAGCTGCGTTCGCGCCGCGACCTCGATCTCTTCGGCGAGCCGGCCGATCACCTCGCCGAACGTGCTGATCTCGTCGTCGCTGTAGCGGCCGGTGATTAGAATGTCGGTCGCATGCCACAACGCCTTCGCCCGGCTTTCCTCGGTGCCGCGCGCGATCGCGTCGTCCAGATCCTGCAGAAGCGATTTCGCCCCGTTCATCTCGATCACCCCAGTTCTTGGTCGTTCTCTTGCGGACCGTTGCGCCGCAATCGACGCGACGCCGAATTCCTCTGGAACCGACGCTAGAGAGGAAACGCGAGAATTCGGTAAAATCGGCAAATCAGTTTTGCCGGGCAAAATTCATTCAAATGCGAGGGAATGGGTTAAGGGGCGGGAGAAGAACGACGGTGCGCTCCCTCGCCCGCTTGCGGGAGAGGGTTGGGGAGAGGGTGTCTCCGCAACGGGACAATCCCCTAGAGGAGAAAGCCCTCACCCGCGCCTTCGGCGCGACCTCTCCCGCAAGCGGGAGAGGTAAGCAAGCTCGCGGCTCGGGCGGTGCAAACCAATCCGCCTCACGGATTCTGCGGCGTCAGCACCAGCGGCGGCTTTGGCCTCGGCTTGGCCGGCGGCGGGCCCGGGGCAGGCTTGACGTCGATGGCCGGCGGCAGCGGCGCGAGCTGCTGGCTCGCCAGCGGCGGGCTCGTGAGTGAAGGGCTCGTGAGTGAAGGACTTGGGGCAGCGGGAGCCGCTTGCGGCGGTCTCGGCGTCGGCGCAGCCTTTGGCTTTGCGGGCGGGCGGCGCGGATCCTGGCCGGGAAGCGGCACATGCGCGGGCGCCTGCTCGGGCGTCGGATCCGGCGACACCAGCGTCGGCAGCGCCGCGGTGGCCGGCGGCGGCTCGCCGCGTTCGATCGCGTCCAGCCGGCGCGTCTCGCGGTCGATCGTGCGCACCGCCAGCCAGGACGACAGCGGCGCAAGATCGATGGTGCGGTTGAGCTTGTCGGGCGGACCCGCGGCGAACAGCTGAATCTCCGGCGGGGCGCCGGAGAGGCCGGTCATGATCGGCGTCAGGCTGGCGCGGATGTCGGCCTGGTCGGCGGGAATGTCGTAGCCGCCGGAGACGATGGCGCGGGCATTCTTCGCTTCCAGCGGCGTCGCGCCGACGCGCAAGCGTCCGTCGCGGATCGTGAAGGGAATCTGGGCCGACGCCACCGCGATCGGTGCGGCGGCAAGCGCGGGCTCGACCAGCTGCCGCAGGCGGTTGTCGTCGGCGACCTGGCCGCCGTCGCTGGCGCGGATCGCGATCTCGAAGGCGCGCGGATTGAGGCCGCCGATTTCGGCGGCCTCAAGCGTCACCGTGCCGTTGCCGGCGAGCGCGCCGGTGAGCGCTGCGACGCTGCGGCCCTGGCTGGTCAGGGCCATCTGCACCGAGGCGCGTCCCTTCGGCAGCGCAAGCTCGCGGTAGCGCAGCGCCGCCGCATCGACATGGGCGAACTCGATACGCGCATTCACAGCGAGGCCATTGGCGCTGTTGCGCGCGTCGAAGCTCGCCGACATCTCGCCGCCGCCGAGCGTGCCCTTGAGCCCATCGAGCGCGAACGACTGGCCGTCGCCGCGGAGCGTGCCGCCGAACGGACGCAGCTCGATGCCGCCGGGCAACGTCCCGCGCAACGCCTGGAAGGCGATCCGGCCGCGCCAGCCGGTGACGAGCCCAGCGCTGAGCGGCTCGCTCGCATCACGCCCGGCCGCGCCGATCGCCATCGCAAGCGCCGGCGCAAGATCGAGCGTATCGAGGCCGACTTCGCCGTCGACGCTCCTGTCGGCATCCAGCATCACCGCCAGATGGCCGCGCAGATGTGCCCCGGCCGCATTGCCGTCGAGATCGTCGAAGGTCAGCCGATTGCCCGTCAGCGTGAGGCGGGAGGACAGGCTGACGTTCTGCACCGATTTGTCGGTCCGGCTGGTCCCGAGCAGCGGCGCCAGATTGACGTTGCGCACGCGCAAGTTCACGCTGCCCTTCGGCTCCGACAATTCGACACTGCCCTGCGCGTCGGCATCCAGCCCGCCGCCGCTCAGCTTCGCGCTCAGTTGCAGCGGCCGCCGCCAGGTGCCGGTCAGCTTGCCCTCCAGCTGAGAAGCGCCCTCGCCTGCGGCCACCATGCGATCGAGCCCGAGCAGCGCCAGCAACGCGCCGGCCTGCGGCGTCGACACCTTCGAGTCCAGCGTGAAGTCGCTGCTGCGCAGACGCTCGAGGTCGATGCCGCCGATCGCGGCAGCCGGCGTCTGCGCCGCCAGCGCCGCGGTCGCCTTGAGCTGCGGCGCGTCGAGCTCGAGCACGGCGCGGGCATTGCTGCGATCGGCATGCTCGGCGTTCTTGTCGAGGCTGAGATCGAGCTTGAGACGGGTCGCGCCTGATGCAGCTGGGATGGCATCCATGCGCGCGCGCAGCGCGGGCGCAAACGGCTCGATCAGTGCGGTGAGCTCGCGCAGCGAATTGGCCGAGGATTGCAGCGCGAGCTTGCCGGTGATCCTGGCGCGGTCGAAGCTGCCGCTCGCCACGGTGGTCACGCCGCCGGCCTGGCCGAAGCGCAGCTGCTCCAGCGACAGCGCGGCGGGGCCGTAAGCGAGCTTTGCAGTGAACGGACGCAGCTCCTGCCCGGCGGAGATCGCGCGGCCGATATCGAGCGAGAGCTTGGCTTCCTCCGGCCACTCGCCCTGCGGTCCCGCGAGCGCGCGCACGAAGCTTACGGCGGTGTCGAGATCGAGCCGGTCGGCCTTGAGGTCGGCGTCGATCCGCGAGCCCTTGCTCGCGCCCGTCTGCACGAAGGCGATGCGGCCTTCCACGGTGCCGCCTTCGATGTCGGCCTTCAGCCTGTCGATGGCGAGATGGTTGGCGGCGATCGTGACCTCGCCGGCGAGGCGCAGCGGCCGCGTGCTGCGGCGGCTGACCTCGCTGCGGCCCTGGAGCCAGGCCACCAGCGTGTCGGGATCGGAGGATTCGACGCTGAGGCGGCCGCTGAAACTGTCGGCGCCGGGCGTTGCGCCGTTGAGCGAGAGCTGCGTCATGCCGGGCGCGCGCAGCTCCAGGCGCTGGAAGGTCCAGGACCGTCCGTCGGTCTGGAGCTCGGTCGTGATGTTCTGCAGCGGACGGCCGCCGAGCATGATCTGGTCGGAGTTGAACTCGATCTGGGCCGGGATCGGCGCCTGCGGAATGGCCGCAAGCCCTGCCCGTAGCGCCGGCAGGATGCGGAGCGGCTCGGCATCGTCCTTGTCCATATTCTTGGCGGCAAGCCTGTCGGCATCGACCTGCCGCGCCGACAGCACCGCGCGCAGCAGCGGCGAGGCGCCGAATTTGAGGTCGCCGACGCCGCCGAGCTTCAGCGCGCTGTCTTCAGGGCCGAAGCTGGCGTCGATCTGCTCGAACTTCGCCCCGGCCGGATCCGCCCTGAGCTTGGTCGTGAGCTTCCAGGGGGTCGGCCCGGCCGCGCCGGCCTTCTTGGCCGCCGGCACCGCCAGCGTCAGCGCGCCGTCGAATTTCGGCAGGCGATTGTCGAAGGCGAGCACGCCTTCGAGATCAGCGAGGATGGCGCGCTCGCCGGGATCGATGTTGAGGTGGAGACGGGTGGCGTTGCCGTCGGCGCTCGGGCCGGACGAGACGCGGAACGGATAGCGCACCCCATTGGCGGTGAAGCCGCCATCGCCGCGCACCGAGCCCGCGAGCGAGCGGACGTCACCGGAAAAGGCGATGTCGTTCAGCTCCAGCGTGGAGCGGCTGGCGGCATCGTGCAGGGCGATTCGGCCGGTGAGATTGAGCCGTTCGATGGCGAGCGAGGCCAGATTGAAGGTGCCGCTCGCGGTGGAGGGCAGATCGACCCTCCCGCGCGCATCGAGGCCGAGATCGACCGCCATGCCGCCCACCGAAAGCTCGGTGGCGCGCCATTCGCCGCGCATCAGCGAGCCGAGGCTGAACTCGACGTCGAGCTTGTCGGCGCGCAGGCGGCCGAGATCGTTGTTGCCGCCGAAGGTGACCTGGCGCAGCCGCAGCGTCGGCGCCGGCAGGAGCCGCGCGTCAAGCTCGCCCGCGACCCGCACCGGCACGCCGATGATCTTGCCGGCCTCCGCCTCGAACTGGGGCCTGAACTGGTTCCAGTCGACGTAGTAAGGCCCGATCAGCGCGGCCAGCAGCGCAATGATGAAGGCAATCGCCAATCCGAGCAGCGTCGTCTGCACGGGTCTCCCCTCGGCCAAACCGGCACCCGGACCAAACCCTGGCCTTAGCGGACTTCAGGCGTGCCGGAACAGCCCCTTATATAGGGGGAAGTGTGGCGAAGTCACAGCGACTGTTGCGCGCGGAGGTTAACGCTGGAAGGCGACCCTCATGGTGAGGAGGCGTACCAAGCGCCGTCTCGAACCATGCAGGCCCCGTTCTCGCCCGCGGCCATCCTTCGAGACGCCCGCTTCGCGGGCCCCCAGGATGAGGGCAGCGCGTGCAGAATCAGCCCCGAAACCTCACCAGCTCGCCGGCAGCCGCTTCAGGCCGCGCAGCACGAAGGTCGGCCGCCATTCCGGGTTCTCGACGTCGTCGATGCGCAAGTCCGGCAGCCGCCGCAGCAGCGTGGCAATGGCGATCTCGGCCTCGATGCGCGCCAATTGGGCCCCGAGGCAGAAATGGATGCCGCCGCCGAACGACAGCGGCTTGACGTTCTGACGAGTGACGTCGAGCCGGTCGGGCCGGTCAGGATAGACCGCCGGATCGCGGTTGGCCGAGCCGAGCAGGCACAGCACGGTCTCGCCCTTGGGGATCCGCTTGCCGCCGAGATCCTCGATCTCCTCCAGCGCGACACGTCCGGTCATCTGCACCGAGGAATCGTAGCGCAGGAATTCCTCGATCGCGCCCTCCGTCAGCTCGGGGCGCGCCTTGAGTAGCGCGAGCTGGTCCGGGTTGCGATGGAGCGCGAGCAGGCCGTTGCCGATCAGGTTGACCGTGGTCTCGTGGCCGGCGCCGAACAGCAGGATGATGTTGGCGGTCAGCTCCTCGTTGCTGAGCTTGTTGCCGTCCTCCTCGGCCTGCACCAGCTGGGTGATGAGGTCGTCGGCGGGATTTTTGCGGCGCAGCTCGAACAGCTGCTGGAAATACATCTGCGCCATCAGGTTGCCCTCGTTGCCCTTCTTGATCTCCTCCGGCGTGAGGGGCACGGGGTCGAGCAGCCGCCCGCCGTCGCGCGAGCTATTGTAGAACACCTCGCGGTGCTCCTCGGGGATGCCGAGCATGTCGCAGATGATCGTGATGGGCAGGCGGAAGGCGAAATCCTCGATCAGGTCCATGTGGCCGCGGTCGATCACGGCATCGATGGCCTGGTCGACGATCTCCTGGATGCGCGGCCGCATGTCCTCGACCCGGCGCGCGGTGAAGGCCTTGACGACGAGACCGCGCAGGCGGGTGTGGTCTGGCGGATCGGCCTGCAGCATCCAATGGCTCATGCTGCGGAACACCGGCTCGTCCATGATCTTGTCGCTGTAGCGGCGTTTCGAGCGCTCGACGAAATCCTTGCCGAAGCGCTTGTCGCGCATCACCAGGCTGACGTCGGCATGGCGGCTGGCGACGAACTGCCCGAACGGCGTCACATGGATCGGATCGAGCGTGCGCAGCCGGTCGTAATGCGGATAGGGATCGCGGATGAAGTCCGGCGAGAGCGGGTTGAACAGCGGCGCGCCGCCGGCGCCTTGCACGTGCTCGTTCATGGTGACCTCAAACCGGTTGCCGCATGACACGAATACGCCGACGCTTGCATGCTGGCGCGGCGTAACCATCCCTTGAAATTATCAACTCGATACATTGTTGTATCGAGTTGCATTCTGCCCTACCCTGCTCCGATGTCAAGGGTGAGAACCAGGCCGACCAGGGACGATACGCGCGACAAACTGTTCGAGGCGGCCGCGCGCGTGTTCGAACAGGACGGCATCGGCGGCGCCAGCATCGAGGCGATCGCGGCGGCGGCAGGCTTCAGCCGCGGCGCGTTCTATTCGAACTTCAAGAGCAAGGACGAGCTGATCATCGCCATGCTCGAGGACCACGTCGAGCAGTCGATCCGGCGCAACATGGACATCCTCGCCCAGCACGACAATCTCGACGATTTCATCGCCGCGCTGAAGGCGATGGACCGCACGCGGCAGGATCCGCTCGGCCGCTCCCCGCTGCTGCACATCGAGATGATCCTGTTCGTCGCGCGCGCCGAGAAGCGCCGGCCCGAGCTCGCCAAACGCCTGCGCGCGCGCCGCAAGCTGGTCGCCGACATCGTCGAGGCCACGCTGAAGAGCAACGGCAAGAACGGCAATCTGGACCCGCCCTGGATGGCCTCCGTCGTGCTCGCATTGGAGGACGGCTTCCGCCTGCACCGGCTGATCGATCCCGAGACCACGCCGGCCGACAGCTTTCTGCGCGCCATCACCGATCTTCGGCGCCGGACGGGATTGGCGGCGAGCCAGGGCGCATCTTCATAGGACGCGAGCCGGCTTCCCCCTCGTCGCGCCGCATCGACGGCGCGGCGATAGTGCTGGCTATTGCCGCGCCAAGAGCGCATGCTCGCGGGCAGCCGGCACCGGTTGGGGCTTCACTTGCGAAAGGCAGGCGTGCATGACCATCCGCTCGCGGCGCGAAACCGTCACGTTCAGGCATCCGTTCCGCAGGCACCGCATCGACCGCGTCTTGCCGGCCGATCTCGCGAACGCGCAAGCTGCAGACGCGAGCATCGCCAATGACTGATCATCCCGTCGATCTCGACAAGCACCGCGGCATGGCCGCACAGAAGGCCACCGACCTGCGCCGTGCGCTGGCCGAGGTCGAGGCCAACGCCAGAGAGCTGCGCGAGCGCGAGGCCGATCTCGAGCACCGTATGATGACGGTGCCCGCCGCGTCCTGGTCGGAGGCCGCGGTGAAGGCCCGTCATTTGCTCAACCTCTATGCCGCGAGCCTGCCCGCCGAGGACACGCGCCATCGCGCGCTGGTGGCGACGCTGTTCGACGATTTTGCCCGGCTGTCGGGGGAGAGCTGAGGCGAACGACCGCCGCCTGCATTCTCAACGCGCCATGCGCGACGGGAACGCAGGCGGCCGGTCGCCGTGCTGATTTGAGGGGGGGCGATCGTGCCTGGCAATCACGCAACGGAGCATGCCATGACATTGACCAGCGGCCGCTTCATCAGCCACGAATACGACCGGATGATCGTCCGGTTCTCGATGCATGACGGCACCAGGGAGATTCCTTGCGCCGTCTCGACCTCCGCGATGGACGATCTCGAGCGTGGCTCCCAAGTCAAGCCCGAACAGCGCGAAGCTCAGTTCGCCCGCCTGCGCGAGCGCATCGAAGCACGCGCGGCGAGCAAATATCGCGCGACGGAGTTCGAAGGAACGCCGCCGGGCATCGTGCTGCGCGGCATCGACTTCAGGTCATAGCGACGGCGATTCTCTCTACTCGGTTCGTGCCTTGATCTCCGGCAAGGGCGGCTTGCGTTCAAAGGGCTTCTTCTTCGGCGGCGCCGGCAGCACCCCCTCTCTGATCGCTTGTTTCCGGGCCAGCTTGCGCGCGCGACGAACAGCTTCGGATTTCTCGCGTGCCTTTCGCTCGGACGGCTTTTCATACGAGCGCCGTTGCTTCATTTCGCGAAAGACGCCCTCGCGCTGCATCTTCTTCTTGAGAACGCGGAGTGCCTGCTCGACGTTGTTGTCTCTGACGAGTACGTGCAATTGATTCTCCCGACCGGGGGCTGCGAAGGGCGACACGTCCTGCAGGCAGCCAATTGCGCAGGAGCTTCATTGCGAATTTCGAGGATAGCGGCGGCGACGTTGGTCGCGGCTTCGGACGCTGGTCTGCTTGTCACGGCGATCAGACACCGTGACCATTGTCATGCAGCGCTGTCAATCGCTAACGTCCTGCTGGCAGATCGATGGATCCGCGCAAAGCGCCTCGATCGGAACAGACGAATTGGCTCGTTCGAAAACAAACCGGCCTGGCTCCTTGCAAAATCCTGGGGATCATGTATATTGAAGTCGTTCGATTAGCCGCTGTGCCTTGTTGAATGCGCCCGCGGGCTCCTTTTCCAAAGACATCGACGAAGTTGAAGATGACCGCGTGATTGTCGCGCGGAATGCGCTCGCGCGCTTTGGAGAAGAAGATGACGACAGGTACGGTCAAGTGGTTCAATGGCCAAAAAGGCTTCGGTTTCATTCAGCCGAACGACGGCGGCAACGATGTGTTCGTTCACATCAGCGCCGTTGAACGGGCTGGTCTTGCAGGTCTCGGAGAAGGCCAGCAGGTCAATTTCGAGGTCAAGACCGACAAGATGCGAGGCAAGGTCAGCGCCGAGAATCTCTCGCTGGCTTGATATCGTGGCGCCGTTTCACGGATGTACTGAAACGGTCGCCGTGCCCGCTCAATCTTAGGATTGAGCGGGTTTAGTCGTTTGCGGAGCCGGGTGGACGATGAGCACCAAGAAACCGGCAGAGCCGTCACCCGAAAGCGTCGCGCGATCCGATCGTCGCCGCGTGGCCGCTGAAGACGGAGCGCGAGCAATGGCCGACGCCGAACGGCAGGCCATCGAAGTTCGCAAGAACATGGCGCGGCTGCGAGCCGCGCGCGAGGCCAAGGAAGCGGCTGACGCAGCAGTTCGGCTGGCTTTGCCGACGCCGGCGCCAAAGAAGCGCTCGAAGAAGCCGGCAGGATAATCGTCTTCAAGCTGCCGCTGCCTCGAGGGGCCGATCACATGCCGGAGGGTGCAGATCGTGCCTAGAATCAAGCCAGACCACGGAACCATCACCTTCTTTCTCGCGTCCGGCGCCAATCGGCAGATGTGCCAGCTTGCCACGACGTTCAACACGCAGAAGCAGGCGTTCAGCTATCTGCAGAAGCATCGAACCGAGTTCGAGCGCATGGCGCGGGAACGGCTTGCTTCAGGCGAGCTCCAGGACGGCGTCGTCGTGCTTTCCATGCTCTAGCTGCAGCGCCGCGACGGTATGGCGCTTGTCGCAGCAGAAGTGCGACGCCTAAGGCGTCCTCTCGGACCGGCTCCGCAGTTCAGCCTCCCTCGCCAGCCGTTCGGCCTTCAGTCGTTCCCGATTTGCCTGGAAAGCCTGTTCCGCCTTCTCGTAATCGGTCGCCGGCTTCGCCGCGGCCTGTTGCTTGAAGTGGCTGTTCGCCTCGTTCGCTGCACGCGATGGGGAATGCGGTTTCATCTGTCGTCCTCATGTCTCTGGCGGCTCGAAGTCCTCGGTGTCGGGGCTTCCTGGTGCTCGCCTTATTCCTGGACCGGCTTGCTGCGTTTGGCTCGATCGATTCGCACGTGGTCGAACTCCTTGGGTCCATCGAGCAGAGCCCGCTTGCGGATCGCCCGATCATCGGCCGTCGTGGTGCTGTCCGCCATGCGATCGATCGCATCCCCAGCCATCTCGCGGGCGCGCAGCTTCTGTCGATCCTCGTCGGCGTGCGCAAGTCCCAGCTCCACCAAACGACCTATGGCCTGGGACAGGCTGGGTCTTTCGTCCTGAAGCGCCATCCATGCGGTGATGGCTCTGAGCAGCGATTGCGAAGGCCGAAAACCTGCCGAATGAACCAAGGGGGTGGCCTTTTCCGGTCTTTTCGTCGCAGCCATGCAGTCTCCAGACTGGATACGGCGTGGCGCCCCTCCGGCAGGTCTCACTCAAGCAAACCGCCGATCTGCCGATGCGTTCCTAATTGCCGAGAATATCGCCAGAGAGCAAACGATTATGCTGACCGCCTCACCGCGCCAGGACCGCTCGGCGCGACATCGAGCTTCCCCAGCATCGCCTTCGCCTGCTCGGCGCAGTGCTCGATCAGCCAGCGCTCGAAGGCGACGGGCGGAAGCGCGGGGGCGTAGAGGAAGCCTTGCACGACGTCGCAGCCGAGTGCGGCCAGCGTCTTGCGCTGGCCCTCGGTCTCGACGCCCTCGGCGACGACGGTCATGCCGAGGCCCTAGCCGACGCGCACAACGGCGGTGGCGATGGCGAGCGCACCTGCGTCGCGCTCGATGTCGTGCATGAAGCTGCGGTCGATCTTGAGTTCGCGGATCGGCAGATGCGCAAGGCGGCTGAGGCTGGAATATCCGGTGCCGAAATCGTCCACCGCGAGCCCGACGCCGAGCGCGCGGATCGCGGTCATCGTCTCCAGCGCGGCGACGCTGTCCTGCATGAACGCGCCCTCGGTGATCTCCAGCATCAGGGCATCCGCCGGCAGGTCGTATTCGGCGAGGACGTCCTTGAGCCGCGCGGCGAGCGTGACGTTGCGGAAATTGATCGGCGACAGGTTCACCGACACGCAGGGAATGTTGAGGCCGGCACGGCGCCAGCTCGCCATCTGCCGGCAGGCTTCGCGCACCGACCACAGGCCGATCTGCTCGATCAGGCCGCACTCCTCCGCGAGCGGAATGAACTTTGCCGGCGAGACGTCGCCGAGCACGGCATCGTGCCAGCGCGACAGCGCCTCGACGCCGTGGATCGCGCCGTCGCAGCTGCGGATCTGCGGCTGGTAGCTCAGGCTCAGCGCGCCTTCAGCGATGGCGCGGCGGAGCGCTGCGATCAGCGCCAGGCGCTGCTCGGCGAGCCCGTTCATCTCGGCACTGAAGATGCGATAGGTCGAGCGTCCGGCCTGCTTGGCCATGTACATGGCGGCGTCGGCCTGCTGCATCAGCGTGTCGATGTCGGTGGCATGGTCGGGGTAGAGGCTGATGCCGATGCTGGCCGACATCGGCATCAGCTTCGATCCGAGCCTCAAGGGGACAGCCAGCGCCTCGGTGATGTCAGCTGCGACGCCTGCGGCGCTCTCGGCATTGCGTTGCGGCAGCAGGATGACGAATTCGTCTCCGCCGAGCCGTCCCAGCATGTCTTCGGGCCCGATCTGCTCGCGCAGACGCTGGGCGAGCTGGACCAGCAGCTCGTCGCCAGCCGCGTGACCGAGCGTGTCGTTGACGTCCTTGAAATGGTCGACATCGAGGAAGGCCAGCGCGACATGGCTGCCGGTCGGGCAGGCATCGATCGCGGTGGTGATCAGGTGCCGCAGCTGCGCGCGGTTCGGCAGGCCGGTGAGGATGTCGTGATAGGCGAGCCGCGCGATCTCGGCGCGGGCCTCCTTGCGTTCGATCGCGAAGGCGCCGAGATTGACGCAGGCCTCGACGATGCGCCGGTGCCAGTTGCTCGGCGCGCGCGGCTCCCGAAAGTAGAAGGCGAAGGTCGCGATGACCCGGCCGTCCTTGGACTTGATCGGCGTCGACCAGCAGGCGCGCAGGCCGATCCCGAGCGGCATGGCCTTGTAGGGCTGCCAGCGGGCATCGGTCTCGAGGTCGGTCGCCAGCACCGGCTCGCCGTAGAAGGCGGCAGAGCCGCAGGAGCCGACATTCGGGCCGATCCCAATGCCGTCCAATGCGCGGGAATATTCCTCCGGCAGAGAGGGACCGCCGAGCGGGTGGAGCAGGCCGGCGGCATCGACGTGGAGCAGCGAGCAGACGACGTCGGGCGCGATCTGCTCGACGCGGCGGCACAGCCTATCGGCGATGTCGGCAATCGGAACCTCGTCCGCGAGCGAGGCCATGATGAGCTGCTGCAGCGAGCGCAATTGCCTGGTCTCGGTGATGTCCTCGATCAGCGCGAGGATGTGCTTGACCCGACCCTTGTTGTCGCGGAACGCGTCGATCCGGGCCCAGATCCAGATCTCCTCGCCGTGCTTGTCGTAGGCGAGCACCTCGGCCTCGCCGCGGCGGCCGCCACGCATCAGACGCTCGACCAGCTTCGCGATCGCCTTGCGGTCGGTGTGGCGGCCGGCGATGAGCTCATCTGCGCGGTGGCCCTCGGCCTCGGCGCTGCTGTAGCCGAACAGCGTGGTGAAAGCCGTGTTGACGTAGACGATGTTCTGCTCGGTGTCGGCGATGATCACTGCCCGGTTGCTCTGATCGGCGACGGCGTGGAGAAGCCCGATTCTGGCGCGGCGCTCGGCATCCGCGGTGACGTCGCGCGCGAACACGACGCGATGGGTCGCGCCGTCATGCGCAATGGACGAGAGCGATATGGCCGCACGGATCCGGCTGCCGTCGTGCCGCACGAGGCTGATCTCGTCGCGGAATTCCGCGACCGGATCGGCCTGAAGACATTTGAGGGTGAGAATTTCGGCATCGCGGCCGAGCGCGTCGGTGCGCGCGAGCTTCCAGATCCGCTCCGCACTGGCGTTGAAATGCGTGATGCGGTGCGCACCATCGACAATGACGACGCCATCGTCGGCGCGTTCAAGTGCAGCCAACAGCACGTCCGGAGTTTCTGTCGCAAGATGATCGGAGGCAGACATCGGAGACCGGGAACATCGGGAAGAAGCGGCAATCGGCCCGAAGCTACGCTCCGATGGTGTCCAAGACGTTTTTGAATATCGCCTCGCATCTGCCAAGCCGCGACATGCTTAACATTCGGCAAAAGCAGCGCAGGTAATGCAGTGTGTGCCCGCAACTCACTCCGCGGTTCGGCTCTGCGGCTTGTGCAGCCGGCCGGCCACCGCCCTCACCTTGCCCGGCGATGCCCGCCAGATCGCGAGCGCCGACAATCCGCTCACGATGATCGCGAGGCCGAAGGCGAGCGTGTAGTCGCCGGTGCGATCATGGAGCACGCCGGTCAGCCATGGTCCGGCCGCCCCGCCTGCGAGCGCGGCCAGCATGATGGTGCCGAAGATGCTGCCCTGGTGCTTGCCCTGGAAAATCTCGAACACCACCGCACCCATGATCGAGGTGAGACCGTAGCCGAGCGCGCCTTGCGCGAGCACCATGAGATAGACGAGCCAGAGCGAGGATTGATACTTCAAGCCGATCAGCGCGGCGAAGCAGATCACGAAGCCTGCGCAGCTGATCGCCCAGACCCACTCCCGCCCGATGCGGTCGGAGACATGGCCCAGCACGATCTGCCCGGGAATGCCGAGCAGGCTGACGGTGCCGAGCGCCCACACCGCGACGGAAGGGCTGAAGCCGATGTCGAGCAGGAACTTGGTCTGGTGCACCTGCACTGCGTACCAGATGTACAGGCCCGAGAAATAGCCGAGCGCGATCCACCAGAAGCGCGCGGTCGCGACGGCGCGCTTCAGCGTCCAGTCGGTATTGACCCAGGCCGGATCGACCACGTTGGAGACCGGTGGGGCACTGCCCGCAGCCAGGGCGGCATCGCCGTCCGGCTCGAGGCCGATGTCCTGCGGGCGCTTGTGCAGCAGCAGGTTCACCGGCGCCAGCACGATCAGGACGAGCAGGCCCATCGCGGTGCAGGCGGTGCGCCAGCCGGTCGCTTCGATCATGTGCTGCACCCATGGCAGCAGCGTCACCGAGCCGATGCCGACGCCGGCGAAAGCGATGCCGATGGCGAAGCCGCGCTTGCGGATGAACCAGTTCGGCAGGAACAGCGACTGGCCGGAATAGCCGAGACACACCGAGCCGGCACCGACCATGACGCCGATGGTGACATAGAGATGCCAGGGCGCGCTGGTGAGCGGCGCAAGCAGCAAGCCGCCGCCCATCAGCACCACCCCGAGCTCCATCACCGCGCGCGGGCCGGCGCGGTCCATCAGGCGGCCGATCAGCGGGCTGACCACGCCCGACACCACGAAGCCGAAGGAGAAGGCGCCGGCGGTCACGCCACGCTCCCAGCCGAACTCCGAGATGATGGGCGGAAAGAACAGCGAAAAGGCGGTGCGCGCGTTGACGCCGATGGCCATGGTGACGAAGGTCACGGCGACCACGACCCAGCCGTAGAAGAACGGAAGCCGCATGATGTGCTTGTTTCATCCCTGGACGGTCCTTCCGACCATCCGGGGGTGCTCAGGTCAAGCGCTTTTCGTGCATGCCCGTCGCGCCGGGCGCTCAGGCGGCGTCGCGCCGTGACCGTTTGACGGGGGCGTCGAACAGGATCCGCTCGATCGGCTGCGGGCGGCCGAACAGATAGCCTTGGGCGAAATTGACGCCGAGCGCCTTCAGCCGCTCGTACTCCTCGCGGGTCTCGACGCCTTCGGCCGTCACCGACATGTCGAGCCCGCGCGCCAGGGTCACGATCGCGGAGATGATGGCGGAGCTGCGCGGCTGATGCGTGAGATTGCGGATGAACGACTTATCGATCTTGATCTTGTCGAACGGGAACGCGGTCAGATAGCTGAGCGAGGAATAGCCGGTGCCGAAATCGTCGAGCGCGAGCTCGATGCCGAGACGCTTGAGCCGCTCCATGAAGGCGTGGTTCTCGCTGCCGCGCTCCAGCAGGACGGATTCGGTGATCTCGATCTCCAGCCGCTGGGGGGGCAGGCCGGAATCCGCGAGCGCCGCGCCGATCATCTCGAACAGCTCGGCTTCCTTGAACTGGATCGGTGACAGGTTGACCGCGACCGACAGATCGGAGGGCCAGCCGGCCGCATCCGCGCAGGCGCGCCGCAGCACGAATTCGCCGAGCGGCACGATCAGCCCGGTCTCCTCCGCAAGCTGGATGAACTGGTCCGGCGGGATCAGGCCGCGCGTCGGATGCCGCCAGCGCACCAACGCCTCGAAGCCGCACCGCGCTCCGCTGAGAGCGTCGACGAACGGCTGGTAATGCACCTCCAGCTGGCAGCGCGCGATGGCGTCGCGCAAATCCCCCTCCAGCGTGTTGCGGGCCTCCAGCTCGGCCGACATCGCCTCGTCGTAGATGGTGAAGCAGTTGCGACCCGCCGATTTCGAGCGATAGAGCGCAAGGTCCGCCTTCTTCAGCAATTGCTCCTGATCGCTACCGTGATCCGGCGCGATGGCGATGCCGATGCTGGTGCCGATCTCGACGCGGTGGCCGGGCAGGAGGAACGGTTCGGTCAACAGCTTGGCGATCCGCGCCGCCAGCTCGGTCGCACAGGCGCGCTGATCCGCACCGGCTTCCTGGATGATGGCGAACTCGTCGCCACCGAGCCGGGCCAGCACGTCGGTGGCGCGCAATGCGGATTTCAGCCGCTGTGCCACCTGGCGCAGCAGCGCATCGCCTGCCCCGTGACCGAGGGAGTCGTTGACGTTCTTGAAGCGGTCGAGGTCGAGCATCAGGATCGAGAACGGCAGTCCCCGCACCCCCAGCTGGTTGTTCATCTCGTCGAGTCGGCTGAGGAAGAAGGCGCGGTTCGGTAGTCCGGTCAGGACGTCGGTTTGGGCGAGCTCGAGCACCCGCCGGTTGGCCAGTGACAGCCGCCGCGAATTGCGGCTCGCCAGCATGAGATAGGTCGACAGCGACAGCGTGAGCAGCATGCCGACGATCAGCACCGCGACCGCGCGATCGTAAGTCGTCTCCAGCGGACCGCCGGCGGTGGGAACGGCTCGCACCTGCCAATCGGTATCGCCGATCTTGAGGCCGCCCGACCAGTGCAGTGCCCGGGCAACGTCCCGCATCGACTGCGGCGCCCTTGCCGCCGACGAATAGTCCGGCAGCATCTCCTCCAGGCTGACGATTTGCCCCGTGAAGGGCGGATAGACATTGATGCTGACCGCGGGGCTTGCTCCGGTGGTCACGCGAATGGCGTGAATCAGCAGCGGCAGGTCGAAGATTCCGACCACGAAGCCGGCGAGATTGCGACGCCGGTCCGCGATCGTCTCGCGCGACGTGCCCTTGGCGTAGACCGGAACGGCAACGAGGACGTCGGGCAGCCGGCCTCCCTCCCTCGGTTCGAACAGGCGGGTGCGGATGGCTGCGACGCTGTCGTGGTCGCGCGCGCGCTCCAGAATCGCGCGGCGCTCCGGAACGGTGGCGTAGTCCATGCCGTAGACCGACGAGGTCTTGGGCTGGGTCGAATAGAACACCGGAAAATATTCGTCGCTCTGCGGCGCCGTCGCGAAGCTCTCGCCCTGGAGCGACTTGATGCGATAGCCGGAGACGCCGTCCGTAATCGCCGCAGCCTCGTAATCGGAGCGCTCCTTGCGGTTGATGCGCGGCACCCAGGCCACGCGCAGCATGCCGGGATGGCGTTCGAACAGGCGGGCACTGAAGGTCTCGAATTCGCTGCGGGTAACTTCATCGTTGGTCGATTCGAACAGCGTGCGCAGGGCGAGCAGCCTCGAGATGTATTCGCCCATGCCGTTCTGCATGACGATCGCTTCGGTCTCGGCCGCGTTCTCGAACTCGATCCTGTTGACGCGATCTTCCCACCGCGCCACGGCGGCCGCGCCGACGACCGAGAACAGAAGACCGACGCCGACCGCGACGAGCGCGGGGCGATACAGCCCGAGCAGCAGCGCGGCACGCCACCATCCGGTCATACGCCTCCGATCCTGATCGTGCTGATCGTGACCGCCCATTTCGAAGCCGCCGTCCCCTATCCCGCGACAAACCGAACCTCTGGTTGAGGCATCGGTTTGGCTATCGGAACAAGACCGCGGTTAAGAAACTGCACAATTTCGGAACCGGATCATGCCGCAATGCACCGGATTAGTTAATGAAGTGCGCGAGCGATCCGGTAGTGTGGAAACAAGTTGCCGATTTTGCCCGGAGTCCTACGGAGCGCCGACACGGTGCCGATTAGCCAGCTGTTCAGGCTCGCAGGGATATGTTGCGGAAGGTTTCCCAACTATCCGGCAAGGCCCCGATGCATCGATTTCGATCGACGAGATCCGTGATCCTGACCTGCGTGCTCCTGGCAGCGACCACGCTCACGGCCGGGGCCGAGGAGACCGGCGTCAGCGAGGACGCGGTCCTGTTCGGCCAGGCCGCCGCGCTGGAAGGTCCCTCCTCCGCGCTCGGGCAGCACATGCGGCAAGGCATCGTCGCAGCATTCGCCGAGATCAACGCCAAGGGTGGCGTGCACGGCCGCAAGCTCCAGCTCATCAGCCGCGACGACGGCTACGATCCCGATCGTTCGGCGGCCCAGACGCTGCGGCTGATCGAGGACGACAAGGTGTTCGCGCTGATCGGCGCGGTGGGCACGCCGACCGCGATGGCGACAATTCCGATCACCAGCGCCAGGAACGTTCCCTTCATCGGCCCGTTCAGCGGTGCGGAATTCCTGCGCGACCTCGAACTCGCGAACGTCGTCAACATCCGCGCGAGCTACGGTGCGGAGGCCGAAGCGTGGATCAAGCACCTCACCGAGGATCGCCACTTCACCCGCATCGGTATTTTCTACCAGGACGATGCCTTCGGCCGCGACGGTCTGACCAGTGTGAAGCGCGCGCTCGCCAGGCGCGGCCTCGAGCTCGCCGCCGAAGGCACCTTCGAGCGCAACACCCGCGCGGTCAAGGCCGCCTGGCGAACGATCAAGCGCGCCGAGCCCGAGGCCATCGTGATGGTCGGGACCTATGGCCCCTGCGCGGAGTTCATCAAGCTCGCGCACCGCAGCGGCTTCTATCCGACCTTCGTCAACATCTCCTTCGTCGGTGCCAACGCGCTCGCCAGGGAGCTCGGCCCCGAGGGCGAAGGCGTCGTCGTCTCGCAGGTCGTGCCATTTCCATGGGACCGCTCGCTCAAGCTCGTCGCCGACTATCAGGCGGCGCAGAAGGCGGTCGATCCGACGCAGACACCGGACTTCGTATCGCTGGAAGGCTACCTCTCCGGCCGCCTCGCGGCCGCAGCGCTGGAGCAGGCCGGACCTGAGCCGACCCGCGCAAGCCTGCTGCGCGCCATCAACGATGTCGGCCGCTTCGAGATCAGCGGCAGCATTGTCAACGTCGGCGTCCGCATGATCGACGCGCCGCCGAAGGTGTTCTTGACGGTGATCCAGAAGGACGGGTCGTTCAAGGCGGTGGACCGGCTGTAGGGCCGTTCATGGCCGCCGCGTCCAGTGCGCGGCGTTCACCGCGCCCGGCGGCACCTCGCCCTTCACGATCGCTTCGACCTGCCGCACGGTTTCCAGCGACTGATACTCGATTGCCTGTGGCGTCAGCCCGCCGACATGCGGGGTGGCGATCACGTTCGGCAGCTTTGCGAGCTCCGGTGTCGGCATCTGGTCCGGCGCGCGGCCGACGTCGATCGCCGCACCGGCAATGCGGTTCTCGCGCAACGCCTGCGCCAGCGCCGGCTCGTCGACGAGATTGCCGCGCGAGAGGTTGATGAAGAACGCATCTCTCCGCATGCGCGCCAGCGCCGCCGCGCCGATCAGATTCTCGGTTTGCTCGTTGGCGATCGCAAGGCAGACGACATAGTCCGAGGAGGCAAGCAGCTCGTCGAGGCCGACTTGCCGGATCGCGGCATCGCTGACATCGGCGAAGGGATCGGAGACCAGCACCTCCATGCGCAGCACCTTTGCGATCCCGGCGAGATAGCGCCCGATGCTGCCATAGCCGATGATGCCGATCGTGCTGCCGGCAAGCTGGCGGCCCATCCGCGCCTCCGGCTTGCGGCCGGCCTGATAGTCCGCCGTCGTCCGCGACACGCCGCGGGAGAGATCGACCATGAAGCCGAGCGCGAGCTCGGCGACGGCCTGCACGAAGCCGGGACCGGCGCGGGTGACGAGCACGCCGGCCTTCGAGGCCGCTTCCACATCGACGTTGCGGATATCGACGGCACAGCGAACGAAGGCGCGCAGATGCGGCAGCTCGGCGAAGATCCGGCCACGGCCTTCCGTCATCCGATCGGCGACGATGATGTCGGCGTCTTTCGCGGCCTGCACGAGGCCGGCGGCGTCAAGGGGTTCGTCGCTTTCGTGTATGATCACCTCGGCGGCCGCGCGCAGACCGTTCAAGCTGCGGTCGCCGTAATAGTTGCGCCGCATCTCCGGCGTGTGAGCAAGCAGAACCTTCACGACTGGACTCCTTCCATCACCGAATGCCCGCGGCAGCGACCGTCGAAACCTGGCACAACGCCGGCTGCGGCAGGCATCCTGTCACAATTTGCCGCAGCGCGCAGCGTGACCCAGCGCACAGACGGATTGATGGCGGCCCCCTAGGAAAAGTGTCATCATCGCGCGTATTGCCGTTGGAGGTGACATCATGCGCCACCCAGTCTTTTCCAATCTGCTCGTTGCATGCGGTTTTTTCGCCCTCGCCCAGTTGATGACGCCGACGGAGGCCGCGGCCGAAGCGCGGCTTGCGCTGGTGATCGGCCAGTCCGCCTATCGCACCGTGCCCGAGCTGCCCAACGCCGCCAACGACGCCAAGGGCATGACGGAGCTGCTCGGCAATGCCGGCTTCACCGTCACCACGGCGGCCAATCTGGGACAGAATGAAATGCGCGCGGCGATCTCGGATTTCGCCGGCAAGGTCGGCGCCAGCGGCGCCGACACCGTCGCGCTGGTGTTCTATGCCGGCCACGGCCTGCAGATCGACGGCGAGAACTACCTCGTTCCCGTGGATCTCGACCCCAAGCGGGAGGCCGACATTCCGCTCCAGGGCGTCCGGCTAAACGACATGCTCAACACGCTCGGCGCGCTGCCGACGCGCGCGCGCATCTTCATGCTCGATGCCTGCCGCAACAATCCGTTCCCCGCGCTGAGCGGCGCCGGCCACGGTCTTGCGATCGTCGACACCAAGGCCGGCGCGCCCGGCTCCTTCATCTCCTATTCGACCTCGCCCGGCGCCGAAGCCGAGGACGGCAACGGCGTCGACAGCCCCTACACGGCGGCCGTGCTGACGGTCGCCAAGCAGCCCAATCTGCCGATCGAGGAAGTGTTCAAGCGCATCCGCGTCGCCGTCGCGCAATCGACCGACGGACGGCAGATCCCGTGGGAAAGCTCCTCGCTGACCACCGACTTCAGGTTCTTCGGCGAGAGCAGCGGCAACACGCCCGCCGTTCCCGGCGCATCCGCGATGGCGCTCGCCGGCGGCACGCGCAGCGTCGAGGACTGGCGCAAGACCTTGCAGGGCAAGCCGGCCATGACCGCCTATGAGCTGGTGATCATCGAGGACACCGTGGAGGCGTATCAGGCCTATATCGAGCTGTACGCACAGGACGCCCGCACGCCGCGCCTGCGCACGGTGCTGGAACGGCGCCGGCAGATGCTGGCCTGGGAGCGCGCCACCGCGATCAACACCCGCGCCTCGTTCGAGGCTTATCTGGCCAACTGGGACAACAGCGACCTCGCCGCGACCGCCCGCCGGCTGCTGCTGCGCGTCCAGAACCGCAATTATGGCGTGCCTGTCGCCGCCGCGGCGACCCCGGTCGCGGTCGCGATGGCTCCGACCTGCCCGTGCTCGGCCCCGACAGCGCCGGCAACGCCGGCCAATCCGAGCGTCGCGCCCGTGATCAAGAAGCGCGTCGACGACACGCCGCCGAAGCGCAAGGTGGTCGAGACGCCACCGAAGCGCCGGCCTCCGCCCGACGACGTGGTTTACGAGCGCGCCCCGCCCCCCGGCCCGCCGCCCGGTGCCATCATGCAAGGCGTCGGCATCGGGATCGGCATCGGCGTGGGAATGGGCAGCCGCGGCGGCGGCGACCATTATCGCGGCGACTACAACCGCAGGTACTGAGACGATCTCCAGCGTGGACGTCGCACCGGCTCGCGCCTCGCGCGAGCCGGTCCTATTGCGCCAGCGCCGGATAGTCGCGCTGGACGGCCTCCCGGACCCAGCCGGCCTGAATCGCCCGAAACAGGATCTGCGCGGTCTTGGCGTCGTCGGCCTTCATGCAGAGGTCGACGATGCGGCGGACCGCATCGTCGCGCATCAGATCGTCTGCGATCTTCATCGCGATTTCCATCGCGACGCGGGCGGCACGTTCGTAGCGCTCACGCTCGCGCTCGGCAGTCCGTGCCGAGCCTCCGACGGTCTCCGCAGCCGCTCTCGCAGCCTCGCAGATGTGACGAATGCGCTCCGCCGCTTCGATGTCGCCGATCGGCACCCGGATCGGCTCATCCCAGATGTCGGCCGGCTGCCGCCTTGCGAACCACTTCATTGCCCCCACCAATGGTCTTCGTTGGCTTGCGCCGTTCACGACGTGCGGCGCTGCCCGATCGCCTCGAATTGCGCCTTCTGCTCGTCGTTGAGCGTGGCATAGAAATCTTCGAGCGCCGCGCGCACCGACCTGATCCCCTCCAGCATCGCATCGAGCCGCTTGCGGATCGTGGCCATGCGGGCCGGCGGTGTCATCACCTCATTGGGCTCGCAGGCCGCCTTGAGCGAGGCGCTGACCCTTGTGCTGGTATCCTGCAGCACCTGGAGCGCCGCGCGCTGGGTGTCGCCGGGGCGAAGTCTTTCCTCGATCGTGGCGCCAGGCCAATCGAATGCGGCGGGCACGCTGCAGGTCTGCACCGACGATCCGCTCGCATTGTTCGCGCGACGCTGATCCTCGGCCAGCGCATTGAAGCGCGCCTTCTGCTCGTCGCTGAGCGAACCATAGAACCGGTCGAGCGCGGGCTGAACCAGATCGACCGCCTTCTGCATCGCCTCGATGCGCTGCTGCATCGCCGCGAGCCGGCCCGGCGCCGTCGCGGCGGCCTGCGTCGGACAGGACGTGCGGATCAGCGCGGCCGCGTCGACGGAGGCGTTGCCGAGCGCATCCAGAGCGGCGCCCTGCGCATCGGTCGGCTGCACCGCGGATGCAATCTGATCGATCGGCAGCCCGGCGATGGCACGGCGGTCACTGCCGCAGAGCTGATCGAGCGGCGCGGTGCGGGCCCGCCGTCGTCCCTGCGGCTGCTGCGGCAGATAGGCCGACAGGCGATCATAGCCGTAGGGGCCGAATATTCCGGCATAGATGTCCGGATAGCCGTAACCCCAGAAGCCGAGCCCGTCGCCCCAGATCGTGTAGTCGTAGAGGTCGTTGTAGGCGAACGGCCAGAACAGCGGCCCGACCCAGCCGTAGCCGCCACCTGCATGTTGCCACCAGCCGCTGCTTGCGCCGCTCCAGCCGGCCAGTGCGGCCGCCGCGGCGAGCTGCGCACGCGCCGCCGGATTGCTGATCAGCCGGCCATTGCGGAATGCGCTGGCGTTCAGGGCGTTGCGGAAGTTCGCCGGCCGGATCGCGGCATTGCGGATCCGACCGAAATTGGGGCCGCCGCGTCGGGCGCCCGCAGTGAACCGCATCGCGCGATGATGCCCGCCATGCACATGCCCGCCGCCGTGACCGCGGACATGGCCGCCGTGGTGACCGCCGCCGCGTCCGCCGCCATGGCCACCTCCATGGCCGCCGCCGTGTCCGCCCTTCGCGAACGCCGCCCCCGCCAGCATGCAGGCAAAAGCCACCGCGGCGATTCCCATGACCGGTCGCACCATCGCACCCTCCCGCGCAAAGCCCTGCCATCGAGGCATGGGAAATTGGCGGGAATTGGAACCGGCAGGATTGCCGAAAGTTCCCGGTCCCTGGCTGGGGCCGGCGCTACGCCTCCGGCACGATCTTGCCGGGGTTGAAGATGTTGAGCGGATCGAGCGCCTTCTTCAGGGCCCGCATGGCGTCGAGCGCCTCAGGGCCGAGCTCAGCCTTGAGATATTTCTGCTTGCCCTGGCCGATGCCGTGCTCGCCGGTGCAGGTGCCGTCCATCGCCTGCGCGCGCTCGACCAGGCGATGCATGAACTCCTCGCCGCGCGCCATCTCGTCCGCGTCGTTGGTGTCGCAGACCAGCGAGCAATGGAAATTGCCGTCGCCAACATGGCCGACGATCGGCGACAGCAAATCGAGCCGCTTGAGATCCTCCTCGGTCTCGCTGACGCAGTCGGCGAGCCGCGAGATCGGCACGCAGACGTCGGTCGCGACCACGCCGATGCTGTCGCCGGGCCGCAGCGCCTTCACGGACCAATAGGCGTCGTGCCGCGCCTGCCACAGTTTCGTGCGGTCTTCCGGCTTGGTGGTCCAGGAGAAATCGCCGCCGCCGCAATCCCGGGCGATCTCGCCGAACGCCTTGGACTGCTCGGCGACCTCGATCTCGCTGCCGTGGAATTCCATCAGCAGCAGCGGCGTCTCCGGCAGCGTCAGCTTCGAATAGGCGTTGCAGGCTTGCACCTGCGCGGCGTTGAGCAGCTCGATGCGCGCCACGGGAATGCCGGTCTGGATCGCCAGGATCACGGCCTGGCAGGCCCCGTGCACGCTCGCGAACGACACCGCGCCCGCCGCGATCGTCTCGGGGATGCCGCGCAGGCGGATGGTCAATTCCGAGATGATGCCGAGCGTGCCTTCGGCGCCGACGAACAGATGCGTGAGGTCGTAGCCCGCGGACGACTTCTTGGCGCGCGTGCCCGTGGTGATGATCTCGCCGTCGCCGCGCACCACCTTCAGCGCCAGCACGCTGTCGCGCATGGTGCCGTAGCGCACCGCGTTGGTGCCGGAGGCGCGGGTCGAGGCCATGCCGCCGAGCGAAGCATCGGCGCCGGGATCGATCGGGAAGAACAGGCCCTGGTCGCGCAGATGCTCGTTGAGCGCCTTGCGGGTCACGCCGGGCTGGATCACGCAGTCGAGGTCCTCGGCATGCACCGCGAGCACCTTGTTCATGTCGCGCAAATCGATCGAGATCCCGCCCGCGGGCGCGTTGACCTGGCCCTCGAGCGAGGTGCCGGTCCCGAAGGGAATGACGGGGACGCGGTTCCTGGCGCAGATCCGCACCACGTCCTGGATGTCGGCGGTCTCCTGCGCCATCACCACGCCGTCAGGCGGCTGGTTGGGAAGCCAGGTGGTGGTATGGCCGTGCTGCTCGCGCACGGCCTGCGAGGTGATGAGGCGGTTGCCGAAACGTGCGGCGAGCTGCTCCAGCGCGCTCGCGAGGGCTTTCGGCTCCGGCCGCGGCGGATTATTGGTGATGGTGGTGCCCACGGAATTCCTCCCGACAGAAGAACCGTGGCAAAGGACATAAATCCGGTCAAGTCAAGCGACCGGACGCATAGCTGGAAGGAAACATGCCGGAGACTGCCGCACTAACGCCCAAAGCCGCGCCATTCCGCGCCTCGATCATGCAGATCGAGCCGCAATGGATCGACTATAACGGCCATCTCAACATGGCCTATTACAACGTGATGTTCGACCGCGCGATCGACCAGCTTTGGCTCGAGCTCGGGATGGGGCCGGCCTACATGAAGGAGCGAGGCGGCTCGAGTTTCACCGCCGAATGCCACGTGCGATATTTGCGCGAGATCCACCTCGGCGATCCCGTGCAGATCTTCGCCTGGGTGCTGGAAGCCGACGACAAGCGGCTGCACACGTTCGAGGAGATGCGGCACGCAACCGAGGGCTGGCTGTCAGCCACGTCCGAGAACATGTCCCTGCACATGGACATGAATGCGCGCCGCGTTGCGCCGTTTCCGCCGGATATTCGCGAGCGCATCGCTGCGGTCACAAGGGCCCACAGCGCGGTAGCACGCCCCGAGGGCATCGGCCGGAACGTGGCGATGCCCTCGAAGCGATAAGCGCTATACCCTGTTGCGGCCGCGGGCGAGGCCGACGACGGCCGAGACCAGGAACAGAACGACCGCGATGAAGAAGATGATCTTGGCGATCTCGATCGAAGCGCCGGCGACGCCGCCGAAGCCCAGGATGCCGGCGATCAGTGCGATAACCAGAAACGTCACAACCCAGCCTAGCATGGTCAAACCCTCGTCTTGATGTTGTCTGCGTCCGGCGCGGCTTGCCGCACCATCTGCCAGACAATCTCAAGGCGGGAACGATGGTTCCGACCCGGTCAAGGAGGAAATTCGCAAGGCGCGCGGGAACAAATTGGCCCGCCACGCACGTGGAAAACCTCTTTTCGCCGCCCCATATAGGCATCATCCCTGTTAGAAGGCTCCCTTCCGCCACCCCGCGGTGCCATCGTGGGGCCAATGATTCGCATGACCGAGCCGAGCAAGATCACCAGCGTACCCGACCACCAGCCCGCAGCCGGCGGCATCGCCGCGCGTGCGCGGGCCTCGGTGGGCCCGCAATATCTGTCCGGGCTCAATCCGGAGCAGCGCGAGGCGGTGGAGACGCTGGACGGCCCGGTCCTGGTGCTGGCCGGCGCCGGCACCGGCAAGACCCGCGTCCTGACGACGCGCATCGCCCATATCCTGAGCCAGGGCCGCGCCCGTCCCGCCGAGATCCTGTCGGTGACCTTCACCAACAAGGCCGCGCGCGAGATGAAGCACCGGCTCGGCCAGATGCTCGGCCACGCCGTCGAAGGCATGCCGTGGCTCGGCACCTTCCACTCCATCGGCGGGCGCATCCTGCGTTTCCATGCCGAGCTGGCGCAGCTCAAGTCGAACTTCACCGTGCTCGACGTCGACGACCAGGTCCGGCTGCTGAAGCAGCTGCTTCAAGCCGAGAACATCGACGACAAGCGCTGGCCGGCGCGCATGCTCGCCGGCCTGATCGACGGCTGGAAGAACCGCGGCCTGACGCCCTCGCAGGTGCCCTCGGGCGAAGCCGCCACGTTCGCCAACGGCAAGGGCGGCAAGCTCTATGCGAGCTATCAGGAGCGGCTGAAGATTCTGAACGCGGCCGATTTCGGCGATCTCCTGCTGGAGAACATCCGCATCTTCCGCGAGCACCCGGATATCCTCCGGCAGTACCAGCAGCGCTTCAAGTACATCTTGGTCGACGAGTACCAAGACACCAACGTCGCGCAATATCTGTGGCTGCGGCTGCTCTCGCAGGCGCCGGCGAAGCCCGCCCCGCCGACAGTCATTCCGGGGCGCGTCGAAGACGCGAACCCGGAATCTCGAAATTCCGGGTTCGATGCTGCGCATCGCCCTGGCATGACGGAGCAAGCGGCGATCGCCGCGGCTACGGCAGCTCCCACCAAGAACATCTGCTGCGTCGGCGACGACGACCAGTCGATCTATGGCTGGCGCGGCGCCGAGGTCGACAACATCCTGCGCTTCGAGCACGATTTCCCCGGCGCCAAGGTCATTCGCCTGGAGCGCAATTACCGCTCGACCGGCCACATCCTCGCCGCCGCCTCGCACCTGATCGCGCACAATGAAGGCCGGCTCGGCAAGACGCTGCGCACCGAGGACCAGGACGGCGAGAAGGTCACGGTCACCGGCTCGTGGGATTCCGAGGAGGAAGCGCGCGGCATCGGCGAGGAGATCGAGCAGCTGCAGCGCCGCGGCGAGAAACTCAACGAGATCGCGATCCTGGTGCGCGCCTCCTACCAGATGCGCGAGTTCGAAGACCGCTTCGTCACGCTCGGCCTGCCCTACCGCGTCATTGGCGGCCCACGCTTCTACGAGCGCGCGGAAATCCGCGATGCGCTGGCGTACCTGCGCGTCATCAACTCCCCGGCCGACGACCTCGCCTTCGAGCGCATCGTCAACGTGCCCAAACGCGGTCTCGGCGACGCCACGGTGCAGATGCTGCACGACCACGCCCGCAAGCGCCGCATCCCCCTGTTCGAGGCGGCACGCGCGGTGGTCGAGACCGACGAGCTGAAGCCGAAGGCGCGCGGCTCGCTTCGCGACGTCGTCGCCCAGTTCGACCGCTGGCGCGCCCAGCGCGAGGTCACCGCACACACCGATCTTGCCCAGATCGTGCTCGACGAGAGCGGCTATACCGAGATGTGGCAGAAGGACCGTTCGGCGGACGCCGCGGGCCGGCTGGAGAACCTGAAAGAGCTGGTGCGCTCGATGGAGGAGTTCGAGAACCTGCAAGGGTTCCTCGAACATATCTCGCTGGTGATGGATCGCGAGGGCGGCGCCGAGGAGGATGCGGTGTCGCTCATGACATTGCATTCGGCCAAGGGGCTCGAGTTCGACAACGTGTTCCTGCCCGGCTGGGAGGAAGGCCTGTTCCCGAGCCAGCGCACGCTGGACGAGCAAGGCCGCGCCGGCCTGGAAGAAGAGCGCCGGCTCGGCCATGTCGGCCTGACCCGCGCCCGCCGCCGCGCCATGATTTATTTCGCCACCAACCGGCGCATCCACGGCACCTGGTCGACCACGATCCCCTCGCGCTTCCTCGACGAATTGCCGGCGGCCAATGTCGAGATCACGGAGTCCAAGGGCGGCTCGGCCTGGGGCGGCACCGGCGGCTACGGCGCCTCGCGCTTCGACGACATGGAGGCGTTCGGCTCCAGCTACACCACGCCTGGTTGGCAGCGCGCCCAGGCCAACCGCAACCGCGGCGGCGGCCGCAATAGCGGCGGCGGTTACGGCGGCTTCGAGGACGAGACCGCGACGTTCTCATCGTCCTCATCGGCCGGTCCCGATTTCGGCAGCTTCGCCTCGCGGCGTCGCGGTCCGCTGACGATCGAGGGCGAACTGGTCGCCAAGTCGACCGGCACGACGTCGGAATTCTCGCTGTCCGATCGCGTCTTCCACCAGAAGTTCGGCTACGGCCGCGTCACCAAGATCGACGGCAACAAGCTCACCATCGCCTTCGACAAGGCCGGCGAGAAGAAGGTCGTGGACAGTTTTGTGCAGCGGGCGTGAGGCCCCGATTTGGCTCAGTACGTCGCCATCATCGAGGATACCGATCCGGACGAAGCCGTGAGCCTGTGGTTTCCGGACCTGCCCGGCTGCTTTTCGGGAGGTGACGATATCGACGAAGCGCTGGAGAATGCGCCCGAGGCCCTCGCGCTCTACGCTCAGGACCTCGCCGCGGACGGCCGCGCGCTTCCCCCGCCGCGGACGCTGGAGGAGCTCAAGGCAGACGCCGATGTGGCCGACGACCTCAGAGACCACACGGTCGCCTTGATTGAATGGCCGCCCCTCGACGCCGCCGAGTGAGGATTGTTCGCCGCACTCCCCTCGCCTTCGACGGTTCTGCGCCGAACAGGTCTTGACCATCGCCAACTTCCCCGTATCAGATGCGGCCATGGTCCGGGGCATCGCACTGATCTTGCTGGCATTGGGGATGCCGTCGCTGGCGGCGGCGGAGACCATGAGCTTTGGCGATTCGATCGGCAAGCTGGCGGCGAGCTGCGGCGCGGAAATCGTCGCCAATTGCCGCGGCGTCAACCCGGATTCAAACCGGCTGAAGGAATGCCTGTCGCGCAACCGCGACGTGCTCTCGCCGCAATGCGCGAGCGACTATCTCGGCGTCTTCGATGCCATCCAGAAACGCGTTGCCGCGCGCGTCACCGTGGCGAACGCCTGCCAGCGCGAGATCGTCAAGGTCTGCGGCGGCTCGACCAAGGAGACCAGCAAGTCGGTCCCCTGCCTGGTCTCGACCCCCAAGGGCATCAGCAACAACTGCCTTAAGGCCGTCGACGACGCGGGGTATCGCTGATGCGCGCGAAACGGCTCACCATCGCGGCACTGGGCATTGCGCTGGGCTTCGCGCTGCTCGCCGGCCCTGCACGTGCGCAGACGGCGGCACCGACCCGCGACGACATCGTCGCCAAGCTGAACCGTTTCGAGCAGGCTTCCGAGGTCGATCTGCCCGCGCTGAAGCAGCAGGTGATGGAGCGCGCCAAGACCAGGATCAAGAACGATCCGGGACCCGTGAACCGGCCGCTGATCGCGCCCGATCTCGCCAGGCTGCCGGCCTTCAATGCGCAGATCCAGTTCGATGCCGACACGCCCATCATCCAGCCGGCCTCCTACCAGACCGTCGGCCGCATCGCGGACGCGCTGGTTCATTCCTCGCTGCTGCCCTACACGTTCCTGATCGTCGGCCATGTCGAATCCAATTCGAAGACGCGCGAGGCCAATGCGATCCTGAGCCAGCGCCGCGCCGACGCGATCCGCGACGTGCTGGTGAACACGTTCAAGATCTCGACCAAGCGCCTGCATCCGATCGGCCTCGGCGAGGAGCAATTGCTCGACCGGGCCAAGCCGACTTCGGCCGTCAACGGCCAGTTGCAAATCCTGACCTATGCCAAGCTGCCGGAGGAGGCGCCACATCCGGCGGCGGCGGCACCTGCGGCGAAAAAGCCCGCCAAGAAGCGCTGAGCGGATCCGGCTGCGTGCCTGGCGGAACCTCTTGAAATCCTGCTCGTTTTGGTGCCTGTCTGCCGCGCACCAATGCCGCCTTGCGCGACAATAGTGCCGGTTTGTGCACCGCCCGGTCCAGTGCTATAGCGACTGTTCGCCCTTCCCGATCCCGTGTTGCATGAGACCAAAATGGGTGGCTTGTTTCAGCGCCAACTTGCCGTTTACGTCGAGTACCATCGCGATCCCCGCAACACGGCGATGCATGTGGTCGGCATTCTCCTGTTGTTCACCGGCGCGGTGCTGCCGCTGACGCTGGTCAGGCTTCCGCTGTTCGGTTTCGATGTCAGCCTGGCGGTGATCCTGGCCTTGCCGGTTCTGGTCTATTGGCTGCTGCTCGATGTGGCGCTCGGGATCGGCATTCTGGCGATCTCCATCGTGCTGTTCTCGGTTGCGTCCAGCATCGCGGCGCAGGTCAGCACCGCGGCGATGTGGGCGATTTTCGCCACGCTGGTGGTGCTCGGCCTCGCCGCGCAGACCATCGGCCACAAGGTTTTTGAGGGGCGCGAAGCCTCGCTGTTCACTTTTCCTTCGCATCTTTTCCTTGGACCGATGTTCGTGATGGCAAAATTGTTCATTGCCTTGGGCTTCCGTCGCGACCTTGCCGCGATTCTGGCGCCTCTTCCGACCAATTCCCTTTCAACCCGATAGCTCTAGAAGCGAAACAGCAACCTTCTGCATGGCTCTCGTCCTGGTTACCGGTGGCTTTGGCTTCATCGGACATCATCTCGTCGAAGCGCTCCGCGCCCGTGGACAGCGGGTGCGTGTTCTCGACGTCCGTGCGCCGGCCGCGGCGAACGCCGACGTCGAGCACGTCCATGGCTCGGTGCTGGATGGCGCCGCCGTCGATGCGGCGCTTGCCGGGGTCGATCAGGTCTATCACCTCGCCGGCCTGCCCGGCATGTGGGTCGCCAACAAGCAGGACTTTCACGAGGTCAATTGCCGCGGCACCGAGATCGTGCTCGCGGCCGCAATGAAGCGCGGCGTGTCGCGCTTCTTGCACTGCTCGACGGAATCGATCCTGTTCCCCTATTCCGACCTCAAAGGCGTTCCCGCCGAAGAGGCGCTGCAGCCGGCCGACGCCATGCCCGGCGCCTATACGCGCTCGAAGTCGCTCGCCGAGCATTGCGCCGCCAAGGCCGCGGCCAGCGGTTTTCCGCTCGTGATCGGCACGCCGACCATGCCGATCGGCGCCGCCGACCACAATCTGACGCCGCCGACCGCGATGCTCTGGTACTTCCTCCAGAAGAAGGTGCAGCCGCATCTCAACTTCCTGGTCAACCTCGTGGACGTTCGCGACGTTGCCATGGGCTTGGTGCTGGCCATGGAACGCGGCCGCCAGGGCCAGCGCTACATCCTCGGCGGCGACTGCGTTCCGCTCGGCAACATCCTGCGGATGATGTCGGCGATGAGCGGCCGCCGGCAGTACCCGATCGTCGTGCCCGGCAAGCTCGCCGAGCTCTCCGGCATCATGCTCGAATATCTGGCCGACAACTTCACGCGCAAGCCCCCGAACGGCACCGCCGAAGGCGTGCGCATCGCGCTCGCCGCGAGCGATCTTTCGATCGGCAAGGCGCGCACCGAGCTCGGCTATTCGCCGCGTCCGATCGAGCCGGTCCTGCGCGAAACCATCACCCACCTGCTCGCCCGCAACGGCCAGCAGCCCACCGGCGCCATCGAACATCGCGCGCTCTCCTCGCGCGCGGGCTGAAGCCGCCCCCAACGCAAAGAACCTTCATGTCCTTCGATTTCAGCAAGCTTCTCTCTGTCGCCTGGGGCGGCTGGACCACGACCTGGCCGACGCAATTGCTCGCCCTGATCTGGCTCGCTTTTCTGGCCAGCTGGGTCGGCGCCTCGTTCTGGCAGGGGCAGACCAAGAAGCAGGTGATGACGCTGGAGTCTCAGCGCTATCGCTTGCCGATCCTGGTCGGCGGCATTCTGTACACACCGTTCATTGCGGAAGCCATGGGTTGGAAGCCGCTTTGGGTGCTCGGCAACACCGGCATCATCATCGCTGCGGTCCTCTCAGTCGCCGGCATTGCCTTCGCCTGGTGGGGGCGGCTGCATCTCGGAAAATTCTGGTCCAACACCATCACCCACAAGGAAGACCACCGCGTCATCGACACCGGCCCCTACGGTATCGTCCGTCACCCGATCTACACCGGCCTGATCTTCGGTATGCTGGTGACCGGCGTTGCGATCGGCTTGGTGACGACGATCCTCGGCGCCATCCTGATCTCGCTCGGCATGTGGCAGAAGGGCCGGATGGAAGAGGTGTTCCTCTCCAAGGAGCTCGGCGAAGACGCCTACGGCGCCTATTGCCGCCGCGTGCCGATGATCATCCCGTTCCTGTCGCCGCGTTAAGGGCGTAGCAACCGCCTCACTCTCGTGTCCCGGACGCGCTGCAGCGTGCAACGCTGCTGCGCAGAGCCGGGACCCAAGGCAACATAGGAACGCTGTGATATGGGCCCCGGCTCTGCAGCGCACCGCGAAGACGCGCTGCGCCGCGTCCGGGGCACGGACGTATCGTCCAGCGACAAGGAACCGCCCCTCCATTCGCCCGTTAGCCCTTCGACACCTGCAACATGCGCAGAGCATCGAGCCATGTCGGATGCCTACGATTATTTTCGCGCGCACGCGATCGCCGCCCTGCGCAAGGCGCGGGCGCTGCCGCCTGGGCGATCGAAGCAGAAGCAGCGCACGGTGGCGCGGGTCTATCACCTGCTGTCCAGGGAGGCCGCTCTGGCGCCGAACATCCAACACCTCGACGATTTTCGCACGGCACGGCAGCTCGAGCGGCAGATTGGCCACTGATCTCCGGGCACGACTCCCCGACGCTTCTCCCATGCAAATTCGATCGGCTGCCATTCCGCGGGATTAGGCCCCGGCGGCAGGCCGCACCGGTTGACGTCTGCCGCGCCAGCCAGTTGGATGCGCGCGCAAACAGGGGCTCCTCATGACCTTCTCCAGCATCTTCGCGCAGTTCGTCGCGATCATCGGCGGCGTGGCGCTGCAATGGCGCAAGATGACGGGCACCGAGCCCGCGCCGGCTTGGGGAGGGACCCCCGCCATTCCGGAAGCGAAGCCGCAAGGCGCGATCCCGACCTTGAAGATGCCGACCGCGCGCGGCTGGAGCGAGGGCCAGAAGCCGACCGTTGCTCCCGGACTCAAGGTCAATGCGTTCGCGACCGGGCTCGACCATCCGCGCTGGATCGAGGTGCTGCCGAACGGCGACGTGCTGATCGCGGAAGCGACCCAGATCGCAGGCGCCCCCCGCAGCGTGTTCCACTATGCGATGCAGGCGACGATGCGCCGCGCCGCCGCGCTTGGCGTGTCCGCCGACCGCATCACGCTCTTGCGCGACAAGGACGGCGACGGCGTCGCCGAACACCGCGGCGCCTTCATGGAGAACCTCAGCCAGCCCTTCGGCATGGCGCTGGTCGGCGACACCTTCTATGTCGGCAACACCGACGGCGTGATGGCGTTTCCCTATGTCGCGGGCGCCGACCGCATCACCGCGCCGGGCAGAAGGCTCACGACCTTCAAGCCGGGCGGACACTGGACGCGCAGCCTGCTCGCCAGTCCCGACGGCAAGAAGCTCTATGCCGGCGTCGGCTCGCTCAGCAACATCGCCGAGATGGGCATGGAGGTCGAGGAAGGTCGTGCCGCGGTGTACGAGCTCGACCTCGTCGCCGGCACGCACCGCATCTTCGGCGCGGGCCTGCGCAATCCCGTGGGCCTTGCCTGGGAGCCGAGCACGAACGTGCTCTGGACCGTCGTCAACGAGCGCGACGGGCTCGGCGACGAGACGCCGCCGGATTATCTCACCTCGGTGCGCGACGGCGGCTTCTACGGCTGGCCCTATTGCTATTGGGGCAAGACGGTGGACGACCGCGTGCCGCAGGATCCGGCGATGGTCGCCAAGGCGCTTCAGCCGGACTACGCGCTTGGCGGCCACACCGCCTCGCTCGGCCTGTGCTGGATGCCCGCAGGAACCCTGCCCGGCTTCGGCGACGGCATGGTGATCGGCCAGCACGGCTCGTGGAATCGCAGCAAGCTGTCCGGCTACAAGCTGGTGTTCGTCCCGTTCGAGAACGGAAAGCCGTCCGGTCCCGGTCGCGACATCCTGTCGGGCTTCCTGTCACCCGACGAGAAGGAATCCTATGGCCGCCCGGTCGGCGTTGCGATCGGCCCCGACAAGACGTCGCTGCTGATGGCCGACGACGTCGGCAACGTGATCTGGCGTGTGACGGGGGCGTAGGAGCTCACGTCCCCACGCACAGCGTGGCGCGCTGCTTGCGCAGCAGCGCAATCACCGAAAGCGCAGTGATCAGGCCGGTCTTGGGATTCTCCGACGGGATATTCTCGATGCCCATCGAGAACCGCGCCGAATCCGCCTCGACCTCGATGCGGTGAACGTTGCGCGTCACGGTCGGGTCGGCCCAAACCTGGATCCGGGTCCGATCGGGACCGATGCCCGCCAGCGACAGCGCGACGGCGACGTTGACGTTCGCCGGAAAGCCCTTCGCCGCTTCGCGCGCGCTGCCTTCGAACAGCTTGAGCGGCTCGCGCAGATTGTCGATGTCGATGTTGTTCTGCACGATGAACGGCGCGCCCTTCAGCCCGTCGATCGGCTTGCGAGTCACCATCTGCACCGAACGGATGGTGCCGACCGCGGCGGCGTTGACGGCATCGAGCCCGATCAGCGCGCCGGTCGGCACGAGAATGCGGCCGCCATTGGCGCGGGCGAGATCGACGAGGTCGAAATTGTCGAGCAGGCCGCCGACGCTGACCACGACCGCGGCCTTGCCGCGCTTCACCGCCGGCTCGACGATGGACCGCAGATGATGGCTCGGCGCGCATTCGACCACGATGTCGGCAGCATCGCCGAGCTGCTCGATCGGCAGAACTTGCGGCGGGCGGCGCAGGCTGCTGATGAAAGCCTGATGCTTGGCGGGATCGCGCACGGCGACGGCCGACAGGCTCAGTCCTTCGATGCCCTGATCGAGCGCGGTCGCGACCTTGGTGCCGATCGAGCCCAGCCCTGCGATGGCAACCCGCAATTCGTTCGAGGCTTCCTGTCCAGCCATGGCATCCTGCTTTCTCGTTGGCTGATGTCATAGCGCAACATTTTCTGTATAAGCCAGCCCGAATTGGTTTGCCTTGCCAGCCTACCAGGCCTTGCTGCGGCCTGGAGCGCGACCCGCCGGCGCGAACCGCTGATGTGTCCCGATGGAGGTCCTCATGCGCACTCATTCGATCGCAGCCATTCCCGCCGACGGCATCGGCCCCGAGGTGATCTCGGCCGGGATCCGCGTGCTGGAGGCTCTGGCAAAGCGCAGCGGCGATCTCGCCTTCAACGTCAAGACGTTCGACTGGGGTTCGGACTATTACAAGAAGCACGGCGTCATGATGCCGGCCGACGGTCTCGCCGAGTTGAAGAAGTTCGACGCGATCTATTTCGGCGCGGTCGGCGCGCCTGATGTGCCCGATCACATCACGCTGTGGGGGCTGCGCCTGCCGATCTGCCAGGGCTTCGACCAATACGCCAATGTGCGGCCGACGAAGATCCTGCCCGGCGTCGCCTCGCCGCTGCGCAATGTCGGTGTCGGCGACCTCGATTGGGTGATCGTGCGCGAGAATTCGGAAGGCGAATATGCCGGCATGGGCGGTCGCGCCCACAAGGGCCTGCCGGAAGAGGTCGGCACCGAAGTCGCCGTGTTCACCCGCGTCGGCGTCACCCGCATCATGCGCTATGCCTTCCAGCTCGCGCAGTCGCGCCCGCGCAAATTCCTGACCGTGGTGACCAAGTCGAACGCCCAGCGCCACGGCATGGTGATGTGGGACGAGATCGCCGCCGAGGTCGCGAGCGAATTCCCCGACGTCACCTGGGACAAGATGCTGGTCGACGCCATGACGGTGCGCATGACGCTGCATCCGAAGAGCCTCGACACCATCGTCGCGACCAATCTGCACGCCGACATCCTCTCGGACCTTGCCGGTGCGCTGGCGGGAAGCCTCGGCGTGGCGCCGACCGGCAACATCGATCCGCAGCGCCGCTTCCCCTCGATGTTCGAGCCGATCCACGGTTCGGCCTTCGACATCACCGGCAAGGGCATCGCCAACCCGGTCGCGACCTTCTGGACCGGCGCGCAGATGCTCGAGCATCTCGGCGAGAAGGACGCCGCAGCCCGCCTGATGGCGGCGGTCGAGCGCGTCTGCGCGGCCGGCGTGCTGACGCCCGACGTCGGCGGCAAGGCGACGACGAAGGAAGTCACGGACGCCGTGGTCGAGGCGATCCACGGAACGAATGAGTAGCGCTCTCCTCTCCTCGCATGGGAGGAGGAGCGAAGCAGCTACTTCCGCTTTGCCGGAGCCGCCGGCGGCATCGCCATCGCGGCTGCTGGCTCGGGCGGCGTCAGGTGGCGCGGGACGATGATGGTTTGCCCGGGCGTGAGCTGTGCATTCTCCGCAAGCGAATTGCTCTGCGCGAGCGTCCACAGCGGCACGCGATTGGCGGCGGCGATGCTCTCCATGGTGTCGCCGCGGCGCACCGGGACCCGCACACCGGAATCCCACAATTCGACCAACGTATCCGCGGGCACGAGATAACGCAGCGGCACGGCATCGGCTTCTGTCTGCGGTGGAATGCGCGGCAGCCGCGTCACCATCTCGACGATCTGGCGATGGATGTCGTCGGACTTCTCGATATTGATGTGGGAAACGCGCGCGTTTTCCTTCAGGTCGTAGCTCGCGTAATGGCCGCGGAATCCGGGCACCGCGACGACGTCGCCGCCGCCGAGCACGCTGTCGGACAGGAAGATGTTGATGAAGCGCTCGACATTGAGCGGCACGTCGCCGGTCGCGTGCGCGGGGTCGATGGCGATGACGAGGCTGATCGGAATGTTTTCCTTGGCCGCCATCTCGGAGATGACGATCGAGCACAGCCCGCCCATGGAATGGCCGATCAACACGATCGGCGCCGGCGATTCCTTATAGCTGGAGATGGCGCGATCGCCGATCCACCGGCAGATGGTGAATTCGTAGACGTTGGCCGAGAAGCCAGCCTTCGTCAGTTTCTCTTCGAGCCGGTCCATCCCGGTCGAGAAGATCGGCCCCATGGCACCGCGGAACAGGTAGACCTTCGGCGGCGGCAACGGCTCGAATGGCGGGGGCGGCGGCGCGGCAGGTACGGCCGCATTGGTCTTGGACTTGGCGGGCGAGGCAGCGGCTACGCCGGGGCCCCAGGCGAGCAGCGCAATCGCTGCCAGCACGACTAGTCGCCTCAGATCAATCATCAGTCCAGCAGTCCCACCGCGGGAGGCAAAGGCCTCCCCCGGGGCTTCATGACCGCGGATTTGGCGGATTTTGCGGCGCCGAAGCCGAGTCGATTTGCCTCAGCTCCTGGTTTGCCTCAGTTCCTGGCCGGGGCGGTCGCGGCCGCCGAGCGCGCCTGCCGCGGGGCGCCGTGTTCGGCGACCGGCAAGGCCGGAGCGCGCGAGCGCATGATCGCGGCATCGATCTCGGCGATGACGCGGCGCTGGATCGCCTCGTTCTTGTCGATCGAGATGTGACCGACGCCGGAGCCGCGCACGTCGACATTGTCGAGCTTGCCGCGAAGGCCCGCCGCGGCCCGCACCGGCTCGCCGGGACCGTCACCGATATAGATGTTGATGTAGCGCTCGGCCCCGGTCGAGAGCTTGGTCTTGAACACGGAGTCGAGACCGATCGCGAGCTTCACGGGCACGCCGAGCTGGTTGAGCTTGGCGATCATGTCCGGCAGCGCGGTCGCGCCGGAGGAATGGCCGACCAGGACGATGGTCTTGAGCCGGCCGGCCTTGTAGGCGGCCGCGGCTTCGTCGGCGAGCGAGGACCAGGACACGAAATTGGCGACCGTCACCGGGATGCCCTGCGCCTGGAGCCGGGCGCCGATCGTGTCGAGCCCGAGCGAGAAGATGTTGAGCACGCCACGGAGCAGATAGACGTGGGTGGTCGCGGCCGCGGCCTGGCTCGGCGCGGCCCTGGCGGGGGTCGGGTTGATGGCAACAGCTGACAGCAGGATCAGCCCCATCGCCCATGCACGGAGGGCGGACAACTGGCTGGCGCCGGCGGTGTGACGGCCGTTCGATCTCATCGATGTTTTCCCTGGAGACATACGCTGCGCGATTGGCCGGAATCGTAGCCACGGCCTGCTCGCAGACGCAACAAAGAGCCGCGTGAGCGACAATCTTAGCCGCGAGCAGTGACCATCGCGCAACACCCGCCTGAAACCTGCCACCGAAAGGCCTGTTTTGAGACCATTTTTCTCCGGGGAATTGCGGGCAGGCAAGTGCGTTCCTATTTCAGGGCTCCGCTGACCTCCCTCCGGGACCGGTCCGGCCTCCCTCCCCAACCTTTTGCCCCTCAGCCTTGCGGCCATCATGTCCTCCATCATCTCCGTCGCCAATCTGTCGAAGACCTATGGGTCCGGCTTCAGGGCGCTCAAGAACGTCAATCTCGATATCAAGCGCGGCGAGATTTTTGCGCTGCTCGGGCCCAACGGCGCCGGCAAGACCACGCTGATCTCCATCATCTGCGGCATCGCCAACCCGAGCGAAGGCCGCGTCCTCGTCGGCGGCGAGGACATCCAGACCTCCTACCGCAAGGCGCGCTCGCTGATCGGCCTCGTGCCGCAGGAATTGCACACCGACGCGTTCGAGAGCGTGTGGGCGACCGTGAGCTTCTCCCGCGGCCTGTTCGGCAAGCCGAAGAATCCCGCCCATATCGAGAAGGTGCTGAAGGACCTCTCGCTGTGGGACAAGAAGGACAACAAGATCATCACGCTGTCCGGCGGCATGAAGCGCCGCGTGATGATCGCGAAAGCGCTGTCGCACGAACCGCAGATCCTGTTCCTGGACGAGCCCACCGCGGGCGTCGACGTCGAGCTGCGCAAGGGCATGTGGGAGGTGGTGCGCACCTTGCAGCAATCCGGCGTCACCATCATCCTCACCACGCATTACATCGAGGAAGCCGAGGAGATGGCCGACCGCATCGGCGTCATCAACAAGGGCGAGATCGTGCTGGTAGAGGACAAGACCACCTTGATGCAGAAGCTCGGCAAGAAGCGGCTGACGCTGCATCTGCAAGGCAGGATCGCCGCACTGCCGGAAAGCCTTCGCCATTACGAGCTCGAGCTCTGCGACAACGGCGCGACGCTGGTCTACGATTACGACACAAAGGGCGAGCGCACCGGCATCACCAGCCTGCTCGGCGATCTCCGCACCGCCGGCATCCGTTTCAACGATCTCGACACGACGCAATCGTCGCTCGAGGACATCTTCGTCGATCTCGTGAGGACGTCATGAATCACCGCGCCATTCGCGCCATCTATCTGTTCGAAATGGCGCGCACCTGGCGTACGCTGCTGCAAAGCATCGTCTCGCCGGTGGTCTCGACCTCGCTCTATTTCGTTGTGTTCGGCGCCGCGATCGGCTCGCGCATCAGCCAGGTCGAGGGCGTCAGCTACGGCACCTTCATCGTGCCGGGCCTGATCATGCTCTCGGTGCTGACGCAGAGCATTGCCAACGCCTCGTTCGGCATTTACTTTCCGAAGTTCACCGGCACGATCTACGAGATCCTGTCGGCGCCGATCTCCTATTTCGAGATCGTGCTCGGCTATGTCGGCGCCGCCGCGACCAAGTCGATCATTCTGGGCCTGATCATCCTGGCGACCGCCGGCCTGTTCGTGCCGCTGCATATCCACCATCCCGTCTGGATGCTGGCCTTCCTGGTGCTGACGGCGGTGACGTTCAGCCTGTTCGGCTTCATCATCGGCATCTGGGCCGACGGCTTCGAGAAGCTGCAGATGATCCCGATGCTGGTGGTGACGCCGCTGACCTTCCTCGGCGGCAGCTTCTATTCGATCGACATGCTGCCGCCTGCCTGGCGCACGGTGGCGCTGCTCAACCCGGTGGTCTACCTGATCTCCGGCTTCCGCTGGAGCTTCTACGAGATTGCGGATGTCAGCATGGCCGTCAGCGTCGGCATGACGCTGGCGTTCCTGGTGATCTGCCTCGTCGTGATCTGGTGGATTTTCCGCACCGGGTATCGGCTGAAGAATTGACCGCTCCGTCATTCCGGGGCGTGCGCAGCACGAGCCCGGAATCCATGGCGCGGCGGGTTGATGCATGAATGGATTCCGGGCTCGCCCTTCGGGCGCCCCGGAATGACGAGTGCGGCAGGCGCCGGGCTGACATCGTCAACGCGCCGCGCGGCCCGAATGGTTGCGCCATTGTGACGAATTGTCGGCGTCGAACGCACGTCCGGCTCGCGAAAATGTCAGCGTCGCCACGCGTGGCGCGGACCAACCGGCCTTGCTTACGCCCCGCATCACGTTAACGATGGGCAGGCTGGCCGCTGGAACCAAAGCCGGATTGCAGGCATATTGCACGCCGGGGACGGAGAGCCGCGGCGGCTAGCGAGACAAGGCCGGAGGCCAGGATTCAAATGCGTTTCCAGATGCGTTCATTTTTCATTGCTTTGACGTCCCTGATGCTTTTGAGCGCGGGTACCGCGCAGGCCAAGGTCGAGATCACCGTCGACAAGGATAATCAGCAGATGACCGTCGCGGTCGACGGCGTGGCGCGCTATCGCTGGCCGGTGTCGACCGGCGTCCCCTCGCGCGAGACGCCGAACGGCGCCTTCCGCGCCTTCCGCATGGAAGAGGATCACTATTCCAAGGAATTCGACGATGCGCCGATGCCGCACGCGATCTTCTTCACCAAGGTCGGCCACGCCATCCACGGCACGGACTCGGTCGGCCGGCTCGGCGCGCCGGCGTCGCACGGCTGCGTGCGGCTGTCGCGCCAGAACGCATCGACACTCTATGCGCTGGTGCAGCAGCAGGGCGTGCTCAACACGACGGTGACGCTGACCGGATCGGCGCAGGTGGCGCTGGCGCGCAATCCGCGTGGCCGCGCCAACGCTGCGGTGGCCCGCGCTCCGCAGCAGCCCGCCGAAGAGCAATACGCCACATCGGGCGATCCCGTGAACCTGTCACCGCCGGCGCCGCCCGCGCGCCGCTACATGCCGCAGGACGACAATTACATCTATCCCGCCGACGGCAGCGACACCGGCGCGCGCTATCCGGCGCCGCGTTCGGTCACCCGCCCGCTCTATGACGCGCAGGTCTATCAGCAGCAACCGCAACCCTATTACGACCAGGGTTACGGCCAGCAGGGCTATTATCATCAGCCGCAGCCCCGGCAGGTTTATCAGCCGCGCGGTTATTACTACCAGAACTGACGCAATCGCAGATCAATCGACCTTATCGGCCGAGGCACCATGCCGTCACGCGCCGCAACCATCCTGACCGTGCTCTCGCTTCTCACCGCAGGACAAGCCATTGCAGGACGAGGCATCGTAGAACAAGCCATGGCCTTCGATCTCGAGGCGCATCGCGGCGGGCGGGCGCTGCTGCCGGAAAACACCCTGCCCGCCTTCGCCAACGCGCTGTCGATGGGCGTGGACACGCTGGAGCTCGACGTCGGCGTCACCGCGGACGGCGAGATCGTCGTGTCGCATGAGCGCGGGCTCAATCCTGATCTTACACGCCGCGCCGACGGCACTTACATCACTCCGCCCGGCACACCCTTCGTCAAGCTGCGGCTGGACGAGGTCAGGACCTATGACGTCGGCCAGATCAGGCCGGATAGTGCTTACGCGAAACAATTCCCCGACCAGCGCGCGCTGCCGGGGACGCGCATTCCGACCTTGCGCGAGCTGTTTGCGCTGGGAAGAAAATCCGGCAACGCGCGTGTGCGCTTCAACATCGAGACCAAGATCGATCCGAACCGTCCGGACGAAACGCTCGATCCGCAGGCCTTCGTCGCCAAGCTGCTGGCGCTGATCGAGACCGAAGCGTTGTCCGACAGGGTCATGATCCAGTCGTTCGACTGGCGGACCTTGCAGCTGGTCCAGCAGCAGGCGCCCAAGATGCCGACGGTGTACCTGACGCTCCAGCGCGGCTCGGCTCCGACGGTGGCGATGGACAAGGCGACGAACTGGACGGCCGGCTTCAATCCGGCCGACCACGGCGGCTCGCTGCCGCGCACGATCAAGGCGGCGGGCGGCGCGATCTGGTCGCCCCATTTCGGCGATGTCACCGCCGCGCTCGTCGCGGAGGCCCACGGACTCGGATTGCGCGTGGTGGTCTGGACGGTCAACAAGCGCGAAGACATGACGCGGATGATCGAGCTCGGCGTTGACGGCATCATTTCCGACAAACCCGACCTGCTGCGGCAGGTCGCCGGCGAAAAGGGAATAACGTTGCCAGCGGGGACGCCGGTCGCGCCGTAAGACGGTCTCGTGTCCCGGACGCGGCGCGGCATGAAATGACGCGACGCAGAGCCGGGACCCAGGCCACGGCATGGGCCCCGGCTCTGCAGCGCATCACTTCGTGCTGCGCAGCGTCCGGGGCACGGGGACGGAGTTTGCCTACTCCCCGTCCCGCAGACGCCGATGCAGCGCGCCCAGAATGTTGGAATAGTCGTCGGTCCAGACCCGCACCCTGTCGTCGGCTTCGGTCTGCTCCCACGACTTCGAGGCGGCGAGCCTGCCGATGTCGGCTTCCTCCCGCGCCGAGATGACGACGTCGGTCGAGAAGATGTAGTCGCTATCGCGCCCGGAATCCTCGTTGAAGACCCAGCTCTTGAGATCGTTGGCGTCGGCGATGCCGACCACGACGGTCTCGAGATCGAGATGCCGGTTGGAGACGTGCATCACCACGGCACCGTGCGGCGCGAGCTTGTCCTTGTAGATCTTCATCGCCTCTTCGGTGGCAAGATGGATCGGGATCGCATCCGACGAATAGGCATCGACGATAACGAGGTCATAGGCGCCGTCGGGCTCCTTGGCGAAGGTGAGGCGCGCGTCGCCGATCACGGGCTTCATATCCGGCATGCAGCTCGAGATGTAGCGGAAATTTTTGGGATCGCGGGCGGCATCGACCATCGACTGGTCGATCTCGAAGAATTTCCAGTCCTCGCCGGGCGCGGCGGCACAGGCGAGCGTGCCGGAGCCGACGCCGATCGCTGCGACCTTGAGCGGCGCGCCCTTGCGCTCGCGGATGGCGCTGACGGCCTGACCGATGCCGCCGTCCGCGTGATAGTAGGTGATCGGCTCGGGGCGGCCGGTCACCGGCGTGCCGTCATTGTTGCGGAAGCGCTCGGCGCCGTGAATCGTGGTGCCGTGCATCAGCACGTGGAAATAGCCGCCGGGCGTCACCACGATCTTGTGCACGCCGAAGAAACTGCGCACCGTCGTAACGCGGCCCTCGTCCGCGGGATAGACGCGGATCAAGGCCAGCGCGAGCACGACCGTGGCGAAGATCTTCCAGCGGCTGGCATTGAGCGACAGCGCCAGCAGTGCCGCGAGCACGCCGACGCTGCCGGCGACCCAGACGCGGTGATCCTCGAGCCAGGTCGATAGGCCGCCCGTGGTGGTGGACGGCACGATCAGCGCCACCGCGAGCGCGGCGAGCGCCAGCCAGTACCATTTGACGACACCGGCAAGCCGTTCGTTCGCAATCGGCCGGCACAGCGCGGCAAGCGCGACCAGGATCGGGTATTCGGCGATCCACGAGAAGGTGAAGGGAGCGAGGAGACCGGCAAAGAGGCCGCCGACCATGCCGCCGAACGACAGCGCGACATAGAAGCCGGTGAGATATTTGGCGGCCGGCCGAGTCCGCGCCAGTTCGCCGTGGCAGGCCATGGCGATGACGAAGAAGCACAATTGATGGCCGCCGAGCGTCAGCAGCAGATTCTGCTCGCCGCCGAAGGCGAGCAGGACGACAACGCCCGCGATCGCGACCGGCTGCAGCGTCAGCATCCATTTGTGCGGCAGCAGCGGCCGCGACTGGAACACGACGACCCAGGTCAGCAGATACAGCGACAGCGGCAGCACCCACAGCAGCGGCGCCGCCGCAACGTCGGTCGAGATGTGCGCGGTGACGGCGATGAGCAGGCCCGATGGCACCGCGGCAAGGAAGATCCAGCGCAGCCGCGTCAAGAAGGCCGGTGCCGGCGCATTCACGTCCTCGGTTTTCGCGTCGACCATCGCAAGTTTCGGCGAGCGCAGCAGCAATATACCGCAGGCGCCGATCAGCAGGATCAAGAGGGCATAGCCGCCGGTCCAGAGCTGGTTCTGCGTGTGCAGCGTAAACACCGGCTCCAGCAGGAACGGATAGGACAGCAGCGCGAGGAAGCTGCCGATGTTGGAGGAGGCATAGAGGAAATAGGGATCATGTCCGGCTGGATGGCGGGTGCGCACGAACCAGGCCTGCAACAGCGGATTGTTGGCCGCGAGCGCGAAGAACGGCAGGCCGATCGAGACCACGAACAGGCCGAGCAGCCAGAACGCATAGTTGGAAGCCGGCGGCTCGCCATAGCCGGAGGCGATGCCGAGCGGCAGCATGGCGAAGGCCGCGATCAGCAGCACCAGATGCACGGCCACCGGAACGACGCGGCTCCTCGCCTGCATCAGGAAATGCGCATAGGCATAGCCCGCCAGCAGCAGCGACTGGAAGAACACCATCGCCACCGACCACACCGCCGGCGAGCCGCCGAGCCGCGGCAGCACCATCTTCGTGAACAACGGCTGCACCGAGAACAGCAGCAGCGCGCTGACGAAGATCGCAGCGGTGTAGACCGTCAGCACCAGCCGGTTGCGCGAGGCGGACGGCTGCTCCGTGGCGGCGGGTTGCACGATCGAATCCATGGAAGCTCCGGCTCAATCCCGGCGGACGCCGGGCGCGCGCAATGGAGCACAAGGCGCCTGAACGGGCAACAAAGGGAGCGTGGTGTTGCAGCGTGAATTGCTTGATATAGAGATGTCATTCCGGGGCGCCTCGAAGAGGCGAACCCGGAATGACGGTGGAACAACTCGAAACTCTCATGACCGAAACCGACGTCGTCATCATCGGCGCTGGCCATAACGGCCTCACCTGCGCGGCCTATCTCGCGAAAGCGGGTTTGCGGGTGCGCGTGGTCGAACGGCGCAAGGTGGTCGGCGGCGCCGCGGTCACCGAGGAGTTTCACCCCGGCTTCCGCAATTCGGTGGCGGCCTACACCGTGAGCCTGCTCAATCCGCAGGTGGTCCGCGACCTCAAGCTTGCCGAGCAGGGCCTGCGCATCGTGGAACGGCGCGCGCAGAATTTCCTGCCCGCGCCTGATGGCAACTATCTCCTCACCGGGGAGGGGCGGACCAAAGCCTCGGTCGCGCGGCTCAGCGCGCGCGATGCGGAGGCCCTCGACGACTTCTCGCGCGAGCTGGAAGACATCGCCGACGTGCTCAGGCAATTCGTGCTGCGCGCGCCGCCGAACCTCGTCGACGGTTTTGGCACGGCGGCGTTGCGCGAAGGCGTCAACGCCTGGAAGACCGCCGGAATCCTGCGCGGCCTCACCCTGGAACAGAGCCGTAGCCTGCTCGATCTCTTCACCCGCTCAGCCGGCGAGATGCTGGATGAGCGTTTCGAGCATGATCTGGTCAAGGCGCTGTTCGGCTTCGATGCCATCGTCGGCAATTATGCCAGCCCCTACGCCGCCGGCTCGGCCTATGTGATGCTGCATCACGCCTTCGGCGAGGTGAACGGCAAGAAGGGCGTCTGGGGCCATGCCATCGGCGGCATGGGCGCGATCACGCAGGCGATGGCGCGCGCGGCGCGCGACCGCGGCGTCGTGATCGACACGGATGCCGGCGTGCGCGAAGTGATCGTCGAGCGCGACCGCGCCGTCGGAATCGTGCTGGAGAACGGCGAGGCGATCCGCGCGAAATATGTCGCGGCCAACGTCAATCCAAAGCTGCTCTACACGCTGCTGATCGCGGCCGAGGCGCTGCCTGCGGACTTCCTCGCCCGCATCCGGCACTGGAAGAACGGCTCCGGCACCTTCCGCATGAACGTGGCGCTGGATCGCCTGCCCTCGTTCACGGCGCTGCCGGGCGAAGGCGACCATCTCTCGTCCGGCATCATCCTGGCGCCGAGCCTTCCCTACATGGACCGCGCCTATCTCGATGCACGGGCGCAGGGCTGGAGCCGGGAGCCCGTGGTCGAGATGCTGATCCCCTCCACGCTCGACGACACGCTGGCGCCCACAGGACAGCACGTCGCGAGCCTGTTCTGCCAGCACGTCGCGCCGGAGCTTCCGGACGGAAAGTCGTGGGACGACCATCGCGAGGAGGTCGCCGATCTCATGATCGCGACGGTGGACAAGTACGCGCCGGGTTTTGCGGCGAGCGTGCTGGGCCGCCAGATCCTGTCCCCGCTCGACCTCGAACGGCAGTTCGGCCTCGTCGGCGGCGACATCTTCCATGGCGCGCTGACCTTGAACCAGCTGTTCTCGGCACGGCCGATGCTGGGCCATGCCGATTATCGCGGGCCGTTGCGAGGCCTCTATCATTGCGGCTCAGGCGCCCATCCCGGCGGCGGCGTCACCGGTGCGCCCGGCCATAACGCCGCACAGGCGATCCTGAGGGATCACCGCTCGCTGTTCGCACGCCGTGGATAGGTCTGTGGATTGCTTGTGGACAGGCTGTTGAAGGGTCTGTGGGCAGGCCGCGGGATGCTTGGACCAAGGGCGTCGGGACGGCCGGGGGAAAGACGGTGGAAAATTGCAGGGACAATTGCGGGATAACCGGTGGATAAGCGTCCCGGCGTGCAGCGTATAACCTGTGAATATCGAAATGCGGAGTCCAAGAACGACCTCGCCCGCCAGGGGAAATCCCTTGGCGGGCGGTGATCAGAATAGCCTCAGAAGAAAAGCAGCCCCCGCTGGGAAATGGAGGCGGAATTTACTTCAGGTTGGTGCTAATCGTCGTGAACTTGTCGTTCATGGTGCTGCCCAGGCTGTTCACCACGGTGATGATCGCCAGGGCGATGCCCGCGGCAATCAGACCGTACTCGATCGCCGTCGCACCGGACTCATCCGACCAGAACTTCTGAATCATGCTCTTCAAGACTCGCCTCCGTTTCAATTCCAAGCTGTGTTGGCTTCGTTCGACATCCGAGAATGTACGGGGCGGAACCTTCAGCCGGGTAAACCCGGGAACCGCAACTTGCGCGGAAAATTGCCGGCAAAAATTGCAAAAATTCAACGCAACGGAACCCTGAATGCAGCCTGCTCCAACCCATCGCGCCAGCTTTTGGATCGGCAGCGAGGCCGACGCCAGGCGCGTCGTCGACGTGCTCACGGAGGTATTCTTCGAGGGCGACGCGGCGGTTGCGGCCTTCGAGCGACCGGACGGACAATGGGACGTCACGCTCCATTTCGCCGAGGCGCCTGATGCCACATGGCTGCGCGAACTCATTGCAACATCAGCAGGAAATGAGATCGCCGCGACGCTCGCCTTCGACATTGTCGAGGCCAAGGACTGGGTCAAGGCCAGCCTGGAGGATCTCGTGCCGGTCCCGGCCGGGCGCTTCGTCGTGCACGGCAGTCACGACCGCGACCGCGTGGCGCCGAACAAGCTCGCCATCGAGATCGAGGCGGCGCTCGCCTTCGGCACCGGCCATCACGGCACGACGCGTGGCTGTTTACTGTTGCTTGACCATGTCCTGAAGAGTTCCAGCCCGAGGAACCTGCTCGACCTCGGCACTGGGACCGGCGTGCTGGCGATCGCCGCGGCAAAGGCGCTGCATCGCGCCGTGCTCGCCTCCGACATCGATCCGCCCTCGGTGCGGGTGGCCTCCGAGAACGCCTCGCTGAATGAAGTCGGCAACCATGTGCGGGTGATCCGCGCCACCGGCTTCGGCGCGCCGGATTTTGGACGGGCCGGTCCGTTCGACCTGGTGCTGGCCAACATCCTCGCCAATCCGCTGCGGCAATTGGCGGGCCCGATGGCACGGCATCTCGCGCCCGGCGGACGCGTCATCCTCTCCGGCCTGCTGACGCACCAAGCCCCCGCCGTGATCGCCGCCTATCGCGCCCGCGGCCTCGTGCCGTTGAAGCATCTGCGGATCGAGGGGTGGAGCAGCCTGTTGCTGCGGAAGATGGGGTGAGCAAGGTGCTGTAGGGTGGGCAAAGCGAAGCGTGCCCACCATTCCGCCCCCGAAAAAAGCGAAGATGGTGGGCACGGCGCTTCGCGCCTTTGCCCACCCTGTACCCTTCTGGCGTTCGGAGGCCAGTCAGTTGGTGTAGGCTGGTCGGCCGGGCCGATCCGCCGGGAGCCGCCTTGCCCACCTGTGCCTTGAGCACCGACGTAGGACCCGCGCCCCAGCCGCTGTCCAGGATGCCATCGGCACCGGCGTAGCCGGCGCGAAGCGTCCTGGACTGCGGTGAGCACCGCGCTACCCTGGTTCACCAAGGCACGAAAGCTCTTGACCAAGGCTAGGAGGTCCTACGGCACTGCGGCTTAGAACAACGACCCCTGCCCGTCATCCGACGATGCAGCGGCGACCCTCCGCGCCGCCTTCTTCGGCTTCGGCGCCTCCGCTTCCATCTGCTCCGGGCTGATCGGCAACACGAGCTGCTCGTCGTCATTGGCGACGCGGTTGACGCGGGTGGAGACCGGGTGCCAGGCGAATTCGCCCGGGCGCGGGGCGGTCATTAGCGGCAGGATCGCGTCGACCTCGTCACCGCTGACGTCGAGCCAGCGCTCGAAATCGCGCTCGCTGATGGTGACGGGCACGCGGTCATGCAGCGCGGCGAGGTCCTCGCCTGCCGCGGCCGTGACGATCGCGACGGTGTCGAGCTCCTCGCCGTTCGGCCCGGCCCAGGTCTCGAACAAGGCGGCGAAACCAAGCGGCGCGCCGTCGGCGCGGTGGATGAAGAACGGCTGCTTGCGGCCGCCTTCCGTCTTCCATTCATAATAGCCGTCGGCCGGGATCAGGCCGCGCCGGCGGCGAATCGCGTTCTTGAAGGCGGGCTTCTCCAGCACGGTTTCGGAGCGGGCGTTGATCAGCAGCGTAAACCCGCGGGGATCCTTGACCCAGGTCGGCAACAGGCCCCAGCGCATCAAGCGGAAATGCCGCGCGCCGTTCTCGATCAGAACGACCGGAACAGGTTGTGTCGGCGCCACGTTGTACCGAGGCGGGAAATTCGGCTGCTCGACATAGCCGAACAATTGCCGCAAGGCCGCGGGGGCCGAAGTTATGACGAAGCGTCCACACATCCAGGATGCCTATATAGGGTCCGTTCAGGTCCTTTTAACCCCGAACGTTAACACTGCGGCGGATGAGCTCAACGGCCTCCCAACCCGCGCGGACGCATGTACAGACGGGCCCCGAGGCCGCCGCCTGGGCCGAGCGGCTGCGCGTGGCCAACATCAACCCGCGGACCGGGCTTGCCACCGACTATCTCAACCATTTCAATGAAGCCGTGATGCTGCTGGAAATGGTTCCGGACATGCCGGAATGCGCGGACGATTTCTTGACCTGGACGCCGCTATCTTACGCCGAGCATTTTACGGCCTCCAACTTCAAGGCGCGCGACCTCGCCATCGAGGCCTATGAGAAGGCCGATCCCAACGTGCGCGCCCAGTTCGACCACATCACCGATACCATGACCTCGATCCTGACCGCGGTCGGCTCGGCCATGCGCGAGGTCGAGAAGGATACGACCCGAATCCGCCTCGCCGAGCAGGCCGCGCTCTGGGTGAAGCCGCTGATCGCGGCCTGCGGCGGCATCATCCATGGCGGGGCCGAAGCCGACGTCGACACTATCATGGCGAACTGAGCCGGGTGCTTGAAGAAAATGGCTTCGCCCGTTCAGCCCCCACCCCCAGCTCGCCGTCAGTGCCGCGATCTTCCGCGACGGCAAGGTGCTGCTGACCCGCCGCGCCCGCTCGCCGGCGAAGGGGTTCTATTCGCTGCCCGGCGGCCGGGTCGAGTTCGGCGAATCGCTGCACCAGGCCCTGAGCCGCGAGGTCGCGGAGGAAACCGGGCTCGACATCGCGATCGTCGGCCTTGCCGGCTGGCGCGAGGTGCTGCCCGCCGCGCCCGGCGCCGGCCATTACCTCATCATGTCGTTTGCGGCCCGCTGGGTGGCCAAGGAGCCGGTCCTGAACGACGAGCTCGACGACTACCGCTGGATCGCCCCGGACGCCCTGGCGGGCCTGGATGGCCTCAAGCTGACCGGGGGATTGGACGAGGTGATCCAGTCCGCCGCGCGGCTGATCGCGGCCTGACGGCTCGCCTTGCGTCTCCGGCCTCGACGCGGCATACACCCCGCCGATGTCCACGCGAATTCTGGCCGTTTTTGTCCTGATTCTCGCCTGCGCCTGCGGCCCCGCCAGGGCTCAGGACGTGGCGGCGCCGTTCGACGCCGATTTGCAGCGTCTGGCCGAGATTCTCGGCGGGCTGCACTATCTGCGCGGCATCTGCGGGGCCAATGAGGGCAACAGGTGGCGCAACGAGATGCAGGCGCTGATCGATGCCGAAACCCCCTCCGGGGAGCGCCGCACCCGCATGATCGCCGGTTTCAACCGCGGCTATAACGGCTTTCAGCAGACCTACCGGAGCTGCACGCCGGCCGCGACGGTGGCGATCCGCCGCTATATCGAGGAAGGCTCGAAGATCTCGCGGGACCTGACGGCGCGCTACGCGAACTAGGTTCATTCAATCACGTCTGCGCTGTGAATTCCTCATCCTGAGGAGCCGCGAAGCGGCGTCTCGAAGGATGAAAGGCCCGGCTGCGGCAGCGGGACCTCCATGGTTCGAGACGGCGCTTGCGCGCCTCCTCACCATGAGGGTTTGGCTGTCGGGCGCGGGAACACTGTCATCGACTTTGTTCACAGCCGTTAACCGTTCTTAAAGATGTGGCCTAGCGGTCGTTAACGCCCGTGCTAAACCTTTTTGCACAGCGCATCGCCGTGGATCGCGCCCCAGCCCTGATCGAGTTTCATGAGCCAGCCGATTTCCTACTCCCCCGCCCGCGCGCCGCTGCCCGACCACGAGCAGAAGCAGGCCGCACTGAGCTATCTCAACGAGGCCTGGGCCGAGGCGCGCCATGACGGCGTCGACGGTGACTGCCTGGCACAGGCGAGCCTGTTTGCAGCCTTTGCCGAGCTGGTCGGCACCTATGGCGAGGACGCGGTCGCCAAGTTCGTCGAAGGCTTTCCCGGCCGCATCCGCAACGGCGAGTTCTCGGTCGACATCTGCAGGCAGTAGGGCCTGCCGAAAATGACCCCGCCACGCGGGCGGGGCCAGTCAACGGATGAATGACTTTGCAAAGCGAATCTGGCGAATAGCTTCGCGAAGTCTGCAGGCATTGTCGCACGGAAGCCGCTTCCCCCCGACAAGCATTAGTCTCGCAACGGCCGGGAGATGTTCCTGCCGGGCTCGGGAATGCGCTTACTTCTCACGGCTCGACCTTGAGCGTCGCCTTCATGTTGGGATGATAGCGGCAGTCATACTCGACCGTTCCCGCCTTCTTCAGAACTGATGTCGCCGATGTCTTCGGCGGCAGCGTCACGTCGAAATCACCGTTCTTCGCGGTGGCGGTATGGGCAAAGACGTCCTTGTTGATCCACGTGACGGTGTCGCCGACCTTGGCTGATACCTCAGCCGGCGAGATCACGAGGTTCTCCATCGTGATCTCGATCGTCGCGGCGCGCGCAGGGACGGCCATCGCCGCGACGACAAGCACGACAGGAAGCGAAAACGGCTGCCCCGACATCATCGCACACTCCTTATTTCAGCTCGGCCGCGACGTGCTCGGCGTGTTGCTGATGGCCCTGAAAAATCTTCAGGCCGGTCTGCAGCAGGCTCTTCAGCTCGGCATTGCCGGCCGACGGAATCAGCTGGGTCTCCAGCGCGCCGTTGACCTGCTTGTGGAAGGCGACCTCGTTGGCGACATAGGCCTTGTCGAAGGCAGCACCGCTCAGCTTATCGAGCTCGGCGAGCTTGTCGCTGGCCTGCTTGGACAGTGCCTTGCTGGCGTCGTTGTCTTCAGGGCTGACGTTCAGCTTCTTGACCAGCGCGAGCGCCTGCTGGTTGACGGCCTCGTGGTCGCGCAGCATATCCTCGGCAAACGCCTTGACGTCCTTGTTCTTGGCCTTCTTCTGCGCCTGCTTGGCGGCGTTGATGTCGATCACGCCCGCAGTGTAGGCGATATGGGCGATCTGCGGATCGGTGGGCTTGTCGGCGGCGTCGGCGCTTTGCAGCAGCGCGGGACTGGACAACAGAAAGGCCGCGGCGATCGCCGCGCTCGGTCGGGTGAACATGGCTTGATGCTCCTGTGGTGCCGGCGTGGGCCGGCGTTGCTTCACAGGGATTGGATGGGCATTTTTCGCGAACGTTCCCGAAAAATCATGCGCCGATGCCAAGACGCCTGAGCACGGCCTCGGTCAGGCGCTCGCAACGCTGCCCGGCGAACGGAAATGCGTCCAAGACGACGGGACCGATCTTCTTCTCGACGTTCTCGCGGAGCAGGGTGCGCGCACGATGCAACCGCGTCTTGACGGTTTCCGGCTTGATGCCGAGCAGCTCGGCGGTCTCCTCCATGCTCATCCCCTCCATCACGCGCGCGATGAAGACCATGCGGAAGGCATCGGGCAATTCATCGATCGCATGTTCGACGACGCGCTGGATCTCGCGTTGGGCCATGGATTTTTCCGGATCGGTTGCGGCGGTCGAAACGGGAAACTTGATGATCTGGGCTTCGAGCGTTGCCTCCGGCACCGATCCCAGTTCGACCTGCGGCCTCCGACTGCGCAGGCGCCCGAGCGCTTCGTTGATCGCGATGCGCGACAACCAGGTCGACAGCGCGGCGTCACCGAGAAAACCGTCGAGATGCATGAAGGCGCGGACATAGGTTTCCTGCACCACGTCCTCGGTCTCGCTGTCACTGCGCAGGATGCCGCGGGCGAGGCGGTAGAGCCTGCGGTTGTTGGCCTGCATGATCTCGCGGAGCGCAGCCTCCTCGCGGCGCCGCGCGCGCTCGATCAGCTCGGCTTCCGGCGTCCTGATGCCGGTGGTCAGGCCGGCTGCGGTCCCTGGCATGGGGGTACCCTATCTCCATTGGTTCCGGACGTTGGATGCAGGCGAAGGGAAAAGGTTCCCGAATTTTCTTCTCTGGGATCTTACCCTCCCCTGGAGGGGGAGGGTCGCTTCGCATCGAGCGAAGCGAGAGGTGAAGCGGGGTGGGGTGATCTCTCCACACGGGCACCGCCGAGGCCGAGAGACCGTCACCCCACCCCGCTCGCGCTGCGCGCGATCGACCCTCCCCCTCCAGGGGAGGGTAAGAGCAGCGCGCTCCTAATCCGTCTCGATCGGCAGCGCCGCATCCCTCGCCCATTCGCCCATCGAGGCGTCGTAGAGCGTCAGCTTGTCGTAGCCGAGCTGCGTCAACAGAAACAAATCGATCGTCGCCGAGATGCCGCCGCCGCAATAGAGAATCACGTTCTTGTCGCGCGTGACGCCCGCAGCAGAAAATTTGGCTTCGGCATCGGCAAGCGTGGTCAACGTCTTGTCGGCATTGACGAGCGTCGCAGCCGACACGTTGACGCTGCCGGGAATACGGCCGGGCCGGCCGTAGCGGCTCGGCTCGAGGCCGCGATGAAACTGCGGCCCGAGCGCGTTGACGATCATGGTCGAGGGATCGCCGATCCGCGCCTTCACCACATCCTTGTCGACGAAGAAGCCGGCGCGCGGCGCGGCCTTGAAGGTCGTGGCCGGATAGCCTTCCGATGCGCCTGTTGCGACCGGTCGTCCCTCCTGCTTCCATTTGTCGAAGCCGCCGTCGAGCACCAGCGCATCGACGCCGAGCGAGCGCAGCATCCACCAGAACCGTGTCGCCCACATCATGGTGCCGATGCTGTAGAGCACGACGGTCTTGCCCGCATCGAGGCCGTGCCGGCCGAAGGCGGCCTCCAGCTGGGCGACATCCGGCATCATGAAGAATTGTTGCGACGAGGTGTCGGAGAACTCGCCTTGCAAATCGAGGAAATCGGCGCCCGGAATGTGGCCGGCCGCAAACGTCTTGTCGCCTGGCACCGCGCGGTAAGGCACGTCGCTGCCGGCCGGTACCGGCTCGTTGTAGGTCGTGCAATCATAGAGGCGCAGCTTGGGATCGCCGAGGAGGCCGGCGAGCTGCTCGGTGGTGATGAGGGCCGTTGGCTGGGACATTGTTCTCTCCCAATTTGCGCTTGTGCTTCGTGGCACACTGTCATTGCCCGCGAAGGCGGGCAATCCAGTATTCCAGAGGTGGCAGAGCTTGAATCGAGAGGCCGCGGCGTACTGGATGCCCCGCCTACGCGGGGCATGACAGCGCGGCGCAATTCTTGCCTTACGGCTTCAGCGTTTCCAGAAACCGCACCGCCTCGCCCTGCGCGGGCGTCACCAGCTCGCCTTGCCACATCACGCGGCGGCCGCGGATGAAGGTGCCGACGGGCCAGCCGGTGACGCGCAAGCCGTCATAAGGCGTCCAGCCGGCCTTGGACGCCACCCATTGATTGGTGATGGTCTCGCTGCGCTTGAGGTCGACGATGGTGAAGTCGGCGTCGTAGCCGGCGGCGATGCGGCCCTTGCAGGCCATGTTGTAGAGGCGCGCGGGACCGGCGCTGGTGAGGTCGACGAAGCGCGCCAGCGAGAGCCGGCCCGCGTTGACGTGGTCGAGCATCAGCGGCACCAGCGTCTGCACGCCGGTCATGCCGGAGGGCGAAGCGGGATAGGTCTTCTGCTTCTCCTCCAGCGTATGGGGGGCGTGGTCGGAGCCGAGCACGTCGATGATGCCCTGCTCGATGCCGCGCCAGATCCCGGCGCGGTGATCGGCACCGCGCACCGGCGGATTCATCTGCGCCAGCGTGCCAAGCCGCTCGTAGCATTCGGGAGCAGCCAGCGTGAGATGGTGCGGCGTCGCCTCGCAGGAGGCGACGTCCTTGTGGTCGCGCAGGAACTCGATCTCTTCCTTGGTGGAGATGTGCAGCACATGAATGCGCCTTCCGGTCTCGTGCGCGAGCTTGACCAGGCGCTGCGTCGCCATCAGCGCCGCGGTTTCGTCGCGCCACACCGGATGCGAGCGGGCGTCGCCCTCGATGCGCAGCGATTTGCGGTCGTTGAGGCGGTACTCGTCCTCGGCATGGAAGGCGGCGCGGCGGCGGATCACCTGGAAGATGCGGCGCAGGCTTTCGTCGTCCTCGACCAGCAGCGCGCCGGTCGAGGAGCCGATGAACACCTTGACGCCGGCACAGCCGGGCGCGCGCTCCAGCACCGGCAGATCCTGCACGTTCTCGCGGGTGCCGCCGATGAAGAAGGCGAAATCGCAATGCATGCGGTGATGGGCGCGCTTCACCTTGTCGGTGAACTCGGCCTCCGTCACCGTCAGCGGCGCCGTGTTCGGCATCTCGAACACCGCGGTGACGCCGCCCATCACGGCGCTGCGCGAACCGGTCTCGAGGTCTTCCTTGTGCGTCAGGCCGGGCTCGCGGAAATGCACTTGCGTGTCCATCACGCCGGGCAGGATGTGCAGGCCCTTGCAGTCGATCGTTTCGGCGGCGGAGGCGTGCGACAAAGGACCCAGCTCGGCAATGCGGCCACCGGCAATGCCGATATCGCGAACACCCTCGCCGTCCTGGTTGACGACGGTGCCATTCTTGAGGATCACATCGAAGCGCTGGGTCATGGCTGAAGGCCTCTCTCGTCCCCAAGCGCAGGGCTCGAGGTCTTGTCGTTTATGCCTCGCGGGCTTACGTTCCGGAGCAACATGTCGCAAGAGATTTTCGCATGAAATCAGCGTTTCTTCCCGACCGGGGCGTGGTCAAGGTCGCGGGCGAGGATGCGCGCAACTTCCTCAACGGCCTGGTCACGACCGATCTCGACAGGCTGAAGCCGGGCCTGGGGCGATTCGGCGCGCTGCTGACGCCGCAGGGCAAGATCATCGTCGATTTCCTGATCACCGAGGTGCCCGCGGGCCATGGCGGCGGGTTCCTGATCGACTGCCCGAAGGCGCTGGCAGAGAGCCTCGCCACCAAGCTGAAATTCTACAAGCTGCGCGCCAAGGTCACGGTGGAAAACCTCGATCTCGGCGTGCTCGCGGCCTGGGACGGCCAGCCTGCGGCGCAGCCGGACCTTGCCTTCGCCGACCCGCGCAACGATGCGCTCGGCCTTCGCATCCTGATTCCCGAGGATCTCAAGCAGAAGCTGTCCGACCTCATCGGCGCCGACCTGGTTGACGCCGCCGAATACGAGGCGCACCGCATCGCGCTCGGCGTGCCGCGCGGCGGGCTCGATTTCATGTACGGCGACGCCTTTCCGCACGAGACCAACATGGACCGCCTTGCCGGCGTCGATTTCGACAAGGGCTGCTATGTCGGCCAGGAGGTCGTCTCGCGCATGCAGCACCGCGGCACCGCGCGCACCCGCAGCGTGCAGGTGCTGCTCGACGGCGCCTCGCCCGAAGCCGGCGCGACCATCCTCGCCGGCGACAAGCCGGTCGGCACGATCGGCTCGACGTCCGGCGGCAAGGGTATCGCCCTGGTGCGCATCGACCGTGTCGCGGACGCGCTCGATGCCGGCCAGCCCCTCACCGCCGGCGGGCTCGCCTTGAAACTCGCAGATCCCGACGTCGTGCGCATTCCAGCCAAGCACCCCATCGCATGAGCCGCGCTCCCCGCCTGCATCCCGACGGCCTGACACGTTGCCCCTGGCCGGGCGATGATCCGCTCTATGTCGCCTATCACGACACCGAATGGGGCGTGCCGGAATATGACGACCGCGCGCTGTACGAGAAGCTGATGCTCGACGGTTTCCAGGCTGGCCTGTCCTGGATCACGATCCTGCGCAAGCGCGACAATTTCCGCAAAGCCTTCGACGATTTCCAGCCGGAGAAGATCGCGCGATACAATGCCAAGAAGGTCCATGCGCTGATGGACGATGCCGGCATCGTCCGCAACAAGGCCAAGATCGACGGCGCGATCCTCAGCGCCAAGTCTTATCTCGACATCATGGAGAAGGGTCCGGGCTTCTCGAAGCTGCTGTGGGACTTCATGGACGGAAGGCCGCTGGTCAACAAGTTCAAGACCACCGCGAGCGTGCCCACCTCGACCCCGCTGTCGGTGCAGATCTCCAAGGAGCTGTCCTCGCGCGGCTTCAAGTTCGTCGGCCCGACCATCGTCTATGCCTTCATGCAGGCGACCGGCATGGTCAACGACCATCTCGTCGACTGCCATTGCCACGCGACCTGCGGCAAGACGCAGCGCAAGCCGCGCCTCAAGGCCAGATGACCGCGAAGAAGACCGCGCGCGAAACGCAGTCCCGCGCCTGGCAGCGCATGCTGTCGGGCCGGCGGCTCGATCTGCTCGATCCCTCGCCGCTCGATATCGAGATCGCCGACATCGCGCACGGGCTGGCGCGCGTCGCGCGCTGGAACGGGCAGACCATCGGGGCGCATATCTTCTCGGTGGCGCAGCACACGCTGCTGGTGGAGACCGTGCTGCGGCACGAGATGCCGCGCGCCGATCAGCGCATGCGGCTCGCCGCATTGCTGCACGATGCGCCGGAATATGTGATCGGCGACATGATCTCGCCGTTCAAGGCGGTGCTCGACGGCCATTACAAGGCCGTGGAGAAACGCCTGCTCGGCGCCATCCATATCCGCTTCGGACTGTCGCCGGTGCTGCCGGAGGAGATCACGCAGGCCATCAAGGCCGCCGATCGCGGCGCGGCCTATCTGGAAGCAACCGAGCTTGCCGGCTTCAGCGAAAGCGAGGCAAGGCGCCTGTTCGGCAAGGATCCCGGCCTCACCGACAGCGTCCGGCGCGACTACCTGACGCCCTGGACCGCGGCACGGGCCGAGAAGCAGTTTCTGGAGCGGTTTGGCGCGGTGTTTGCGTAGGCGTCCTCCCTTCGTAGGGTGGGCAAAGCGAAGCGTGCCCACCACCTCTTGCGATTGAGAAAGGTCGTGGGCACGGCGCTACGCGCCTTTGCCCACCCTACGGGCCACGGCTATAATCAAGAAAAAGGGCCGCCATGATCCACGTCTGTTCCCTCGCCGCGCTTCCCGAAACCGTCCGTCTCACCGGGGCCAGCCATGTGCTGACCGTGATGGCCAATGTCGAGCAGGTGGCGCGGCCGGTCTCCGTGCTGCCGGCCAATCATCTCAAGGTGTCGATGGACGACATTACCGAGGAGCTGGACGGGTTCGTCGCACCGTCCGAGGCGCATATCGATCTAGTGCTGAACTTCGTGCGCGGCTGGGACCGCAGCGCGCCGCTGGTGGTGCATTGCTATGCCGGCATCAGCCGCTCCACCGCGAGCGCGTTTGCGGCGGTCTGCGCGCTCAATCCAAACCGCGACGAACTCGAGATCGCCAGGAAGATCCGCGCGGCCTCGCCGATCGCCTCGCCGAACCGGCGCATCGTCGGCCTTGCCGACCGCGCCCTCGGCCGCAACGGCCGCATGCTGCGCGCGCTCGACGAGATCGGCCCGGGCGCGATGATGGTCGAGGGCCGCCCCTTCGTGATCGAGCTCGAATGAGAAGAGCGCCGAATAGCAGCCGCGACGGGACTGCGCCCCCTCTCCCGCTTGCGGGAGAGGGTCGGGGAGAGGGTGTCTCCGCAGCGGGACAATCCCCTAGAGGAGAAAGCCCTCTCCCGGCGCTACGCGCCGACCTCTCCCGCAAGCGGGAGAGGTTACAGCGAACCCGCGGAGAACCCGCCGTAATCGATTGGCACATCTCTCCCTCACCACCTGCGATCATCACCGCATGAGCGAGACGCTCCTGACGCCGATCGAGATCGGCCTGACCGCGGCGATCGTCGCGATCGAGGGCCATGAGCCGCTGATCCTGACCGCGCGCGGCAGCGACGGGCTGGCCGGCCTGCCGTTCGGCCCGTTCGACGCGCTCGCGCACCGCACCTTCGAGATCGGCCTGCGCGCCTGGGTCGAGGAGCAGGCGGGCCTGCGGCTCGGCTATGTCGAGCAGCTCTACACCTTCGGCGATCGCGGCCGTCATGCCGAGGCCGGCGACACCGGAGCGCATATGGTGTCGATCGGCTATCTCGCGCTGACGCGGGCGGTGGATGGCGAGCTCGCAGCCAACGCGGCGAGCTTCGCCCCATGGTATCGCTTCTTCCCCTGGGAAGACTGGCGCGAAGAGCCGCCGGCGATCATCGCCCGCGACATCATCCCCGCGCTGACCGAGTGGGCCGCGGAGGAGACGCCGGAAACGACGCGCGCGCTGCCGCGCAAGGATCGCGTGCGGTTCTGTTTCGGCCTCGAGGGAGCAGCCTGGGACGAGGAGCGCGTGCTCGACCGCTACGAGCTGCTGTACGAGGCCGGGCTGGTCGAGGAGGCGCGGCGCGACGGCCGGCCTGCGGCATTAGCGCGCAAGACGCTGCCTCCGCTCGGGACCTCGATGCGGTTCGACCATCGCCGGATTCTCGCTACGGCGATCGCGCGGCTGCGTGCAAAACTGAAGTATCGTCCTGTCGTGTTTGAACTTTTGCCGCCCGAATTCACACTTACCGAACTGCAGCATACGGTGGAGGCGATCTCCGGCCGGCACCTGCACAAGCAGAATTTCCGCCGCCTGGTCGAAATGGAGGCCCTGGTCGAACCGACCGGGGTGATGTCGACACAGACGGGCGGACGGCCGGCGGCGCTCTACCGTTTCCGCCGCGACGTGCTTCAGGAGCGGCCCGCACCGGGCTTGCGCGTACGCTCCCGGCGCTAGATCCTGAGATTTGCGCGATCGGCCCCTGCCCGCCGGTCGCCTGGAGGCTTCATGTTCGACGGCCCGTTTGACGTCTTTGCGCTGATCATCGCGATCGTCGCCTTCCTGATCGCAATCAAGGCCTCCAGCCAGGCGGCCGAGCTGCGCCGGCGACTGAACGCACTCGAAGCGATGTCTTATGCGCAACGGCCGGTGCAGCCGCCGCCGCTCATGCCGGTGCAGGAGGAGGCGCCTGCTTCTGCGGCGATGGCGGCCGAGCGGCCGCTTGCGCCTGAGGCCGAGCCGGCGCCGCCTCCGCTCGACACCGACCAGGCGTCCCCGCCGCCGCTCGCGGCGGGCGTCTCCGCCGATGCGCCGCCTCCCCTGCCTGCGCCCGCGCCCGACATTCGAGAACCTGGCTTCGAGGAGCAGCTCGGCACGCGCTGGGTGGTGTGGATCGGCGGCCTTGCGCTCGCGCTCGGCGGCTTCTTCATGGTGCGCTATTCGATCGAGGCCGGTCTTCTCGGCCCCGGCGTGCGCGTGTTCCTGGGCGGCCTGTTCGCAGCCGCGCTGCTGGGCGCCGGCGAATGGACCCGGCGCAAGGAGAGCATCTCCAACATCGCGGCGCTGCCGATCGCCAACATCCCGGCGATCCTCACCGCGGCCGGAACGGCGGTGGCGTTCGCCACCATCTACGCCGCCTACGCGCTCTACGGCTTCCTGGTGCCCGCCACCGCCTTCGTGCTGCTCGGCATCGTGGCGATGTGCACGCTGGCTGCCGCGCTGCTGCACGGACCGGCGCTCGCCGGCCTCGGCGTGGTCGGCGCCTTCGTGACGCCGGTGCTCGTCTCCAGCGGCAAGCCCGATTATTGGGCGCTCTACATCTATCTCGCCGTCGTCACCGCCGCGAGCTTCGGCCTCGCCCGCATCCGGCTGTGGCGCTGGCTTGCGGTCACCACGATCGCCTTCGCCGTGCTCTGGCTCTTGCCCGGTCTCGACGCCGAGCAGCTCCAGGTCGCACCGCACGCCTTCCACGTCATCGCCGGCTTCGTGCTGGCCGCGCTGCTCGTCGTCTGCGGCTTCATGTTCGGGCCTGCAATCGAGGACGGCGAGATCGAGCCGATCTCGTCGGGCTCGCTCGGCGCCTATCTGTTCGGCGCGATGCTGATCGTGCTGTCGAGCGCGCATGCGGACCTCGCGCTGATCGCGTTTGCGCTGCTGGTCGGCGGCACGCTGCTCGTCGCCTGGCGCGCCCCGGCGGCGACCGGCGCGCTCGGCGCGGCTGCGGCGACCGTCTTCATCGTGTTCGCCGAATGGGCGGTGCGTGCCAATCCCGACATGCTGGTGCTGCCGGGCGGTGCGATGTCCGGCGTCGGGCCCAGCGCGATCGACAGCTCGGTGACGCTGCATCTGGTGACGGCCGCGCTTTTCGCCGCCGGCTTCGGAATTGCCGGCTTCCTGGCGCAGGGCCGCTCGAACTCGGCGATCATCCCCGTGGTGTGGTCGGCTGCTGCGGTCGCAACGCCGATCGCGATCCTGGTCGCGCTCTACGCGCGTATCGCCCATCTCGACCGCTCGATCCCCTTTGCGATCCTCGCGGTGCTGCTCGCAGCAAGCTTTGGCGCGGCGACCGAGGCGCTGACGCGCCGCGAGACCCGGCCGGGCAGCATGATCTCGACCGCCTTGTTCGCGACCGGCACGCTCGGTGCGCTGGCGCTGGCGCTGACCTTCGCGCTGGAAAAGGGCTGGCTGACGATCGCGCTGGCGCTGATGTCGCTCGGCACCGCCTGGATCTCGCTGCAGCGGCCGATCCCGTTCCTGCGCTGGCTCGCCGCCATTTTCGCCGCGCTCGTCACCGCGCGCATCGCCTATGACCCACGCATCGTCGGCGATGCCGTCGGCACCACGCCGATCTTCAATTGGCTGCTCTGGGGCTACGGCCTGCCGGCGGCCTCGTTCTGGGGCGCGAGCATCTTCCTGCGCCGCCGCGCCGACGATCCGCCGTTGCGCATGGTCGAGACGGCCGCGATCCTGTTCACCGCGCTGCTCGCTTTCATGGAGATCCGGCACTTTGCGACCGGTGGCCGCATGACGGCCGGCCCCTCGCTGCTCGAATTCGCGCTGCAGGTCTGCGTCACGCTCGCGATGGCGATCGGGCTGGAGCGGCTGCGGCTGAGGAGCCAGAGCATCGTGCACAATGTCGGCGCCGTCGTGCTCACGGCGATTGCCGGATTCATCGCATTGTTCGGTCTCTTGATCCTGGAGAATCCAATGGTGCTCTCCAGCGTCAATGTCGGCGGCCTCGTCTTCAACCTGCTGCTGCTCGGCTACGCGCTGCCGGCGGTGCTGATGCTGCTGCTGTCCTATGCGGTGGCGGGCCACCGCTCCGTCGCCTACGCCAACACGATCGCGGGCGGCGCGCTGGTGTTCGCGCTCAGCTATGTGACGCTGGAGATCCGCCGCTTCTATCACGGCCCGGTGCTGCTCTACGGCGGCACCACGAGCGCGGAGCAATATACCTATTCGATCGGCTGGCTGGCGTTCGGGGTGGTGCTGCTCGGCGCGGGTATCCTGTTCAATTCGGAGCGTGCGCGACTGGCCTCTGCCGCCGTCATCGCGCTGACCATCCTCAAGGCCTTCGCAATCGACGTGTGGACGCTGACAGGCGTCTACCGCGCGCTGTCGTTCATGTGCCTCGGCGTCGTGCTGGTGGCGATCGGCTGGCTGTACCAGCGCATCCTGTTCCGGCGGCAGGTCGTGCCGCCGCCGGCCGCGCCGACCAGCAGCTGAACGGTTGGAGCGTGATCTGTGCGGAAAGCCGCGTCACGCGTTTCCGGATCATGCTCCTGAAGATCAGGCCGCGCGGACCGATTCCAGGAACTGCGCGACCTCGACCTTCAGGCGGGTGCTGTCGGTCGCCAGCGACTTCGCGGCCGAAAGCACCTCACCGGAGGCCGAGCCGGTGTCGATCGCGCCGCGCTGCACGTTGGTGATGTTGGACGAGACCTCCTGGGTGCCGAGGGCAGCCTGCTGGACGTTGCGCGAAATCTCCTGCGTCGCGGCGCCCTGCTCCTCGACAGCGGCGGCGATGGCCGAGGCCACCTCGGACAGCCGCTCGATGGTGCCGCCGATCTCTTGGATGGCGCTGACGGATTCCTGCGTCGCGGCCTGAATCCCCGCGACCTGCGCCCCGATCTCGCCGGTCGCCTTCGCGGTCTGCTCGGCCAGTGCCTTGACCTCCGATGCGACGACGGCAAAGCCGCGGCCGGCTTCGCCGGCGCGCGCCGCCTCGATGGTCGCATTCAGCGCCAGCAGGTTGGTCTGGCCCGCGATGGTGTTGATGAGCTCGACGACGTCGCCGATGCGAGAGGCCGCCTGCGACAGCGCGTTGACGCGATCGTTGGTCCGCGCCGCCTGCTCGACGGCTTCCGCAGCCATCCGCGCCGAATCCTGCACGCGGCGGCTGATCTCTGTGATCGAGGACGACAGCTCTTCCGAGGCGGACGCCACGGCCTGGACGTTAGTGGAGGCTTCCTCGGACGCAGCCGCAACGACGGTTGCGAGCTGCTGGCCGCGCTGCGCCGTACCGCTCAGCGTGGCCGCGGAAGCCTCGAGCTCGGTCGAGGCCGACGACACGGTCTCGACGACCTCGCCGATCATGACCTCGAAATTGCGCGTGATGGCATCGACACGGCGGCCGCGTTCGATCTTGGCCTCGGCGTCGCGCGCGGCAGCCTCGTCGGCGGCCTTCTTGGCGATCAACGCCTCCTTGAAGATCTGCAGCGCGTCCGCCATCGAACCGATCTCGGTCTTCTCGCCGCGATGCGGCACCTCGGCCGAGAGGTCGCCTTCGCCGAGCGACTGCATCGGCCGGATGATCGAGGCGATGCCGCGAGAGACGTCACGCACGAGATAATAGGCGGCGCCGATCGCGATCACGACGGCTGCAACGATGATGCCGACGAGCACGCGGAAGATGGTGGCGTAGCTGTCGGCCGCCTCCTTCGTTTCAGCTTCGGCGCCGCTGTTGTTGAGCTCGATGCTCTTCAGGAGCAGAGGATCCGCCGCCTGAGCCATCTTCGCGACCTTGGTCTGCAACAGTTCGTTGGCCTCCGTCGGAAAACGGCCGGGGCTCTTGCGCGACAGCGCCATCGTCTCCTGAACCCCGCTCAGGTAGTCGGCCCAGGCCTTGGTCCATTGTTCATAGATCTGGCGTTCCTCCGGCAACGTAATCAGGCCTTCGTAGACCTTGCGCGTCTTCTCGATGCGCTCGCGTAGCGGGGCCATGCGCTTCTCGGCGGCGTCCTTGCCTTCAATGCTCTCCTGCATCAGGTGCAGGCGCAGCACGACGCGCAGCTCGTTGATGTCGGCGCGCATGGAGCCGAGCGCGCGCACGCTCGGCAGCCAGCTCTCCGCGATCTCGACCGTGTGGGCGTTGATGTTCTGCATGGTGCAGATCGCCATCACGCCGACACCGGCGAGCGAGAGAACGAGGACCGACAACACGGTCAAGAGCTTGAAGACGATCGACAGTTTCGACATCACACACATCCTAACGAAGCCTGGCAACGCGCACGTCACCTGCGCCACAGCGTCCCGATGGACGACCGAGCGAGGTCAGTTCAACAATGCTGGCTGGTTCTTATCCCGTAAGATTGCCTCCATAGTTGCAAACAGGCGTTAACAGGAAGCTACGTTGAATTACGGAATTCGGCAGCGCCGACTTTATATGTTCCGCAACCATCTATGCGGGACGGCAGCGATCGCGCAGCGCCATACCACGGCACCGCCCCCGGGTATTTCGAACAGGCATGACAGGCGGCTCAGGCCGCCCGCACCGTCTCCAGGAAGTGCGCGCCGTCAGGCGGCGCGTACGGTGCGGACAAACTTGTCGACTTCGAGCTTGAGGCGGTTGCTGTCGCCGGACAGCATCTGGGCGGCGGACAGCACCTGCGAGGAGGCCGAGCCGGTCTCGCTCGCGCCGTGCTGCACGTCGGTGATGTTGGACGACACCTGATGGGTGCCTGCCGCCGCCTGCTGCACGTTGCGGGAGATCTCCTGCGTCGCCGCGCCCTGCTCTTCGACGGCAGCCGCGATCGTCGAGGAGATCTCCGACAGTTTTTCGATGGTGTGGCTGATGTCCTTGATCGCGCCGACGGAATGTTCGGTGGCGGTCTGGATGCTGGCGATCTGCTGGCCGATCTCGCCGGTCGCCTTCGCGGTCTGCTCGGCGAGCGCCTTGACTTCGGAGGCGACGACGGCAAAGCCGCGGCCGGCCTCGCCGGCGCGCGCGGCCTCGATGGTTGCATTGAGCGCCAGGAGATTGGTCTGACCGGCGATGGTGTTGATCAGCTCGACCACGTCGCCGATCCGCGCCGCAGCGGCGGAGAGCTCCCCCACGCGGTCGGTCGTGGTGCGGGCCTGGCTCACCGCTTCGCCCGCGACGCGAGCGGATTCCTGCACCTGGCGGCTGATCTCGGTGATCGACGACGACAGCTCTTCGGTCGCCGAGGCCACCGACTGCACGTTGGTGGACGCTTCCTCGGAGGCGGAAGCAACCATCGTGGTGAGCTGCTGGCCACGCGCCGCGGTCGATGTGAGCGTCGAGGCCGAGGCTTCCAGTTCGGTCGCCGCCGAGGACACGGTATCGACGATCTCGCCGATCGCGGCTTCGAAGCCGTCAGCAAGCTTGTGCATCTCGGCCGTGCGCTGCGCGGCCGCGATTTGATCCTGCCTGATCTTGGCCTCGGCCTCTTCGCGCGCCTTCTGTTCCGAGACGATCTTGAATTTCTCGACGGCCGCAGCGACGCCGCCAACCTCGTCCTTGCGTCCGAGGCCGGGCAGCACCACCGAGAAATCGCCGCCGGCGAGCCTGTCCATGGCCACGGTGAGCGCCCGAATTGGGCGGGCGATGGTCACGAACGACATCAGCCAGGAGCCGACGAGGACGAGCATGGCGAGTGCGCCGACCAGGATCGCAAGCTGCTCGCTCGATTTCATCTGGGCAGCGGACGCAGCATTTTTCTCGTCGGATTTGTGTCTCGCGTAATCGGCAATCTGACGGATCAGCACATCGAGCTCGCCGGCGATCGGCAGGGTCACCTCGCGTGCGATGCGAATGACGTCTTCGTTGAGCTTGGCAGCACGCGCCGGGCCGTCTGCACCGCTGGCGGCCAAGGCTTCGCCGCGCACGCCCGCGATCTGCTGCGCCGCCTTTGCGTAGTTGGCGGCCAGCGATCTCAGTTTCTCCATGCGAGCGCGATTCTCGGGCTCTTGAGAAAGCTTCAGCATCTGATCGACCAGCAGGTTCGTCGATTTCTGCTGGTCGCCCAGGCTCGTGGTGGCCTTTTGAATGTCGGCCAAGCTATTGGCGAGACGAAGGTCGCGTACGGCGAGCTGCATGCCGCGAACCGTCACCTCGGCCTCAACTGCGTCGCGCGCGATCTGCTGCTGCGCAAGCGCGCTCTGGCTGCTCTCTCGGATGCTCGCATTGCCGAGCATCTGACTTGCGATCATGGCGCCGACCAGGAGTACCCCTAGTGCAGACGCAATCGCCAGCTTGGTCCCGATCTTCAGATTCTGAACAAGGCTCAACATGGCATGTTTCCCCCGGAGGAAATCCGCAACCGAGTCATTGTCGGCCGCCCGGCGTCGACTGCGCCGTTGCACAAAAATTGAGCGCCTCACGTTCCGATTTGGTTAACGGAATCCCTCGCAGAAATACTCAGTTTCTTCGCTAAATGATTGAAGCCGAAGGGAAATGATCTCGCCCTAGTTGTAAAATGCAGCCTCAGGTCGGATCTAGGAAGCCTTGCATCCGGCGCTCTCGCCGACAAGGCTGATGCGGAAGACCGGCTTCTTGTTCTCGTCGAGCAGCTCCATGCACCACTCGGCGTTCGGCTTCAGGCTGCGCGCGATGCCGCCGAGCAAATTGGCGCAGACCTCCGTCATCTCGGTCCAGGCGGCCGCGCGATCCTCGAACTCATATGGCTGGTCGGCGGCGCCGGAATAGCGACCGGTACTGATGCGGAAGAAGTACAGCGACATCGTTGAACCCTTTTATCGGGCCGCGCCCCCCGGCCGTACGCAAACTGAAGCGCGAACCGCTACCAACGCATGAAAGCCGCCGTCCGTATGACTACGGCACGGCAGCTTCATGTTCGAAGGAGGTCTTCAATAAAAAAGTGTGCGGGCGTCCCGCACGGCCGTCTCACTGGGTGGAGCGGCGCAGCTCCAGCGGGGCCTCGTTCTTGGCGGGCTCGGACCTCACTTCGGCCTTGGCCTCCGCCTTCACCGGCTCGAGCCGGCTGCTCTCGACACGCGGCGTCTCCACGCGCGCGGCGACCTCGGTGTTGGCCGGGCTGACCGAACCGGTGTGCTCCGGCCTGTGCAGCGAGCGCGGCCGCGCTGCAGCGCGGGCCATCAGCATCTGGTTGCCGCCCTGGTGACGGAAGTCGCAATAGGCGAAGCCCATGCCCGACACGGAGCCGCGGAAGCTGCGATCGTCCGTCTTTTCCAGGTTGAAACAGGGCTCGAACGGAATCCCTTTGATCGAGGCGCAGACATTCTGGCCGCGGATCTGGAGCGTATTGCCGGGCAGGCGGAGATGCTTGACCGGGCCCGCACCCGAGAACTGCACCGCACCAGCGGCGCCGAGATCGTCGAGGATGCGGCCTGCACCGCGGGTGCCGTCGAAACAGGTGAAGGCAAACACTTTGCCGGCGACGAAGCGACGCGCCTCGTCGGCGTTCATGCTTCCGGCAACGGCCGGCGCAAACGTTGCTGCCGCCGTGACAGCCCCCAACACAAAACGCGCAAGCATGCTCAACTCCGAACCCAACCCCGCAGCGGGCGATGCCTTATCTCTTTACCCGCTGCTTACCATACGAACCATGGCGACATTGAAGCAGCTTGGTTGGTAAAGTCTGAACGCCGTTAGACAATTTTTACCACGATACGGCCGCGCACCGCACCGGCCAGAATCTTGGCGCCCCAATCCGAAACCTCGGCAAGCGAAATTTCCTTAGTGATTTCAGCTAGTTTTGTCCGATCGAGATCGGATGCGAGGCGCTGCCAGGCGGCCTTTCTGGGCTCGATCGGACACATCACCGAATCGATGCCGAGAAGGCACACTCCGCGCAAAATAAACGGTGCCACCGAGGACGGCAGGTCCATGCCCGCCGCCAGGCCACACGCCGCGATCGCTCCGCCATATCGCGTCATCGAGAGCAGATTGGCGAGGGTGGTCGAGCCGACGCTGTCGACGCCACCGGCCCAGCGCTCCTTGGCGAGAGGTTTGGCCGAACCGGACAGTTCGTTACGGTCGATGATTTCGGCAGCGCCCAGGTGCTTCAGATAGTCGGCCTCAGAGGCCCGGCCGGTCGAGGCGATGACGTGGTAGCCGAGCTTGGAGAGCACGGCGATCGCGACCGAGCCGACGCCGCCGGCGGCACCGGTCACCACCACCGGGCCGCTCTTCGGCGACAAACCGTGCTTCTCCAGTGCCAGCACCGCGAGCATCGCGGTGAAGCCGGCGGTGCCGATCGCCATGGCATCGCGCGCCGAGAGCCCCTCCGGCAAGGCGACCAGCCAGTCGCCCTTCACCCGTGCCTTCTCGGCATAGGCGCCGAGATGGGTCTCGCCCATGCCCCATCCAGTGCAGACCACCTTGTCGCCGGCCTTCCACTGCGGATGCGAGGAGGCCTCGACCGTACCGGCGAAGTCGATGCCGGCGATCATCGGGAAGCGGCGCACTACCGGCGCCTTGCCGGTGAGCGCAAGGCCGTCCTTGTAGTTCAGCGTCGACCATTCGACCCGGACGGTGACATCGCCGTCCATCAGCTCGGCTTCATCGAACTGCGTGAGCGCGGCAACGGTGCCCTTGTCCGCCTTGTCGATCCGGATCGCCTTGAATGTGGCCACGACTGAACTCCCTGACTTGTCTGTCCGGGATGTTTAGCCGATCAGGCGGGCTGCGCAACCGCCCGTGCCACGGGTTTCTCCACGATCGGAAGATTGATCAGCGCGGAGAGCACGCCGAACAGGATCGAAAGCCACCAGATCGGCGTGTAGGAACCGAATTTCTCGAACACGATGCCCCCGAGCCAGACGCCGAGGAAGCCACCGACCTGATGGCTGACGAAGGCGAAGCCGTAGAGCGTGGCAAGCCAGCGCGTGCCGAACATCAGCGCCACCAGCGCCGAGGTCGGCGGCACCGTGGAGAGCCAGGTCAGGCCGGAGATCGCACCGAACGCAATCGCCGAGAACGGCGTGATCGGGAACGAGATGAAGGCGAGTGTCGCCAGCGCGCGCGTGAAGTAGATGGTCGAGAGGATGTAGCGCTTGGGCAGTGAGTTCTGGAGATAGCCGACGCTGAGCGAGCCCACGATGTTGAACAGACCGATCGCCGCGATCACCCAGCCGCCGGTTTGTGCGGTGATGCCGCGATCGACCAGGAAGGCCGGCAGATGCACGGTAATGAAGGCGAGCTGGAAGCCGCAGGTGAAGAAGCCGAGCACCAAGAGCACATAGGAGCGGTGGCCGAAGGCCTCCGCAAGCGCCTTTGTAATGGTCTGCTCATCGGCAGGCGCCGTATTGGCCGTGTTTGCGACAGGCGGCGTCGAGAGCGCCAGCGACAGCGGGATGATCAGCAGCATCAGGAAGCCGAACACTGAGAGCGCCTGCTGCCAGCCGAAATTGTCGATCAGCGCGACGCCGATCGGCGCGAACAGGAACTGCCCGAACGAACCCGCAGCGGTGCCGGCGCCGAGCGCGATGCCGCGCTTCTCCGCGGGCAAGAGCTTGGTGAAGGCCGACAGCACCAGGTTGAACGAGCAGCCGGCCAGACCTAAGCCGATCATCACGCCGGCCCCCATGTTGAGGGACAGCGGCGTCGAGGAATAGCGCATCAGGAGCAGCCCGCCGGCATAGAGGAGCGCGCCGACGCACATCACCCGGAACAGGCCGAAGCGATCGGCCACGGCTCCAGCGAAAGGCTGGCCCAGGCCCCACAGCAGGTTCTGCACGGCGATCGCGAGGCCAAACACGTCGCGGCCCCAGGAGAATTCGTGGCTCATCGGCTGCACGAAGAAGCCGAGCGCCGAGCGCGGACCGAAGCCGAGCATGCCGATCGCACAGCCGCACAGAATGATGATGGCCGGGGTGCGCCAATTGGAGGAACGTGGGGCCGGAGCAAATTCGCTCACTGATGTCGACATGGTGCTCCTCGTTTGTCATTGGCGGAGTGGCGAAGCAGCCGCCGCGAACGTGCCATTTAATGCACTTGCATGAAAATCCCAAGTCAAAAACGGTTGCATTCCACGAGGAGCTGCCGCGGGAGCATTGCATTTCAATGTGGCCTCACCTGACCCTCCGGACCTGACGGAAATGTGTGCGGCTGGATCTGGCAATCCCCGGTAGAGCATGTTATGTTAGATTTGCTCATAATGAGTATATAAAACCCGAAGACATCCGCGCTGGCCTCTCGGCCGGCATTTTCGGATCTCATATATACTCAAATTGAGCATAATTAATCTGCAAGGGAGGCTTCGATGCCGATCGCTGGAATTTACGGCCCCGACGACTTTGCCAACCGGCCCCAGGGCCAAGTCAGCGCCTTCCCCCGGGCCGCACCCGCACGAACGGAAGCCAGGCTGCCGACGCCCTCGCTGACATGGACGCCGGAGGTCGCCCGCGCGACTGCGCCGCTCTATGAGCGCGTGAAGCATGTGATCCCGCCGATCGAGTGGCCGCTGATGGCGCCGACGATCCTGGCGATCAACGAGCTGAAGCGCGCCCGCGGCGCGGTGATCCTCGCGCACAATTACCAGTCCCCCGAGATCTTCCACTGCGTCGCCGATATCGGCGGCGATTCGCTGCAGCTCGCCGTCGAAGCCACCAAGGTGAAGGCCGACATCATCGTCCAATGCGGCGTGCATTTCATGGCGGAGACCTCGAAACTGCTCAACCCCGACAAGACGGTGCTGATTCCCGACGCAAGCGCCGGCTGCTCGCTCGCCGCCAGCATCACCGGCGCCGACGTCCGCCTGCTGCGCGAGAGATTTCCCGGTGTGCCGGTCGTCGCTTACGTCAACACCTCGGCCGAGGTGAAGGCCGAGGTCGACATCTGCTGCACCTCCTCGAACGCGGTGCAGGTGGTCGAGAGCCTTGGCGCTCCAAGCGTGATCTTCCTGCCCGATCGCTATCTCGCAACTTACGTGGCCTCGAAGACCGACGTGAAAATCATCGCCTGGAAAGGCGCCTGCGAAGTACACGAGCGTTTCAAGGGCGAAGAGCTGCGCGCTTTCCGCGAGGCCGATCCGTCGGTGCAGATCATCGCGCATCCCGAATGTCCGCCGGACGTGCTGGCGGAAGCCGACTTCACCGGCTCGACCGCGCACATGATCAACTGGGTGCGTGAGCGGCGGCCGCGGCGGCTGGTGATGATCACGGAATGCTCGATGGCCGACAATGTGCGCGCCGAGCTGCCCGACGTCGAGATGCTGCGCCCCTGCAATCTCTGCCCGCATATGAAGCGCATCACGCTCGCCAACATCCTGGACAGCCTGCTGACGCTCCGTGAGGAGGTAACGATCGATCCCGCGCTCGCGGAGAGGGCAAGGCGATCGGTCGAGCGGATGATCAATCTGAAGAACTGAGTACGAGGATCAGCAACAACCACAGCTGTCGTCCCGGACAAGCGCGCCTCAAGCGCGCGCAGATCCGGGATCCCCGCGCGAGCGCTCGCGCTCGTCGCGACCACAGGCAGATGTTTGGCGACGACTCGGAGTGACGAGCTCGCGTCACGACTCCTCCCTGGGGTTATGGGTCCCTGCGTTCGCAGGGACGACGGCGGAGTGAACGGAGAGAACAATGACCAACAACATCCACGACCTCATCCGCACCGACGACATCGTCATCGTGGGCGGCGGTCTTGCCGGACTGTTCTGCGCGCTCAAGCTCGCGCCGCGTCCGGTGACGCTGATCTCGGCGGCACCGCTCGGACAGGGCGCATCATCCGCATGGGCGCAGGGCGGCATCGCCGCCGCGGTGGCCGAGGGCGACACGCCGGAGGCGCATGCTGCCGACACGATCGCGGTCGGTGGCGGCCTCGTCGACGAGGCGGTCGCACTCGGGATCGCACGCGAGGCGGCGCCGCGCATCCACGACCTGCTCGCCTATGGCGTGCCGTTCGATCGCGATCTCGAAGGAAAGCTTGCGGTCGGGCGGGAAGCTGCGCACTCGGCCCGGCGCATCGTGCATGTGCGCGGCGACGGGGCGGGCGCCGCGATCATCGCGGCCTTGAGCGATGCGGTGCGCCGGACGCGGTCGATCCGCGTGATCGAAAGCCTCGTCGCCGAAGCCCTCTTGACCGAAGATGGCGTCGTCTCCGGGCTTCAGTTGCGCGAAGCCGGCAATCCCGCGGCACGGCCGCTCCTGCTCGCCGCGCGTGCGGTGGTGCTTGCCACCGGCGGGATCGGACACCTCTATGCCGTCACCACCAATCCGTTTGAAGCCAACGGCTCGGGCCTTGCCATCGCGGCCCGCGCCGGCGCCGCGATCGCCGACCCCGAATTCGTTCAGTTCCACCCGACCGCCATCATGACCGGAGGCGATCCGGCACCGCTCGCCACCGAAGCCCTGCGCGGCGAAGGCGCGACGCTGATCAACGGCAACGGCGAGCGCTTCATGGCGGCGCGCCATCCGCTCGCCGAGCTCGCGCCACGCGACATCGTGGCCCGCGGCGTGTTCGCCGAGATCGCGGCCGGGCGCGGCGCCTTCCTCGACGCACGGGCGGCGCTCGGCGCGCGCTTCGCCGACAGATTCCCGACCGTGCATGCGAGCTGCATCGCCGCCGGCATCGATCCGGCGAGGCAGGCCATCCCGGTCGCGCCCGCCGCGCACTACCATATGGGCGGCATCGCGGTGGACGGCCGCGGCCGCAGCTCGATCGAGGGGCTCTGGGCCGGCGGCGAGGTGTCGTCGACCGGCGCGCACGGCGCCAACCGGCTGGCCTCGAATTCGCTGCTGGAGGCGGTGGTCTATGCCGCGCGCATCGCCGACGACATCGCCGGCCGTATTCTTCCCTCCCCTGCCCGCCTTCCCGAGGCATTGGTGACACCGCGCGGCGGCGCGCCGGATGCTGCTGCCGTGCGGCGGTTGCGGGCGACGATGAGCTCCTGCGTCGGTGTGATCCGCGACGATGGCGGCCTGGTGGAAGCCGTGCACCACTTCGCCGCGCTCGAACGCGAGGCGACGAGCACCACGCTGCGCAACATGGCCACCGCAGCCCTGCTTGCCGCCGCCTCGGCGTGGAGCCGGCGCGAAAGCCGCGGGGCGCATTTCCGCATCGACCACCCGACGGAGGTGCCCGCGCTGGCGCAGCGAACGATGACCACCCTCGCCGCGATGCGCGAGGCCGCCGAGAGCCTGAACGAGCGGCCAGTATCGCGCAGCGCCCAACCCCTGACTGCCTGAAGGAAGCCCCGATGACCCCGACCTCACTGCTCTATCCCGATGCCTTCCTCTCGCCGCTCGCAATCGACGCGGCCGTTCAGCGCGCGCTCGACGAGGACCTCGGCCGCGCCGGCGACATCACCTCGCTTGCGACGATCCCGGAAGCGACCAAGGCGCAGGCAGTCCTGGTCGCGCGCCAGTCCGGCGTGATCGCCGGCCTGCCGCTTGCGCTGGCGACGCTGCAAAAGCTCTCGGCCGACATCGATGTGCGCGCCCATGTCCGCGACGCCGCTCGCGTCGCCCGCGGACAGCAGGTGCTGACGATCTCGGGCCCCGCGCGCGCCATCCTCACCGCGGAGCGAACCGCGCTGAACTTCGTCGGCCGCCTGTCGGGCGTTGCGACATTGACGGCGGATTATGTCGCGCGCACCGAAGGCACGAAGATGCGCATCTGCTGCACGCGCAAGACCACGCCGGGGCTGAGGGCGCTGGAGAAATACGCGGTGCGCTGCGGCGGCGGCTTCAACCACCGCTTCGGTCTCGACGATGCGATCCTGATCAAGGACAACCACATCGCGGTCGCCGGCGGCATCCGTCCGGTGCTGGAGCGCGCCCGCGCCCATGCCGGCCATCTCGTCAAGATCGAGATCGAGGTCGATACGTTGTCGCAATTGCGCGAGGTGCTCGACAGCGGGCTGGCCGACGCCGTGCTGCTCGACAACATGGATCTTGCGACGCTGCGGGAGGCCGTCAGGCTCAACGAGGGCCGCCTCGAGCTCGAGGCGTCCGGCGGGGTCACGCGCGAGTCGATCGCCGCCATTGCCGCCACCGGCGTCGATTACGCCTCGGCCGGCGCGCTGACGCATTCCGCGCCGAATTTCGACTGCGCGCTGGATATTGAGATGTGAGGCGGTCTTTCCGTCATGGCCGGGCTTGTCCCGACCATCCCTGTCTTGCCCCACGGCACGGAGAACGTGGATGCCCGGGACAAGCCCCGGGCATGACGACTTTCTACCTCCGCTCGCTCGTACCCATCTCGGCGGAGCTCTTGGCTTCCTGGGCGAGCTCGGCGGAGAGTGCGGCGGTCTGGGCCGGCGTGCCCCAGCTCGGCTCTTCGCTGCCATCGCCCCAGGCGCGAGGGCGGTAGAAGGTGTGCACGCCGGTCTTGTACATCTTCTTCATCTCGGCGACCCAGGACGGACGCACCCAATAGGCATGATAGTGCGTGGACTTGCCGACCTCGGGCAGCCAGATCTGGCCGTCGAGCATGGCCTTGGCGATCTTCTTGGCGCGCTCCCACATCTCGGGCTCGCGGATCACGTCGGTATTGTTGTCGCAGGCGAAGGTGAATTGGCAGGCGAGATGACGATGCTTGTTCTGATAGACCGCGCCGCACACGGTGTCGGGATATTTGCCGGAGAACACGCGGTTCATCACGACCTGCGCGACGGCCATCTGGCCGCGGACGGCCTCGCCGCGGGCTTCGAAATAGACCGCTTCGGCGAGGCACTTTTCGGACTTGGCGCGCGACTTGTCGTCGAGCGCGAGCCGTTCCGCCGGCGACCTCGTGCGCTGGTTGTCGGCATTGACCTCGCCCTTCGGCGCAACGCTCTCGCCGCTCTCGATGTCCTTGGCGATCTCCACCGTCGGCGGCGTCAGCGAGGCCGTCGCCTTCATGTCGGGATCGGGCATCACGATCAGCGGCTCGGCGCCGGGCTGCCAGCTCTCGATGCTCTCCAGATTGCCGCCGAGCGAGGAGCTGCCGAAGAACAGGCTGGAGGTCTTGACGCTGAAGGGATCACGCACCGGCGTCGTCGGCGCGGTGGTCCGCTTAAGCGCCTCGAGCGGCGCGGTCGCGAGCGCACGCGCGGCGTCACTGGCCTGCGGCGCGTTGGTGTATTGCGGCAGCGGCGGCGCGCGCAGCGCTTCCTGGAGCTCGGGGTCGAGCGCGGCCGCGGATTCCGGCGACATCGGCAGTGGTAGGGCGGCGGTCTTGGCACCGAACACCGAGCTGTTCGAGGTCGCGGGATCTTCCTGCGCCGGTGCCGCAGCGGGCGCAGCCGTCTCTGGAGCCTGGCCCGGTGTAACAATTGCGAGGCGATCACCCTTCATGGAGCGATCGACCTTGGGAAAGTCGGATGCCTGATAGCGCGGCACGGTCTGCAGCGCCGGATTGCGGCGGATCGCACCGGTGACGTCGCGGCCATCGAGGCTCGCGAGGCGCACCATCGCGCTCTGCGGAACCGAGGTGCCGATGGGGCGGGAAAAGCTGTAGGTCGCGAGCTGGATCGAGGACGCCGCGGAGAACACCTGCTTCTGCCAACGCTCGGCGACGCCGGGTTGGCGCGCCAGCAAGGAGGCAATGTCCTGATAGCCGGTCTCTCTCGGCATCAATGCGAAGATGCAGAGACCGATGCCGAAGGACGCGAACCGCGCGCCCTTCGGATGGTTACGCAACACTGACATCAACACGCTCACGCTACGCTTACGCCAGACAAACCGAACCGCAGTACATCCGTGCAATTCGATCTTTATCGTAAGTATCCAATTTAGGTTGCCGGGGCGTTAATCGGCGTTGCGCGTTCGGCACACTCAAGCGAACACAGGTGTTTTCACGGAGCGATGCTGCGCGTTGGTAAACGCGTCGTCACGCCAAGCGGTAAACAAGAGGTCAACGCGAATGGTGAAGGAACTCTTGACGGCGCGTAGCAATACGGGGCGCAGGATAGTTCCCGGTGTTGCAGGAGGTATCGCGACATACACGAATGTCATGCCCCGACTTGATCGGGGCATCCAGTACGCCGCAGCTTCTTGGATCAACCACGAACGTCGCGGCGTACTGGATCGCCCGGTCAAGCCGGGCGATGACAGCGCGTGTGTGGGGAGCGCGTTCAACGATCTGCGTCATTGCGAGCGCAGCGAAGCAATCCAGAATCATTCCGCGGAGGGATTCTGGATTGCTTCGTCGCATCAGCGCAAAATTGCTACGCAATTTTGTCGCGAGCTCCTCGCAATGACGTGGAGAGAGATCGTCGTGCATAATGAGAGAGGCGGGGTTGCCCCCGCCTCTCTGCATTCCAGCATTTTAATTCTGCTTACGCCTGTGAGCCCTGCCTACGCCTGGCTTGCGATCTCCTTGCCGAGCGCGGCTTGTGCGGCGGCAAGGCGCGCGATCGGCACGCGGTAGGGCGAGCAGGAGACGTAGTCGAGGCCGATATGGTGGCAGAAGGCAACCGAGGCCGGATCGCCGCCGTGCTCGCCGCAGATGCCGACCTTGAGCTTCGCCCGCGTCTTGCGGCCGCGCGCGACGCCGATCTTGACCAGCTCGCCGACGCCTTCCTGGTCGAGCGCGATGAAGGGATCGACCGCGAGGATGCCTTTGGACACGTAGGTCCCGAGGAAGCTCGCGGCATCGTCGCGGCTGATGCCGTAGGTGGTCTGCGTGAGGTCGTTGGTGCCGAACGAGAAGAACTCGGCCGACTGCGCGATCTCGCCCGCGAGCAGACAGGCGCGCGGCAGCTCGATCATGGTGCCGACCTGATAGGCCAGCTTGGTGTTGGTCTCGCGCATCACCGCCTGCGCGGTGGCATCGATCCGCGCCTTGACGAGATCGAGCTCCGCCTTGGTCGCGATCAGCGGCACCATCACCTCGAGACCGACGGCCTTGCCGGTGCGCTTCTCGGCCTCGACCGCCGCCTCGAAGATCGCACGCGCCTGCATCTCGGCGATCTCAGGATAGGCGATCGCGATGCGGCAGCCGCGGAAGCCGAGCATCGGATTGAACTCCGACAGCTCGCGCGCGCGGTCGGCGAGGCGCCGCGGATCGGTGTTCATGGCACGCGCCACTTCCTCGACCTCGGCGTGGGTGTGCGGCAGGAATTCATGGAGGGGAGGATCCAGAAGCCGGATCGTGACGGGCAGGCCCTTCATGATCTCGAACAGCTCGACGAAGTCGGCGCGCTGCATCGGCAGCAGCTTGGCGAGCGCGGCGCGGCGGGACTGCTCGTCCTCGGAGAGGATCATCTCGCGCACCGTGCGGATGCGGGTCTCCTCGAAGAACATGTGCTCGGTGCGGCAGAGGCCGATGCCTTCGGCGCCGAACTTGATCGCGGTGCGGGCGTCGTCCGGCGTGTCGCCGTTGACGCGGACGCCGATCTTGCGGACCTGGTCGGCCCAGTTCATCAGCGTGCCGAACTCGCCGGACAGCTCCGGCTCGATCATCGGCATGCGGCCGGCGAGCACCTGGCCGAGCGAGCCGTCGATGGTGATGACGTCGCCGGTCTTGAAGGTGCGCGAGCCGATGCTCATGGTGCCGCGGCCGTAATCGACGCGGATGGTGCCGCAGCCGGAGACGCAGGGCTTGCCCATGCCGCGGGCGACGACCGCCGCGTGCGAGGTCATGCCGCCGCGCGTGGTCAGGATGCCTTCGGCGGCGTGCATGCCGTGAATGTCTTCCGGGCTGGTCTCGATGCGGACCAGGATCACCTTGCGCCCGTCGGCCTGAAGCTTGGCCGCTTCATCCGAGGAGAACACGATCTCGCCGGAGGCTGCTCCCGGCGAAGCCGGCAGGCCGGTCGCGATCACGTCGCGCTTGGCGTGGGGATCGATGGTCGGATGCAAGAGCTGATCGAGCGAAGCCGGATCGATCCGCGTCACCGCTTCCTTCTTCGAGATCAGGCCTTCGTTGGCGAGCTCGACCGCGATGCGCAGCGCGGCCTTGGCGGTGCGCTTGCCGCCGCGGGTCTGCAGCATCCACAGCTTGCCCTGCTCGACCGTGAATTCCATGTCCTGCATGTCGCGGTAGTGCTTCTCGAGCAGCGTGTAGATCCGCGTCAGCTCCTTGAAGGCCTCCGGCATCGCCGATTCCATCGACGCCTTGTCGGAGCCCGATTCCTTGCGCGCTTCCTCGGTGATGTCCTGCGGCGTGCGGATGCCGGCCACCACGTCCTCGCCTTGCGCGTTGATCAGGAACTCGCCGTAGAGCTTGCTCTCGCCGGTCGAGGGATTGCGGGTGAAGGCAACGCCGGTGGCCGAGGTCTCGCCCATGTTGCCGAACACCATGGCCTGCACGTTGACCGCGGTGCCCCAGGACTCCGGAATGTCGTGCAGCTTGCGATAGGTCACCGCGCGCGCGTTCATCCAGGATGAGAACACCGCGCCGATCGCGCCCCAGAGCTGGTCGTGCGGATCCTGCGGGAAGTCCTTGCCGGTCTCGCGCGCGACCGCGTCCTTGTACTTGCCGACCAGCTCGACCCAGTCGTCGGCGGACAGATCGGTGTCGAGCGTGTAGCCCTGGCTGTCCTTGAAGGTGTCGAGGATCTCCTCGAAGTGATGATGCTCGAAGCCGAGCACCACGTCCGAGTACATGGTGATGAAGCGACGATAGCTGTCGTAGGCGAAGCGGCGGTCCCCCGACAATTCGGCCAGCGCTTCCACGGTCTGGTCGTTGAGGCCGAGGTTGAGCACGGTGTCCATCATGCCCGGCATCGAGGCGCGCGCACCGGAGCGCACCGAGACGAGCAGCGGGTTCTTGGTGTCGCCGAACACCTTGCCGGTCAGCTTGCCGACATGGTCGAGCGCCTTCTCGACCTGCACCTGCAGCTCCTTCGGATAGGTTTTGCCGTGCGCGTAGAAGTAGGTGCAGACCGAGGTCGGGATGGTGAAGCCGGGAGGCACCGGCAGGCCGAGATTGGCCATCTCGGCGAGGTTGGCGCCCTTGCCGCCAAGCAGGTCACGCATCTCCGTCCGGCCTTCGGCCTTGCCGTCACCGAATGTGTAAACCCATTTGCCGGCCTTGATCCCGCTTGGGGCCGCCTTCGCCGGCGCAGCCTTCTTCGCTGCGGGCTTGGCAGCAACCTTCGGCAGAGCCGCCTTGGTCACGGCCTTGGCCGCCGGCTTTGCAGCGGTCTTGGCAACGGCTTTGGCGACCGGCTTCGGCGCGCTCTTGGCCAGCGCCTTGCGGGCTGGCGGCGCGGCCTTGGCGGCGGCCGAGGACTTTGATTTCGCTGGCATTTTTTTAGGCTTCGAGGCGGCTTTGGCCATAGCTTGCACACAACCTGCGAGAGGAATGGGAAATCGCGGGCCTTACACCACTTTGGGCGGGCCCGCGCAAGTCGAACAGTTCCGAAAAGTGAACGCCTAGAAGCGGAGCCACTTCAGGAGCCCGAGCCCGATCGCGCCGTTCACGATGAGGAAGATCGCGACGATCAGGTTCAGCAGCCGCGGCATGATCAGGATGAGCACACCCGCAATCAGCGACAGGATCGGCGAAATGTGGGCGACGGTGATGTGCATGAACTATCTTTCTGTGGAGGGGGCGAATCGCGGGCGGATCATAGCCCTCCCGGTTCCGCGAGTAGAGACGCGCAACGGGCGAGGCAGGTTCCGCCGCCCACGAAAACTGCCTGAAATTGCCGCTGATACGGCAGGGCTTTTCCCGGAACATTGCCGACACGCATGCATTGGCAACCGGTCGCGCCTGTTGCGCGTCCGAACCATCACGTCGAAGGAGTTGTCCATGCGGAACAGGATTCTTGGTCTTGCAGCGCTCGCGGCCGCGATCGGCTCGCCTCTGGCGGCGCAGGCGCAAACCAGTGTCACCGTCGGACGCGCGCCCGCCGTGGTCGACAGCGGCCCAACCATCGCCGTCGAGCATCGGCCGGCTTTCCGCGACTACGTCGTCGAACAGCGCGTGCCGGCCTTCAGCATCCCCGATCGCGTCGTGGTCGGCACCACCTTACCCGAGGCGGGCGTCACCTATTACGACGTGCCGCAACGTTTCGGCGCCACCACCTATCGCTACACCGTCGTGAACGGCGAGACCGTGCTGGTCGAACCGCGCTCGCGCCGCATCGTCGAGGTGCTGGACTGAGACGGACCAAGTGAGACCGACTAGATGTCCGGCGCGTCACATCAGGCTGGCGCGAGCAGTTGAATCGGACATCAGGCCCCGCCCGGTTTTCCCCCCGCCGGGCGGGGCACCTTTTTACGCTTCGTGTTTGAGCCTGTGTCCCGGACAAGGCGCAATGCGCAGCATTGCGACGCAGAGCCGGGACCCAAGACGCTGCGAGCACGCGGCCTTCCTGGGCCCCGGCTCTGCAGCGCATCACGCCGCGAAGACGCGGCGAGCTGCGCTGCGTCCGGGGCACGAGGCCGCACTACCGTAGCTCAATCCTGGATCTTGGAGAAATCCGCCACCGCGCGCGTGGCGCTGCGGATCTCGTTCAGGAGCTTCAGCCGGTTCTCGCGCACCTTGGCATCGTCGTCATTGACGCGAACCTTGTCGAAGAACGCATCGACCGGCGGACGCAGCTTCGCCATCGCGCTCATCGCGGCGGCAAAATTCTCCTTGGCGACCGCGGCGCCGGCTTCCGCCTTCACCTCGTCGATCGCCTTCGCCAGCGCCTTCTCCTCGGCGAGGCTGTAGAGCGCGGCGTCGGGCGTGCCGTCGAAGCTGCGCTTGTCCTTCTTTTCCTCGATCGACAGGATGTTGCTGGCGCGCTTGGTGCCGGCGAGCAGGTTCTTGCCGTCGTCAGTGTCGAGGAATTTTCCGAGCGCCTCGACCCGGCGGACGATCATCAGCAGGTCGTCTTGGCCGCCGAGCGCGAACACGGCATCGACGAGATCGTGCCGCGCGCCCTGCTCGCGGAGCTGGACCTTGAGGCGATCGGCGAAGAAGGCGAGGAGGTCGATCGGGAGCTTGGAGGTATCGGCCGGCTGCGCCGACAAGCCAGCGAGCGCGGACGCCGCCACCTTCATGAGCGAGAGACGCAACGCGTTCTCGGCGATCAGCCTGATCACGCCCAGCGCCGCGCGGCGTAGCGCATACGGGTCCTTGCTGCCTGTCGGCTTCTCGTCGATGGCCCAGAAGCCGACGAGCGTATCGAGCTTGTCGGCGAGCGCCACCGCGATGCTGACCGGATCGGTCGGCACGCGATCGGCAGGGCCTTGCGGCTTGTAGTGCTCCTCGCAGGCGGCGGCGATGGAGGCATCCTCGCCCTGGGCCAGCGCGTAGTACTTGCCCATCAGGCCCTGCACCTCCGGGAATTCGCCGACGACCTCGGTCAGCAAATCGGTCTTCGCCAGATGCGCGGCCCGCGCGGTCTTGGCGACATCGGCGCCGACCAGCGGCGCGATCTCGCCGGCGAGGCGCTCGATGCGCTTGATGCGTGCAGCCTGCGTTCCGAGCTTCTCGTGGAACACGATCTGCTCGAACTTCGGCAGCCGCTCTTCGAGCTTCGTCTTCAGATCCGTCTCGTAGAAGAACTTCGCATCCGACAGCCGCGCGCGGATCACGCGCTCGTTGCCGGCAATGATGGTCTTGCCGCCGTCGGTGGCCTCGATGTTGGCGACCAGGATGAACTTGTTGGCGAGCTTGCCCGTCTTGGGGTCGCGCACCACGAAGCACTTCTGGTTGTTGCGGATGGTGGCGCGGATCACTTCGGCCGGCGTCGCCAGGAATTCCGGCTCGAACGAGCCCATCAGCACCACCGGCCATTCAACGAGACCTGCGACCTCATCGAGCAGGTTCTGGTCCTCGACCAGCTCGAAGCCCTGCGCAAACGCGAGCTGCTTGGCGTCGGTGAGGATCGCGTCCTTGCGGCGCTCGGAGTCGAGCACGACCTTGGCATCCAGCAGCTTTGCTTCGTAATCCTCGAAGCGGCGCACCTGAATCGGCGCCGGCGCGAGGAAACGGTGGCCGTACGTGGTCTGGCCGCTCGCGATGCCGTCCACCTCGAACTTCACGACATCGGGCTCTTCGGTCTCGAGCCCGAAGGTCGCGGTGATCGCGTGCAGCGGCCGCACCCAGTTCAGCGAACCTGGCTTGCCCGAGCGCGCGCCCCAGCGCATCGATTTCGGCCAGGGGAAGGTGCGGATGATGACGGGCAGGATTTCGGCGAGCACGTCGATCGCGTCGCGGCCGGGCTTCTCGATCAAGCCGATGTAGAAGCCGCCCTTGGGATCGCGCTGGATTTTTGCTTCGTCCAGCGACTTCAATCCCGTCGCTTTCAGGAAGCCCTGCACGGCCGCATCGGGCGCACCGACTTTCGGGCCGCGGCGCTCGGTCTTCAGGTCGGGCTGGCGCGCCGGGATGCCGTGCACGGTGAGCGCGAGGCGGCGCGGCGTCGCGAACGCCTTGGCGCCCTCGTAGACCAGGCCTTCGGCGACGAGCTTGTCGGTGACCATGCGGCGCAGATCGTCCGCCGCCTTGGCTTGCATGCGCGCGGGAATCTCTTCGGAGAACAGTTCAAGCAAAAGATCGGGCATCAGGCCGCTCCGCCCGCTTCAGTATGGATCCAGGCCTCGCCGCAGGCCTTTGCCAGCTCGCGCACCCGAAGAATGTAGCTCTGCCGCTCGGTCACCGAGATCACGCCGCGCGCGTCTAGCAGGTTGAAGACGTGGCTGGCCTTGATGCACTGGTCGTAGGCCGGCAGCGCCATCAGATGCTGCTTCTTGTTGCCGCCGTCGCGCCAGCCGGCGTCGAGATATTTCCTGCAGGCCGCTTCCGCCATCTTGAACTGCTCGAACAGCATCGCGGTGTCGGCATGTTCAAAATTATGGCGCGAATATTCCTGCTCCGCCTGCAGGAAGACGTCGCCATAAGTGACCTTCTGGTCGCCGTCGCGGCCATTGAAGTTGAGGTCGTAGACGCGGTCGACGCCCTGCACATACATCGCAAGACGCTCGAGCCCGTAGGTGAGCTCGCCCGCGACCGGCGCGCATTCGAAACCGGCGACCTGCTGGAAGTAGGTGAACTGGCTCACCTCCATACCGTCGCACCAGCACTCCCAACCGAGGCCCCAGGCGCCCAGCGTCGGGCTCTCCCAATCGTCCTCGACGAAGCGGATATCGTGCACGGCGGAATCGATGCCGATCGCGGCCAGCGACTTCAGGTACAGCTCCTGAAGGTTCGGCGGCGACGGCTTCATGATCACCTGGAACTGGTAGTAATGCTGCATCCGGTTCGGATTCTCGCCGTAGCGGCCGTCCTTGGGCCGGCGCGAGGGCTGCACATAGGCCGCGTTCCAGGGCTTCGGCCCGAGCGCGCGTAGCGTGGTCGCCGGATGGAAGGTGCCCGCGCCCATCTCCATGTCGTAGGGCTGCAGGATCACGCAGCCCTGCTCGGCCCAGAACCGCTGGAGCGCGAGGATGAAGCCCTGGAACGAGCGTTCCGGGCGCATATGGGCGGGCAAGGAGGCGTCCATCGTCAGATCGGGCTCTCGCGGGGGTTTTGAATCGCGCGGGACCGTATCGACGGCGGGGGTGGGAATCAAGGCAAAGGGGCCTTCTTACCTCTCCCGCTTGCGGGAGAGGTCGGCGCGGAGCGCCGGGTGAGGGCTTTCTCCTCTTGGGGGTTCTCGCTTGTGGAGAGAACCCCCTCCCCAGCCCTCCCCCGCAAGCGGGAGAGGGAGCGCACCGAGTATGGGGGCTAACCCGGCCTGTACGCCCCGGTGACGGGGTCACGCTTCAGCTTCTGGATATCCCCCATGCGGGCGGTCTCGGCGACGCGCGACAGGCGCATCTCCTCCAGCTCCTGGTTGATCTTGACGGCGGTCTTGTAGGCCCAGCGGACCACGGCAAGCCCACCCAGCACGCCCGCAAAAGCGACGAACGGCGGCATCGGTCGATCCTTGTCTAGTGCTCAGCCCCCACGCGCATTGTCGCGCAGTCCGGGCCGCGCCGCAATTGGCATGGCGAGGGGCGAAATGGCGCGGGACGGCGCCGGCTAGAACCCGAATTTCGCCCAGATCGCCCGCGTCTCGACCGCCGAGATCAGATCGTCCGGCAACCGGGCGATCGATTCCAGCGCCGAAAGCTGCCCTGCGCCGGGCGATTTCCGTCCCAAAAGGCCGGACAGCAGCCCGGTCGGCTGCGCGATCACGGGGGTGAGAACCTTCTCGCCATAGCGGGCACGAAGAGTTGAGCGCAGATCGCCGATGCTGTCGGCAAGCCCCAGCGCGACCGAACTGTCGCCGGCCCAGTATTCGCCCGTGAACAGCGTATCGTCCGAGCCCTTGAGGCGCGCACCGCGGCTCTCCTTCACCAGCGAGATGAAGATCTGGTGGATCTCGCGCTGGATCGCCTTCAGCTTGGCGACGTCTTCAGGATTTTCGGGCAGGAACGGGTCGAGCATCGCCTTGTGCTCGCCCGACGTGTAGAGCCGCCGCTCGATTCCGAGTCGCTTGATCGCCTCCTGGAAGCCGAAGCTGCCGCCGACCACGCCGATCGAGCCGAGGATCGATGAGGGATCGCAGATGATCTCGTCGCCGGCGCAGGCGATCATGTAGCCGCCGGAGGCCGCAACGTCCTCGACGAACACCAGCACCGGCAGCTTCTTCTCCGCCGCGAGCTGCTTGATGCGCAGATAGATCTGGCGCGACTGCACCGGCGAGCCGCCGGGCGAATTGATCACCAGCGCCACCGCCTTGGCGTGACGATACGAGAACGCGCGCTCCAGCACTCTCGCGACTCCCGCAAGCGTCAGACCGGGTCGCAGCGGCGTCACCGCGCCGATCACGCCCGATAGCCGCACCACCGGCACCACCGCGGTGCCGGGGCGGAAGCGCGCCGGCAGATATTGCATGAGCTTGTCGGCCAGGCCGGAACTCTCACGATCGTTCAATTGTTCGGCCATGCCGTTACCTCTGATTAACCATTTTTTATCACGCGACTGTCATTGGAAGTGCCTGGAACGTGTTTTGCAGATTTTCCCTTGGGAGGCTGCAATGAGGCGGCGGAGAACACCATGAAAATCTATCTTCTGATGCTGCTGATCGGCGCGCTGTTCATGGCGATCCGCCTGACCTCGCCGCACGAGCAGCGATCGGAATCGCTTCCCCGGTAAGCCGTCAAGGTTCCACCAGCGGCAAGGCCGCTCTCCCCTCCAAAATCTCCGTCATCTCGCTGCTTGATACGCGCGTCTCGTCGTTGAGCATGAGGCCCGGCAGCAATCGCGTCGGGGCCCGGCCGCCTTTGACCGCGCGCACCAGCACGCGGATCGCAGGCCGCCCCGCTTCGCCGTGAACCGGCAGGATCGCGAGGCTGCCAAAGCCGCGCGACAATGCCGCCAGGACGTCGGCGATGCCGTCCGCACGCCAGATCAACGTCAGCACACCGTTCGATCGGAGGATGCGCCGCGCTGCATGCACCCACGCATGCAGAGTCTCCTCCGTCGCCACATGCGCGATGTGACGCGCCTGATCCGGCGAGCCGCGATGCCGGGCCGGATCGTTGAACGGCGGATTCATCAGCACCACGTCGACGCTGTCGGGCGGCAGCCCATTCGCGGCAAAGGCCTCGGCGCCGGAAGTGACGTCGAGCACGATCGTCTCGGCGGCGATCGCATTCGCCGCCGCGTTGCTGCGCGCGAGCCCGGCCAGCTCCGGATCGATCTCGACCAGGCTGAGGGCGACCCCGGGGACGCGGCTGGCGAGCGCCAGCCCGGCCGTCCCGACGCCGGCTCCGAAATCGATCACGCGGTCTCCGCTGCGGGCCTCGGTCGCCGCCGCGAGCAGGATGGCGTCATGCCCGGCGCGATGGCCGGACCGCTTCTGCCTCAGGCGTAACCGGCCGCCGAGAAAGGCGTCCTCGGTAATATCTGCAGCCTCACTCATCGCCGCGCAGTTCGTGGCTGAGGCCGGCTTGGGTGAGGAGTTCCCTCGCCTCCTGGACATCGTCCTCATGGACGAGGATGCGCCGTGGCAAGATTCCGAGCGAGCCCTCGATGATGCTCATGTTCTGGTCGAGCACCAGATGATGGATATTGGCGCCATCGAGCAGCGCGCCGATCGCCGACACCAGCACCATGTCGTTGGTCCGAACCAGTTCACGCAAATCCCAGGTCTCCTGCCTGAAAACGGGGCAGCGGCAAATGTCAATGGTTCCGCAGCACTTGCCGCACCCGCCGCCAGTTTCTATTGTCTTTCCGTCAGAATAGCCCTTCCGGGGCAAATATTGGAGACCGGCGTGGCCGTCATCGTACCTTTCGAAACTCCCGGCGCGTCGATCGAACAGCTCGTTGCCCTTGTCGCCCCTGACATGGAGCGCGTCAACGCCACGATCCTGTCGCGGACCGGCTCCGACGTGACCATGATCCCGGAGGTCGCCAACCATCTGATCTCCTCCGGGGGCAAGCGGCTGCGGCCGATGCTGACGCTCGCCATGGCCAACCTCGCCGGCTACACCGGCGACGGCCACATCAAGCTCGCTGCCTCCGTCGAGTTCATGCATACCGCCACGCTGCTGCACGACGACGTCGTGGACGAGAGCGAGATGCGCCGCGGCAAACTGTCGGCGCGCATGCTCTGGGGCAATGAGGCCAGCGTCCTGGTCGGCGACTTCCTGCTCGGCCAGGCCTTTCGCATGATGGTCGAGGTCGGCTCGCTCCGCGCGCTCGACATCCTCTCCGCGGCGGCCGCCACCATCGCCGAGGGCGAGGTGATGCAGCTCGCCGCCGCCAAGAACACCGCGACCACCGAGGACGAATATCTCGCCGTGATCCGCGGCAAGACCGCTGAGCTATTCGCCGCCGCCTGCGAGGTCGGCCCCGTCATCGCCAACCGCCCGAAGGCGGAGCAGACCGCCTGCCGCTCGGTCGGCATGAATCTCGGCATCGCCTTCCAGCTCGTCGACGACGTGCTCGACTATGGCGGCAAGAGCGCCAAGCTCGGCAAAAACACCGGCGACGATTTCCGCGAGGGCAAGATCACCCTGCCCGTCGTGCTCGCCTTCCGCCGCGGCAACGACACCGAGCGCGCCTTCTGGATCCGGGCGCTGGAGCGCGGCGAGATCGGCGATTCCGATCTCGATCACGCCATCGGCCTCATGAACAAGCACCGCGCGCTGGAGGACACGCTGAGCCGCGCCCAGCACTACGGCGCCATGGCCGTCGACGCGCTGGCGCTGTTCCCGTCCTCGCCGATGAAGAGCGCGCTGGAGCAGGTGGTGGCGTTCTGCCTGGCGCGGTCGCACTAGGCGGCTAGAGCTCCTATCATCGCGGCACAATCGTTGACCCGTCATCCTGAGGCGCGAGTGACGCGATGCATTGCATCGCGCCGCGAGCCTCGAAGGATGCACGGCCAAGCTGCAGCTGGGCCTTCGCCCTTCGAGGGCCGCCGAAGAAGCGGCCGCCTCAGGTGACGGTGATGGACTGCAGCGCGCTGCATCAACATCGTCATTGCGAGCGAAGCGAAGCAATCCAGAATCCCTCCGCGGAAACAGCCTGGATCGCTACGCTCGCAATGACGGAGCAAGATGCAGCAGCACCACTCCCTCTCATGTCCCGGACGCGCAGCAGCGTGAAACGCTGTTGTGCAGAGCCGGGACCATGCGACACCCAGAGATCAGCAACATGGGCCCCGGCTCTGCAGCGCAGCGCTGCACCGGACGATGCTTCGCATCGCCGGGGAAGCGCTGCGCTCCGTCCGGGACGCGAGAGCGGCGCAGCCTCGGCCCCGCCTGCCTAGTCACTTGCATTTTGCAAGCCACTTGCCTAACTTCCGCCCATGCAGCCCAAATCCCCCTCCATCCAGGAATGCCCGGTCGGCCGTGCCGTCGAGACGGTCGGCGAGTGGTGGAGCATCCTGATCCTGCGCGATGCGTTTCAGGGCGTGACGAAATTCGACGAATTCGCGCAGAGCCTCGGCATCGCGCCGAACATCCTGTCGCGTCGCCTCGCCCATCTCACCGCATCGGGCATGTTCGTCCGCCGCCGCTATCATGAACGGCCGCCGCGTTACGAATATGTGCTGACGGACAAGGCGCGGGACTTCTTTCCCGTGATCGTGGCGCTGCTGGCCTGGGGCAACAGCCACCTCGCGCCCAAAGGCGAATCCATCGTGCTGGCGAACCGCAACGACCGCCGCCCGCTTGATCCGGTCGTGGTCGACGCCGCCGACATGCAGCCGATCACGCTCGCCAATGCGGTCGTGATCGCAGGTCCCCGCGCCAGCCGCGGGATGCGCACACGGCTCGCTTCGCTCAAGGCCATGAACCCGGCCGTCGCGCCGGCTGGAGACTGACATGCGCCGTATCGTCGTCACGGGAATGGGCGCGGTGTCGCCGCTGGCTTGCAGTGTCGAGCTGTCCTGGCGCCGGCTGCTCGCCGGCCAAAGCGGGTTGCGCCCGCTGCCCGAATGGGCGCAGGTGCTGCCGGCACGCATTGCCGGGCTCGTGCCTGACAAGGCCGACGATGCAGACGGCGGCTTCGATCCCGCGCAAGCTGCCGCGCCAAAAGACCAGCGCAAGATGGACCGCTTCATCCTGTTCGCGCTGCTCGCCACGGCAGAAGCAGTGGCGCAGGCGAGATGGACGCCGCAGGACGCAGGCGCGCTCGAGCGGACTGCGACGATCATCGGCTCCGGCGTCGGCGGCTTCCCGGCGATGGCGGAGGCGGTGCGCATCACCGAGCAGCGCGGCGTACGCCGGCTGTCGCTGTTCACGATCCCCTCGTTCCTGGCCAACCTCGCCGCCGGCCACGTCTCGATCAGATACGGCTATAAGGGCCCGCTGGGCACACCGGTCACCGCCTGCGCCGCCGGCGTGCAGGCGATCGGCGATGCCGCGCGCATGATCCGCGCAGGCGAGGCCGATGTCGCGATCTGCGGCGGCGCGGAGGCCTGCATCGACATCGTCAGCCTCGGCGGCTTTGCAGCGGCCCGCGCGCTGTCGAGCGGCTTCAACGAGGAGCCCGCACGCGCCTCGCGCCCGTTCGACCGCAAGCGCGACGGTTTCGTGATGGGCGAAGGCGCCGGCATCCTGGTGATCGAGGCGCTCGAGCATGCGCTTGCGCGCGGCGCGAGGCCGATCGCGGAGATCGTCGGCTACGGCACGACGGCGGACGCCTACCACATGACATCGGGTCCGCCCGATGGTGAGGGTGCCCGCCGCGCCATGGAGATCGCGCTGCGTCAGGCAAGGCTTGCACCCACGGATCTGCAGCACCTGAATGCGCACGCGACCTCGACGCCCGCCGGCGACGAGAGCGAGCTCGGCGCGATCGCCGCGCTGTTCGGCCGCAACCGCGGCATTGCCGTCAGCGCGACCAAATCGGCCACCGGCCATCTGCTCGGCGCCGCCGGCGGCCTGGAGGCGATCTTCACCGTGCTCGCCTTGCGCGACCAGATCGCGCCGCCGACGCTCAATCTCGAAGACCCCGATGCAGGCGGCGATGGCATCGACATCGTCGCCGGCACCGCGCGGCCGATGCCGATGCAGCATGCCATCTCCAACGGCTTTGGCTTCGGCGGGGTGAATGCCAGCGTGATCTTCCGCCGCATGGATTAAACGAGGGCTCTTCGAACCTGAAGACTTGCAATCGCGGTGCGCTGCGCTACGAAAACAGGATGGTTGAAACCAAGTTCTGGCTGTTCCTGGCCGCAGCCTGTCTCATCGCCGCCGTGCCCGGTCCCGGCATCTTCTACGTTGCGGCACGGACCTTGTCCGATGGGCGCGCCAGCGGCTTTGCATCGACCGCGGGCACCGCGCTGGGCGGGCTGGTTCATGTGGTGGCGGGCAGCCTCGGCATCTCCGCAATCATCCTCGCCAGCGCCGAGTTGTTCGCCGCCGTCAAATTCGTCGGCGCGCTCTATCTGGTCTGGCTTGGCATCAAGACGTTTCGGGGCGCCAGCTACGTATTGTCGCGCGAGAGTGAAGCTGCCGGCGACGATCACGCGTTCCGCGACGGCGTGCTGGTCGAGGCGCTGAACCCGAAGACCGCCGCGTTCTTCCTCGCCTTCATTCCGCAATTCCTCGATCCCGCGGGATCGAGCCCCACGCTGCAATTCATCATGCTAGGTGCGATCTCGGTGGCGTTGAACACGCTCGCCGATGTCGTCGTGGTGCTGATGGCCTCCGCGACCCGGACGCAGCTGATCGGACGGCCGCATCTGATGCGGCGTCTCACCCAGGGCTCCGGCGTCTTCATCGCGGGTCTCGGCCTGTCGCTTGCATTGGCGCGGCGGCCGGCAAATGGTTAGCATCCCGCAGAGCCGCTTCTATGAATCGCACGGTCTGCGGCTGCATTACGCCGATTGGGGCAACGAGAGCGCGCCGCCCCTCATCCTGGTCCATGGCGGCCGCGATCATTGCCGGAGCTGGGACGTCATCGCCCGGTCGTTGCAACGCCATTTCCACGTGATCGCACCGGACCTGCGCGGCCACGGCGATTCCGACTGGACCCGAGGCGGCAGCTACGCCCTGACCGAATACGTCTACGATCTCACCCAGCTCGTCCGTGTCATCGCTGCGCCTCGGATCACCCTGATCGGCCATTCGATGGGCGGCATGGTGAGCCTGATCTTTTCAGGATCGTTCCCTGAACAGGTCGCAAAGCTGGTCGTGCTCGACGGCGTGACCATGCTGCCGGACGCGCCGAAGCCGCCGGCGCATGAGCGCATCGGCAAATGGGTCGGCCAGCTCGACAGGCTGCACGACCGCACGCCGCGCCGCTACGCGACGCTCGAAGACGCAGCGGCGCAGATGATGCTCCACAACAAGCGGCTCGCCCGCGACCTCGCGCTGCATCTCGCCACCCACGGCGCGCGGCAGAATGAGGACGGCAGCTACAGCTGGAAGTTCGATCCGTATCAGCGCGTATCGGCGCCGCACCGGCTCTGGCCGGACGATCATCTCGCGCTGTGGTCGCGCATCGCCTGCCCGACCTTGCTGCTCAACGCCAGCGAAAGCTTTCTCGCCGGCGCCAGGGCCGCGGGCCTGGAGCGCTATTTCCGGGAGGCGCGTGTCGAGACCATCGCCGGCGCGGGCCATTGGCTGCAGCACGACAAGCCGCAGGAGGTGCTGGGCGAGATCAGGCGGTTTCTGGGATTGGCTGAGGACAACGGCTAGCTCAACGTCCCCGCATGCACCCACCAGCCGGGGTGATCGCGACGAATCCTTTCGGCGGCGGCATGCGCTTCGTTTGCCGCGCCATAGATCGCAAAGCACGTCGCGCCCGAGCCGGACATGCGGGCGAGCTGGACGCCGGCGGTGCCGCGCAAGGCCTCCAGCACCTCGCCGATCACCGGCTGGATGCGCAGCGCAGGCGCTTCGAGATCGTTGGGAACGCGTTCGAGCACTGCGACCCAATCGGCAGTCGATCCGCCCTCGTCCGGCCAGGCCGGAGCGCGGATGACGTCGGTGACGCCGACCAGCAACTCACCGTTGCGCAGGCCGAGCTCCTGAAACACGTCCTTGGTGGCGACGGGCACGCGCGGATTGACCATGACGCAGGGCATGCTCGGCAGGCTCAGCGGCAGCAGCTGCTCGCCGACGCCGGTCATGTCGCAGGCGCGCGAGACGAGGCACACCGGCACGTCGGCGCCGGTCGCGAGCGCGACCTTCTGCAGCCTGGGATCGTCGAGCGAGAGATCGTTGAGACGCGCGAGCAGCCGTAGCGCGGCCGCGGCGTCGGCCGAGCCGCCGCCGATGCCGGCGGCCACCGGCAGCACCTTGTCGAGCGCGAACGCGCCGAGCTTCAGGCCCGGCACCGCTTCGGCGAGCAGCCTGGCGGCCTTGAGCACGAGATTGTCGGCGGTATCGCCGCAGGCCGCGGCCAGCGGCCCGGTGGCGGTGAGCTTCAGCTCGCCTCCCGGCTCCAGCGTGAGCCGGTCGGCGCAGTCGGCGAACGCGACCACGCTTTCGAGATCATGATAGCCATCGGCACGACGGCCCACCACGCGAAGGCTCAAGTTGACCTTCGCCCGTCCTTGTTCGATCAACGCCGGCATCGGCGACACGCCCCCAACAAAACCTCAGCCGCCCCTGCCGTCGTCCTTCTTCTTGTCCGCCTGCGCGGCCGAAGAGTTCGAATTGTCGTCGGCGAGACCATTGGCGATCTTGGCCTCGATCTTCGGAAGCTCTTCCGGCTCGGGCTTGAGGTCGCGGGCGTGCGACCACTGGAATTTGGCTTCGAGCGTGCGCCCGACCCGCCAATAGGCATCGCCAAGGTGATCGTTGATGGTGGGATCCTCGGGCTTGAGGTCGATCGCGCGCTCGAGGTTCTTCACCGCCTCCTCGTAATTGCCGATGCGGTAATAGGCCCAGCCGAGGGAATCGACGATATAGCCGTCGTCGGGGCGCTGCTCGACGGCGCGCTTGATCATCTTCATGCCTTCGTCGAGGTTGATGCCCTGGTCGATCCAGGAATAGCCGAGATAGTTGAGGACGTGCGGCTGGTCGGGCTGCAGCTCGAGCGCCTTCTTCATGTCGGCTTCGGCCTTGGCCCACTGCTTGGAGCGCTCCTCGCAGATGCCGCGATAATAGTACCAGACGCTGTTGGCCTTGTCGTTGCCGGGCGTCAGGGCGTCGATGCCTCGCGAATAGGTCGCGCCGCAGTCGCTGAACCGCTTGCGGCCGCGCTCGATGTTGCCGAGCGCCATGATGGCTTCGAGATCCTTGGGATCCTCCGCGGTGACGCCCTTGAGGATCTTGATCGCCTCCTCGGTGCGGTCGGCGGAATCCAGATCGATGGCGAGCTGGATCTGCGCATTGCGCTTGAGCGGCGAGGTCGCGGGCACGCGCTCATAGACCTTGATCGCCATCTTCGGCCGCTTCACCGATTCATAGAGATCGGCGAGCGAGAGCAGCGCCAGCGGGTGCGTCGGCTGCAGGTAGAGCGAAAGCTGGAGATAGACCAGCGCCAGATCCTCGCCGCCGCGGCGGGTCAGCGTGGCGCCGATGCCGTAGAGGGCTTCGGCGGCGCCGGCCTGCGCGGAATCGACCAGCGGCGGCATCTTCTTGCCGGCCCTGGTCTCGCGCAGGCCTTCCTGGATCAGCGGATGGCGCGCGAGCTTCTTGTCGAAGGCCTGATAGACATTGGTCGCGGCAGCCGAGTCCTTGTTGTTGCGCGACAGCCAGCGCGCATAGGCCTCGGTCACGCGTAGCATGGAATCGTCGAGCTTGTAGGCGCGCTCGAAGCGGGTGCCGGCGTCCTTCTCCTTGCCGGAGAGTTCGAGGATCATGCCGGCGTGAAGGTCCTTGAACAGCGGATACCATTCGGGACCTGCCAGCTTGTCGATGGTGGCGACGCCGCCCTTGGCATCGCCGGCCCCATAGGCGGCCCACCCCGACAGCAGCGTGGCGACGAGGTCGGTGATCGGACCGCGGATCGACTGGCTGATGTTGGTCTGCGCGGCCGCGTACTTCTTCACCTTGAGATCGTGGACGCCGACGACGAGACGGGCGACGCGGTTGGTCTTGTCGATGGTGAGGATGCGCTCGGCGAGCTTGACCGCTTCGTCGATGTCACCGTCGGCGACCGACGAGATGAAGGCGCGGTCGAGCAGCTCGTTGTTCTTGGGATCGGTGCGCAGAGCCGAGCGGTAGAATGCGGCGGCAGAAGCCGCGTCGCGCTCGACGCTGGCGTGACGGGCGGCAAGATAGCTGCCGGCACCGGTCAGCGACTTCAGGTCGTTTCGGGTCGGAAACTGCGCCGCCGTGTCGGAGGGATGATCCGGCGTCTGCGCCAGCACCCTGCCGGGGACGGCCGCGATCGCTGTGCCCACGAGGGCGATGGCGGCAACAGTCCAGCGGTTGAAACGATTTGAAAACATCAGGGCTCGCCTTGAGTTGGTAGTGCCTGGGTTTGCAGCAATGGCCATATCGCATGCGGACGCTGCCGGAGGCATCCGGGCCCGGAATTGTTGGGCCGACAATGCCGCTTTTGGCGCTTCGCCGCAAGGATTCGGACCCGACGATCCCCGCCACGCGGGCCAAATCGGCAAGTAAATCCGCCAACAGCGCCCCAAGACGCCGCCACTATGGCCTTATCGTGGCCGCGGCGGGTGGCCGCAGCCTGCTCCTCACGCGAACGTGCGGCAGATCCCGGGCGTGACCTACTTTACATCGCCTCGTAATTCGGGCCGCCGCCGCCCTCCGGGGGAACCCAGGTGATGTTGCCGTTGGGATCCTTCACGTCGCAGGTTTTGCAGTGGACGCAGTTCTGGGCGTTGATCTGGAAACGCGGACCCGATCCCTCCTCGATCCACTCATAGACGCCGGCGGGGCAATAGCGATTCGAGGGACCGGCGAAGACGTCGTGCTCGGAGGTCTTCTGCAGGTTCATGTCGGTCACCTTGAGATGGACCGGCTGGTCCTCCTCATGGTTGGTGTTGGACAGGAACACCGAGGACAGCTTGTCGAAGGAGATCTTCCCGTCCGGCTTCGGGTAGTTCCTGGGCGCGTGCTGCTTGGCCGGATCGAGCGTGGCGCGGTCATGCTTGACGTGTGACTGGGTGCCGAACAGCGAAGCGCCGAACAGCGTGTTGCACCACATGTCGAAACCGCCGAGCGCGACGCCGATCACCGTGCCGAACTTCGACCACAGCGGCTTGACGTTGCGGACCAGGAAGAGGTCCTTGCCGACCGAGGAGGACCGCCAGGCGTTCTCGTATTCGACGAGCTCGTCATTGGCGCGATCGGCGGCAAGCGCGGCTGCGGCATGCTCGGCCGCGAGCATGCCGGTGCCCATGGCATTGTGCACGCCCTTGATGCGCGGCACGTTGACGAAACCGGCCGCGCAGCCGATCAGCGCGCCGCCTGGGAAGCTGAGCTTCGGCACCGACTGATAACCGCCCTCGGTGATGGCGCGCGCGCCGTAAGCGAGCCGCTTGGCGCCTTCGAAAGTGCCGCGGATCGAGGGATGGGTCTTGAAGCGCTGAAACTCGTCGAACGGCGAGAGATAGGGATCGTCGTAGTTGAGGTGGACGACGAAGCCGACGGCGACGAGATTGTCGTCGTAATGATAGAGGAACGAGCCGCCGCCGGTCTTCATGTCGAGCGGCCAGCCGAAGGAATGCTGGATCAGGCCCTTCTGATGCTTGGCGGGGTCGATCTGCCAGACTTCCTTGAGGCCGATGCCGAATTTCGGCGGCTCGCTGTTGGCGTCCAGCGCAAACTTGTTGATGAGCTGCTTGGTCAGGCTGCCGCGGGCGCCTTCGGCGAACAGCGTGTACTTGCCGAGCAATTCCATGCCGCGGGTGAAGGAGTCCTTCGGCTTGCCGTCGCGGCCGATGCCCATGTCGCCGGTGGCGATACCCTTGACGTTGCCCGCCTCGTCGTAGAGCACCTCGGCCGCGGCAAAGCCCGGATAGATCTCGACGCCGAGCGCTTCGGCCTTGCGCGCCAGCCAGCGGCAGACATTGCCGAGCGAGCCGATATAGCAGTGATGGTTGTTCATCAGCGGCGGCATCAGGAAGTTCGGCAGCTTGATCGCGCCGGCGCCCGTCATCCAGTAGAAGCGGTCGTCCTTCACCTGAGTCTTGAGCGGGCAGTCGGAATCCTCGCGCCAGTCCGGGAGCAGCTTGTCGAGCCCGGCCGGATCGATCACCGCACCGGAGAGAATATGCGCGCCTACCTCGGAGCCCTTCTCCACCACGACGACGTTGAGGTCGGCGTTGAGCTGCTTCAACCGGATCGCGGCCGCCAGGCCCGAGGGGCCGGCGCCGACGATGACGACGTCGAATTCCATGGATTCGCGCGGGGGAAGTTCTTCGGTGCTCATCTGATCTCAGCCCTCGAGACGGTCCTCGGTCGTTTGCGCCCTCTTGTTTCCGATTTTTCCGGGCAGGACAACAGCGGAAATGCATTTCGCTGGGATGCAAGGCGCCCCAAACTGATATAAAAGTCTGACTTTCCATGATCCCCGAACCCGCACCCACCGTCCGAGAGCTTCTTGCCTTCTATCTGGAGGCCGGTGTCGACTGCGCGCTCGCCGAGGAACCGATCGACCGCCTGGCGGAATTGGATGCTCCCCCGGCGGCCCCGCGCATCGCACCTGCGATCGAGGTGCCGCGGCCGCTCACCGCGCCGGCGGTGATGCGCGGCGAAGCCGCGCCGGCTCCCGACATCGCCATCGCCTCCGCGCGCGAAGCCGCACGCACCGCGCCGACGCTGGAAGCGCTGCGCGAGCTGATGCAGAATTTCGAAGGCTGCGCGCTGAAGCACACCGCGACGCGGCTGGTGTTCGCCGACGGCAACCCGCAGGCACGCATCATGTTCGTCGGCGAGGCGCCGGGCCGCGACGAGGACATCGAGGGCCTGCCCTTCGTCGGGCGCAGCGGCAAGCTGCTCGATCTGATGATCGGCGCCATCGGCCTCAACCGCAGCACCGCCTACATCGCCAACGTCATTCCCTGGCGGCCGCCCGGCAACCGCACGCCGACGCCGCAGGAAACGCAGATCTGCCTGCCCTTCATCCAGCGCCAGATCGAGCTGGTGAATCCGGATGTGCTGGTGACGCTCGGCAACCCCTCGACCCAGACGCTGCTGGGAACGCGCGAGGGCATCATGCGCACCCGCGGGCGCTGGTTCGACTACGAGACCGGCGCACGCACCATCCGGGCGCTGCCGACGTTCCATCCCGCCTATCTGCTCCGCTCTCCGTCCTACAAGCGGCTGGCGTGGCAGGATCTGCGTGCGATCGCCAAGGTGCTGGCGGGCTAGCGAACTCTTGTAGGGTGGGCAAAGCGCAGCATGCCCACCACCTCCATCGTGGCGCTGGACAGAGCCGACGTGGGCACGGCGCTTTGCGCCTTTGCCCACCCTACGATATCGACGTTTGTCGCTACGTCCCCTTCGGCCGCACGATGGCCCAGCCGATGCGCAGCAGTTGCTGGCGCCCGGTCACGAGCCATTCGAAGGCACGCGGCACTTCCGGCACGATGCCGGGAAAGCGCTTGAGGATGTCCGGCGGCGGCGTGCCGGCGGTGTCGGAGGCGCGCCAGACCACGACGCCGCCGGTCTCGCTGAATTTGGCGTGATTCATCCACGGCGTGCGCGCAGGGTCGGCATCGATGAAGAGATGCGGACGACCTGAATGCAGCGTGATCAGGCTCGCAAGTTGCGTCTCGCCCGCAACGGCGCGCAGGCGGTGGTTGGTGCGGCGGGCAAAGCTGTCGTCGAAGAAGTCCGAGATCGCACGCGCCGGCATCGAGGTCGCGATCTCGCTCGTGCCGGTCCAGGGCAGCAGCAGGACGCCCAGGACGACGCCGATGGCCGGGGCCACGACGGCGGCGGCCCACACCATGCGCAGCATCCGCGCGCGGCGCATCGCAATGAGATCGCCCGCCGCGACCACCACGGCAAGCCCGGACATCACCAGCACGACGCCGGCGCCGCCGACGACGGATTCGAGCCCCAGCAGGCCAGAGACCAGCACCCCGCCCAGCACCGGGGCGAGCGCGAAGAAATAGACGAAGTTGCGCGCGAGCGGCGCGACCGGCGGCCGGTAGATGATCGGCGGCTCCTCGCCCTTGCCGGCAAACAGGCCGGTGTTGAGGAAGGTCAGCGCCGGAATCGCGGCGGCTCCGAGCACGAGGCCGGCCAGCAGCCAGGCCGCATGCAGGGCGCGGGCACTCAGCTCCGCAACTTGCGGCAGGGCCGGCATCGCAAGCGTCTCCGCCCGCATCAGCCAGACTGCGTAGGGCAGCGCCAGCACCGCGACGACGATCAGCGCGAACAGCGGATCGAGCGCGCGCAGCGTGCGGCGGCCGCCTGCGGTCGAGACCGCGAACACGACGAGCAGCAGCAGCAGGAAGATCGCCGCGGGCGTCGTCAGCAGCAACAGGCCGGCCTCGATCGACCAGGCGAACCAGGCATTGCCGCGGCGCTGGCCGATGATCTGCCAGGAGTGCAGCAGCAGCAGCGCCCACAGCGGCCGGGCCAGTACAAGGGGGCCGAAATCGAGCGCCGAGGAGGAGAAGGCGAGCACCGTCATAGTCAGCAGCACGGCGAGCACCGCGTGCTGCGAGCCGACCACGGCGCGGGACAGATGATACAGCGCGATGAAGGTCGCGATCTCGCAGAGCTGGGCCAGCACATAGATGCCGAACATGTGGCCGCCGGCGGCGCGATAGGCGATGTCGGCGAGCCAGACCGCCAAGGGCGGACCGAGGTCGGTGCCGACCTGGTATTCGCGTCCGAAAGCCAGCAGCGTCGCCAGCGTGCCGGGCGGGCTGCGGTAGAACACCAGCGCCACGACCAGCCACATCAAAGCCTGCAGCAGCACGGCGATCCATACGATCAGCCGCGGCCGGGCGCGAATGAGCTCGATGACCAGGGAGGTAAACCGCATGCAACGCCCGAAAGATGCAGCCAACCCGTCCAGCCGGCCCTGTTCGCTCACATCTGTTTTGATAAAGGGCACGGCGCGTCGTGGCAACTGAACTTGCGTGAAAGCCACGCGACCGCTGCTTGTTCTCCCTCTCCCCGTTCTTAAGGGGAGAGCGTTGGGGTGAGGGGCTCTATCCGCGCATACGGTGACAGATGGACTCGCGGAAGCTCCCCCTCACCCGGAATGCATCTTCGATGCATTCCGACCTCTCCCCGCACGCGGGGAGAGGCGAAGAGGCAGCCGCCGGAGATTAAGTTTTAGAGCGCGGCCGATGCGTCGATCTCGACGTTCGCTTCCACGTGCACCTCGACCTCGGCCACTGCAAACAGGTCCTGCACCGGCTGGACGGTCCACGGCATGTGCTTGGCGCGCGCGGCGGCGACCGGGGCGAAGAAGCTGCGGTGGTGGATGGTTGGGCCGAGGCGGTCGAGCGCGTCGAGGTGCTCGGGGACGGCATAGCCCTTGTGCTGCTCGAAGCCGTAGCCGGGGCAGTCCTGCGCCAGCGCGCACATCAGGCGGTCGCGCGTCACCTTGGCGATGATGGAGGCCGCGGCGATCGACAGCACGATGCCGTCGCCGCCGATCACGGCCTCGCAGTCGCATTCCGTGTCGAGCCGGTCGCGGCCGTCGACGAAGACATGCCTGGGCGCCTCCGGCAGTGCCACCACGGCCCGCTTCAGCGCCCACAGCGAGGCGCGCAGGATGTTGTCGCGATCGATTCGCGAGGGCGAGGCCACGGCAACCGAGACCTGCGCGGTGGCGCAGATCTTGTCGAACAGCTTATCGCGCTCCTCGGCCGTCAGGCGCTTGGAATCGTCGATGCCGCGCGGGATGCGGTCGGGGTCGAGAATCACGGCGGCCGCCACCACCGGCCCAGCCAGCGGTCCGCGACCGGCCTCGTCGCAGCCGGCGACCGGCCAGACGCCGCGCTTGATCAGCGCGCGCTCGCGGCGAAAGCTCGGGGGAGCGACGGCAATGATACCTCTCTTGCCGGCGGGAGCGGCCATGGCTTGGGCCGCAGCCGTCTTGGCTGCCTTGGCCGGCGCGGCCTTGTTCGCAGCAGCCTTCTTACCCGGCTTATTAGGCGCGTCTTTGGCCGGCTTGGTGGCGGACTTGTCCCGAATCATGGCCGGGATCGTGCGCAAGGCGCCCGGCCTGCGCAACCGGGAACCTCTGACAATTCCCGCTATTCAGGCCCTACTCCGCCAGATGCACCCGCCGGTCCTCGCCAACATCGATGCCAGGCGCGACCACGACCTCCCAGGGATGACCGTCGGGGTCGGCAAAATAACCGGAATAGCCGCCGTAGTGGGTCTCGTGCGCGGTCTTCACCAGCTTCGCCCCCTTGCCGAGCGCGAAGGCCATCACCGCATCGACCTCCTCGCGGGTCCGACAGTTCCAGGCGATCGTCATGCCGCGGAAGGCCTGCGGCCTCGGCTGGTCCGGCAGCCCCGCGTCGGCCGCGAGCTGATCCCAGCCATACAAGGCGAGCACGGGACCACCGGTATCGTAGAACGCGACGGCCTCGCCGGTCGCCTTCAGCCGGCGCGAGAAACCGAGCGCGTCGTAGAAAGCGATGCTGGCGCGGAGGTCGCTGACGCCGAGCGTGATGACCGTGAGACGCGGCACCGGCACATTGAGTTCCCCTGGCATGCGACGCCTCTTCCGTTTCCGATCAGAACAGGCTGAGCTGGTCGCCGTTCCGCTTCGGCCGCGCAAAGTGATCCGTCGTCAGCTTGGAACGCCGCTTGTTCAGCCCGAGCCGCTCGCAGGCGATCTCGAAGCGGCGGCCGATGGTCCACGCCATCGGTCCGGTGCCTTTCATTCGCTCGCCCCATTTCGCATCGTAGTCGCGCCCGCCGCGCATGTCGCGGATAAGGGTGAAGACGTGGCGGTAGCGGTCCGGATAATTCGCCATCAGCCATTCGCGGAAGAGATCGCGTACCTCCAGCGGCAGCCGCAGCAGCACATAGGAGGCTTCCTTGACGCCGGCATGGGCGGCGGCATCGAGAATGCGCTCGATCTCGCAATCGTTCAGCGCGGGGATCACCGGCGCCACCATCACGGTGGTCGGAATGCCCGCGTCCGAGAGCTGCTTCAACGCCTCCAGCCGCTTCGGCGGCGTCGCGGCGCGCGGCTCCATGGTGCGGGCCAGTTTCGGATCGAGCGAGGTCACTGATATCGCGACCTTGGCGAGGTTGCGCTTGGCCATCCGCGCGAGAATGTCGATGTCGCGCAGCACCAGCGCCGATTTGGTGACGATGCCGACGGGATGGCCGGCACGTTCCAGCACCTCGAGGATGCCGCGCATGATCTGGTGCTCGCGCTCGATCGGCTGATACGGATCGGTGTTGGTGCCGATCGCGATCATCCGCGGCTCGTAGCCGGGGGCGGCGAGCTCCTTCTCCAGCAGCGAAGGCGCCTCGGGTTTCGCAAACAGCTTCGATTCGAAATCGAGGCCCGGCGACAGGCCGAGATAGGCGTGGGTCGGGCGGGCGAAGCAGTAGACACAGCCGTGCTCGCAGCCGCGATAGGGATTGATCGAGCGGTCGAAGCCGATGTCGGGTGAGTCATTACGGGTGATCACCTTGCGCGACGTGTCGACTGCGACCGTGGTCTTGAACGGCGGCAGCTCTTCCAGGCTCTGCCAGCCGTCGTCGAAAGCGACGCGCGCCTCGGCCTCGTAGCGGCCGCTGGCATTGGACTGCGCCCCCCGCCCTCGCCGGCGGGCGCGGTCGATGGCGACGCCGAGCTCCGGAAAATCAGAGTCCGCACCCGCCGGCTCGGAGGGCGCCTTGACCGGCGGGTGCGTGAGAGCATGAGAGGATGCTGCTGGACTCATGGAGCCAAGATAGCACGCCAAAGGAACAAATCAAGAACACAAATGAGAAATGGAAAAATAGCCCCATGCAAAGCGGCCGCCCAAATTTCGAGCGTGGTCCTTTGACCTCACGCAACAAGGCTGTCGTAACGATCTCGTTTGATGTCGCATCGGGATCGATCGCGCCGGAACAAAGTTGGTGACGATCGCGGCCCTTGGCTCGGCAACAATCGGCAAGAACATGACAAATCAACAACAATCAGCTGCAGCGAGCAGCGATCTCGATCTGCTTGATCGCTATTGGCGCGCCGCCAACTACCTCTCGGTCGGGCAAATCTATCTGCTCGACAATCCACTGCTGCGCGAGCCGCTGCGGGCCGAACACATCAAGCCGCGCCTGCTCGGCCATTGGGGCACGACGCCGGGTTTGAACTTCATCTACGCCCATCTCAACCGCGTCATCCGCGCGCTCGATCTCGACGTGATCTATGTCTGCGGCCCCGGCCATGGCGGTCCGGGCATGGTCGCCAACACTTATCTGGAAGGCAGCTACAGCGAGATCTATCCCGAGATCGCCCGCGATGCGGACGGCATGCGCAGGCTGTTCAGGCAGTTCTCCTTTCCCGGCGGCATCCCGAGCCATGCGGCGCCGGAAACGCCGGGCTCGATTCACGAGGGCGGCGAGCTCGGCTATGCGCTGGTGCACGCCTACGGCGCCGCCTTCGACAATCCGGACTTGATCGTCGCCTGTGTCGTCGGCGACGGCGAGGCCGAGACCGGCCCGCTGGCTGCGTCCTGGCACTCGAACAAATTCCTGAACCCCGCCCATGACGGCGCGGTGCTGCCGATCCTGCATCTCAACGGCTACAAGATCGCCAATCCGACCGTGCTGGGGCGGATGCGAGATGCGGAAATCCGCGATCTCTTTCGCGGTTTCGGCCACGAGCCGTTGTTCGTCGAGGGTGACGATCCCAAATTGATGCACCAGGCCATGGCGGACGCGCTCGACGTCGCGCTCGCCAGCATCCGTTCGATCCAGCGGCACGCCCGCGACAGGCGCACAAGCGTCGAGCGGCCGCGCTGGCCGATGATCGTGCTGCGCAGCCCGAAAGGCTGGACCGGCCCTAAGGAAGTCGACGGCAAGAAGGTCGAGGGCTTTTGGCGCGCGCATCAGGTCCCCGTCGCCGGCTGCCGCGACAACCCGGCGCACCTGAAAGTCCTCGAAGACTGGATGCGCAGCTACGAGCCTGAAAAGCTGTTCGACGCAAGCGGTGCCCTCGTTCCCGAGCTTCAGGCGCTCGCGCCTCGCGGCGACCGCCGCATGGGCGCCAACCCGCATGCCAATGGCGGCCTGCTGAAGAAGGAGCTGAAGCTGCCGGACTTCCACCGCTTCGCGATCGAGGTGCCGCAGCCCGGCGGCGTCATGGCCGAAGCGACGCGCGAGCTCGGCAAGTTTCTGCGCGACGTCATCCGCCTCAACGCGAAGGAGCGCAACTTCCGCATCATGGGCCCGGACGAGACCGCGTCAAACCGGCTGGACGCCGTGTTCGAGGCGACCGAGCGCGTCTGGATGGAGCCGATCGAATCCTACGACGTGCATCTGGCGCAGGATGGCCGTGTCATGGAGGTGCTGAGCGAGCATCTCTGCCAGGGCTGGCTCGAGGGCTATCTGCTCACCGGCAGGCACGGCTTCTTCTCGTGCTACGAGGCCTTCATCCACATCGTCGATTCCATGTTCAACCAGCACGCCAAATGGCTGAAGGTGACGCGCGAGCTGCCGTGGCGGCGCCCGATCGCCTCGCTGAATTACCTCCTGACTTCGCACGTCTGGCGTCAGGACCATAACGGCTTCAGCCATCAGGACCCCGGTTTCGTCGATCTCGTCGCCAACAAGAAGGCCGACATCGTTCGCATCTACTTCCCGCCGGATGCCAATACGCTGCTGTGGATCGCCGACCATGCCTTACGCACCTACAACCGCATCAACGTCATCGTTGCCGGCAAGCAGCCGGCGCCGCAATGGCTGTCGATGCGGGACGCCGCGGCGCATTGCGACGCCGGCATCGGCATCTGGAGCTGGGCGGGGACTGAGAAGGCTGGCGGCGAACCGGACGTGGTGATGGCCTGCGCCGGCGATGTCCCGACGCTGGAGACGCTCGCCGCCGTCGATCTCTTGCGCAAGGCCCTGCCGGATTTGAAGATCCGCGTCGTCAACGTCGTCGACCTCATGACGCTGCAGCCGCAGGATCAGCATCCGCACGGCCTGTCCGACCGCGACTTCGACAGCCTGTTCACGACGGACAAGCCCGTCATCTTCGCCTATCACGGCTATCCCTATTTGATCCACCGGCTGACCTATAGCCGCACCAACCATGCCGGCATGCATGTGCGGGGCTTTGCCGAGGAAGGCACCACGACGACGCCGTTCGACATGGTCGTGCTCAACGAGCTCGACCGCTACCACCTCGCGATCGAGGCGATCGAACGCGTGCCCGGACTCGCGGCCAAGGCCGCGCAGGCCAAGCAGCAATTCCGCGACAAGCTGATCGAGCATTCGCGCTATGTGCGCGAGCACGGCGAGGACATGCCGGAGATCCAGGGCTGGGTCTGGCCCAACAGCTCCGGCGGCAACACGCCTGCCGAAGCCGGCGACTAACCATGTCGGACATGGTCCTCGTCCTCAACTCGGGATCGTCGAGCATCAAGTTCGGCCTGTTCGACATCTCGCCGGCCGAGCCTGTACTGCTCTGCAAGGGCCTGCTCGACGAGCAGGAGGCAAAACCGCGCCTCGTGGTGACGAGCCCGGGGGGCGACGACCTGTTCGCGGCACGGAAGGAGGCGCCGGAGGCCGACGGCGGCCATTTGTTCGCCGACGTGCTCGCCTTCATCGAGGAGAGGTTCGGCGCACACGGCCTGCGCGCGGCCGGCCACCGGATCGTCCACGGCGGGCCGGATTATTCGGGCCCGGCCGTGCTGACCGACGACGTCACAGCGAAGCTGGCGGCATTGACGCCGCTGGCGCCGCTGCACCAGCCGCGCTGCCTCGCGCCCGTTCGCGCGCTTGCGGCGCTCCGGCCTGCGCTGACGCAGATCGCCTGCTTCGACACCGCCTTCCACCACGGCCTCGCGCCGTCCGCGCGGCGCTTCGCGATTCCGCGGCACTATGAAGAGCGTGGCGTCCGGCGTTACGGCTTTCACGGCCTCTCCTTCGAATCTGTCGCGGGCCGCCTCGCCGCGATCGCGCCGGAGCTCATCGCCAAGCGCAGCGTCATCGCGCATCTCGGCAACGGCGCCAGCCTGTGCGCGTTGCACCATGGCCGCAGCATCGACACCACGATGGGACTGACGCCGCTCGACGGCCTCGTCATGGGCACCCGCTGCGGCACCATCGATCCCGGCGTGCTGCTTTATCTGCAGCAGCATGAGAAGATGTCGGCCGAGCAGATCCAGCACCTGCTTTATCACGAGTCCGGCCTGCTCGGCGTCTCCGGCATCTCCGCGGACATGCGAACGTTGCTGGCGAGCGGCGAGGCCGGGGCGCGGGAGGCGGTCGAGCTCTTCACATTCCGCGCGGCGCAGCAGATCGCGATGATGGCCACAACACTCGGCGGGCTCGACTGCCTGGTCTTCACCGGCGGCATCGGCCAGCACGCCAAGGAGATTCGCAGCGCGATCTGCGAGCGGCTCGGCTGGCTCGGCGTGCGCATCGACGCTGCGGCGAACGATGCGGTGCGCGAGCGGATCGGCGCTGGCGGAAGTGCCGTCGATGTCTTCGTCATTCCGACCAACGAAGAGATGATGATCGCCCGCCATTGCGCGGCGCTGATCCGTGGACGCGGGGCCGCCGCGCCTCAGTGACCGCTGCCGGTCAGGAGCTGGAAACTCCCCATCGCGACCTCGATCAGGATCAGCACCACGACGGCAATCTCCAGGCGGAGCGAGCGCTGGGTGTCGATGATGTCGGTCAGTGCGTTGGCGGTCTCCGACACTGCGGTGAGCTTACGCTCGAGCGTGTCGAGGCGCTCCTTCAGCTCGTACTCGTCCTCCAGGCGCGAATAGAGCCGATCGAGCTCGGGCTTCTCCCAGAGCACGTCGGGCTTCTCGGCGATGGCGACGCGGCCGGCGACCCGCTGCTGCACCAGCAACGCATTGCCGATCAATTGCAGGATGCCCTTGCGCCGTTGCGGCGTGCGGCCGTGTTCGGCGAGCTCCCGTGCAAACGGCTCGATCACGTCGAAGACCGCGGCGACGCGCCGCTCGTCGCGGGCCAGCGACGTGCTCTTGGCGAGCGCATCCGCAACCAGCAGCAGCCGGTCGTCGGAGAATTTGGCAAGGCAGATCGGCCCGCCCGGCTGGATCGCCTCGGCGGCCTCATCGCTGCAGAGCTGAGCCTGCGCGATCTCTTCTTCGTAGGGGCTGAGCTCTCCGGTCACGCGTGACGTCAGGTTGTCGATGAGCACCTTCTCCTCCGACGGGAGCAGGCCGATCAGCACCACGACGCCGTAGCGGAAGATCACGGCGAGACCGGCATGGACCCGGTAGGCCGCCGGGGTGGAAGAGACCAGCGTCCCAATCTCCAGGCCGGAAGCATTGATGCGGTCGCCCAGCATCAGCGCCCGGATCCGTAAGGTGGGCGCAGCCTGCTTCGGCGAGAGCGGCGACGCGCCGACGGCGATTTGATCGGCGTTCATAAGAGGCCTCTCTTGCGCGCGAGATCACACATCTTCATTCGACCTTTCCTGCAAGCTGCATCCTCAGCTGCGAGGGACCGGGTGCCGGCGCAGCGAGAATGCCGCCATGAAGCCCCGGGCTAATACTGTCGGACGGGGCTTGTGCCGAAACAATCGGCAATATTACCAGCCCGCGCAGGACACTTTTGGCTGCAATGACTGGCGAGGGTTTACCATCGCATGCCGCGGCACCGCCGGAAAGTTGCACTCGGCCACGCTTCAGGTTTATGACAACCTCATGCAGCGCTACGCTTCTCCCGAAATGCGGACATTGAAGCCTCAATCATGCTGAGCGTCATCATCCCGACCGAAGGCGTCGAGCAGACGGCGGTGGCGACTCTGGCCGCGCTGGTGCCCGGCGCCGCCGCCGGTGTGGTCCGGGAAGTGCTCCTGGTCGACGGCACCCGCAACGGGGTGATCGAGCGCGTCGCCGACGTCGCAGGCTGCCGTTTCGTCGGCTTCGAGGGGACCTCGCAGGGCGCCGCGCTCGCCGCCGGCGCGCTCCAGGCGCGTTCGCCCTGGTTGATGTTCCTGCCCGCCGGCGCCGTGCTGGAAACCGGCTGGATCGAGGAGACCACCCAGTTCATCCAGGCGGTCGCGAGCAGCGGACGGGACCGGGCCGCGGTGTTCCGCTATGCGCGCTCGCCTTATGCAGATACCGGATTGCGCGACATCATCCGGGCCGTGGCACGCGGTCTGATCGGCCCGCTCGGAGGCCAGGGACTTCTGATTGCCCGTGATCATTACGACCGGATCGGCGGCTACCCGCCGCAGGCTCGGCATTCCGAGGCACAGCTGCTCCGGCGCCTCGGCCGTTCGTCCCGCACCATGCTGCGCAGCCGCATCGTCATGATCAACTGAGATCAGCCGATACTTGCCAAAGTCAAATAATTATTTGACAATGGCAAGTATCGAGGTGATCCATGCCGATCGACGCTACCGACGACCCCATTGCAGCGGTCCGCGCCTTCAACCGCTTCTATACCCGCAAGCTTGGCGTGCTCGACCAGCATCTGGGAGAGAGCCCGTTTTCCCTCAGCGAAGCCCGGGTGCTGTATGAGCTCGCGCAACGCGACGAGCTGGCGGCCAAAGAGATCGGAAGCGAGCTCGGTCTCGACCCCGGCTATCTCAGCCGCATCGTCCAGAGCTTCGATGAAAAGGGGCTGATCGCGCGCAGGCCCCTGCCCGCGGATCGCAGGCAATATCAGCTCAGCCTCACCGCCAAGGGCCGCCAGGCGTTCGCCAAGCTGAACCTGAACTCGCAGAATGAGGTTGCCGCAATGCTGGCTCAGCTTTCGGCCAGCGATGTCTCGCAGCTCACGCAGGCCATGGCGACCATCGAATCCGTGCTGGAGCAACGCCGAAGCCAGCCCGCGGCTGTCATGCTGCGCAGCCATCGCGTCGGCGACATGGGCTGGGTCATCTCCCGACAAGGCGCCGCCTATGCCGCGGACTACAATTGGGACATCAGCTACGAGGCGCTGGTCGCCGAGATCTGCGCACAATTCATCAGGAACTACGACGCCGCGCGCGAGCATTGCTGGATCGCGGAATTGGGCGGCGAGCCGGTCGGCTCGGTCTTCCTGGTCAAGGCGACGGACGAGACCGCCAAGCTGCGCCTGTTGCAGGTGGAGAAGAAGGCGCGCGGTCTCGGCGTCGGCCGCGCGCTGGTCGAGCAGTGCATCCAGGGCGCGCGCGAGCGGGGTTACAGCAAGATGACGCTGTGGACGCAGAGCATCCTGGTCGCCGCGCGCGGCATCTACAAGAGTGCAGGCTTCAAGCTGGTCGCCACCGAGCCGCATCACAGTTTTGGGCAGGATCTGATCGGCGAGACCTGGGAGCGTGATCTCTGATCATCTCGCAACGAGCGAGATGCGCATCAATGTGCCCTCGCCGCTTGTGGGAGAAGGCAGCGACGCTGGTAGATGCAAGCGACCGTGGGTGGGCAAAGGCGCACTCTTCGCGCGCAGTGCCCACCACCTTTCAGCAATAGGCAAAATCGTGGGCGCGCTTCCGCCTTCGCTCTTCGAGCTACGGCGGACGAGTCGCTTTGCCCACCCTACGAGGCCGTCGGCGTGGAGAGATACCGGTCAACCATCGGCACCTACGCCGTCGCGCCCTGGGCCTTCGGCCTTCGCAGATGCTCGTCCAGCCGCGGCATGATCTCGACGAAATTGCAGGGCCGCGTGCGATAGTCGAGCTGGGCCGCGAGGATGCCGTCCCAGCCGTCGCGACAGGCGCCGGGGGAGCCCGGCAGGCAGAAGATGTAGGTCGCACCCGCAACGCCTGCAGTGGCGCGGCTCTGGATCGTCGACGTGCCGATCTTGGCGTGGCTCAGCATGTGGAATGCGATCGAGAAACCGTCCATGCGCTTTTCGAACAGCGGCTCGACTGCCTCCGGCGTGACGTCGCGCCCGGTAAAGCCGGTGCCGCCGGTGGTGATGACGACGTCGACGCCGGCATCCGCGATCCAGCGGCGAACGACGTCGCGGATCGCCTCGATGTCGTCGGTGACAATCTCGCGCGCGGCGAGATGGTGACCGGCAGCGGTGAGACGATCGACCAGCGTCTGGCCGGACTTGTCGTCCGCCAGCGCGCGCGTGTCCGACACCGTGAGCACCGCGATATTGAGCGGGATGAACTGCTTGGTTTCGTCGATGGAAGCCACGACTTCACTCCTGTTTCCCCAGCCTCCACCGTCATCCTGAGGTGCGCCTCGAAGGATGGGCCAGGGGCTCGTCCTCCTTCGAGGCTCGCCGAAGAGGCGAGCACCTCAGGATGACGCCACTACTTCCGAATCCTGAGATGCACAATCGCGCATCATAATTCGTGCTGCGTCCGGGGGCACGAACTCGTGCTACAGCGCCCCCGCTCCGAACGTGTTGCAGGCCTGGACCGTGCCCTGCTGATAGCCGGTCATGAACCATTGCTTGCGCTGCGCCGCCGAGCCGTGGGTGAAGGAATCCGGGACGACGCGGCCCGTCGACTGGCGCTGCAGCGTATCGTCGCCGATCGCGCTCGCCGTGCTCAGTGCAGCCTCGATATCGCCAGGCTCGAGGAAGTTCGGACGTTTCTTGGCCTCGCGATTGACCCAGACGCCGGACAGGCAATCGGCCTGCAGTTCGACCTTCACCTGGAGCGCATTCGCCTCTGCCTTCGAGCCCGCCTGCTGCTGCAGCCGCGTCACCCGCGGAATGATGCCGAGCTGGTTCTGGATGTGGTGACCGACCTCGTGCGCGATGATGTAGGCGGTGGTGAAATTGCACGCCGACTTGCCGGAGCAGCCGCGGAAGCGCGTCTCGACCTCGCGGAAGAAACCGGTGTCGAGGAAGATGGTGCGGTCCGGCGGACAATAGAACGGGCCCATCGCCGACTGCGCCATGCCGCAGCGCCCGCCATTGGTGGCGTTGCGGAACAGCACGATCTTCGGCCCGGTATAGGACTGGCCCGAGGCCTGGAAGATCTCGCTCCAGCGATCGTCGAGCTCGCCGAGGATTCCGGAGATCATGCTGCCCATCTCGTCGGTCGGCGCGCCGCGCTTGCCGGAGGAGGCCTGGCGGTCGGTCTGGTAGCTCGGAGCCTGGCCGCCGCCGGTGAGGATCTCGGCGCCGCCGATCAGGATGCGCGGATCGATGCCGAAGGCGTAACCGACGAGACCGAGGATGATGATGGTGCCGATGCCGAGCCCGCCGCCGCCCATCGGCAGGCCGAATCCGCCGCCTCCGCCGCCGCCAAAGCCGCCACCTTCGTCGCGACGATCCTCGATGTCGTCGCTGCGGCGGAAGTCATCGTAACGCATGGCGGCCTTCCTTTGGGGTCCCTGATTCAGGTTCGTCGGTTTCGTCCGGCGCATAAACGCGAAAGCTCAACGCGCCACACACGTAAAATTTCCGTTGCTTTTATCAATATCGTGGCCGGCAAAAATTGCCTAGTGCGGCAACATGCCGATGCCAGCAATTTTTTCCGAGGGTCGAGCAATTTTTTCCGAGAGAAATTTGCGGCCTTTTTCAAGCCACGATTGCTTTCGCCAGCCAGCGACCCGCGAAATGCACTGTAAAATACGGCGAATGCGCGCGACGACATGCACGCAGAACGCGACTTGAGACTTGCTCAGCAAAGCGGCGGGTTAAGTCGATTTTTACTTTGCCGCTTCAATGTAACGGTCAGTCGGTTGTTTGGTCCCGCGTCGCCGACAGCGTCGCCTGAGTCAGAGTTCTTGAGTCATGGTAGAGTCGCGTCGCGGGGCGTCTGCAAGGGCGCCCCGCACAAATTTCGAGTCTCCGTCGCATCGCGTCATCCTCGGTGATTGCGTCGCCGAGATGTCGAAGCTTCAGGCCGGTTCGGTCGATCTCGTGTTCGCCGACCCGCCCTACAATCTCCAGCTCAAGGGCGATCTCAAGCGCCCTGACGAATCCCACGTCGACGCCGTCGACGACGACTGGGACAAGTTCGATTCGTTCTCCGCCTATGACGATTTCACCCGGGCCTGGCTGCTTGCCGCACGCCGCGCGATGAAGCCGTCGGCGACGATCTGGGTGATCGGCTCCTATCACAACATCTTCCGCGTCGGCGCCATCATGCAGGACCTCGGCTTCTGGCTCCTGAACGACATCGTCTGGCGCAAGTCGAACCCGATGCCGAATTTCCGCGGCCGCCGCTTCACCAACGCGCACGAGACCATGATCTGGGCCGCGCGCGACGAGAAGGCCAAGGGCTACACGTTCAACTACGAGGCGCTGAAGGCCGCCAACGAGGACGTGCAGGCACGGTCCGATTGGCTGATTCCGCTCTGCACCGGCGAGGAGCGCCTCAAGGGCGCCGACGGCAAGAAAGTGCATCCGACGCAGAAGCCCGAAGGCCTGCTCGCGCGCGTGCTGCTGTCCTCGTCGAAGCCCGGCGATCTCGTGATCGACCCCTTCAACGGCACCGGCACCACCGGCGCGGTCGCCAAGCGCCTCGGCCGCTCCTATATCGGCTTCGAGCGCGACAGGACCTACGCCAAGGCCGCCGAAGCGCGCATCGCCGCGGTCGAGCCGCTGCCGGAAGCGAGCCTCGCCCCGTTCATGACCGCGCGCGAGGCGCCGCGGGTCGCGTTCTCCGAGCTGATCGAGCGCGGCATGATCATGCCCGGCACGAAGCTGTTCGACGCCAAGAAGCAGCTCGGTGCGCTGGTGCGCGCCGACGGCGCCATCATGTTCGGCGACAAGGTCGGCTCGATCCACCGCATCGGCGCGGTGGCGCAAGGCGCGCAGGCCTGCAACGGCTGGACCTTCTGGCACGTCGAGACCAAGAAGGGTCTCAAGCTGATCGACGAGCTGCGCGCCGAAATCCGCGCGGGTATGACGGCGGAGTAGTCGCTTCCCCTCCGTCATTCCGGGGCTCGCCACGGGTCCGCGCGCAGCGCGGCCCGATGACAGGCTCCGCGCGAACCGGAAATCCATCCAACCACACCCCATGCCGCCCAATGGATTCCGGCCTCGCGCCAAGAGGCGCGCCCCGGAATGACGGCGTCACTGGTTGAATGCCGCCTCAACCAGGACTAGACTCCCCCGATCAGCCTCCGTCCTGGCGGGCCCGCTCCCATGCGACGACAGTCCGAGACATTGCTGTTGGTGCCGCTGCTGCCGATCTTCCTGGTCGGCATGTTTCCGATGTTCCTGATCGCCCTGCTCGGATTCTTCGGCCTCGCATTGTTCGGCGTGCTCGTGATCTGCGTCGGGCTCGCCAGCAGCAACGAGGCGCACGACAATTTCAATCACGACGTCATCGTGCACGGCTATGCGCGCGGATCGGAGCGGGCGGCGCGGGCATCCGACATGCATCTGGCCGCGCGGCTCGGGCTGCGCCTGGAGGCGGTCGGCGCCGCGATGGTCATTACGGCCGCGATCGGCCTTTGTTGCGCCGGCTGATCTGCGTGGCGCGCAGATACCGCCCGGCAAACTCGCCGGTTGCTCTCGCGCAGCGGGTTCAGGCAAGAGAAGCGGAGCGGCACTGACGCTGCATTCGCGCCTGGCAACAAACCCTGGGGAGATCGATGCTCAAATTCTATTTCAACGGATCGCCGAACCCGACCAAGGTCGCGCTCTACCTGGAAGAAGCAGGCCTGCCGTACGAGCCCGTGAAGATCGACACCCGCAAGGGCGAGCAATTCGCGCCCGACTATCTGAAGATCAATCCGAACGGCAAGGTGCCGGCCATCGACGACAACGGGACGATCGTGTTCGATTCCAACGCCATCCTGCTCTATCTCGCCGAGAAGACCGGCAAGTTCCTGCCCGCCGCCAGCCTGCGCGGCGAGACGCTGTCATGGCTGATGTTCGTCGCCACCGGCGTCGGCCCCTATTCGGGCCAGGCGGTGCACTTCAAGCATTTTGCACCGAAGGACCAGAACCACGACTACGCCCACAACCGCTACCAGTACGAGACCGATCGCCACTACAAGATTCTCGACGCCCGGCTCGAAGGCCGCCGCTACATGGTCGGCGACAGCTATTCGATCGTCGACATGGCGCTGTGGGGCTGGGCGCGGATGCTGCCGTTCAAGCTCGGCGACGACGCCGTCGCGCGATACCCGAACGTGAAGCGGCTGCTGGACGAGATCTCGGCGCGCCCCGCAGCAGAGCGCGCGATCGCCCTGAAGGACAAGTTCACCTTCAAGGCCGAGATGGACGACGAGGCGCGCGCCAACATGTTCAAGCACATGACGACCAAGGTCGCCTGACCGCGCGACGTCAGCTGGGGCCACGCGCATGCGCGTGGCCCCTTTGCTTTCGAGACTCAGGCGGCGTGAACCGAGCTCAGGAACCTGGCGACTTCCTGCTTCAGCCGGCTGCTGTCGGCCGACAGCGAACGCGCCGCGGACAGCACCTGGGACGAGGCCGATCCGGTTTCGGAAGCGCCGCGCTGCACGTCGCCGATATTGGTCGAGACGCGCTGCGTACCGTGCGCCGCTTGCTGGACGTTGCGGGAAATCTCCTGCGTCGCCGCGCCCTGCTGCTCCACGGCGGCGGCGACCGCCGACGAAATCTCCGACAGCCGCTCGATGGTGCCGCTGATCTCCCTGATGGCGCCGACCGACTGCTCGGTCGCAACCTGGATGTTGGAGATCTGCTGGCCGATCTCGCCGGTGGCTTTCGCGGTCTGCTCGGCCAGCGCCTTGACCTCGGAAGCGACCACGGCAAAGCCGCGGCCGGCATCGCCGGCGCGCGCCGCCTCGATGGTGGCATTCAGCGCCAACAGGTTGGTCTGGCCGGCGATGGTGCTGATCAGCTCGACCACGTCGCCGATTCGCGCGGCGGCCTTGGAGAGTTCACCGACATGCGCGTTGGTCTTGCTCGCCTGACCGACGGCCTCGCCGGCGATCCGGGCGGATTCCTGCACTTGGCGGGCGATCTCGGACACCGAGGAGGAGAGCTCCTCGGTCGCCGAGGCGACCGCCTGCACATTGGCCGACGCCTCCTGCGAGGCGCTGGCCACCTCCGTCGACAAATTCTGCGCCCGCGAGGCGGTCGTGGTCAAAGTGCCGGCGGAGGCTTCGAGCTCGTTCGACGCCGACGACACCGTGTTGACGATCTCGCCGACGGCCTGTTCGAACTGGTCCGCCAGCCTGGCCATGTCCTCTTTGCGGCTTTCGGCCTGCCGCGCCTCGAGCTCGGCCTGCTCGGCGCGCATGCGCTCGGTGTCGATCATGTTGTCCTTGAACACCTGGATCGCCTTGGCCATGTCGCCGATCTCGTCGGCCTTGCCGCGACCGGGAATCTCGACCGCGAAATTGCCGCCGGCAATCAGCCCCATCGCACGCGTCATCGAGGTCAGGGGACCGACGATGCTGCGGGCGATCAGGAAGGCGACGATGCCGCCGAACAGGATGGCAAGACCGCCTGCAACCTCCTGAATGGTCGTCGTGCCGGCGATCACGTCTTCGGCATGGGTGCGCGAGTCCTGATAGTCCTTCTTCAGGGTCGTTTCAGCGGCCTTGAGCCTGCCGATGCTGTCGACGATGAGCGGTGCGAGGTTCTTGTGGTAGATCTCGTCGGCCTGGAGCATCGCGGCGGAGGTCGTCTCGAACGCGGATTTGTAGATGCCGAGCGCGGTCTTCACCGGCGCGAGCGTGGATCGCAATTCCCCTGCCTGCGGGCTCTTTTCGATCGCCGCGAGCCGTTGCGCCGCCCTGTCCACACTGGCCCGGAAGTTGGCCGGCCCCTGGGTGTCGCGCAGGGCCAGGAAACGCCAGTTGGCGACCCGAACCAGGAGGACCCTGGATTCGAGGTCGGCAACGAGGGCCGCGGTGTCTTCGTCGACGGCTGCGCGCGCCGTATCGACCAGCTTGGCCATTTTCACGGCCAGCTCTTCGCCGCTCGGCAGCAACGTCGCCTTGCCCGTTCTCGCCTCGTTGACGGCGTCTCCGAGGTTGTCACGCAGGCGTCGCATCTTGGCGACGTCGTCGATGAGGCCGTTGTAGAGCGCCCGCCGCTCCTCCGAGAGCGTCCCCGTCGCGCCGACCCGCAACAGCTCGGTCGCCGCGGTTTCGCGCTCTTGCGCTTCTTTCATCGCGGGTTCGTTGGCATCGTAGATGTAGCGCAGATTGGCGCGCTGGATGGCCTGCAGGTGGGTCGAGATCTCCAGCACCCGCGCCGTGCTGTCCGAGAGCGCGGATTGTCTTCCGACCTGATCCTGCACCGCCCGCAAATTCCAGACCGCCACCACGGCCATCACGAGACCAACCGCCACCAGGGCCATGAAGCCTGCGTACAGCCGTCCCCTGATCCGCAAACGAAACTTCGGCATTCCCACTGTCCACCAACATGCATTTCACTTCGAGCGGCCGAACGAATCCGGCGATCGTCAGCGGCCACCCCGGCAGCCGCGCGTCGCGTCCTCGCGACCCACGCTGCACCGCGACACAATGGGGGACACTCGTTAATTGAACCTTCAAATTCTTCGCGCGCACGCGCATCGGCGCACATGGACCTGCCGATATTATCAGCAGCTATGCGAAGTCATGCAAGAATCTGCAGCGGCGTGCATAGCGTGCACGCAAATCCCTAGAGGACGCTGGCCTGCTGCAATTTGCCGAGTGCGTGCTCGACCACTTCGAGCGTGTACGGCTTCTGGACGACCGGCACCGAGGCAAGCTCGGCCGGAAGCGGCGCGCGCTCGCCATAGCCGGTTGCGAAGATGAAGGGCACGCCGATCTCTTTCAGTTTCTGCGCCACCTTGATGCTGCTCTCGTTGCCGAGGTTGAGATCGAGCAGAGCAAAGCTCGGCCGCGAACGCTCGATCGAACGCAGCGCCTGATCGACGCTGGCGGCGGTGTCGACGTGGCGGGCGCCGAGATCGAGCAGGATGACCTCCGCCGCCATTGCGATGATCAGATTGTCCTCGACAATCAGCGCGGTCTCAGACAGCCGGGGACGGCTGGACTGTTGCTCCTCGATGCGCATGGCGGCTCCTGCTATTGATGGCACGAATTCTACGAAATTTGCGGGGATGACGAACTTCGCCTGCACCCCCAGAAGATCGAAGCGGATCTCGGCATCGCCCTTGAGATCGAACGGCACCGAGCGTTCGATGATCGTGGTGCCGAAGCCCCGCCGCGACGGCGGCTGCACCGGCGGGCCGCCGCTTTCCTTCCATTCGATCACGAGGCTCGACGACGGATCGAGCCGCCAGACCACCTCGACGCTGCCGGTGGAATCGGCGAGCGCGCCATATTTGGCGGAATTGGTCATCATCTCGTGGACAACGAGCGCCAGCGTCGCAAACGCCTTGGGATCGAGCGCGACATCGGGCCCGCCCATCTTGATCCGGCCTGCACGCGCGCCGAGATAGGCGCCGGCCTCGGATTCGACGAGGGTCCGCAGCGCCACCGGCGCCCAGTTCAGATTGGTGATCTGGTCGTGGGCGCGGGCCAGAGCCTGGATACGGCCGCCGAGGACGCTGGCAAACTCCTCCACGTTCGTCGCGGTGTCCTTGCTCTGCGCCACCAGCGCGCGGACCAGGCTCAGGATGTTGCGGACGCGGTGGTTGAGCTCGGCGATCATCAGCTCCTGCCGCTCCTGCGCACCGCGGCGCTCACGCGCGGCGAGATCGGACAATTGCAGGATCACTTCCAGCAGAGTGACGCGCAGGCTCTCGGCGATGCGGATGTCGGCCGCCGACCACGGCTTCGACTGGCCCGCCACCGTCTCCTGCCAGAGCTCGAAACTCTTGCGCGGCGTCAGCCGCGGTCCGTTCGGACCCTCGTCGTAGACCTTGTCGGGAGCGCCGGCCCAATTCACGGACCGCGTGACCTCACGGCGGAAGAAGATCAGGCAGTCGCGCGGCGTTCGCGAGATCGGAATGGCGAGAAACCCCGCGGCGCGGTCGCGGAACGCCTGGCCGGCGGCATAGATCTTGGCGATCTCGGCGCTGGCGAAGATGCGCCCCGGCGAATTCCGGTTGATGAAGGCGACGAGATCCTTCACCTCGTCCTCGGTCGGCGTCTCGCCCTGGAGCACGATCTTGTTGTCGGACCACACTGCGACGCCGTCGCAGTCGATCATCTTGCGATAGTCGCCGAGGAAATCGACGATCGCGCGCCGACTGTGCTCGTGCGAGGCCGCGATCTCGATCAGCCGCTCCTGGACCTGATGGGCGCGGGCTTCATAGGCGACGTCGCCCTCGCGTTCGCGCCCCTCGACGATCCAGGAGAACATCTGCCCGAACAGCTCGGACGCCGTCCGCTTGTCGAACGAGATGTAGCGCGGCGAATAATGATGGCAGGCGAACAGGCCCCACAGCTTGCCGTCACGCAGGATCGAGACCGACATCGAGGCGGCAACGCCCATGTTGCGCAGATATTCGATGTGAATCGGCGAGACCGAGCGCAGCACGCTCATCGAAAGGTCGAGCAGCCCGGCATTGTGCGTGGGGGTAGACACCAGCGCAGCCGGCCTGGAGTTGATATCGGCAATGATGCGTAGCCAGTTGCGCTGATAGAGGATGCGGGCCTGCCGTGGAATGTCGGAGGCCGGGTAATGCAGACCGAGGAAGGATTCGAGCCCGGCTTCCGCAGTCTCGGCGATCACTTCGCCCGATCCGTCGGGATGAAACTGGTAGACCATGACCCGGTCGAAGCCGGTCAGCACCTTGAGCTGCCGCGCCGCCTCACGCGCGAGATCGGTCATGCCGCGGGTCTTGCGGATCCGGTCGAGCATCAGGCGGACCAGCTCGCCGGAATTGACGCCCGGCTCGTGGACGCTCGGCTCCGCTTCGACGATCAGGTAGACGCCGGAGAAGTGGATCGAGAGATCGTAAAGCGGCTTGCCGGCCTGGAGCTCGAGACCGAACAGGCGCTCGGTGGCATCCGGTCCGCTCAGATGGTCGACATGGCTGCGGATGGTCGCGACAGCGGCTTCGGAGATGACGGTCGACAACGGCCGCTGAAGCAGATCGGCAACGTCGCTTCCGAGAAAGCTGCCGACATTGTCGGAGGCCATGCAAATGGTGAAATCCGAGAGCACAGCGAGCAAGAAGCCGAACGGCTGCACGCTGCCCGGAATATGGATCGGCTCGCGATCGCAATTGGTGAGATTGACCGCCTCGTTCATGCGCGATCCGCCGCCTGCTCGAACGCGGCGAAGGCAATGCGCGCCGCCGCGATCACCTCGATCTCGTCGCAGACCTCGCTTTCGAGCTTTGACAGGAAGTTTTGCCAGAGCCGCTTGCCTGTCCCGTGGCGGAGATAGAGGGTGGCCGCACCGATGCGCGGATCGGCCGCATCGGCCACCGTCTTCAGCAGAAATTTCGCGCCCAGACGGGAACCCTCCAGCACGTACATGGTGCCGAACACGCCGCTGCGCGTGAGCGGCGGCACCGACACCATCGCCGCGGCGCTAGCGCCCAGGCGATCCAGATCGGTCGCAATGGCAGCGCTCCGCGACCGCTCCGGCCAGTCTGGAAAGATGCCGTCCACGCCGGCGTCCGCCAGGGCGGCCTCGAGCGGAAGAAGGGCACCGGCACTGGCATGAAGGAAGCGGCGATAGCCGGAAACGCCGGTCAGGTCGAACGCGGACAATTGCGCATCGAGCTCACGATGGGCATCCGACGTCGCATCTCTTAGGCGTTCACGCAGACCGGACGAGCTGCGGCCTACATGTCTCGTAACGTCCGAAGCCCCAACCAGCATACAAGTCCCAGAAAGCCCGCGGTCTCGGGGCGCGATTGCCCCGGAAACCGAGAGAAACGTCGGGGAGCTGCAAAGGTTCCGGGGGAATTCGAGCCGGAAGCGGCGCGACCGGCGCCGCTTCCTCGTCATCGATCTATTTGCGCCGCACAGGTCTCTTCAGTTCGTAGGCGATCTCGGCCCGGGTCATGCCGCAATCCTGAAGCTCGCGCTCGGTCATCGCAGCGAGCTGGCGCCGGGCTCGGGATCGCTGTCGCCGAGCCCGCGCGAGGTCCACCAGCGTCCGCCACATTCGTACAAGCACCGCGAGGCGGGACGGACAGGGCCGGCCGGTGAAACCGACGTCGTCCAATCCGGTCAGCTCGCAGCCCTCACGGCCTCTTGCGGAAACGGGCCCAGCGCCCTCTCCGTCAGGATCGAGTCGCAATACTCGCGGATTTCCTTGATCTTGCCGTCCTCCAGACGGAACACCAGGCAATAATCATTGTCGTAACGCACGCCCTCAGGCGTGACGTTGTCGCCCTTGGCCTCCACGACGACCACATCGCCGTCGGCGATGAAGCGGTGCGCGACCGTGCGCGTGCGGTCGCGCAGGCGGGTGCGCACATAGCCGTGCAGATCATTGAGGATCGCCTCCTTGCCCGAAAAGGTGCGCGACCAGGAATACTGGCCGGTGACCACCCATTTGGCGTCGTCGGCAAGGCTCGCGGTGAACAGGGCGCGATCGCGCGCGGCCGGATCCGGATTGGCGGCGGCGGCGAAAATATCCTGCATCAGTTTCTTGTTGGCGGCAGCGCTCATGGCGGCATCTCCGTTTGGTGAGAACACCGAGATCATCGCCGGCCGATCTACATTCTTCAAATCGATAGTGGATATGATATGTATTCACCCGATGAATTTGAATTCGCTCGACCTGAACCTGCTGACCGCACTCGACGCATTGCTGCGCGAGACCAGTGTCAGTCGCGCCGCGCTTCGGATGGGCCTGTCCCAGCCGGCGGCGAGCCATGCATTGCAGCGCCTGCGCGACATTCTCGGCGATCCCCTGCTGGTGCGCACCGGCGCGCGGATGGAGCTGACGCCGCGGGCGCAGGCCTTGCGCGCGCCGCTCGCTCAGGCGCTCGACCAGGTGCGCGGGCTGTTCGTGCCTGACGAGTTCGATGCAGCGCGCAGCGAGCGGCAATTCCGCCTGATGATGCCGGATCTCGCGGTCGAGCTGTTGGTGCCGCGGTTCATGGAGAAGGTGACGCAGGTCGCGCCCAACGTCCGCATCGACGTTGTCCCATGGCGGGGATCTGCGATCTTCCACGCCGAATTCGCCCGCACCATCGACCTGGTGATCTCGATCGGAAACGCCTTCAAGGGATTTCACCGCCAGCTGCTCTATACCGACAGCGACGCATTAGCGGTGCGGCGCGGTCATCCCACAGGCGCGAAACTGAAACGGCGCGAAACCTTCCTGGCCGCACGCCATGTCGGCGTGATCATTCGCGGCAGCAATGAGGATTTGATCGACACCTGGCTGCGAGCCAAGGGCATCGAGCGGCACATTTCGCTGGTGGTGTCAGGCTATCTCGAAGCGCTGCACGTCGCCGCCCGCACCGACCTCGTCGCCTTCGTGCCGCGCCGGCTGATTGCCGCATTGTCGAAGCAGCTCGGCCTCGTCACGGTGACGCCGCCGCTCGACCCCGGGATCGACGAGCAGTTCATGTTTTATCCGACCCGGGCTCAGATGGACCCCGGCTCGATCTGGCTGCGCCGGCTGATGCTGGAGACGGGACGAGAGCTGGAGCAAGACAAGCGCAAGCTCTCGTAGGTTGGGCAAAGGCGCAAAGCGCCGTCCCCACCATCTTCCGCGGCAACGAACCGATGGTGGGCACGCTTCGCTTTGCCCACCCTACAAAGCCGGAACGTTGTTACGCCTTCTGCGCTTCCATCACCTTGCGCACCGCGGGGCGCTCCGACATGCGCTTGAAGTGATCGGCGATCTTCGGCGTCTCATTGATGTCGACACTGTCGCCTTCGAGCCAGGTCGAGAGGGTGTAGAGATAGGGATCGCAGATCGTGTACTGCTCGCCCATCACCCAGGGTCCCCCGAACATCTTCTGCTCGATCAGCTTGAAGCAGGCGGCCATGGTCTTCGGAACCATCGCTTTCATGTCGGCGAACGAGCTCTCTTGGGTCGCCCAACGCGCGCCGCGCATCTTGTGGGCGTGGTTGATATGCACGGTCGAGCACAGATAAGAATTGAACGACTGCACCTGGGCGAAGTCGAAGGGATCGTCGAGCGGCGCGAGCTTCGCCTTGGGGAAGGTCTGGGCGAGGTAGGCCAGCATCGCCGGCGTCTCGGTCAGGACGCCGCGATCGGTCACCAGCGCCGGCACGCGGCCCTTTGGGTTGATCTTGAGATAATCAGGGCTGTTCTGCTGGTTGTCCTTGAAGCTCAACCGTTCGGCCGTGTAATCGGCGCCGGCCTCCTCCAGTGTGATGTAGGTGGCGAGCGCGCAGGTGCCGGTGGCGTAGTAGAGCTTGAGCATGTCGGACCTCATGGGAAAGCCCGAGGTTAACGGCCCCTCGCCGCCCCGTCCATAGGCGAGCTCTTCGCAGTTGCCCACCGCCGCCCTGCTATGCGAAGACGCGTCGATCGGAGGGGGATTTTGTCATGACCGTACTCATCGCCGGCGGCGGCATCGGCGGGCTGACGCTTGCGCTCAGCCTGCACCAGATCGGCGTTCCCGTGAAAGTGTTCGAGAGCGTCGCCGAGCTGAAGCCGCTCGGCGTCGGCATCAACGTGCTGCCGCATGCGGTGCGTGAGCTGATCGAGCTCGGGCTTTTGGACAAGCTGGATGCCAGCGGTGTGCGGACGCGCGAGCTCGCCTATTTCTCCAAGCATGGCAAGCCGATCTGGAGCGAGCCGCGCGGGCTGGAGGCCGGCTACAAATGGCCGCAATTCTCGATCCATCGCGGCACCCTCCAACAGATCCTGCTCGACACCGCGGTCGAGCGGCTCGGCCGCGACAACATTCTCACCAGCCATCATCTGACCGGATGGACCGAGACCGCAACCGGCGTGCGCGCCGACTTCATCGACCGCGCGACCGGCAAGACCGCCGGGAGCCATGAAGGCGCGATCCTGATCGCCGCCGACGGCATTCATTCCGCCGCGCGAGAAAAGCTCTATCCGAACGAAGGCCCTCCGATCTGGAACGGCCGTATCCTCTGGCGCGGCGTCACCCCGGCGAAAGCCTTCCTCACCGGCCGCACCATGATCATGGCCGGGCACGAGATCCTGAAATTCGTCTGCTATCCGATCAGCAAGGAGCCGGACGCGAACGGCAACCGCCTGATCAACTGGGTCGCCGAGCGGCACATGCCGCCGACCCATCAGTGGCGGCGCGAGGACTATAACCGCACCGCGCGCCTGGAGGAGTTCCTGCCCTGGTTCGAGAGCTGGACGTTCGGCTGGCTCGACGTGCCCGGCCTGATCAAGAACTGCCCGCACGCCTATGAATATCCACTGGTCGACCGCGATCCGGTCTCGCAATGGACGTTCGGCAGGGTCACGCTGATGGGCGACGCCGCGCATCCGATGTACCCGATCGGATCGAACGGCGCCTCGCAGGCGATCCTCGATGCCCGCGTCATCACCCGCGAGATTCTCGCGCATGGTCCGACCAGCGCCGCGCTGCTCGCCTATGAGGCCGAGCGCCGGCCCGCGACCACCGATCTCGTCCTGCTCAACCGCAAGAACGGCCCCGAGCAGGTGATGCAGCTGGTCGAAGAGCGCGCGCCCGAGGGCTATAAGATCGTCACCGACGTGCTGTCGCAAAAAGAGCTGGAAGACATCGCCGCCAATTACAAGCGCGTCGCCGGATTTCAGGTCGAGGCACTGAATGCCAAGCCGCCGATCGTGAGCAAGGACGCCCGCGCGGGGGCGTGAGGTCTCCACCGAGATGCGCATGAATGTGCCCTCGCCCCTTGCGGGAGAGGGCGGCGACGTCGGTAGACGGACATTCGCTTGGGTGAGGGGTTGTCTCGGCGAGTTCGTCTCTCGCGATTTGAACTCGCGGAGAGAAACCCCTCATCCGGCGCTTCGCGCCACCTTCTCCCACAAGGGGAGAAGGAAGAGGGAGTGCGGTGCTAGACCGGTGCCGACCTCACCTCACCACCCGCGCCGCCTCCAGCAGCCGCTCGCTCGCGCTCGCTGTCGCCAGCACCGTGCCGTCCTGCGCCATCAGCTTGGCCTCGACGAAGGCGATGGTCTTGCCGAGCTGCGTCACTTTGGCCTCGCCGATAATTGGACCGGGCTTGGCCGGCGCCAGAAAGTTCACGGTCATGCTGATGGTGGTGGTGTAAAGCCGGCCTTCGCTCATCACGAGCACCGCCGGCCCCATCGAGTCATCGAGCATGGCCGAGAGCATGCCGCCCTGAATGAAGCCCGCCGGATTGCAGAATTCCGGCTTGCCCTCGAAGCCAAGCTTGATCCAGCCTTCCTGCGGACGGGCATCGAGCAGTCGCCATCCCAGCAGCTCGGCACAGGGCGGTCTCGGAAAGTCGTCGAGTGCGGTCTTGACCATTGGCAGCCTCCGTTCGCAATCCCTAGCGCAACGCTGCTGCCAGCGTGCTGTCAGGAGGGACGGGGCGGTGCAAGATCCAGCGCATGCGCGATCACCTTGCGCATGACGTTGGGAAGCGCTTCATCGGCAAGGGTCGCAGTCGGCACCCAGCGCATGCCCTCCGGTGCACGCGTGCGCGCCGACGCCTTCGCGGTATAGACCACGAGCTCCAGCGGAAAATGCGTGAAGACGTGGGTGACCACGCCCGCCTTGCGTTGCCAGCGCGACAATCCCTTCAACTCGGGCGCCTGCCGCTTCGCGGTCGTATCGTCCTGGCCGGCAAGCCAATCTGAACCCGGCACCTCGGTCATGCCACCGAGCAGCCCCTTTTCCGGCCGGCTGCGGACCAGCAGCTCGTCGCCGCGCGACACGACGAAAGCGGCGCCGCGGCGCAACGTGCCGCTCTTCTTCGGCGCCTTGCGGGGAAACGTCTCCTGCGTGCCTTGCGCATACGCGATGCAATCCTCGTTCAGCGGGCACAGCGAGCACGCCGGCTTCTTCGGCGTGCAGATCGAGGCGCCGAGATCCATCAGCGCCTGTGCGCTGTCTCCGGCCCGGCTGTCGGCCAGCAGCGTCGCCGCCAGTTGCTGGATCAGCGGCTTGGCCTGCGGCAGCGCTTCCTCGACCGCAAAGAGCCGCGACACCACGCGTTCGATATTGCCGTCGACCGGCATGGTGCGGCGGTCGAAGGCGATCGCCGCAATCGCCGCCGCCGTATACGGCCCGATCCCCGGCAGCGCGCGCAAGCCCTCCTCGGTGTCGGGAAAGATGCCGCCATGCTCGCGCGTCACCGCGACGGCGCAGGCATAGAGGTTGCGTGCGCGCGAGTAATAGCCGAGCCCGGCCCACATCCGCAGCACGTCATCCTGCGAGGCGCGTCCGAGCGCGGTGACATCCGGCCAGCGTGCGACGAACTTCTCGAAATAGGGCCCGACCGCCTTCACCGTGGTCTGCTGCAGCATGATCTCCGAGAGCCAGACGCGATAGGGGTCCGACGCCTGCCCCGGCGCGGCGCGCCAGGGCAGCCGGCGGCGGTGGCGGTCGTACCAGGCGAGCAGCAATGACGGGCGAGCCGATGGCGTGGGCGCCGTCGTGCTACGTTCTTTCCTGCGCGCAGACGAGGACATTCGGTCTTTCCTAGAGGAGGATTTCGCCCCTGGCCAGCGCAACCCCACCATTGCGCACTATAACGCCATACGTTATACACAAGCATGATCCAGAGCTTCGCCAACTCCGAGACAGGGTTGATCTGGTCCGGGCGGCGAAGTCGAAAACTGCCGCCCGACATCCAAAATACGGCTTTGCGAAAGCTGCGTTTGCTGAATCAAGCACGGGTGTTGGCCGATCTCAGGGTTCCGCCGGGCAACCGGCTCGAAGCCATGAAGGCTGATCGCCAAGGCCAGCACTCGATTCGGATCAACGATCAGTGGCGCATCTGTTTTGCTTGGGACGACGGAGGACCGAGAGATGTCGAAATCGTCGACTACCACGACTAGGAACGGTCTCCTCCGCAATCCTCATCCCGGCGAAATCCTGCTGGAGGAGTTCTTGAAGCCGATGGATCTCAGCCAGAACGGGCTGGCGCGCGCCGTTCGCGTGCCACCGCGGCGCATCAACGAGATCGTCCTGGGCAAACGCGACATCACGGCCGACACCGATCTGCGGCTCGCCCGCTATTTTGGTCTGTCGGAAGGCTTTTTCCTGGGACTCCAGATGGACTACGATCTGATGCAGCGACGGCGCGAGATCGATCGCGACCTCAAGGCCATCCGGCCACGCGCGGCAGCCTAGTTCCGGCCGATGTCCAAATTCCCGCCCAAACCCGGCCCCATCAGCGCCAAGCCGCTCGGGATCCTGCTCGACGACGTCTTTGCCGAGGCCTATGCCAAGCAGGGATTCGCGGCGCGCGAGCTGGTGACGCGGTGGGCGCAGATTGCGGGAGCCGAGATCGCCGCCCATGCCGAGCCGTTGAAGATGCAATGGCCGCGGCCGGTGGAGGGCCAGCCGCAGGAGCCGGCGACCCTGGTGCTGCGGGTCGAGGGACCGATGGCCCTGGAGATCCAACACTCCGCCGACGTGATCCTGGAGCGGGTCAATCGCTTCTTCGGCTGGAGCGCGGTCGGCAAGCTGGCCTTCCGCCAGGCCCCTTTGTCGCGGCCCCAGGCCCGGAAGCGGCCGGCCCCGCCGGACCCCAGACGCGTCGCCAAGGTGGCCGAGAGCCTGGGGGAGATCGAAGACGAAGAGCTGAAGACGGCGCTGGCCCGGCTCGGGGCCGCCATCAAGCGAAATTGAGCCTCATTTCGCGGCCAATCTGGACCCGTCCTCGTCGCTCGCCATTGCCTCAAACCACGTTTCAAGCTAGCGACAGGCCGCCCGGGAACCTCGACAAACCCCGGGGCGAGACCACGCCAATTCGGGAGCCGACCGTGATCATCACCCGCCGCGCCTTCACCACGATGCTGTCGCTGACCGGGCTTGCCGCGCTCGCCGGGCTCTCGCCGCTCCGCCTCATCTCCGACGCCATGGCGCAGTCGGCCGCCGACGTCGCCAAGCCGGTGTCGCTGCCCGACATGGCGCTCGGCCCGAAGGATGCCGCCGTCACCATCACCGAATACGCCTCGATGACGTGCCCGCACTGCGCCGTCTTCAACGAGCAGGTGTTCCCCAAGATCAAGAAGGAATACATCGACACCAACAAGGTGCGTTACATCTTCCGCGAGTTCCCGCTCGACATCAAAGCCGCCGCCGGCTCGATGCTGTCGCGCTGCATCGCCAAGGACGACGCGCCGAAATATTTCGCGGTCACCGACATGCTGTTCCGCCAGCAGAACGACTGGGTCATGAAAAACACCACCGAGACCCTGACGCGGATCGGCAAGCAGGCCGGCCTTACACAGCAGCAGGTCGAAGCCTGCCTGAAGGATCAGGCGTTGCTGGACAAGATCGCCGCCGACCAGAAATACGCCAGCGACGTGCTCAAGGTGGATTCGACGCCGACCTTCTTCATCAACGGCGAGAAGATCAAGGGCGAGACCTCGTTCGAGGAGTTCGCCAAGAAGATCAATCCGCTGCTGAAGAGCTGATTCGCACGCGACAGCTCTGATTCGCGCATCCAAAGCCGTATCTTTCCCGGCATAAATCCCTTGGGAAAAGCGGCTTTCGCCGGTTGCCCTCGCTGCCCACCGCGGCCATTGTCCAGCCGCATGAGGCGCCTCGCGCGACTCGCCCGGATAGCGACATTGCCTTTCATGGTATTGTCCCGGCAGGGGGATTCGCGCCTGCCAACAGAGATACGTGCTTATGAAAATCACCCGCCTGCGCCTTCACGGCTTCAAGTCCTTCGTTGAGCCCACGGACTTCGTCATCGAGCCCGGCCTGACCGGCGTGGTCGGCCCCAACGGCTGCGGCAAGTCGAATCTCGTCGAGGCGCTGCGCTGGGCGATGGGCGAGACCTCCTACAAGAGCTTGCGCGCCGCCGACATGGACGCGGTGATCTTCGCCGGCTCCGGCAACCGTCCCGCGCGCAACCACGCCGAAGTGACGATGACGATCGACAATGCCGATCGCACCGCGCCCGCGGCGATGAATGACAGCCAGCTGCTCGAAATCTCCCGCCGCATCGAGCGCGAGGCCGGCTCGGTCTATCGCATCAACGGCCGCGACGTGCGCGCCCGTGACGTCCAGATCCTGTTCGCCGACGCCGCCACCGGCGCGCGCTCGCCTGCGCTCGTCCACCAGGGCAAGATCGGCGAGATCATCCAGGCCAAGCCCGAGCAGCGCCGCCGCGTGCTGGAAGACGCTGCCGGCGTCGCCGGCCTGCACGCCCGCCGTCACGAAGCCGAGCTGCGGCTGAAGGCGGCCGAAACCAACCTCACCCGCGTCGAGGACGTGATCGGCCAGCTCGCGGGGCAGATGGAAGGCCTGAAGAAGCAGGCCCGCCAGGCGGTGCGCTATCGCGAGGTCGCGGCCAAGGTCCGCAAGGCCGAAGCCACGCTGTACCATCTGCGCTGGATCGGCGCGCATGCCGACGTCAACGAATCCGGCCAGACCCACGATCTCGCCGTGCGCGAGATGGCCGAGCGCACCCAGCACCAGGCCGAGGCCGCCCGCATCCAGGCCATCCGCGCCGCCGAGATGCCTGCCCTGCGCGATGCGGAAGCGCGCGCTGCGGCCGGGCTGCAGCGCCTCACCAATGCCCGCGAGCTGCTCGACCGCGAGGAAGAGCGCGCCAAGGAGCGCGTCGCCGAGCTCGAGCGCCGCCTCGCCCAGTTCGAGGGCGACATCTCGCGTGCCCAGCAGCAGACCATGGATGCCGACGTCGCGCTGCAGCGGCTCGACACCGAAGACGCCGAGCTGAAGGAAGAGATCAAGTCGCGGGTCGAGAAGCGCTCCGGCGTCGACGAGCGCGTCGCCGAGGCCGAGGCGGTGCTGACCGAGACCGAGCAGCGCTTCGCCGAGCTCACCACTGCGCTCGCCGACCTCACCGCCAGGCGCAATCAGCTTGAGGCCAACGTCCGCACCCATCGCGACAAGCTTGCCCGGCTCGACCAGGAGATCGCGAACGTCGCCGCGGAAGAGCAGAAGCTCACCGAGGCGACCGGCGGCTTCGGCGATCTCGACGAGCTGACCGCTCTGGTCGAGACCGCGGAAGAGACGCTGGCGGCGTCCGAAGCTGCGGCACAGGCCAGCGAAGCTGCCCACGTCGCGGCCCGCCAGACCCTGGAATCCTCGCGCTCGCCGCTGGTCGAAGCAGACAAGCGCGTGCAGCGGCTCGAGACCGAGGCGCGCACGATCTCCAAGATCGTCAACGGCGAGACCAAGAATCTGTGGCCGCCGATCATCGACGGCATCACCGTCGACAAGGGTTTTGAGAAGGCGATCGGCGCCGCCCTCGGCGACGATCTCGACGCCCCGATCGATCCGTCGGCGCCGATGCGCTGGACCAATGTCGGCCACACCGAAGGCGATCCGGAGCTGCCCGAAGGCGCGGTGCCGCTCGCCAACCACGTTCAGGCGCCGGCCGAGCTGGCCCGCCGCCTCGCCCAGATCGGCGTGGTGCCGCGCGAGCGCGGCGCCGAGCTGGTGTCGCAGCTCAAGACCGGCCAGCGGCTGGTCTCGCCCGAAGGCGATGTCTGGCGCTGGGACGGTTTCGTCGCCGCGGCGCATGCCCCGACCGGCGCGGCCCGCCGCCTTGCCGAGCGCGCCCGCCTCGTCGACATCGAGAACGAGCTCGAGCAGGCCCGCATCGACGCGCAGATCAAGCGTCAGTCGCTGGAGAACGCCGAGTCCGAGCTGCAGATGGCGGCGAGCACCGAAGGCGCCAGCCGCGAAGCCTGGCGCGCCGCGCAGCGCGAGCTCAACGTCGCGCGCGAGCGTCATGCCAACGCCGAGCGCGAGATCAGCCGCCACGCCGCGCGCAAGGCGACGCTGTCGGAAGCGCACAGCCGTCTTGCCGCAGACCGCGCCGAGGCCGAAGCTGCTTACGAATACGCCCAGGCCGGCATCGGCGAGCTGCCGTCGAGCGAGGACACCGAGACCCAGCTCGCCGCCGTTCGGAGCGACATCGAGGGTCACCGCCGCATGGCGGCCCAGGTCCGCGCCGAGGCGCAGGCGCTGGCGCGCGAAGCCGAGCTGGCCGATCGCCGCGTCCAGGCGATCCTGGCCGAGCGCACCGAGTGGCAGAACCGCAAGGAGAGCGCGGCCTCCCATATCGACACCATCCAGGCCCGCATCGCCGAGCTCACGATCGAGCGCAGCGAGCTCGAGAACGCGCCGGCCGTGTTCGCCGAGAAGCGTAGCGCCCTGATCACCGAGATCGAGTACGCGGAGAACGACCGCCGCATGGCCGCCGACGCGCTCGCCACTGCGGAAAGCGCGATGGCGGAGACCGACCGCGTCGCCAAGCTGACGCTGGAGGCGCTCTCCAGCGCCCGCGAGGCCACCGCCCGCGCCGAGGAGCGCATGGACGGCGCCCGCCGCCGGCTGGAGGACGTCGAGCGCGAGATCCGCGACATGCTCGAGGTCGAGCCGCAGGCCGTCGCAGGCCTCGCCGAGATCGAGCCCGGCGCCGAGCTGCCGCCGCTGCACGACATAGAGGAAGAGCTCGAAAAGATGCGCCGCGACCGCGAGCGTCTCGGTGCGGTCAACCTGCGCGCCGAGGAGGAGCTGCGCGAGGTCGAGACCCAGCACACCGGCCTCGTCACCGAGCGCGACGACCTCGTCGAGGCCATCAAGCGGCTGCGCCAGGGCATCCAGAGCCTCAACAAGGAGGCGCGCGAGCGGCTGTTGACCTCGTTCGAGGTCGTCAACAACCACTTCAAGCGCCTGTTCGTCGAGCTGTTCGGCGGCGGCGAGGCCGCGCTGCACCTGATCGAGAGCGACGACCCGCTGGAAGCCGGCCTCGAAATCATCGCCAAGCCGCCGGGCAAGAAGCCGCAGACGCTGTCGCTGCTGTCGGGCGGCGAGCAGGCGCTGACTGCGATGGCGCTGATCTTCGCGGTGTTCCTGACCAACCCCTCGCCGATCTGCGTGCTGGACGAAGTCGACGCGCCGCTCGACGACCACAACGTCGAACGCTACTGCAACCTCCTGCACGAGATGACCGGCTCGACCGATACGCGCTTCATCATCATCACCCACAACCCGATCACGATGGCGCGGATGAACCGTCTGTTCGGCGTCACCATGGCCGAGCGCGGCGTGTCGCAGCTGGTGTCGGTCAGTCTTTCCGAGGCCGTGGACATTCTCGACCAGAACGTGGCGTGACGTCTGTGGCGTCATTCCGGGGCTCGCGCAGCGAGAACCCGGCATCTCGCGCAACAATCTCGAACTCCCGGGTTTGCGACTGCGTCGCGCCCCGGGATGACGGTGGGCAAACATGATCGCCCCCACCATTCCCTCCGAGCTGAAAGCGGCCCTCGACGGCAAGCTCGACGGTTTCTCGCGCACCGACGCGGCCCAGCGCTCGCAAAAAATCTCGACTACCTATCGCGCAGGCGGCACCTCCGGCGCGATCAAGTCGGAAGCCGATGCCCTCGCCTACGCGCTGGCGCGCATGCCGGCGACCTATGCGGCGGTGGCGGCGAGCCTGAATGCGCTCACCGAGATCGCGCCCGACTTCGCCCCGGAAACGCTGCTCGACGTCGGCGCGGGCCCGGGCACCGCGAGCTGGGCCGCCGCGGAGGCGTTTCCGTCGTTGCAGGATTTTACGCTGCTCGACGCCAACGCCACGCTGAGCCGGCTCGCGCTCGAACTGGCGCGCGACAGCTCGCGATTGGCGGAGTGCCGCCATCTGCCGGGCGATGCCGGCGGCAACCTCGCGGAGGTCTCGCAAGCCGATCTCGTCATTGCCAGCTACGTCATCGGCGAGCTCGGCGAAGCTGATCAGCGCAAGCTCGCGGAGGCGATGTGGGCGAAAGCGCGCCAGGCGCTGGTCGTTATCGAGCCCGGCACGCCGGCCGGCTACGCCCGGATCCTCGCGCTGCGCCAGCAGCTGATCGCGGCGGGCGCGTATGTCGCCGCGCCCTGCCCGCACGAAGGACCCTGCCCGCTCACCCCGCCCGATTGGTGCCATTTCTCCCAGCGCCTGCCCCGCTCGCAGGCGCACCGGCAGATCAAGGGCGCCGAGGTGCCGTTCGAGGACGAGCGCTTCATCTACGTCGCCCTGACCCGCACAGCACCCGCAAGCCGCGCCGCGCGCGTGCTGGCGCCACCGGACGTGGGCAAGGCCGAGATCACCGCCAAGCTCTGCACCGAAGACGGCGTTGAGCTTGCGAAGGTATCTCGGCGCGACAAGGCGGCCTATGCAGCAGCCCGGCGCTGGCGCTGGGGCGACGCCGTGATTGCCGAAAGTTAACCTCGTTGCTCGCCTTACCTTGAACTTGGGCGGCTTCCCGTTCGACCAAGTCCTACCTCCCTTCCGCGTCGGGCTCTCATCCTGCGCCAATTTGGTCTATCCTAGCGCCCGCCCGCTTTCTTTCCCTTCAGGAGTCCTCCATGTCGACCGGCTGGATCGTTCTCGGCGTCATCGTCGTCCTCGCGCTGTTCGCCTTCAGCGCGTATAATCGCCTGGTGGCGCTGAGCCAGCGCGTCGGCCAGGCCTTTGCCGATATCGACGTGCAGCTCAAGCAGCGCCACGACCTCGTTCCGAACCTGGTCGAGACCGTGAAGGGCTATGCCACGCATGAGCGAGGCACGCTCGACGATGTCATCAAGGCGCGCAATTCGGCGATGTCCGCGCAGGGGCCGGCGCAGGTGTCCGCGGCCGAGAACCAGCTGTCCGGTGCGCTCGGCCGGCTGATCGCGCTGTCGGAGGCTTATCCGGACCTCAAGGCCAACGCCAATTTCCAGCAGCTCGCATCCGAGCTTTCCGACCTCGAGAACAAGATCGCGGCGAGCCGCCGCTTCTTCAACAGCGCGGTCCAGGAATACAATACCGGCATCCAGCAGCTGCCGGCTGCGCTGTTCGCCGGCATGTTCGGCTTCACCAGGAAGGACTTCTTCGATCTCGGCGCCAGCCGCACCCAGGTCGAGGCGGCGCCGCAGGTGAAGTTCTGATTGCTGCGTGACCGGCTTCTCACTCTTGTCGTTCCGGGGCGCGTCGAAGACGCGAACCCGGAACCTCGACCGAGGCACTAAGCTCCAGATTCCGGGTTCACGCCGTTGGCGTGCCCCGGAATGACAAGGAGCAAACGGAAGCAGCCATGGCCGCGTACGGTCTCTACACGCACATCGCCTCGAACAAGTCTCGTTCGATGCTGCTGCTCGCCGGCTTGTTCCTGCTGGTCTACGTGCTGGTCTTTGCCGGCGCACTCGTCGCCGAGGTTTTCATCGACAGCAACCGGACCGTCGCCTTCTACCTGAGCCACGCCTTCCAGGATCTGAAAGTCGCAGCGCCCGTCGCGACCGTCGTGGCGGCGGTCTGGATCGTGATCGCCTATTTCTTCCACCAGTCGATGATCGACGCGGTGACCGGCGGCCACGGCGTCACCCGGCAGGAGGAGCCGCGGCTCTATAACCTGCTCGAAAACCTCTGCATCTCGCGCGGCATCACCATGCCGAAGCTGAAGATCATGGAGAGCCCGGCGCTGAACGCGTTCGCGACCGGCCTCAATCCCAGGCAATATTCCATCACCGTCACCACGGGTCTCCTCGATGCGCTCGATGACAAGGAGATCGAGGCGGTGCTGGGCCACGAGCTGACCCATATCAGGAACGGCGACGTCCAACTGATGGTTGTCGCCGTCATCATCGCCGGCGTGGTCGGTTTCTTCGGCGAGATGTTCTTCCGCCTGTTCACGAATTTCAACTGGAGCTCCGGCGGCTCGTCGAGCTCCTCATCGTCCTCGCGCTCGTCCTCGTCGTCGAGCGACAGCAAGAACTCCGGCGGCGGCGCGGTGATCGTGATCATCATCGCGATCGTGCTGATCGTGCTGGCCTGGCTGCTGTCTCAGGTGGTCAAGCTCGCGCTGTCGCGGTCGCGCGAATATCTTGCCGACGCCGGCTCCGTCGAGCTGACGAAAGATCCCGATGCGATGATCTCGGCGCTGCGCAAGATCGAGAATCGCGGCGAGCTGCCCGGTGCAACCTCGGCCGTGATGGAGCTCTGCGTCGACAATCCCCGCGAGGGCTTCGCCGATCTGTTCGCAACCCACCCCTCGGTGCAATCCAGGGTCGATGCACTGGTCAAGTTTGCCGGCGGCCATGATCCGGGCCCGCTGCCGCCGGCCGAGGCAACGGACGAGCCCGAAGCGCCGGCCGACCAGCAGGACGCCCCACCGCCGCCAGATCGCGGTCCCTGGAACGATGCCGGCGGCCCTGTCGCTCCGCCGCCCGTGCCCGCATCCGGCCCCTCCGGAACTGCGAACAGCAACCCCATGGGCATGCCGGCCGGCAATCCCATAGGCAATCCTATGGGTCCTTGGGGCCGTCATTGAGGATGCGATATGCCGCCATGCGCGGCAGTTTCGCCGCGATTGGGAAAAACTTCGGAAATTGCCGTATCGACATGCCGAGGAATTGAATTCTCCCTTGTTTCTGCCATGTTCGCGCCCAACAGCAGACTCGGGACATCCTTGGGGCATTCCTTGGGACATCGATTTGGGGCCCGGCCGATTGCGACCTCGCGATCGGGGGCGCGTTAGGGGACAGCAATGGCAAAGCCGGCAGTGGTTGTGGTGGGCGCGGACAAGGGCGGGGTCGGCAAGACCACGGTGTCGCGCACCTTGCTCGATTATTTCTCAGCCAACAACGTGCCGACGCGCGCCTTCGACACGGAATCGCCGCGCGGAACCCTGAAGCGCTTCCACCCTGATATCACCGAGATCGTCGACATGACGACGACGTCGGACCAGATGAAGATCTTCGATACGCTGAACGCCGTCAGCCCTTCGGTAACCGTGATCGACGTCCGCGCCGGCCTGCTCTCGCCGGCCCTCGCTTCGCTGCGCGACATCGGCTTCCTCGACGCCGCCAAGGCGGGCCAGATCACCTTTGCCGTGTTCCACATCCTGGGACCCTCGATCGCCTCGCTGGAGGAGATCGCCGAGACCGCGGGCTTCATGACCGGTGCAAAATATTTCCTGGTGAAGAACTTCATCAACGACACCCAATTCTTCCAGTGGGACCAGGCGACCTACAATTCCTACTTCCACCGCATCAAGGACGCCACCGAGCTGACCATCCCCAAGCTCAACGAAATGGCCTATGAGCAGGTCGAAGTGTCCTCCGTTCCGTTCCTGAAGTTCGTCGCCAACAAGGGTATCAACGACGAGGCCGCGAACTACTCCTTCGTGCTGCGCGGCTATGTCCGGCACTGGCTGGCCAACGTCTGGAGCGAGTTCGACCGCATCCGCCTGACCGACATCGTCGGTTCGAAGCCGGTGACCCGCAACAGCGAAAAATAGTTGCGCAAGCCGGGCTGATACGGCTGGATTGGTCGTCAAGTTCGACTGATATAGCTGTCGATGTCCGCAACGCCCGTCTACATCATCTGCTCGCCCCGCCCGCAGGTCGGCAAAACCCTGCTGGCGCGGCTTTTGAGCGAATTCCTGCTGCTCAAGAACGGCAACGTCGCGGCCTTCGACGTCAATCTGAAGGAGCCGTCGCTGCTCGACTACCTGCCCGGCGTCACCGAGACCGCCGACGTGATCGACACCTACGGCAAGATGCAGCTGATGGACCGCGTCATCGTCGACGACGGGCTTGCCAAGGTCATCGACCTCGGCTTCCACGCCTTCGACGAGTTCTTCAAGATGACCGACGAGATCGGCCTGTTGAAGGAAGCGGCACGCCGCCACGTCGCGCCCCAGATCCTGTTCGTCGCCGACACCGACCGCGTTTCGGCGCGCGCGCACGAGATGCTGCGCGCGCAGATCCCGCGCATGAACCTGATCACGGTCGACAACGAATATGTAGTGCGCGGCGAGCTGCCGGCAGCGATGGAAGGCGGCCGGCTGCTCCGCCTGCCCGCACTGCCCGGCTTCCTCAAGACCTATATCGACCGGCTGAACTTCTCCTTCACCCGCTACCTGCGCCAGGAGAAGGACTCCTCCACCGAGCTGCATCAATGGACCCGGCGCAATTACCTCGCCTTCCGCGAGCTCGAGCTCAGCCTGATCCTGCAGCGCTCCTGAATATTTTACCCGGGTAATATTGACAGAAGCCATACGTGCCGCTACTGGGGTGCGCAGCAACGCCCTCAGTTAAAACGGCCCGTCCGTGAGCATCGACCGGAAAGCAGCGATCACCGCCTATAAGGAGCGCAAGACCATTGCGGGCATCTACGTCGTGCGCTGCGCAGCGTCGGAGCAGGCCTGGGTCGGCCAAGCGCCGAACCTGGAGACGATCCAGAACCGGATCTGGTTCTCGCTGCGCCAGGGCAGCCACACCTGCCGCAGCCTCCAGGCCGCCTGGACTGCGCATGGCGAGGCCGGCCTGACGTTTGCCGAATGCGAGCGGCTGGAGGACGAAGAGAGCGCCTATGTCCGGAACGCACTACTGAAGGAGCGCCTGCTGCACTGGCGGGACGCGCTGAAGGCCGAGACGATCTGACCGCGGCGAGCGGCTCAGTGTCCCTCGAACGTCATCAGCGTGCGCACCGGCACGTCCATGGCGCGCAGCTTGGCGGCGCCGCCGAGCTCGGGCAGGTCGATGATGAAGCAGGCGGCAACGACGTTGGCGCCGATCTGGCGCAGCAGCTTCACCGCGCCCTCCGCGGTGCCGCCGGTGGCGATGAGATCGTCGACCAGGATGACGCGCTCGCCGGGCTGGATCGCGTCGACATGCATCTCCATCTCGTCGATGCCGTATTCGAGCGAATAGGCGATGCGCACGGTGGTGTGCGGCAGCTTGCCCTTCTTGCGGATCGGCACGAAGCCGGCGGAGAGTTGGTGCGCCACCGCGCCGCCGATGATGAAGCCCCTCGCCTCCATGCCGGCGACCTTGTCGATCTTGTTGCCGGCCCAGGGATTGACGAGCTCATCGACCGCACGGCGGAAGGCGCGCGCATCCGCGAGCAGGGTCGTGATGTCGCGGAACATGATCCCGGGCTTCGGATAGTCCGGGATGGTGCGGACGCTCGCCTTGATGTCGTGGTCAAAAGTCATTGGTGCCTCTCAATCGACACGCGCATCCAGCCGGAACGCGTTTTCAACAATACGTAGTCCCACTTCATTGCCGAGCGACATCAGCGATTCCGGGTGGAATTGCACGCCGGCGACCGGCAGGGTCTTGTGCTCCAGCGCCATGGCGACACCGTCCTCGGTGCTGGCGGTGACGGACAGCACTTCCGGCATGCTGTCGCGTTCGACATAGAGCGAGTGATAGCGGCCGATGACGATCTCGTTCGGCAGATTGCGCATCAGGCGCCCGCCGCGCACCTGCACCCGCGAGGGCCGGCCGTGCGCGGGATGGGTGAGCTGGCCGAGCTCGCCGCCGAAATATTCGCCGATGGCCTGCACGCCGAGGCAGACGCCGAACACCGGCAGCTTCTTCTCCAGCGCCGCATCGATCGTCTTGTTGATCGCGAAATCTTCCGGCCTGCCGGGGCCCGGCGACAGCACCAGCAAATCCCAGGTCTTCTGCTTGAGCATGTCGAGCGCGTGCACGTGGCGGACCACGGTGACGTCGGCGCCGACCTGGCGGAAATAATCGGCGAGCATGTGCACGAAGCTGTCGTCGTGGTCGATCAGCAGCACCCGCTTGCCCGAGCCGGTCGCATCGGGCGCGAAAGTCGAGAGCGGCTTCGGCGGATCGCCGCGCAGCGCCTGGAACAGCGCGGCGGCCTTGACCTGGCATTCGCGGTCTTCGGCGGCCGGATCGGAATCGAACAGGCAGGTGGCGCCGACGCGCACTTCGGCGAGGCCATCCTTCATGCGGATGGTGCGGATGGTGAGGCCGGTGTTGATGCTGCCGTCGAAATTCACCGCGCCGATCGCACCGGCATACCAGCGCCGCGGCGAGCGTTCGTGATCCTCGACGAACTGCATCGCCCACAGCTTTGGCGCGCCGGTGACGGTGACGGCCCAGGCATGGGTGAGGAAAGCATCGAGCGCATCGAAGCCGGGGCGCAGCATGCCCTCGACATGGTCGACGGTGTGAAACAGCTTCGAGTAGGTCTCGATCTGGCGGCGCGCCAGCACCTTGATGGTGCCGGGGACGCAGACGCGCGCCTTGTCGTTACGGTCGACGTCGGTGCACATGTTGAGCTCGAACTCGTCCTTCTCCGAGTTCAGGAGCTTACGGATCTGCTCGGCATCGCCGATCGAATCCGTGCCGCGCGCGATCGTGCCCGAGATCGGGCAGGTCTCGACGCGCCGTCCGTCCGAGCGCACGAACATTTCCGGCGAGGCGGAGACGAGAAACTCGCCCTCCCCCAGATTCATCAGCGCGCCGTAGGGCGACGGGTTGATGACGCAGAGGCGCTGGAAGACTTCGGCCGGCGATCGGTCGCAGGGCTCGGCAAACAATTGTCCCGGCACCGCCTCGAACAGATCGCCGCGCGCGAACGCCGCACGCGCGGTCTCGACCGTGGCCTGATATTCGCCGGGCGCGTGGTCGGCAAAGCCCTGGCGCGGCGTCTTCAGGTACGGGCTCTCCGTGGTCTCGCGCGGCAGGCCCTCGGTGGACTTGCCCTTCCAGGCGAAATCGTAGGAGAGCACGACGCCGCGGCCGGTGGCGCGGTCATAGGCCAGCAGGCGATCGGGAACGTAGAGCACGATGTCGCGCTGGTCCTGCTCGCGCGGGCGCTTCTGCACGAGATCCTCGATCTGGAAGACGAGGTCGTAGGCGAAGGCACCGAACAGGCCGAGCAGCCCGTCATCATTGGCGGAGAAGGCGGCGACGAGGTCGCGCACCAGCGACATCACGCTGGCGCGCCGCGTGCGCTGGTCCTCCTCGACCGGCGCGTCGCCGCGGATGATGTGGCCTGCGAGGCGCACGGGCGTCTTCTCGGAGATCACCACGCAGGGCTCGCGCAGGACGTCGCCGAGGAAGGCGATCAGCACCTCTCCTCGTGGGTTGAGCGCTTCGAGCTTGAAATTGAAGCCCGTTGTCTCGAGCTTGAGCGGCGGATCGGAGAAGCCGAGGTCAAAACTCTCGTAGCGGCCGGGAACGGTCGTACCCGAGGACAGCACCACGCCGCGGCGGCGGTCGAGCAGATTGATCAGGTCGTCGAGCCGGCTGGCGCCGCCGGTAAACTGCTCTGCCACGCGCGTGATCGCAAGACCTGCGCGGGTCGCATAGTCGCTTCTGGCCGGGAGGGCAAAGACGGTCCTGTTCATGTCGTCCTCTTACGAAACTTGCCGAGGGAACGCCACACAGGACAAACGAGAAGGCCGCCGCGCTGTGCAGGCGACCTCAGACGATTTGGGAAAGAAAAATCGCACCGGCCACCTCGTCAGGAGGTGCGCCACCAAAGACGGGCTGGGCGGACGGCGGTGCTCATGGGGCGATACTCACCATGGCGCGGGGACGGCGTCAAGGGCCGCCCCATCTGCGAGGGTCGGCTTCGGACTATTGCTCGAGAGGGTCAGGCTCCCAGCCGAACCTGCTCTTCTTCCGATCCCATTTGAGGACAGAATAGCCGTCGCATTCCATGCACCCCCAAAGGACGAGCTTGCCACGCTTATCCTTCGAAAGAGCCGCGAACTGGCGGTTGGTACGTACGGCGTCGACAAAGCGCACCTTAGGCTTCTCGCCGTCCGGCTGATCGAGGATCAGCATGAACCTGCCCTTTGGGCCGGCACACTCCTGAAACACACCGACCACGGCGATCTGCCTCGTGGCGGCGCTGTCGAAGCGCCCCTCGACGGCAAAGGACATGCCGGCGTCCTTCATCACATCAGCGCCATTCTCGACCAGCAGCTCCTTGGGAATCAGGTCCTTGCGGAATTCGGTCGCCTTGCACCAGCTCTTGCGGATCTGGTTCGCGGGGATGCCGCGAACTTCGGTCGTGAACGGGTGGAATTCCGCGATGACCCACCAGGCCTCTGCCTTGAGGTTGCCGTTCAGCGTGACAAAGGCCTGCTCTGCCGCCGCCTGGGCCGTCGTCAACGCAACGATGCAGGCAATGGCGGCCACGGCCCCAACGATCAGGCCGCGCACGCGGCGGGTGAGAGACGACGTCGCCATACGTCTCACCCCAGATGCTTGCGGAAAAACTCCGTCGCCCTGCCCCAGGCGAGCTCGGCGGCTTCGCGGTCGTGCACGGCCTGGCGCTGCTCGTTGACGAAGGCATGCTCGGCGTCATAGCGGAACAGCTCGAGCGACTTGCCGGCGGCCTTCATCGCCTTTTCGAAGCCGTTGACCAGCTCCGGCGTGCACCAATCGTCCTTGTTGGCGAAATGGGCCTGGAGCGGAATCTTGACGTCGGCGGGCTTGGCGGCCTGCTCCGGCGGGATGCCGTAGAACACGACGCCGGCCGCGAGCTCCGGAATCCTGGTCGCGCCGATGATGGTCACGGCCCCGCCGAGGCAGAAGCCGGTCAGCCCGACCTTGGCGCCGTTGCGCGACAAATATTGCGCGGCGCCGCGTACCGTCTGCGTGGTGGCATCCATGAAGTCGAGCGAGTTCATCTCCTTGTTGGCGCTGTCCGTGTCGTGATACGGCACCACCTTGCCCTTGTAGAGATCGGGCGCCAGCGCATCGAAGCCGGCCAACGCAAAGCGGTCGCACAGGCCTTTGATCTGATCCGACAGTCCCCACCATTCCTGGATCACGACCACGCCCGGCGCGTTGCCGCGCGCGGCATTGGCGAGATAGCCCGAGGCGTCCTTGCCGTCCGGCCGCTTGAAGGTGATGGCGGTTCCCATGGTGTCCTCCGGTGAGTTTCTGAGGGAGCGGTTGACGGTATTTTGGCGGGTGAGCGCAGAGGACGCAATCACCGCGCAAACAAACTCTCGTGCCCCGGATGCTGCGCGGCGCGCCGCCCCTTGCGGCGTGATGCGCTGCTGTTCCTGGGGCCCAGCCGGAAGCATCCTGGGTCCCGGCTCGCGCTTCGCGCGTCCGGGACACGAGAGCAACAAAAAAGCCCCCTTGCGGGGGCTTTCTCATGTCTTGTCTCGTCAGGCGCGGCCTCAGTGCGAGCTGGCCCAGACCTTCTTCTTGGTGAAGTACATCAGGCCCGCGAACAGAATCAGGAACACGAAGACCTGGAAGCCGAGGCGCTTGCGCGCCTCCATATGCGGCTCGGCGGTCCACATCAGGAAGGTGGTGACGTCCTTGGAATATTGCGCGACCGTCGTCGGCGATCCGTCGTCATAGGTCACCTGGCCGTCGCTGAGCGGCTTCGGCATCTTGATGGCGTGGCCCGGGAAGTACTTGTTGTAGTAGGACCCCTCCGGGATGGTCACGCCCTCAGGCGCCTTGTCCTCATAGCCCTGGAGCACCGCGGTGACATAGTCAGGCCCCTGCTCCTGGTACTGGGTGAAGACGTCGAAAATGAACCAGGGGAAGCCACGCTTGTAAGAGCGCGCCTTGGTGATCAGGGACAGGTCGGGCGGTGCCGCACCACCGTTCGCCGCACGCGCAGCCTGCTCGTTCGGGAATGGCGAGGGGAAATAGTCCGCCGGCCGGCCCGCCCGCTCGAACATGTCACCCGCATCGTTCGGACCGTCCTTGACCTTGTACTCGGCTGCAAACGCCGACGCCTGCGCCACGGAATAGCCGGGCCCGCCGGGCTCGGCGAGGTTGCGGAAGGCGACGTAAGACAGGCCGTGGCAGCTGGCGCAGACCTCCTTGTAGACCTTCAGGCCGCGCTGCAGGGCGCCGCGATCGAACGTACCGAAAGGCCCAGCGAAGGACCATTTGTTGCCCGGAGGCTTGTCGCCGCCTTCGGACGCTTTCGCGCTGTCGATCGAGCCCGCGAACAACGAGCCGGCGAGCGCCAGCACGATCGCGGTCGACACCATCGGTGTCGATCGGCTGCCGGTCTTGGCCAGCACCGCATCCGAGATCGAGTTCGGCACCGGCCGCGGCTTCTCGATCCGCGAGAGCAGCGGCAGCACGATCAGGAAGTAGGCGAAGTAGCAGAAAGTCAGGATCCGGCCGGCAATGACGTAGATGCCCTCCGGCGGCTGCGCGCCGAGATAGCCGAGCAGGATGCAGACAACGACGAAGATCCAGAAGAACTGCTTGGCCAGCGGGCGATACTTCGACGACTTCGTCTTCGCGGCGTCCAGCCAGGGCAGGAAGCACAGGATGATGATCGCCCCGAACATCGCAACGACGCCAGCGAGCTTGTCCGGAATCGAGCGCAGGATCGCGTAGAACGGCAGGTAATACCATTCCGGCACGATGTGCGGCGGCGTCACGCCCGGGTTCGCCGGAATGTAGTTGTCGGCGTCACCGAGATAGTTCGGCATGTAGAAGATGAACCAGGCGTAGAGCAGCAGGAAGCAGGCGACGCCGAACATGTCCTTGATGGTGGCATGCGGCGTGAACGGCACCGTGTCCTTTTCCGTCTTCGGCTCAACGCCATCAGGATTGTTCTGGCCGGCGACGTGCAGCGCCCAGACGTGCAGCACGACGACGCCCGCGATCACGAACGGCAGCAGATAGTGCAGCGAGAAGAAGCGGTTCAGCGTCGGGTTGCCGACCGCATAGCCGCCCCACAGCAACGTCACGATGCTCTCGCCGACATAGGGAATGGCGGAGAACAGGTTGGTGATGACGGTGGCGCCCCAGAAGCTCATCTGGCCCCAGGGCAGCACGTAGCCCATGAAGCCCGTGGCCATCATCAGGAGGTAGATGATGACGCCGAGGATCCACAACACCTCGCGCGGTTCCTTGTACGACCCGTAATAAAGGCCGCGGAACATGTGGACGTAGACGGCGACGAAGAACATCGAGGCGCCGACCGCGTGCATGTTGCGCAGCAGCCAGCCGTAGTTCACGTCGCGGACGATCAGCTCGACCGACTTGAAGGCGAGATCGGCATTCGGCGTGTAATGCATCGCCAGGATCACGCCGGTCAGGATCTGCATCCCCAGCATGAAGGAGAGGATGGCGCCGAAGGTCCACCAATAGTTCAGGTTACGCGGGGTGGGATAGGCGACGAACGAGGAGTGCATGAGGCCGAAGATCGGCAGGCGCCGCTCGATCCATTGCAGGGCCGGATTGCTCGGCTGGTAGTCGGATGGTCCGCTCATGATGCGATCCTGAGGAAATAATACGACGAGACGGCGCGAAGCTTCGGACGAAGGTCCGAAGCTCAGCCGATCTGGATTTTGGTGTCGGAAACGAACTGGTACGGCGGCACTGGCAGGTTCGAGGGCGCAGGGCCCTGGCGGATGCGGCCGGACGTATCGTACACCGAACCATGACAGGGGCAGAAGAACCCGTCGTAGCTGCCTTCATGAGCGATCGGGATGCAGCCGAGATGGGTGCAGATGCCGATCACGACCAGCCACTGATCGTGACCGGACTTGACCCGAGCCTCGTCGGTCTGCGGATCGGGCAGGCTCGCCACGTTGACGGCGCGCGCCTCCTCGATCTGCTTCTTGGTGCGGTGGCTGATGTAGATCGGCTTGCCGCGCCAGAACACCTTGATGTCCTGGCCCTCGGCGATCGGGCTGAGATCGACCTCGATCGGCGCACCGGCGGCGATGGTCGAGGCGTCAGGATTCATCTGCGAGATGAAGGGCCAGAGCGCGGCCGCGCCCCCTACTGCTGCAGCTGCCCCGGTTGCAACGAATAAGAAATCACGGCGTGTCGGATGGTCCGCCGAAGACGCTGTCGTCACGATTCCAACCCTTTCTTCTTGTGCAACCGGTGGAACCGCTCCAGGGGGCGCCCATGAGGTCCCCGGAAAGGCTGCCGGCGCCCGCGGCCCCCCGCGGCGGCAGAACTTCGCTTATTCGCCTCTAAACAGGCGAAACAGCAGTCCAGAATCGTTCTATTGGCACCCTTGCCGGGCGAGCGCAAGCCCGCTATCGGCGCGGGGGCGTGCCATGCACGAATTCCCGGGCAGGCGATGTTTTATTGAGACATTTCCATCCCGCAACCAGCCCGCCATTCCCGATGCAGATAGCGCTTTTCCAACCCGACATTCCCCAGAACACCGGCACGATTCTCAGGCTCTGCGCCTGCCTCGGGCTGGACGCCCATATCATCGAACCGGCGGGGTTCCCGGTCTCCGACCGCGCGTTCCGCCGGGCGGGAATGGACTACCTCGGCCATGTCAGCATCGTCCGGCACGATTCCTGGCCGAAGTTCGAGGACTGGCGCGCCGCCCACGGCCACCGCCTGCTGCTGTTCACCACCAAGGCCGCCACCGATTATCGCGATTTCCGTTACCAGACGTCGGACATCCTGCTATTCGGGCGCGAGAGCGCCGGAGTGACCGAGGCGGTGGTCGAGGCCGCGGATGCGCGGCTGGTGATCCCGATCCGGGCCGGGCTGCGGTCGCTCAATGTCGCCATGAGCGCGGCGATGGCCGCCGGCGAGGCGCTGCGGCAGGTCCGGAATCCGCAAGTCTGAAGGCCAAAGGAGAGACGATTGAGTTACGCGGTCAAGGAAATCTTCCTGACCCTGCAAGGCGAAGGCGCCCATGCCGGACGCGCCTCCGTGTTCTGCCGCTTTGCCGGCTGCAACCTCTGGAGCGGGCGCGAGGCGGACCGCATCGAAGCCATTTGCAAGTTCTGCGACACGGATTTCGTCGGGACCGACGGCACGCTCGGCGGCCGCTATGGCTCGGCGGCCGAGCTCGCCGACACCATCGCCGCGCAATGGCGGGCCGCCGAAGCCGACCGCTACGTGGTGCTGACCGGCGGCGAGCCGCTGCTCCAGGTCGACGCCGCGCTGATCGAGGCGCTGCACGCCCGCGGCTTCGAGATCGGCGTCGAGACCAACGGCACCGTCGAAGCGCCCGATGGCCTCGACTGGATCTGCGTCAGCCCCAAGGGCGGCAGCGAGCTGGTGCTGCGCCGGGGCCACGAGCTGAAACTCGTCTACCCGCAGGCCCTTGCCGCGCCAGAGACGTTCGAGCACCTTGCCTTCGAGCGCTTCTCGCTGCAGCCGATGGACGGCCCCGAGGTGATCGAGAACACCACGCGCGCGATCGACTATTGCCTGCGCCACCCGCAATGGCGGCTCAGCGTGCAGACGCATAAATCGCTCGGCATCAGATAGGGACAGATCTCGTAGGGTGGGCAAAGCGAAGCGTGCCCACCATTGAGGACGACGATAAAAAGACGTGGGCACGGCGCACGGCGCCTTTGCCCACCCTACGGCACACTCCGCGTGGTAAGCGACCGGGAATGAAGATGGACAATTCGACGATCGAAGACCGCAAGGCCCGTGCCCGCACTTGGTTCGAGGCCTTGCGCGACGACATCTGCGCGAGCTTCGAGCGGCTCGAGGACGACGCCCCGCAAGATCTCTATCCGGGCGAAGCCGGCCGCTTCAAGCGCACGCCCTGGCAGCGCGCCGACCATACCGGCGCGCCCGGCGGCGGCGGGGTGATGTCGATGATGCACGGCCGGCTGTTCGAGAAGGTCGGCGTACATTGCTCGACCGTGCACGGCGAGTTCGCCCCTGAATTTCGCGCCCAGATTCCCGGCGCGGCGGACGACCCGAAGTTCTGGGCCTCCGGCATCTCGCTGATCGCGCATATGCGCAATCCGAACGTGCCCGCCGTGCACATGAACACGCGCTTCGTCGTCACCACGAAAGCCTGGTTCGGGGGCGGCGCCGATCTCACCCCGGTGCTCGACCGCCGGCGCACGCAGGACGATGCCGACACCATCGCCTTCCACGCCGCGATGAAGGAGGCCTGCGCGCAGAACAGCGGCGTTGCCGATTACGACAAGTACAAGACATGGTGCGACGAGTATTTCTACCTGCCGCACCGCAAGGAGCCGCGCGGCATCGGCGGCATCTTCTACGACTGGCACGACAGCGGCGATTGGGAGGCCGACCTCGCCTTCACCAAGGACGTCGGCCGCGCTTTCCTGAAGATCTACCCCGAGATCGTCAGACGCAATTTCGCCAGCGCCTGGACCGCCGCCGACCGCGAGGAGCAATTGATCCGGCGCGGCCGCTACGTCGAGTTCAACCTGCTCTATGATCGCGGCACCATCTTCGGGCTCAAGACCGGCGGCAATGTCGATTCGATCCTGTCGTCGATGCCGCCGGAGGTGAAATGGCCGTGACCGTTTCGAAGCCGCTCCCCCGCGCCATGCTGATCGACATGGACGACACCATCCTGTCGGCCTATGGCCGGCCCGAGATCGCCTGGAATACGATCGCGAACGAGTTTGCCGAGGAGCTTGCGCCGCTGCCGCCGCCGCAGGTCGCGACCGCGGTGCTGGCCTATGCCAGGCAGTTCTGGTCGACCGCGGAGCCGATCTGGCGGATGAAGCTCGGCGAGGCGCGGCGGCTCACGGTGCGCGGCGGCTTCGCCGCGCTCGCCGCCGACGGCCATCGCGCCCTGCCCGATGATCTCGCCGACCGCATCGCCGACCGCTTCACCACCTTCCGCGAGGAAGCGATCTTCGTCTTCCCCGGTGCGCATGATGCGATCGACGCGTTCAGGGCACGGGGCGTCAAGCTCGCGCTGGTGACGAACGGCGCCGCCGACATGCAGCGCGCCAAGGTCGAGCGGTTCGAGCTGGCGCATCGCTTCGACCACATCCAGATCGAGGGCGAGCACGGTTTCGGCAAGCCCGAGGAGCGCGCCTATCTGCACGCGATGGAGGCGCTCGGCGTCACGCCTGAGGACACCTGGATGATCGGCGACAATCTGGAATGGGAAGTCGTGACGCCGCAGCGGCTCGGCATCTATTCGATCTGGATCGACGTGCACGGCGACGGCCTGCCGGAAGGCTCGACCGTCAAGCCCGACCGCATCATCCGCTCGCTGAGCGAATTGGTGCCGGATCGGTCCTGAGCAGGCCGTCCGATAAAAAGTCGAAAAACAACCCCATGCACAGTAGACGGCCCCTGCAAAATCAAGGACTTGCGGATTTTGCGAAACGCCTTTGAAGCGTCAGTCAAAACAGGGGTATGACGTCGCACGATCAAGAGGCGGATGCCCAGAGGCTCAGTGCGGCAGCAGGATCTTGTGCACCACGCCGGACCCACCGCCGGATTCTCTCGGCACGACCGGTCTGCGTGATCGGCCCGTCATGACCGCCTGCTAGCTTCCCTTCCGGGTCGATCACGCGAAAGGAACACTCCATGGACTTGAAAGCCGGCGATGTGGTGATGCTCAAATCCGGCGGCCAGCCGCTGACGGTTGCGGAGGTGAAGGAGAGCGACGTGCTCTGCCTTTGGATGGGCATGGAAGGCGAGCTGTTCCGCGAGACGCTGCCATTGGCAGTACTGGTGCAGGTGGAAGAGGATGAGGATGAAGACGAGGAAGAGGACGAAGACTAGGCGCGCTCAAGACCGCATCCCGGTCAGGCCGGCCTGCTCGGCAACAGCGCCTGCTGATCTGCCAATCGCGGGGCAACAGCGGACATGGCTTGATGTCGCGAGGGGCCAATAGCCGACCCGCCGCATCATAGATTTTTCACCAAGCGCCGGTGGAGCGTTGCGGCGTTGGGCTGCCTGGCGGCCCATTCCAGATTACGTTCGCCATCGATCTTCACCCAAGACGTACGAGTCGGCGCATCGTCGCCAGTGAGCGAGTTGAACGTACATGATGCTCTTTCTCGCATGATGGCGCCGACGGAATCTCGAGCCTGGTAGGCGATGAGCGCCACGTACTGAACGGGCGGGTGGCGCGCTGATTGCATCATGAATCTTCTGGTTGACTCGGGTACGGCCCGTTCCGGCTCGGCGAAAAATTCGTCCCACGCGATCGTTCTTCTGGAGTCTTCCAGGTCGATCCGTTGATAGGTGGAAGGATCCGCCAGCCGCTCTTGAATCGCCTTTTCGCAGGTCTGCACAAATTGAGAGGTGAACGGCGGATGGCTACGCACGTAAGCATTGCCGAGACCAGCGACACCGAGGACTACGAATGCTGCAATGGCGAGCTTGATTCTCATCTCTGATTCTCGCAGGTCCGCCAACTTGGATTGGAGCGGATGGAAGTAGGTTGCGCACCGTCAGGCAGCAACGCAACGGATTACCGTAGCTCGATTAAGGCTAAGCGTGCATTAACCTGATCGCACAACCATTCATTCTGAAGTCTGGTACTTTGCCGCTGGCGCGTTCGACGGCGAGTTGTCCGATTTGTTCTGGTCGGAACGTTTGGTTTGGGCGTCGATGATGCCGATACGCGATCAGGTCCGCTTGACCCATGGCAGCCGATAGGCAAACGAACCCCGGGTCTTGTCGGCATGGGCCCAACAGCTGCGCGGACAGCCCAAAGCGGAATGTGTTTTGGTTGAGCCGATGCTGGCCGCCGAGATCCCGCGAACGGCTTGCGACCGGCGCAAGCTTTAATCCGCACGAGGAGCTGCAACTGATGCCCCCGGGCAACCACGCGGTCAACGCATCCCCACGGCTACATTCGACAACGTGAGGACCACGAAGGCGCCCGATGCGAACTCGCGTCCATGCTTCCGGCCCCATTCAACGATCAACAGTTCCACTAAAGCTTTGCTAACCAAACAATTCTTCCAAGAGAAATCACCTATGGAACAACCGCTCATTATGAAACTGGAAATGATTGCTCCTCTAGGTTGATTCAGGATGAAATCGCAACGCCATCAAGAAAGCAGGAACGCCTAGCGTTGCGGAAGCTTCGAGCAGCTAGTCGGCTTATCTGATCGATTTAGACCGAGCATCGTTCGTGATCTCATGAAATCCAGCAATGGCTTATATTTTTCTCGCCTCGATCACATCAGAGCTCTGGCGGCCTACCTCGTTTTCGTGTGGCACTTCACCCATCTGACTAATCAATTCCCGGTGCCGTTCTCCGCCGTGCCGCCATTTCCTTTCGCGCTGCTGGATGAGGGGCACGTCGGCGTTGGGCTCTTCATGACGCTGAGTGGCTACCTGTTCGCCAAGCTGGTGAACGGGCAGGCGATCAACTATCCCGCGTTTCTCTGGAGTCGAGCCGTAAGATTGGTACCCTTGCTCGCCGCGTCTCTGGCCGCCTGGTATCTTCTTGGCAAGCTTCACATTGGGCCTCCAATTGACTTTAGTCAGATCTGGCGCGGAGTCTTGTTGCCGACGTTGCCGAACGGAGCCTGGTCGATCACGATCGAGTTTCACTTCTACCTGCTGTTCCCGTACCTGCTCGCGCTCAGCAACCGCTTTGGTCCTCATGCGCTGCTCATCGGCATCTGTCTCAGCCTCTGCCTGCGTGCGCTCCTCTGGGCAAAATACGGAGAGGTCCAGCTCGTGGCGTATTGGACCATCGTCGGGGCGATCGATCAGTTTCTGATGGGCATGTTCTTCGCAACGGCTGGCCTGGGCGAGAAGGCACGTCGCTTCATGGCTTTCACGTGTGGGCTGCTGTTCCTGATCTTCTGGCAAATCTTCGACGCCGAGGGCGGCTTCTTCTACCTCGATGGGGCCTATCCCTCTCCCTCGGCATTGTGGATAGTCATTCCGTCGATCCAGGCCGTCGCCTTCGGCAGTTTCATCGCCTGGTACGACAATTCAGGGATTAGCGTTCCCCCGAAGCTTGATCTCTGCCTTCGCAAAGTCGGAGAGTGGTCATATTCGATCTATCTCCTGCATTTTTTCCTGCGCGAAGTCGCAATATTCCTCGTCAAAGACCATGGTGGCCAAGACGCCAACTTTTGGTGGGCGCTCCCAGCTGCGACCTTGCTTTTCGCAGCCTTCGCACCTGTGGCGGGGCTGTCATACGAATTCTTCGAGAAGCCGCTTCTCCGACTGCGCACGGCCTACATCGTACGATCCAAGAAGGGTTCGGCGGCACTGCATCCGCATTGAAATCCGATCCGCGACCTCGGGCTCGATGATCTGAGATCTGTTCGGGTCAAAGCTGCCGCAGACCGTTGAGCCGGCGCCTTCCGGTTGGCTCAGCAGCCGACGTTCATGAGAACGAGCCTGGATCGCGGGCACGTTGCGCATGCCCAATCGGGCCCATCCCTCTACGCGACCAGTTGCCTCGCCGCCGCCGAGATCATCACCAGTCCGCCTGTGATGACAGCGACATCGAGGATCGCGGTGTGGATGTGCAGCGGCATCCGTTCGACGAAGGCCTTTGCCAGGAAGGCGCCAGGAATCGCGATCACGCCGATCAGGAGCGCGAAGGCGAGCACCTGTGCGGTGACGGCGCCGGCGAGGCCGAACACCGAGATCTTGATCAGGCCGGTGCCGAGCGAGATCATCGCATCGGTTGCGATCACGGCGGCGCCCTCCAGGCCGGCGGCCATCAGCAGCGAGAGCAGGATCACACCGGAGCCGGAGGTGCCACCGACCAGGACGCCGTAGCCGACCGAGCCGGCGGCAAGGCCGCCGTCGCCGATCCGCACGCTGCGGCGGCGGAGCACGCGGCGCAACGGCACGCTCAGGATCAGCATGGCCCCGATCACGAGTGCCGCGCCCGCATTGGTCAGCCGCGTATAGCCGTAGGCGCCGAGCGCGGTGGTCAGCGCCGCGCAGGCGAGCACGATAGCTGCGCGGCGGCGGTCGACGTAGCGCAGGTAAGCGACCGCACGGCTGCAATTGGTGAAGATGGCGGAGATCGCGATGATCGGCACCACGGGCTCGGCGCCGACCAGCGGCACCAGCACCAGCGGCATCAAGGCGCCGGTGCCGTAGCCGGCGAGACCGCCCACGATCGAAGCAAACAACGCCATCACCGCGACCAGCAGCAGCTGGAAAATCGAGATGTCGGCGAAGCCCGAGACGATGGTCACGTTCTCTCATCGCGGCTGATGCGGGCCGCAGCTTGATCGGCGATGGCAGCGAGTGCGGCTTGCTCCAGGGGAAAATCCGCCGCGAGCCAAGCGTCCTCGGCGAGCGTCAACACGTGTCCGAGCGCGGGTCCTTCAGGCAGTCCGCGGGCGATGAAGTCGGCGGCCTTCAGCGGAAATTTTGGCGCCGTCCAGCGCTGCGGCAGCTCGGCGAGCGCGCGCCAGCGCGTCGAGGCGACATCGCCGCCGCTCCGCGCCCAGCCCAGCAACACGCGATCGTGATAGCGCTCGGCACCGAGCCGGTAGAGCAGCCGCCGCGCATTGGCCTCGTCCTTGGTGGCGAGGCGCCACCAGCGGTGTCCCATCGAATCCAGCGCCTTGGTCTCGGCATTGGACAGCCGCAGGCGCGCGGCGACGCGCTTGGCATCCTCGGTCACGGCGACGGTCAGCGCGGCGAGGCGCCGCGTGCTGCCGGCGGCGAGGCCGAGCTCGCGCTCGACCGCGATCATCGTCGCCAGCGGTCCGGTGTAGACGACGCCGCCGACCAGCGTCTGCAGTAGGCCGCCCTCGGCCATCGCCAGCGCGGCCGCGGCCGCGCCCGATGCCACCAGGAGCTTCAGCATCTCCATCCGCACCCGCTCGGCCGAGAGGCTGGCAAGGCCGGCGCGGCCGCGGATGCAGGCGAGACAGCCGTCGCGGTCGGGATCGCCCGCGCCGAAAGCGGCGTGGATGCGGAAGAAGCGCAGGATGCGCAGATAGTCCTCGGCGATGCGCTGGTCGGGATCGCCGATGAAGCGGACGCGGCGCGCTTTGGCATCCGCGATGCCGCCGACATAATCGTAGACGACGCCCTTTGCGTCGGCCGACAGACCGTTCATGGTGAAGTCGCGCCGCTCGGCGTCCTTCACCCAGTCGCGGCCGAACGCGACCTTGGCCTTGCGGCCGAAAGTTTCGGTGTCCTCGCGCAGCGTCGTGACTTCATAGGGATGGCTGTCGATGACCAGCGTGACGGTGCCGTGATCGATGCCGGTCGGCACGCCCTTGATTCCGGCGGCCTTGGCACGTCGCATCACCTCCTCGGGCCGCGCTGTGGTCGCGATGTCGATGTCGCCAGGTTTGAGGCCGAGCAGCGCGTTGCGCACCGCGCCGCCAACCACGCGCGCCTCCTCGCCGTCGGCATTGAGCAATTGCAGGACGCGCGCGGTCCCGCCCGAGATCAGCCAGGGCGCATCGGCAAGGACCGGCGCGAGTAAAGGCTCCGCGCTCATCGTGCTGCCCCTATTTTTCCACGCCCGGCACCAGCCGACCGTTCTCGATATGGGCGGGAACGTAGGTCGAGTCCGGCGGCGCGCCGGAGAACTCCGCAAGGCCGATCAAGCCCGCGATGACGAGCGCAAGCGCGACCAGGGTGAGGCGCGCGACGATGGTGACCGGCCAGGACGAACGCGCGAACACACCGGAGCGGCTCGCGGCCAGGAACAGCGCATAGACGGCAAACGGGATGAGGAAGATTCCGATCTCGGTCAGAACCGTCCGGATCATGACGAATAGATCCGCTCATACAGCACACGCAGCATTCCCGCCGTCGCCCCCCAGATGTAGCGCTCCGCGAACGGCATCGCGTAATAGGACCGCTCCATGCCGCGGAATTCCTTGCTGTGCACCTGATGGTTCACCGGGTTCATCAGAAAGGATAGCGGCACCTCGAAGGCGTCATCAACCTCGGAATGGTTGATGGTGAGCGAGAAGCCCGGCCGGACCTTGGCCACCGTCGGCAGGATCCGGAAGCCGAACGCGGTGCCGTAGAGATCGAGATAGCCGAGCGGCTCGACGAAATCCCTGGACAGCCCGACCTCCTCCTCGGCCTCGCGCAGCGCCGCGTCCAGTGGCGAGGAATCGGTCGCGTCGATCTTGCCGCCGGGAAAGGCGACCTGGCCGGCATGGTCGTTGAGATGCGCCGCGCGCTGCGTCAGCAGAATGGTCGGCTCGGGATGATCGACCACGGCGATCAGCACCGCCGCAGGGCGCACCGGCTGCTCGCGTGCGATGATCTCCAGCATCTTGTCGGTGCCGGGATCGCCCGAGGCGGGAATGATGTTGGGATCGTAGAGGCCGGCCGGCACGTCGAAGCCGAGCCTCGCCTTCGAGCGCGCGAAGAAATCCGCAGCGCCGAGCGCAACCTGGTCGCTCTTCAGGATAGGCTTGGTCAAAGCGCGGCCCTCACCTGCTCCGCATCGGCCATGGCGAAGAATTCGCCTGATGATTCGACGCCGAACATCGGCTGGCCATCGACCATCCGCTCCTCGCCCATGTCAACCAGATCGTAATAGAGCGCCCTCGTGACCTTGGCCCAGAGATCGGCTCGGACATGCAGGTAAGGCGTCAGCCCGCCGTCCGCCGCCTGCTCGAAGCGCAGCCGGTGCGCGGCATCGCAGCTGACCCAGTCGTCGACATTGGTGCGGAAGCGCAGCACGCGATGGCCGCTCTCATCGTCCTTCTGCATCTCGACCGCCATGAACGGCGCATCGTCGACGCGGATGCCGACCTTCTCCACCGGTGTGACCAGGAAATGCTTGTCGCCCTCGCGCTTGAGGATGGTCGAGAACAGCCGCACCAAGGCGGGACGCCCGATTGGCGTGCCCAAGTAGAACCAAGTACCATCGGAGGCGATTCGGATGTCGAGATCGCCGCAAAACGGCGGATTCCACAGGTGCACCGGCGGCAGGCCCTTCTTGCCGCCTTCGGCATTGGCAGCATTCTTGGCGGCGGCAGTCAGCCCCTCGAGGCCACGATCGGCGCTCTGCCCTTGGTTCGCCATGGTTTGCCCTGACTTTGTCTTTGGCACGATTGGTGCAGGTCTACGTTGTACTTGGGTGCGCGGTTCCATCCGGGATAGTCCGGTGTGGAGGTCGCCACTTCGTGATGCCGTACATAACCCGAAGCCGATAAGGTGGGGATAGGTTAATTCAACGAATACATGGCCTTCCTGCAAGCCTAGCATAGGCCCATGATTTGACGCGATGCGATGACATGACGGCCCAGACAGCCGCATGGCGGGCTGAAGGAGCGAACGGATGGCGGAGAGTGTCGAGAAACTCGAGGACGGGATCGTCCGTTCGGCCGAGCAGGTGTCGAGCCAGATTCGCGCCGCGAAGGATGCGATCGCCTCCGTCATCTTCGGCCAGGATCGCGTGATCGAAAACACGCTGGTCACCATCCTCTCCGGCGGCCATGCGCTGCTGATCGGCGTGCCCGGCCTCGCCAAGACCAAGCTGGTCGAGACCCTCGGCGTCACGCTCGGGCTCGATGCCAAGCGCATCCAGTTCACGCCCGATCTGATGCCGTCGGACATTCTCGGCGCCGAGGTGCTGGACGAGAGCACCACGGGCAAGCGCGCCTTCCGCTTCATTTCGGGTCCGGTGTTCGCGCAGCTCTTGATGGCCGACGAGATCAACCGCGCCTCGCCGCGCACGCAGTCGGCACTGCTGCAGGCGATGCAGGAGCAGCACATCACCGTGGCCGGCGCGCGTCACGACCTGCCGAAACCATTCCACGTGCTGGCGACGCAAAACCCGCTGGAGCAGGAAGGCACCTATCCGCTGCCCGAAGCGCAGCTCGACCGCTTCCTGATGGAGATCGACGTCGACTATCCCGATCGCGACGCCGAACGCCGCATCTTGTTCGAGACCACCGGCGCCGAGGAAACGCTGGCGAAGGGATCGATGAGCGCGGACGCGCTGATCACCGCGCAGCGGCTGATCCGGCGCCTGCCGGTCGGCGATTCCGTCGTGGAGGCGATCCTGTCGCTGGTGCGCTCCGCCCGTCCGGGTCCCGACGCCGGCGAATCCGGCAAGTTCATCGCCTGGGGTCCCGGCCCGCGCGCCAGCCAATCCCTGATGCTGGCGGTGCGCGCGCGTGCGCTGATCGACGGCCGTCTGGCGCCCTCGGTCGACGACGTGCTCGACCTCGCCGAGCCCGTGCTGAAGCACCGCATGGCACTGACCTTCCAGGCGCGCGCCGAAGGCCGCACGATTCCGGACGTGATCCGGCAATTGAAGACACGGATCGGTTGATGGCAGCGGAGAACGGGCACACGGCGAAGGAGGTCATCGCGATCCGACGTGCCGATGGCGAAAGCCGCACGCTCGCAGCTTCCTTGCCGCGCCTGGTGTTAGAGGCCCGCCGCATTGCCGCCAACGTCATCCACGGCCTGCACGGCAGGCGCCGCGCCGGCTCCGGCGAGAATTTCTGGCAATATCGCCGTTTCGTCTCCGGCGAGCCGGCGCAGAACGTCGATTGGCGTCGCTCGGCGCGGGATGACCTTCTCTATGTCCGCGAGCTCGAATGGGAAGCCTCGCACACGGTCTGGATCTGGCCCGACCGCTCGCCCTCGATGGCGTTCGCTTCGAAGACCGCGCGCGAGTCCAAGCTCGAGCGGACGCTGATCGTCGCCTTCGCGCTGGCCGAGCTGCTGGTCTCCGGCGGCGAACGCGTCGGGATCCCCGGGCTGATGGCGCCGACGGCGAGCCGCAGCGTCATCGACAAGATGGCGCAGGCGATGCTGCATGACGATGCCGATCGGCTCAGCCTGCCGCCGTCCTTCGTGCCTGCTGCGCTCGCCGAGACGATCGTGCTGTCGGATTTCTGGTCGCCGATCTCCGAGATCAGGACCACGCTCGCAGGGCTGTCCGGCTCGGGCGCGCACGGCACGCTGGTGCAGGTCGTCGACCCCGCCGAAGAATCGTTTCCCTATTCCGGCCGTGTCGAGTTCGTCGAGCCCGAAGGGTTCGGCGTGATCACCGCCGGCCGCGCCGAGAGCTGGGCGCAGGATTACACCACGCGGCTCGCACTGCATCGCGACCAGATCCGCGCCGAGACGAGCAAGCTCGACTGGCTGTTCACGACGCACGCCACCGACCGCTCCGCCGCCGAGCTCTTGCTGTTCCTGCATGCCGGCATGCAGGTGAGCAAGTCGGGCGCCCGCACCACGACCATCAAGGCGGGGCCGGCCGCATGATGGGACTGCCGCTCGCCTTCACCCAACCGCTGCTTCTGATCGGCCTCGTCAGCCTGCCGGTGCTGTGGTGGCTCTTGCGCGTGATGCCGCCGCGGCCGCGCCGCATCGAGTTTCCGCCGACCCGCCTGTTGTTCGACATCGCCCCGCGCGAGGAGACGCCCTCGCGGACGCCATGGTGGCTGACCGCGCTGCGGCTGCTTGCGGCAGCGCTGGTGATCTTCGCCGCCGCCGGCCCGATCTGGAATCCGCAGACCGGCCTTGCCGGCAGCACGGCGCCGCTGATGATCGTGTTAGACGACGGCTGGAGCGCCGCATCGCACTGGGATGTCAGGATCAGGGCCGCCGACGAGCTGATCGCCAACGCCGACAACGACCGCCGCGCCATTGCGCTGGTGCCGCTGTCCGAGCCGAGCCGCGACATCACCCTGATGCCGGCGGGCGCCGCGCGCGTCGCGCTGCGCCAGCTCGCGCCAAAGCCCTATTCGATCGACCGCGTCGACACGCTCGCCGCGATCGACCGCTTCCTGAAAGCCACCGGCGATTGCGAGATCGCCTGGCTGTCGGATGGCGTCGACACCGGCCGCGGCGAGGAATTCGTGGCCGGCCTCGGCAAGACCATCGGCGAGCGCAGCCTGACCATCTTCGATGGCGGCACCCCCTCGCCGCTGGCGCTGGTCGCAGCCGAGAACGCCGCCGCGAAGATGACGGTGAAGGTGCTGCGCACCGACAGCGGCATCGTGGTCGGCACCGTGCGCGCGCTCGACCAGAAGGCCTCGCCGATCGGCGAAGCGCGGTTCTCGTTCGGCCCGCAGGACAAGGAGACCGACGCCGCGTTTGATCTGCCGGTCGAGCTGCGCAACGACATCAACCGGCTCGAGATCTCGGGCGAGCGCTCCGCCGGCGCGGTGCAGCTGCTCGACAAGCGCTGGCGCCGCCGCGCCATCGGCATTGTCTCGGGCTCGACCAGCGAGACCGCGCAGCCGCTGCTGGCGCCGACCTTCTACCTCGCTCGTGCGCTGACGCCGTTCGCCGACGTCAGGCTCGCCGACAAGGGCTCGCCGCAGCAGGGCATCACACAATTTCTGGACCAGAAGCTGCCGATGATCATCCTCGCCGATGTCGGCACCATCGCGCCGGAGTTGCGCGAGCGCCTCAACGCCTGGATCGACCAAGGCGGCGTCCTGGTGCGGTTCGCAGGGCCCCGACTGGCGCAGGCCGAGGACGACCTCGTGCCGGTCAAGCTGCGCAAGGGCGGCCGCACGCTCGGCGGCAGCCTGACCTGGGAGAAGCCGCAGCATCTGGCCTCCTTCGCGGCCGACGGCCCGTTCGCCGGCGTCGCGGTCCCCAGGGACGTCGCCGTCAGCCGCCAGGTGCTGGCCGAGCCTGACGCCGTGCTCGCGACCAAGAGCTGGGCCTCGCTGGAGGACGGCACGCCGCTCGTCACCGGCGAGCATCGCGGCAAGGGGCTGGTCAGCCTGTTCCACGTCAGCGCCGACATGCGCTGGTCGGATCTGCCGATGTCCGGCACCTTCGTCGAAATGCTGCGGCGGATCGTCGACATGTCCGGCTACACGTCCCAGCCCGGCGCAGGAATTGCCAGCGAAGCGACCACCGAGACGGTGGCGCCGCTGCACATCCTCGACGGTTTCGGTGCCTTCGGCCCGCCGCCGGCGACCGCAAAGCCGCTGCCCGCCGATTACCGCGACCGCGCCACATCAGATCATCCGCCCGGGTTCTACGGCCCGGCCGAAGGACCGCTCGCCGTGAACACGCTTGCCAGCGCCGACCGCATCGCGGCCCTCAACACCACGAGCCTGCGCGCCCGGCACGCCACCTACACCAATGCCGAGCCGCGCGACCTGCGCGGCTGGCTGCTGTCGACGGCGCTCGCGCTGTTCCTGATCGACGCCATCATCGTCGCGGTGCTCGGCGGCGGCATCGCCGCGCTGCTGCGCCGCCGCGCCGCGCCCGCCATGATCGTGCTCGGCCTGCTGCTCACCACGCTCGCGCCGACGCCGTCACGCGCCGACGGCGCCGCGGACGATTTCGCGATGAAAGCGACGGCGCAAACCCGCCTCGCCTATGTCGTCACGGGCAATGCCGACGTCGATTCCATCGTCAAGGCGGGGATGAACGGGCTGACGCTGTTTTTGGCCCAGCGCACCGCGCTCGAGGCCGGCGATCCCGTCGGGATCGATCCGGCGCGCGACGAGCTCGCCTTCTTCCCGCTGATCTACTGGCCGATCGTGCCGGGCGCGCCGAAGCCGCCGCGGGACGCCATCAACAGGATCGATGCCTACATGAAGCAGGGCGGCACCGTGCTGTTCGACACCCGCGACGCGATCGAGGCACCGCCCGGCGCGAACGGGGCGTCGCAGACGCCGGGCATGCAGACCTTACGCGAGATTCTGTCGTCCCTCGACGTGCCCGAGCTCGAGCCGGTGCCGCGCGAGCACGTGCTGACCAAGACCTTCTATCTGCTGCGCGACTTCCCCGGCCGCTTCGTCACCGGCCAGACCTGGGTCGAGACCCTGCCGCGCGACGAGGACGAGGACAGCGCGCAGCGGCCGGCGCGCGGCGGCGACGGCGTCTCGCCGATCATCATCACCTCGAACGACCTTGCCGGCGCCTGGGCGGTACGGCCCGACGGCCAGGCCATGCTGCCGGTGACCGGCGGCGACACCCGCCAGCGCGAATTCGCCTACCGCGCCGGCGCCAACATCGTGATGTACACCCTGACCGGCAATTACAAGGCCGACCAGGTGCACGCACCGGCCCTGATCGAACGGTTGGGGCAATAGGATCGAGATGAATTACGGCATCGCATTCACGCCGCTCGTCCCCGCCATCGTGCTCTGGCTCGCGCTCGCCGCGATCGTCGTCATCGCGATCGTGCTGCTGGTGGCGCGGGCGCGCGGCGCTGCCGTGCGCGTGGCCGCGCTGGCGCTGTTCCTGCTCGCGCTCGCCAACCCCTCCTTCACCCGCGAGGAACGCGAGCCCCTCACCTCGGTCGCCGCGATCGTCGTCGACAAGAGCCCAAGCCAGAATTTCGGCAACCGCAATCGCGAGGCCGCAGCTGCGCAGGAAGCGCTGGTCGACAGCCTGAAGAAGATCAAGGGGCTTGAGGTGCGCGTCGTCGATGCCGGACAGGCCGACGGCGAGACCGACGGCACCAGGCTGTTCGGCGCCCTCGCCTCGACCTTGTCGGACATTCCGGTCGACCGCGTCGCCGGCGCGTTCCTGATCACCGACGGCCGCGTCCACGACATTCCGGCGAACGCCGCCGCGCTCGGCTTCCAGGCGCCGGTGCATGCGTTGATCACCGGCCAGAAGGACGAGCGCGACCGCCGCATCGCGATCACGGCCGCGCCGCGCTTCGGCATCGTCGGGCAGAGCCAGACCATCAGCTACCGCCTCGACGACCAGGGCGTGTCCGGCGAGCGCGCCAAGGTCACGATCCGCAGGGATGGCGAGGTCATCAACGAGCGCACGCTCTCGAGCGGCCAAGCCGCCAGCGTCGACGTCGACATCAAGCATGCCGGACCGAACATCGTCGAGATCGAGGCCTCGCCGCTCGAGCGCGAGCTGACGCCGGTGAACAACCGCGCCGTCGTCGCCATCGACGGCGTGCGCGACAAGCTGCGCGTGCTACTGGTCTCGGGCGAGCCGCATTCCGGGGAGCGCACCTGGCGCAACCTCTTGAAGTCCGACGCCAGCGTCGATCTCGTGCACTTCACCATTCTGCGGCCGCCGGAGAAGCAGGACGGCACGCCGATCAACGAATTGTCGCTGATCGCGTTTCCGACCCGCGAATTGTTCCAGCAGAAGATCAACGAATTCCAGCTGATCATCTTCGACCGCTACGCCCGTCAGGGCGTGCTGCCGATCGCCTATTTCGACAACATCGCGCGCTATGTCCGCTCGGGCGGCGCGGTGCTGGTCTCGGCCGGCCCCGACTACGCCTCCACCACCAGCATCTGGCGCACGCCGCTGGATACGGTGCTGCCGGCCGAGCCGGTCGGGGTGACGGAAAAGCCGTTCTATGCGCATCTGTCCGACCTCGGCAAACGCCACCCCGTCACGCGCGGCCTCGAAGGCTCCGCCTCCGAGCCGCCGCGCTGGAGCCGGTTCTTCCGCACCGTTGATACCCGCAATTCCGTCAACCCACCGGTGATGACGGGTGTCGACGGCAAGCCGCTGTTGTTCCTGTCGCGCTTCGGCGAGGGCCGCGTCGCGCTGCTACTGTCCGACCACATCTGGCTGTGGGCGCGCGGCTATGAGGGCGGCGGCCCGCATCTGGACCTGCTCCGGCGGATGTCGCACTGGCTGATGAAGCAGCCCGACCTCGACGAGGAGGCGCTGCGCCTCCAGGTGCAGGGCAAGAATCTCGTGGTGGTGCGCCAGACCATGGCGGACAGCGTCCAGCCGGTGAGCGTGACCTCGCCGTCCGGCGCCTCGCAGGATTTGACGCTGAGCCCAGGGGAGCCCGGCGAATGGCGCGCAAGCCTGCCGGCGAGCGAGCTTGGGCTGTGGCAGGCCACCGACGGCACACTGAAGGCGCTCATCAATGTCGGCCCGACCAATCCGAAGGAGTTTTCGGAAGTCACCTCCACGGTCGAGACCTTGAAGCCGCTGACGCAGGCGACCGGCGGCAACGCCGTGCGCGTCGCGAATGGCTCAAGCGTCGAGCTGCCGCGCGTCCTCCCGGTGCGTTCGGCCAGCGTCTTTGCCGGCGACGGCTGGATGGGGGTGCGGATGCGCGATGCCAGCGTCGTCAAGGGCGTCGGCGTGCTGCCGATCTTTGCCGGCCTGATTGGCCTGTTGCTGCTGCTCGGCGCGTTTGCGGCGACCTGGGTCCGCGAAGGGCGCTGAACGCTCCGTTGCTCGAACGCCACATCGGCCTGTCACCCGCGCTGGGCGGGTTGGAGTGCCGTTGACATCAGCTGACGATTGGAGCGATGTTACATTATAACATCGCGACGCCCCAGGGACTGGGCGCCTCGCGATGTGGGGGTGGCGTTTTCCGATGAAGTGGTTCCGGTCGAATCTCAGGCACGGCGCCCGGCTCGCGTTGTTCGCGATGCTGGTGCAGCTCGCGCTGACGTTCGGCCACAGTCATTGGTTCGCTCAGGCCGCTACCCTGGCCCAGTCCACGCTCCACCAAGTCGATGGCAGCAAGGATCAAGCTGCGGGCGACCACGCGGCCGTTCACAAGCAATCGCCCTCAAGCCCCGACCGCGACCACCCCGGCGAGGACCATTGCGCGATCTGCACCGTCGTCGCGATGGCGGGCACGATCCTGTTCGCGACGCCGCCCCTGTTGCAGCTGCCGCAGGCGATCGACCTGCTCTATCGCACCACCGATGCCGAATTCCTCCATCTGAAATCGGCCGGCACGGCGTTCCAGCCGCGCGCACCTCCCGCCTCCTGACTCCCGACACCACTTGATCACGCCCGCCGTCGCGCTCTCAGGCGCTCGGCCGGGAAAAGTTGAAGTCGAATTCCGTCGCACCGCGGCGGCAGGCCGCCTCCGATCAGCAGACCATCATCCGGACGGCGCCTGACTGGAATCAGGACAATGTCATTCAAATCGCGACGCGCGCAACGACTTGGCGGAGCAAGCCTGCTCCTGCTCGGCGCTGCCGCCACGCCCGCCTTCGCCCAAACGCCTGCACAGGACAAATCGTCGACCGAGATTCCCGCCGTCACCGTGACGGCGCCAAGCCCGATCGTGCGCAGGGCGGTGGTGCCGTCCCGCAACCCAGGCCGCGGTACACGGACCGCACGGGTGCGCAGCCGCGAGCAAGCGGCGGAAGCAACGCCGGCAGCCCCGGTGCCCGCCGCGCCTCAGCAGGGCGTGCTGCCTGTTGTGACCGATCAGTTCGCGACTGTCACCGTGGTGCCGAACGAGGAGATCCGGCGCAACGGCGGCGGCACGCTCGGCGATCTCCTGTTCTCCAGGCCCGGCATCACCGGCTCTGAATACGCTCCCGGCGCCTCCAGCCGCCCCATCATTCGCGGGCTCGACACCAACCGTGTCGGCATCGTCGAGAACGGCACCGGCAGCAACGGCGCGTCCGATCTCGGCGAGGATCACTTCGTGCCGGTTGATCCGCTGGCAGCCAACCAGGTCGAGGTCATCCGCGGACCGGCGACGCTGCGCTACGGCTCCACCGCGATCGGCGGCGTGGTCAGCGCAACCAACAATCGAATTCCGGATGCCTTGCCATCCTGCACGGCGCCCTTTGCAACTTACGGACTCCCGACCAAGGCGCCTCTGGCAAACATGGGTTCGCCGGGCTGCATCACTGCGGAAACGCGGACGGCCGTGACTTCGGTCGATCGCGGCACCGAAGGTGCCGTACTGCTCGACGCCGGCGGCGGTAACTTTGCCGTGCACGCCGATGCCTTTGGCCGCAAGGCCGGCGACTACAGCATCCCGAGCTACCCGTTCTTGACCGACCCGACGCTGCCGTTCAACGGTCGCCAGCCGAATTCGGCATCGCAGGCCTACGGCGGATCTGTCGGCGGCTCCTACATCTTCGATGGCGGATACGTTGGCGCGGCGATCACGCAGCACAACGCGCTCTACCACATTCCCGGTATCGAGGGCAGCGAGTTCCTGACGCGGATCGACGGACGACAAACAAAGTTCACGACAAAAGGCGAATATCGGCCGGACGCTGCGGCCATCGATGCGATTCGGTTCTGGGCTGGGGCAACCGACTATAAACACGATGAGGTCGGGCTCGCCGACTCTGCCGATCTCACCTCCCTCGGCGTGAGACAGACCTTTACCAGCAAGGAACAGGAAGGCCGCGTCGAGGTGCAGCTTGCGCCGTTCGACGTTCGCTTTGCTGCGCTGACCACCGCCGTGGGCGTTCAGGCGTCGCACCAGAAGCTGACCGCGCCGAGTCCGGACGATCCAGTCAGTCCGATCAACGGTCTGTTCGATCCGAACAAGAACACGAAGGTCGCCGGGTACATCTTCAACGAGTTCAAGTTCAGCGAAGCGACCAAGGCTCAGATCGCCGGACGCATCGAGAGCGCAAGGTTGAGCGGTACGGCGCCAGCCTTCGTCCCCGATGTATTCGACCTCACCGTCGATCCCGCCGCGATCGGCCCCGCAACGGCAGTCAACCGCAACTTCACGCCGGTGAGCGGGAGCGTCGGCCTGATCCACAGCCTTCCGTGGGATCTGGTCGCGAGCATCACCGGCCAATATGTCGAGCGTGCGCCGAAACCGGCGGAGTTGTTTTCGCGCGGCGGCCACGACGCCACCACCACTTTCGACATAGGCAATCCCAATCTCGGCATTGAGACCGCCAAGTCGGTCGAGGCGGGACTGCGGCGGGCGGTAGGACCGCTTCGCTTCGAAATCACCGGCTACTACACCAAGTTCAACGGATTTATCTACCGGCGCCTGACCGGCAACACATGTGAGGACGGCGTTTGCCAGCTTGGCGCGGGCCTCGAACTGAATCAGGCGGTCTATTCGCAGCGCGACGCGACATTCCGGGGCGGCGAATTCCAGTTCCAGTACGACGTGATGCCGGTCTGGAACGGGATCTGGGGCATCGAAGGTCAGTACGACATCGTGCGCGCGACCTTCGACGACGGCACCAACGTGCCACGCATTCCGCCCCAGCGGCTGGGCGGTGGTGTGTACTATCGCGACGCCGACTGGTTTGCGCGGATCAACCTGCTGCACGCGTTCGCGCAGAACGACATCGCACCGATCGCGGAGACGCCGACGCCTGGCTACAACCTGCTAAGGGCCGAGGTCAGCTACAAGACGAAGCTCGATCAAAGCTGGTTCGGCGCGCGCGAGATGCATGTTGGGCTCGTCGGCAACAACCTGCTGAACGAGAACATCCGCAATGCCGTCTCCTTCAATAAGGATCAGGTGCTGTTACCCGGCATCGGCGTGCGGGCGTTCGCGAACTTCAAGTTCTAGGCTTGACGTCGGTCGGGGCCTGCGGGCCCCGGCATACATGCCGTCATTGCGAGACGTGGGCGCTGCTCCTCCAATTGACGGCGGCGTAGCCGGATGGAGCGCTGCGAGCCTATCGCGCCTGCGCCGACGAGCCGGCATCGAAACCGGGCGATCAAGGCGCCCGCGGCCTCGCGCGGCCAGGCCGGACTCGGCGGCCTCTTTGTCCGTTCGGACGGTACAGCAAGACGTTCGATCGGCAAGTACGGCTTGCAGAACCATAGGCAGCAGAAGCAATATGTATCTGGGAAGATTTGATGTAGCTCAACATTCACCATATCGCTTCGGTGCCAGCTCACTGCTGGCACCCTGCTCTTGAATGGAGGTACGATGCGCACGATCCTTCTCATACTGATGCTCATGGCACCCATCACCACCGCTCATGCTGAATATGATTATCCTTGGTGCGTCTATGGTGGAGAGCTCGGCCCCTCCGGCGAGTGTCTTTACCGAACAAGAGAGCAGTGTCTGGCCTCGGCATCCGGCCGGTGGAATACATACTGCGATGTGAACCGGTACGTTCTGTTCCAGCAGCGCGCATTGCAGCCGCGGCCGAAGAAAGCTCCTCGCCATTGAGAGACAATGTGCGGACGGGCGTTCTCTTCTCGACGCTGGAAGAAAGTACCGCTTATCCGCTGCCGGATCGCGAGCTGCTTTTCGACAGGCGATGGAGCGCGCTTCGGGTCATCCGCGCCGGCCGAGCCCAGCGGCAGCCCAATCTTATCCCCGCGCCTTGCTCCAGTCGGGGCCCACCGTCCCCGACACGCCCTCGAAGGCGCCGTCGACGAGCTCGAACACCAGGATACGGGCGGCATCGACCGGGCCCGGCATCGTGACGCGGCCCTTCGGCACCGGCTTGAAGCCGACACGACTGTAATAGGGCTCGTCGCCGACCAGCAGCACGAGACGGTGGCCTCTCGCCTTCGCGTCCTTCAGCGCACGCTCCATCAGCAGACGGCCGACCCCGTGGCCGCGGAACGGCGGCTCGACGGTGAGCGGCCCGAGCAGCAGGGCCGGCGTCTCGCCGATCAAGATCGGCAACTGCCGGACCGAGCCGACCAGCAGCGTGCCGATGCGGGCGGTGAAGGACAATTCGAGCAGATGGTCGACGTGCTCGCGAATCCGATAGGCGCTGAGCACGAAACGGCCGGGACCGAAGGTGCGTTCATGCAGCCGCTCGATCGACTGGGCGTCGCCGGCGGCCTCGGGGAGGACGGTGAGTGAAAGGTCGGTCATGGCAATCGCGGGATAGCATTGGAACGCGGCGCGGTCCATTGGGCAGCGAAGCCGCTCGGGTCCATTTTGGGGCGCCGATCCGACAGGTGTTCAGAGACCTCAGCTCGCTCCTGTCGAATGACGATCCTCATGCGCAGACACGGCCCGCCCTCACCGCCACGTCGCAATCAGGGGCCGGCCGTCGAGCACTTCCGCGATCCGCAGCCGCGTGCCGGACGTGGTCCCCTCGGGCAGCGCATCGGTCGCGAAGAACCCGCATTCGACGATCTCGCGGTTGGGTGCGGGCAGCCGGTTCTGGCTGAACTGCCTGACCACGTAGACGGCGACGTGGTCGCGGCGCGAGACGTGGCTGTTGAGGAAGATACCATGCAGGATCGCCTCGCCGGTGAGATGGATGTCGCCCTCCTCCTTGAGCTCGCGCCGCATCGCCTCATCCATGGTCTCGCCGAAATCGACGCCGCCGCCGGGCAGGTACCAACCGCTGACATAGCTGTGCCTGACCAGGAAGACCCGGTTGTCGGCATCCAGCACCACGGCGCGGACGCCGAGCGTCATGCCGCGCACCAGGAGAAAATAGGCGTGGAAGAAGCGCCGCAGCAGCGGCTCGGCTCTGCGTCGGGCTCGGTTCAGACGTTCTCCCATCAGGCTTCCTCGACGCCGCGGCTCAGGCCGTGCTTGCGCACTGCTTGCGAGCTTGCCATTACAGCGGAGCAATAGCGAGGCAATCGCGCCCCATGACTCCCAACAGGCTGGCTCCCTTCACGCTCGCCCATCTGTCCGATCCGCATCTTCCGCCGCTGCCGAAACCGCGGCTGATCGAACTCGCGGGCAAGCGCGCCTTCGGCTACGTCAACTGGACCCGCAACCGCCACAAGTACCAGCGCCGCGAGGTGCTCGACGCGCTGGTCGCGGACATGAAGGCGCAGGCGCCCGACCACATCGCGGTGACGGGCGACCTCGTCAATCTCGCGCTGGAAGCCGAGTTCGCGCCTGCCCGCGCCTGGCTCGACGATGTCGGCCCGCCCGACCGCGTCACGACGATTCCCGGCAATCACGACGCCTATGTCCGAGCTACCTCGCACCGCTTCGGCGAGACCTTTGCGCCCTATCTTGCGGGCGACGACGGCCGCGTCGGTTTTCCCTCGGTGCGCCGGCGCGGGCCGCTCGCGCTGATCAGCCTGTCGACGGCGGTGCCGACGCTGCCGCTGATGGCAACGGGCACGCTCGGACGCGATCAGCTCGCCGCCCTCGAAACGGTCCTGGAACGGCTCGCGACCGAGGACGTCTTCCGCGTGCTGCTGGTGCATCATCCCCTGAAATCCGACGCCCGTCAGAAGCGTATGACGGACGCGCCCGCGCTGCTCGAGCTGCTCAAGCGCCACGGCGTCGAGCTGATCCTGCACGGGCACGACCACGTTCATTCGACCGTGTGGGTCGAGGGTCCCAACGGCGACATTCCTGCGCTCGGCGTGCCCTCGGCCTCCGCGCTTGCGCACGGACGCTATCCGGCGGCGGCGTATAATCTGCTCCGGATCGAGAAGGACAATGCCGGCTGGCGCTGCGAGCAGACGGTGCGGAGCCTGGGGGCGGGTTTTCAGGTCGGGCAGATCAAGCATGTGAGGTTGATTTAGGGCCGGCGTCGTTGCGGGTCCGTAGCCCGGATGGAGCGAAGCGCAATCCGGGGCAGCGCGCCTGTGGCAACAGGTTTCCCGGATTGCGCTTCGCTCCATCCGGGCTACGAGAACCGTCGTCACCAGCTCCGCAAGGCCGCCAGCACCGCGACGCCGAACAGCGCGGCCGCACCTAGCACGAAGCCGAACACGAACGGCCAGAAGCGCGAGCGGCGCGGTGGCGCGACGACCGGTGCCTGCGGTTCGGGAGGAACGACCATGGCCCGCTCGCGCTCGACCATGCGGCGCGCGACATAGTCGGTGACGGCCTCGACGATTGCCGCGGTGTCGTGCGATTCGGCGAGCACGATGCGGCCGAAACGGGTGTCCTGGACGAAGCGGTACATCCGCTTGTCGCGCCCCATCACGATGTGGGCGACGACGTCGATCCAGAGCCTCGGCGTATCGCCCTGGCTGACGCCGCGGTCGAACAGGTCGATCTGATCGGGCACCTGCGCGAACAGGGGATCGAGCGCATCATTGAGGATCTCGAGCCGCGCCACCTCGGCGTCCCTGAGATCGACGACGACGCCGGTCCGGTCGGCGGCCTCGATCCGCGCGCGCAGCAGCGCATCGCGCAGCCGCACCGGGCGCGGCTGGCCGGGATGGGTCCCGCTGGTCTCGGGCTCTGACATTGTCGGCCTCGTCCTCGACTTTCCGCGATTAACCTATCAGCAACCAAACCCTCCGCAAAGCCCTACAATTCCAGCTACTTACGGCGCCCACAGCCGTTTGACCTGTGCCAAAAACAGACGATCCCACCCAGGCAGGGCCTGGATGGGACCGTCCGTCCTTGGACGTCTTCTTAAGTGAGGGCGATCAGGCCGAGACCCGGGAAGGCTCTTCCACGATCGAGAAGCGGACGCCGGCCTTGTGGCGGCTCTCTTCCGAGACTTCCTTCCAGCAGTCCTCGGCTTCCTTGCGGGTCTTGAACGGACCCTTGACCTGGGCGGAGCCTTCCACGAGCTTGTGGAAGTTCATCGAGCCGAACTCGCCGCCGATCACCCAGAAATTGCTGCCTTTGGTCATTGTCAGTCTCCTGTCGAATGGCGTGATGGGTTAGCCGAACTGGTTCATCGTGTTGTGGGCACCGCCCGCCTTCAGGGCGGCTTCACCCGCGAAGTACTCCTTGTGGTCGTCGCCGATGTCGGAGCCGGCCATGTTCTGGTGCTTCACGCAGGCGATGCCCTGACGGATCTCGGCGCGCTGGACGTTCTTGACGTAGCCCAGCATGCCCTGCTCGCCGAAATATTCGCGAGCGAGATTGTCGGTCGAGAGCGCCGCCGTGTGATAGGTCGGCAACGTGATCAGGTGGTGGAAGATGCCGGCGCGCTTGGCCGAATCCGCCTGGAAGGTACGGATGCGCTCGTCGGCTTCCTGCGCCAGCGGCGTCTCATCGTACTCCGCCTTCATCAGCTCGGCACGGTTGTACTTGCTGACGTCCTTGCCGGCGTCCTTCCAGGCATCATAGACCTGCCAGCGGAAGTTGAGGGTCCAGTTGAAGGACGGCGAGTTGTTGTAGGCGAGCTTCGCGTTCGGCACGACCTTGCGGATGCGATCGACCATGCTGGCGATCTGCTCGATATGCGGCTTCTCGGTCTCGATCCAGAGCAGGTCGGCGCCGTTCTGCAGCGAGGTGATGCAGTCGAGCACGCAGCGGTCCGCGCCGGTACCGGGGCGGAACTGGTACAGGTTCGAGGGCAGCCGCTTCGGGCGCATCATCTTGCCGTTGCGGTTGATGATGACGTCGCCGTTGCGGGCGTTCTCCGCCGTCACTTCCTCGCAATCCAGGAAGCTGTTGTACTGGTCGCCGATGTCACCGGGCTTGTGGCTAACGGCGATCTGCTGCGTCAGGCCGGCGCCGAGCGAGTCGGTGCGGGTCACGATGATGCCGTCTTCGACGCCGAGCTCGAGGAAGGCATGGCGGCAGGCGCGGATCTTCGCGAGGAAGACCTCGTGCGGCACGGTGACCTTGCCGTCCTGGTGGCCGCACTGCTTCTCGTCCGAGACCTGGTTCTCGATCTGCAGGGCGCAGGCGCCCGCCTCGATCATCTTCTTGGCGAGCAGATAGGTCGCTTCCGCGTTGCCGAAGCCGGCGTCGATGTCGGCGATGACGGGCACGACATGGGTCTGGAAGTTGTCGATCTTCGCGATCAGCTCCTGCTCGCGGGTCTTGTCGCCTTCCTTGCGCGCCTTGTCGAGCAGGCGGAAGATGTCGTTGAGCTCGCGGGAATCCGCCTGACGCAGGAAGGTGTAGAGCTCCTCGATCAGTGCCGGCACCGAGGTCTTCTCGTGCATCGACTGGTCGGGCAGCGGGCCGAACTCGGAGCGCAGCGCCGCGATCATCCAGCCGGAGAGGTACAGATAGGTGCGATCGGTCTTGCCGCCGAAGTGCTTCTTGACCGAGATCAGCTTCTGCTGGGCGATGAAGCCGTGCCAGCAGCCCAGCGACTGCGTGTACTTGGTCGGGTCCTTGTCATAGGCCGCCATGTCGGCGCGCATCAGCGCCGCGGTGTAGCGGGCGACGTCGAGGCCGGTCTTGAAGCGGTTCTGCAGGCGCATGCGGGCGACGGCCTCGGCCGACACGCCGTTCCAGGTCGGCTGGGTCTCGAGGAGCGCCTGGGCCGCCTTGACCTCGTCCTGATACGAGGACGGGCCCTGGAGGGTGCTGATGCCGCGCGGCTGGTAGTTCATGTGCCTGATCCTTTCGCTGACGATGGCGATGGCGAGCCATCGACATTCTTGACACTGCATTGCGAGATGCGTGTCAGGAGCTAAACGCGAAAACGGAAACTTCGTACAGATGGCTTGCTTTTTATTGGTGATGTCATGTAACATGAGAACATGTAATAGATGTTATTTTGTAAAGTTTGTAAATATTAGGTCAACAAGACTGTCCTGATTGCAGACGGAGATCGCAGGATATGGCCGCCGAGTCCGGCAAGAAACTGTTCGTCGGCCCGCGTTTCCGGAGGATCCGGCAGCAATTGGGGCTGTCGCAGACCCAGATCGCCGAGGGGCTCGGAATCTCGCCGAGCTACGTCAACCTGATCGAGCGCAACCAGCGCCCGGTGACGGCGCAGATCCTGCTGCGGCTGGCCGAGACTTACGACCTCGATCTGCGCGATCTCGCCACCGCCGACGAGGACCGCTTCTTCGCGGAGCTCAACGAGATCTTCTCCGATCCCCTGTTCCGCCAGATCGACGTGCCCAAGCAGGAGCTGCGCGACCTCGCCGAGCTCTGCCCCGGCGTCACCCATGCGCTGCAGCGGCTCTATGCCGCCTATACCGAGGCCCGCCAGGGCGAGACGCTGGCCGCCGCCCAGATGGCCGACCGCGACGTCGGCACGCGCTACGAGGCCAATCCGGTCGAGCGCGTGCGCGAGCTGATCGAGGCCAATCGCAACTATTTTCCGGAGCTGGAGCAGGCCGCGGAAAATCTCCGCGACGAGCTGAACGTGCCGGCCGAAGGGCTCTACGCGGCGCTGGCCGCGCGGCTGCGGGAAAAGCATTCGATCCAGACCCGCATCATGCCCGTCGACGTGATGCGCGAGACGCTCCGGCGTTTCGATCGCCACCGCCGCCAATTGCTGATCTCGGAGCTGGTCGACCCGCCGGGCCGCGCCTTCCAGCTCGCCTTCCAGCTGGGCCTCGGCGAATGCACGCAAGCCCTGGAGAGCATCATCGGCCGCGCCGGACCGCTCGACGACGCGCCGCGCCGGCTGTTCCGCATCACGCTCGGCAATTACTTTGCAGCGGCGGTGATGATGCCCTACCCGGCTTTTCTCGCCGCGGCCGAAGCGCTCAATTACGACATCCACGTGCTGGCTCAGCGCTTCAATTCCGGCTTCGAGCAGGTCTGCCACCGCCTCACCACCCTGCAGCGGCCGAACGCACGCGGCATTCCGTTCTTCCTGCTGCGCGTCGACAATGCCGGCAACGTCTCCAAGCGCTTCTCCTCCGGCACCTTCCCGTTCTCCAAGTTCGGCGGCACCTGCCCGCTGTGGAACGTGCACTCGACCTTCGACACGCCGGACCGCCTGCTCAAGCAGGTGATCGAGCTGCCCGACGGCACGCGCTATTTCTCGATCGCGCAGATGGTGCGCCGCCCGGTCGCGCCGCATCCGCTGCCGCAGCCGCGCTTCGCCATCGGCCTCGGCTGCGAGATCCGTCACGCCGCGCGCCTGACCTACGCGGCCGGCATCGACCTGGAGAAGACCGAGGGCACGCCAATCGGCGTCAATTGCCGCCTGTGCGAGCGCGAAAATTGCGCCCAGCGCGCCGAGCCGCCGATCACGCGCACGCTGATCCTGGACGAGACGACGCGGCGGGTGTCGAGCTTCGCGTTCTCGAATGCGAGGGAGCTGTGAGGTTCGGCTGCGCGTTTGGGGGAAGGAGCACGCTACACCTACCGCTGTCATGCTCCGCGAAGGCGGGGCATCCAGTACTCCGCGGCTCATCGGCTCAATCACTGCTGCCGCGGAGTACTGGATCGCCCGCCTGCACGGGCGATGACAGCTGAGATTGCCGCGCGCCGCCGCCGTGCTTGGTTAACCCGGCCCTAATCCGCGCGCGGGATCTGCAACCAGCGGTTAAGCACGCCTCAACATCGGTGCCTTAGTCTTGCCCCACTCACTTTTCGCAAACAACGGCGGCCTATTCTGCCGGGCGAAGTGACATCAGGGGGTTTCATCATGCGCATTGCGTTGCTGCTGACCGCAACCATCGTCGGCGCGCTCTTCGCCAGTCCGTCCCGCGCCGGATCGCTCGATGCCGACCCGGCGCAGCCGCTGCCGCCGGGCTTCCAGAGCTATCGCGGCTACATGTTCGACCTATCGGAGAATTCCGAGCGCAAGGACGTCGACAAGCTCACCGACAATCTGAAGCAGCAGATCGACCTCGTCGAAGGCGCCGGCCTGTCGCCGCGCGTGTTGCGCTTCTTCCATACCGTGCCGATCGTCGCGAGCGAGCTGGCCTGCCTCGACGAAGGCGCCGCGACCGCGTGCTACGGCCGGGTCACGCCGGACATCCGCCGCACCGCGCCGCGGACGCTCACGGTGTGGGATCCGAACAAGCAGCGCTGGACCAATCCGAACGCCGTCGACCTCGCGGTCGATTCGGGGCTCGGCGTGATCATGCTGCGCCCGGACATGATGCGCTACGAAAAGGAGGCCGTGCTGCTGCACGAGCTGCTTCACGCCTATCATGCGCGGCTGCTGCCGGACGGCTACGCCAACAAGGGCGTGATCGGCTATTACGCCTTGGCCAAGTCCAAGGACCTGCTGCCCAAGGAGACCTATGCGATGAAGAATCCCATGGAGTTCTTCGCGGTGACCGCCAGCATCTTCCTGGCCGGCAAGAGCGAATTCCACGACCCGAAGTCGCGCGAGGCGCTCAAGGAGAAGATGCCGGACTATTACAAATATCTGGTCGGCGTGTTCGGATTCGACCCCGAGCCGGCGGCGGCGAGCGGTCCGGTTGCCTCGCTGAAGTAAGGCGCCCCGCCGAAACGTCGAAAGAGCCGCGCGGCATGCGCGGCTTTTTCAGTTTTGGCCCGCTGGAAGCTGCGGATGACGCACAGCCGGGAATTGCCAAGGCGGGGCCCGATCTGCATAGTCCGGCCCGCAACGATAGCGTATTTCGAAGGGGATAAGAGAACATGGCGGACGCCGACCTGGATGTCGTGATCCGGCAACTGGCCAGACAGCTGCATACGGGCCTGATGACCCGCGCCAAGGAGCGGCGGGATCGCCTCAACGGCCTGGCGACCAAGGCCAAGAGCAAGGAGACCGCCGACCGCTTCAAGATGATGGCCAAGGCCACCCTGGAGCAGGCCACCGCCGCGGCCAAGCGCCTCCAGATGTCCGCCGACAACGTCGCCGACAGCTACGCGCGGTCGATGCGGATTGCCGCCAGCGCGCCGGTTGCGGTGAAGGTGGCGAAGAAGGCCAAGGCAGAGAAGCCGGCGAAGAAAGCCGCGAGGGCGAAAGCGAAGAAGGCGAAGTAGGCGGCGAAGGAAGAAGGCCCGAGCTACACGAAATCCATCTTCTCGACGCGACAATCAGCATCGTAGGGTGGGCAAAGCGAAGCGTGCCCACGCGTCGGTGGCCGCATTGGGAAGATCGTGGGCACGGCGCTTTGCGCCTTTTGCCCACCCTGTACCCTTCTGGCGTTCGGAGGCCAGTCAGTTGGTGTAGGCTGGTCGGCCGGGCCGATCCGCCGGGAGCCGCCTTGCCCACCTGTGCCTTGAGCACCGACGTAGGACCCGCGCCCCAGCCGCTGTCCAGGATGCCATCGGCACCGGCGTAGCCGGCGCGAAGCGTCCTGGACTGCGGTGAGCACCGCGCTACCCTGGTTCACCAAGGCACGAAAGCTCTTGACCAAGGCTAGGAGGTCCTACGATTCCCGGACTGGTCCGGTTGTCTGGTCATCTCCGGCGTAATCGGCTCGCGTGCCTCCACGCAGCAATGTTCGCTTACGACCTTCGGGCGACGTGGGCCCGAAGGTCGATAGGGTCGGCCGTGACGCACGAAGCGATCCCCGGCACACACGCGTGTCAGTCCATAGCCGATCCGTCATCCGTCACATGTGGCTCCTCGAACTTTGGAGAAATCGTTCTTTCTCGCCCGGCGCATAGCCTTGGGACGCTCCGAAATACGGTTCATTGAACTGATTGTACGGTGAGGCCCGGTAGTGGACCGGCGGCCGCGACGGCATGAAGGTTTGAGGCTGCTGACGCCGTTTGTTTCCTCTGGCCGCCGCACCATTGTAGTAGGGATTGAGGACGCACATCTGACCGTTCGCCGACGCCCTGCATTGGTCCATCGTCATGTAGGTGCATCGATAGTAAGGAGTCATTCCCTGAGAAACGACGTTCAGGCACACCGGAAAAGCCGGGTCGTATCTTTGAGCCCGGGCGTGCCCGGCTGTCAGGGCGATACTCAAGGTCAAGAGCGTGAGAGTCCATTTCCGCATTGGAACCTCCTCCAAGTCCGCACGACACCGGTGCACTCTGACCGCGGTCGGCGTTGATCCAAATCAATTCCGGGAGATTGGTTCGAACGCGCGCCGTGAGGAACCGCGACATTATTGATCCGCGGCCGTATCAGTCACAGCTCTACGGCGAGCCACCTGTCTCAGACACGGAGCGGGGAGCTGCGGGCGGCGAGTGCTGCTCCAGGCCCGTCACCTTCTCGACGCGGCAATCGGCATCGGCTCGGCGCTCGCGAGTTCGGCGAGCTTGGCGCGCGCCGCTTCGCGCGCGCGGCTGTCCTTGCCGGCGGGCAGCGCCAGCGCCGCCTCGAAATCGGCGCGGGCGTCGTCGGCTTGGCCGCGGGCGAGGAACGCGAGGCCGCGGTCGAGGCGGGCCTGCGCATCGGAGGGGTCGAGACGGACCGCCGTGTTGTAGCTCAGGATGGCGCGATCGAGATCGCCCATGGCGGCGAGCGCGAGCCCGCGCTGGTGATAGGGCGCGGCGCGCTTGGGATCATGCGCGATCGCCTCGTCATAATCGGTAACCGCAAGCTCGAGGTCACCGTTCTGCCGGCGCGCCAGCGCCCGGTCGCGATAGAGCGAGGCGCGGTTGGGATTGAGGTGGATGGCCTCGTTGAAATCGGCGATCGCCCGCCTGAAGTCGCCCTGACGCAGCGCGATCCGCCCACGCCCCTCATAGGCGAAGGCGATCAGGGAGCCGCGCAGCGGCGAGAAGCCGATCACGGCCGAGCAGATGTCGGGATCGTCCTCGTCGCCGCAATTGACGACCATGTGCGTGGACAGGCCGAAAAGCACGCACAGGACGATCAGTAGTGGCACCAAAAGTCTGGTCATCTTCGGCGATGGCCGGCAGCGGGCCGGCCACGCATCCCCTTTCGAAGAATTGGTCTCGCCGGGGTGTTAACACCGGCGTCGGGGATTCTGTGTGCGCCAGGTCACAAAGCCGCACGCAAGGCCTGCGGTTCCGTCAGCCCCAAGGACCACGCGAAGGACCACGCGACGATGAGCGCCCCCACGGACCACGCGGCGGGTAGTTCTCGTTGGCGCCGACCGACGGCGCGGCCCGCGTGCCGAGCTCGGCCGCCAGCTGCTGAAGCGCGGCGATGCGGTTCTGCGTCGACGGATGGGTGGCGAACAGATTGTCCACGCCATGGCCCGACAGCGGATTGATGATGAACATGTGCGCGGTCGCGGGGTTGCGCTCGGCCTCGTAGTTCGGCACCTGATGCGCGGCGCCCTCGATCTTCACCAACGCGGAGGCCAGCCACATCGGCTGTCCCGCGATGCGCGCACCGAGGTTGTCCGCGGCGTATTCACGGGTGCGGCTGATTGCCATCTGCACCAGCATGGCGCCGAGCGGAGCGAGGATCATCATCAGGATCGAGCCGACGATGCCGAGACCATTGTTGTTCTCGCGATTGCCGCCGAAGAACATGCCGAACTGCGCCAGCATCGAGATCGCGCCGGCGATGGTCGCGGTGATAGTCATCAGCAGCGTGTCGTGATTCTTGATATGGGCGAGCTCGTGCGCGATCACGCCGGCGAGCTCCTCGCGGCTGAGCTGGCGCATCAGGCCGGTGGTGACGGCAACCGCGGCATTTTGCGGATTTCGTCCGGTCGCGAACGCGTTGGGCTGCGGCTCGTCCATCAGGAAGACCCGCGGCATCGGCAGGCCGGCACGGCCGGCAAGCTCGGCGACGAGCCCGACCAGCTCCGGCGCGCTCGAACGGTCGACCTCATGGGCGCCGTACATCGAGAGCACCATGCGGTCGGAGTTCCAGTAGGTGAAGAGATTGGTCGCCGCGGCGATAACGAGCGCGATCATGGCGCCCGAGGCGCCGCCGATCAGATAGCCGACGCCCATAAACAGGGCGGTCAGGCCTGCGAGCAGAATTGCGGTACGAAGATAGTTCATGGCCGTCTCCCAGAGCCGGCCGCGGCTGCTGGAAGCACCTGCAGGCCGGCAAGCATCAGGTAGGGATGACCCCGGCCGGAGTGCAAGGTTTCAAGGTGCGTCGCGGAGCCGCGGCACTGGTTTGCTCACCCTACTTCCATTAAACTTCATTCAGAATCCAAGCGTCTCCTCCCCGCCGGAAACTCCATGCTCCAGACCCGATTTGCGATCGCGGCCGTTGCTCTCGCTGCGCTGTCCTTTCCTGCCTCCGCCCAGCTCCAGCCTCCGCCCGCCAGGGCCCCTGCCCCCAAGGCGGCCGCGCCCTCGCCGCGCGCCGCCTCGTGCCACAACGGCGCGAGCTTCGATCGCTTCCTGGCCGACGTGAAGAGCCAGGCGGTGGCGGCCGGCGTGTCGCAGCGGACGATCGCGGAGGCCTCGCCCTACCTCGTCTACGACCAGGGCATCGTCAACCGCGACCGCGGCCAGCGCGTGTTCGGCCAGCTCTTCACCGAATTCGCGGGACGCATGGCCGCGCCCTATCGCATGCAGAACGGCCAGCAGCACATCAAGCAACACGCGGCTGCTTTCGCGCGCGCGGAGAAGGACTATGGCGTGCCGCCGGCGGTGATCGCCGCGTTCTGGGGGCTGGAAAGCGACTTCGGCGCCAACATGGGCAATCTGCCGACGCTGAAATCGCTGGTCTCGCTCGCCTATGATTGCCGCCGCTCCGAGATGTTCGTGGGCGAGACCATCGCCGCGCTGAAGATCATCGACCGCGGCGACCTGCATCCCGACGAGATGATCGGCTCCTGGGCCGGCGAGCTCGGGCAGACCCAGTTCCTGCCGGTGCATTACGTCAACTACGCCGTCGATTATGACGGCGACGGACGGCGCGACCTGTTGCGCTCGCCGGCCGACGTGATCGGCTCGACCGCGAACTACATCGCCAACGGCTTGAAGTGGCGGCGCGGCGAGCCGTGGCTGGAGGAGATCAAGGTGCCGCCGAACCTGCCGTGGGAAAAGACCGATCTCACGGTGCGGGAGCCGCGCTCGACATGGGCGCAGCTGGGGGTCACCTATCCCGATGGCCGTCCCCTGCCGAACGACAATCTGCCGGCCTCCGTGCTGCTGCCGATGGGGCGCTTTGGTCCGGCCTTCATGGCCTATGCGAATTTCGCCGCCTACACCGAGTGGAATAACTCGCTGATCTATTCGACCACGGCGGGCTATCTCGCCTCGCGCATTGCCGGCGCCGCCCCCATGCGCAAGCCGGCCCAACCAGTGCCGCAACTGCCGTTCAACGAGCTGAAGGAATTGCAGCAGCTCCTGGTGCGCGCCGGGTTTAATGTCGGCAAGGTCGACGGCGTGCTGGGCCAGCAGAGCCGAATTGCGGTGAAGGCGATGCAGACCAAGTTCGGCCTGCCGGCCGATTCCTGGCCGACCGCCGAGTTGCTCGCCCGCATGCGCGGCGGCACGGTCCAGGCGCAGCCACAGGCGACGATCCGCTGAACCCTCTGCTGTCATGCCCCGGCTCGACCGGGGCATCCAGTACGCCGCGGCCTATCGATCAACCATAGCCGTCTCGGCGTACTGGATCGCCCGGTCAAAGCCGGGCGATGACAGCGTCGCGGCGATGACAGTGAGGGTGTGGCGCGACGCTACCGCGAGCAGCGCGAGATTTTCGCATCGCACAAGCCGATTTCGCGATTGTATTTTTCCCTGAGGCTCCCATGTGAGTGGCTCAGGTTTTCTCCTGAGATTTCCCACTCACGAAGCGAGCACACATGTCCTTCTACGACGCGGTCGTCCCCGCCTATCTGCAAATGCTGAACAGCGTCACCGGGCTGCTGACCAAAGCCGAGGCGCATTGCGCGGCCAAGAAGATCGACCCCAGCGTCCTGCTCGGCTCCCGCCTCTTTCCGGACATGCTGCCGCTGTCGAGGCAAATCCAGCTCGTCAGCGATTTCGCCGCCAAGGGTTGCGCGCGCCTGACCCACAGCGAGGTCCCCTCGACGCCCGACACCGAGACGAGCTTTGCGGAGTTGAAGCAGCGGCTGGCGAAGACGATCGATTACGTGAAGTCATTCAAGCCCGAACAATTCGAGGGCGCAGATGCCAAGGACGTCACCTTCCCGACCGGGCCCGACAAGACCACGACCCTGAAGGGCCAGCAATTCCTCAGCGCGTTCTCGCTGCCGAACTTCTATTTCCACTGCGCGACCGCCCACGGCATCCTGCGCCACAACGGCGTCGAGATCGGCAAGCGCGACTTCATGGGCCTGACCTGACTTGCCAATCGCGACTTGGCAATCGCGCGCGGCAGTCGAAATCCGCCGCCGCGGCCGGGATTGCACATGAATTATGCTACGCGGGACTTGCCGCGTAGCTCGCCTGCACTTTCCGTATGGCTCGTCTCTTGCGCCTGATGTCGCGATGCACAAGTGTTCCTGACCTTTCACCGTCTGGAACATTCCAAATGAGCCGTTCGACCAAATTGTTTGAGACCTACAAGCTCGGCCCGATCACGCTGGCCAATCGCCTCGTGATGGCGCCGCTGACGCGCAACCGCGCCGTACCAGGAACGTTCGTGCCCGGCGCGCTCGCCGCCGAATATTACGGCCAGCGCGCCTCCGCCGGCCTTCTGGTCACCGAAGCAAGCCAGGTCTCGCAACAAGGGCAAGGCTACCAGGACACTCCTGGCATCTACAGCAAGGACCAGGTCGCCGGCTGGCGCAAGGTCACGGACAAGGTGCATGAGCGCGGCGGCAGGATCTTCATCCAGCTCTGGCATGTCGGCCGCATCTCGCATGTCGATCTCCAGGCAGGCGGCGCAGCGCCGGTGGCGCCGAGTGCGATCCGCGCCAAAGGCAAGACTTTCGTGAACGGCGGCTTCGCCGACGTCTCCGAGCCGCGCGCACTCGAGCTTTCCGAAATTCCGGGGATCATCGACGATTTCAAGCGCGCCACGAAGAACGCGCTCGAAGCGGGCTTCGACGGCGTCGAGATTCACGGCGCCAATGGCTACCTGCTCGATCAGTTCGCCAAGGACGGCGCCAACAAGCGCACGGACGCTTACGGTGGCTCCATCGAGAACCGGGCGCGCCTGATGCTTGACGTGTCGAAAGCCGTCGCCGCCGAGGCCGGCGCCGATCGCACCGGCATCCGCATCTCGCCGGTGACGCCGGCCAACGACATCTCCGACAGCAATCCGCAAGCCCTGTTCGATCACATCGTCGATCGTCTCAGCGCACTGAAGTTGGTCTATCTCCACGTCGTCGAAGGCGCCACCGGCGGGCCACGCGACTTCGCGCCGTTCGACTACGCATCCTTGCGCAAGCGCTTCTCCGGCGCCTACATCGCCAACAACGGCTATGATTTCGATCTCGCCACCAAGGTGCTGGACGCGAACGCAGCCGACCTCATCGCCTTCGGCAAGCCGTTCATCTCCAACCCGGACCTGGTCGAGCGGCTGAAGCAGGGTGCGGCGCTGAACGACTGGGACAAGACCACGTTCTACGGCGGCGGCGCCAAGGGGTATACGGACTACCCGACGCTGGCGGCCGAGCCGGCGGAGTAAGCGGCGCGCGGTTGCTCCATCCTCCGTCATTGCGAGGAGCGCAGCGACGAAGCAATCCAGGGTCTTTCCGCGGTGACAGGCTGGATTGCTTCGCTTCGCTCGCAATGACGATGCGGAGACAGCGCAGTGAACACAGAAAGTAAAAAGGCCGGGATTGCTCCCGGCCTTTCGCATTTGATGGCGCTATCCGCCGCTCACTTCGCTTCCGCGCGCTTGGGGGGAGTGGCGGGCCACGACTTGATCAGCGTGTCGTAGTCAACCGTCTCGCCCTTCGGCTTCTCGTTGGCGAGCTTGCGCTGGGGCGCGATGGTGCCGTCCTTCTCGGCCTTGGCGAACCAGTATTCCGGCTTCTCCTTCTTGTGCAGCTTCGGACCGCAGGCACCCTGCACGCCGGACTTCTCCAGGCGCTCCATCACGGAGTCCTGGGCGGCCGCGAGGGCATCCATCGCCTGTTGCGGCGTCTTCGCACCGGACGACGCATCGCCGATGTTCTGCCACCACAGCTGCGCCAGCTTCGGATAGTCGGGCACGTTGTTGCCGGTCGGGGTCCACTGCACGCGCGCGGGCGAGCGGTAGAACTCGACGAGGCCGCCGAGCTTCGGCGCACGTTCCGTGAACGACTTGTCCCAGATGTCGGATTCACGGACGAAGGTGAGACCGACATGGCTCTTCTTCAGCGACACCGATTTGGAGACGATGAACTGGAGATACAGCCACGCTGCCTTGCGGCGATCCGGCGGAGTGGACTTCAGGAGCGTGAGCGAGCCCGCGTCCTGATAGCCGAGCTTCATGCCTTCCTTCCAGTACGAGCCGTGCGGCGAGGGAGCCATGCGCCATTTCGGCGTACCGTCCGCATTCATCACGGCGATGCCCGGCTTCACCATGTCGGCGGTGAAGGCGGTGTACCAGAACATCTGCTGGGCGATGTTGCCCTGCGCCGGCACGGGGCCGGATTCGGAGAACGTCATGCCCTGGGCCTGCGGCGGCGCATACTTCTTCATCCACTCGAGGTATTTGGTAATCGAGTAGACCGCGGCCGGTCCATTGGTGTCGCCACCGCGTTCGACCGAGGAGCCGACGGGGCGGCAGCCTTCCATGCGGATGCCCCATTCGTCGACCGGCAGACCGTTCGGAATGCCCTTGTCGCCGTTGCCCGCCATGGACAGCCAGGCGTCGGTGAACCGCCATCCGAGCGAGGGGTCCTTCTTGCCATAATCCATATGGCCGTAGACCTTGACGCCGTTGATCTCCTTGATGTCGTTGGTGAAGAACTCGGCGATGTCCTCGTAGGCGGACCAGTTCACGGGCACGCCGAGCTCGTAGCCATACTTGGCCTTGAACTTGGCCTTGTAGTCGGCGTTGGTGAACCAGTCGTAGCGGAACCAGTAGAGGTTGGCGAACTGCTGGTCGGGCAGCTGGTAGAGCTTGCCGTCCGGCCCGGTGCCGAACGACTTGCCGATGAAGTCGTTGACGTCGAGCATCGGATTGGTGACGTCCTTGCCCTCACCGGTCATGTAGTCCGACAGCGCGATGGTCTGGCCGTAGCGGAAGTGGGTACCGATCAGGTCGGAATCGTTGATCCAGCCGTCATAGACGTTCTTGCCGGACTGCATCTGGGTCTGCAGCTTCTCGACGACGTCACCTTCCTGGATGAGGTCGTGCTTGAGCTTGATGCCGGTCAGCTCGGAGAATGCCTTGGCGAGCGTCTGCGCCTCGTATTCGTGGGTCGTGATGGTCTCGGAGACGACGTTGATCTCCATTCCCTTGAAAGGTTCGGCGGCCTTGGCGAACCACTCCAGCTCCTTCTTCTGGTCCTCCTTCGACAGCGTCGAGGGCTGGAATTCGGCGATCCACTTCTGGATCGTCGCCTCGTCGGCGGCGCGAACCGGAGCCGAGAGAGCGAACGAGACCGCAACAATCGCGGCAGCGCTCGACATGGTCAGAAAACTGCTCTTGGTCAATGGACCCTTCCTTCTCCTAAACTGTCGCATGGTGTTCCTCCGTTGCAGCGACAAACTTTTATACAGGTCCGGGTTGCCCCCGGATCTGGCCGTCCCTTCGCGAGCTTCAGACCGTGCGAAAAATAAGCACGGCCGTGGCCAGCGAAATTCCACTTGCGAGCCACAGGCTCGAAATCTCAAACCCCTCCTCGCCGATCGGCAGCGTGGCGACCGGATCAGTGCCGACGACACCGATCCACACGAGGTGGATGACGGCGGCCACGATCAACGAGACGAACAGGCGATCGCCGCGCGTGGTCGGGATGCGCAGCACGCCGACGCGCTCGGCCTCGGGATAGACCGCGGCGAGCCAGGTCATCACCGCAAGCGTGCAGGCGAGCGCGGCGAAGAAGATCGCAGTCGGCAGCGTCCAGGCCATCCATGCGATTGATTCCATAGCTCTTACTCCTTGCGCATGATCTGGTCCGAAAACCGGCTTCCACTTTTCGGGATCATGCGCGCCTCCCCTCAGACCCGGCCGAGCGCGAAGCCGCGCGCGATGTAGTTGCGGACGAACCAGATCACCAGCGCTCCCGGGATGATGGTGAGCACGCCGGCGGCCGCGAGCAGGCCCCAATCCATGCCGGCTGCCGACACTGTGCGCGTCATGATCGCGGCGATCGGCTTGGCATGCACCGACGTCAGCGTGCGCGCGAGCAGAAGCTCGACCCAGGAGAACATGAAGCAGAAGAAGGCGGCGACGCCGATGCCGCTCGCGATCAGCGGCACCAGGATCTTGATGAAGAAGCGCGGGAAGGAATAGCCGTCGAGGAAGGCGGTCTCGTCGATCTCGCGCGGCACGCCGGAGACGAAGCCTTCGAGGATCCACACCGCCAGCGGCACGTTGAAGATGCAGTGCGCCAGCGCGACCGCCCAGGGCGTATCGAACAGGCCTATCGCCGAATAGAGGTTGAAGAACGGCAGCGCGTAGACCGCGGCCGGCGCCATGCGGTTCGACAACAGCCAGAAGAACAAATGCTTGTCGCCGAGAAAACGGTAGCGCGAGAAGGCGTAGGCCGCCGGCAAGGCCACAGAGATCGAGATGATGGTGTTGAGGACTACATATGTCAGCGAGTTGATGTAGCCGGAATACCAGCTCTCGTCCGTGAAGATGCGCTTGTAATGCTGCAGCGTCGGCGTGTGCGGCCACAGCGTCATGGTCGAGACGATCTCGCTGTTGGTCTTGAAGCTCATGTTGACGAGCCAGTAGATCGGCAGCAGCAGGAAGACCAGGAACAAGCCCATGATGAGGCGGCGGCCGGGGATCGAATGCATCACGCGGCTCCTTCCTTGACGGGGCGCTCGGCGCCCGCATTGGTCATGACGGTGTAGAAGATCCAGCACACGATCAGGATGATGAGATTGTAGACCAGCGACAGCGCCGCGGCCTTGCCGAGGTCGAACTGGCCGAGCGCAATCTTGACGAGCTCGATCGACACGAACGTGGTGGAGTTGCCGGGCCCGCCGCCGGTGACGACGAACGGCTCGGTGTAGATCATGAAGCTGTCCATGAAGCGCAGCAGCACCGCGATCAAGAGCACGCGGTTCATCTTCGGCAGCTGGATCGCCTTGAACACGGCCCAGCGCGAGGCGCCGTCGATCTGGGCGGCCTGGTAATAGGCTTCGGGAATCGACTTCAGACCGGCGTAACAGAGCAGCGCGACGAGGCTGGTCCAGTGCCAGACGTCCATCACGATGACGGTAACCCAGGCGTCGATGTCGTTGGAGACGTAATTGTAATCGATGCCCGCGGCGTTGAGGACGTAGCCGAGCAGTCCGATGTCCGGACGTCCGAAGATCTGCCAGATCGTGCCGACCACGTTCCACGGAATCAGCAGCGGCAGCGCGAGGATGACGAGACAGGCGGCCACGGTCCAGCCCTGGCGCGGCATCGACAGCGCGACCACGATGCCGAGCGGCACCTCGATCGCGAGGATCACCAGCGAGAAGAACAGGTTGCGGCCGAGCGAGGCGAGGAAACGGCCGCCGAGATCGGTCGAGGGATCGAGCAGTTCCTTGAACCAGCCGACGCCGTTCCAGAAGAACTGGTTGTTGCCGAAGGTGTCCTGCATCGAATAGTTCACCACCGTCATCAGCGGCAGCACCGCCGAGAAGGCGACCACCAGGAACACCGGCAGCACCAGGAACCAGGCTTTTTGGTTGACGGTCTTGTCCATCAGGCAGCTCCCTCCACCAGAAGGCTGTCGGCATAGACGTGGACGTGTGACGGATCGAATTTCAGACCGGCCATGCCGTCCGAGCTGGCGAATCCGGCGGGCGCGCGCGCCGCGAGCTTGGCGTCGCCGAAGCGCGCGCGCGCAAAACGGATGCGGCCGAGGTCGTCGAGCCGCTCGATCTTCGCCGTGAGCAGGCCGGGCGCGGGCGCAACGACCTCGACGAATTCGGGCCGGACGCCGATCTCGATCTTGGCGCCGGCCGGCAGGTTGTCGTAGGCGCGGGTGAGCGCGATGACGTGGCCGCCGACCCGCGCCTCACGCCCCCTCACCTCGGCCGGCAGGATGTTCATGCCGGGCGAGCCGATGAAATAGCCGACGAAGGTATGCGCCGGCTTGTCGAACAGCTCGGCCGGCGTGCCGCTCTGTACCACGCGGCCGTCATGCATGACGACGACGGTGTCGGCAAAGGTCAGCGCCTCGGTCTGGTCGTGGGTGACGTAGATCATCGTGAGGTCGAGCTCGCGATGCAGCGCCTTCAGCTTGGAGCGGAGCTGCCATTTCAGCTCGGGATCGATCACCGTCAGCGGCTCGTCGAACAGCACGGCGGCGACGTCGGAACGGACGAGGCCGCGGCCGAGCGAGATCTTCTGCTTGGCGTCGGCGGTGAGCCGCGTCGCCTTGCGGTTCAGATAGGGCTCGAGGTCGAGCAGGCGGCCGATCTCGGCCACGCGCTTGTCGATCTCGGCCTTCGGCACGCCGCGGTTCTTCAGCGGAAACGCCAGGTTCTGCCCCACCGTCATGGTGTCGTAGATCACCGGAAACTGGAACACCTGGGCGATGTTGCGCTTCTGGGTTGACAGCGGTGTGATGTCCACGCCGTCGAACAGGATTTTCCCCCGCGACGGCGTGATGATGCCGGAGATGACGTTGAGCAGCGTGGTCTTGCCGCAGCCGCTCGGCCCGAGCAGCGCATAGGCGCCGCCCTGCCGCCAGGTCATGGTGACCGGCTTCAGCGCGAAAGTCTCCTGCGGCGCGTTGTTGCCACCGTAGGAATGGGCGAGATCGACGAGGTCAATGCGGGCCATGGCGCATCTCCTCAGGAGCTCGGTGCCGCGACGAGGCGATCCGCCGCGTCGAACACGAAGACATCGTTGGGATCGAGCACGGCGTCGAGCGTCTGGCCCGGCTCGAATTCGTGCACGCCATGCAGCACCGCCACCCAGTTCGATCCGTCGCGGGTCAGATGCACGAAACTCTCCGAACCGGTGATCTCGGTCACCGTGACAGTGGCGTGGAACGCATGGCGATCGGCCTCGCCATTGGCGAGCGCAAGCTGATGCGCGCGGAAGCCGACGCGATAGGCCCCGTCGGCGAGGCCTGAATAAAGACCGAAGGCCGGCGAAGCCGTGCCGCCGGCATATGCGACCTGCCCGTTCTTCTTCTCGATGCCGACCAGGTTGAGCGGCGGATCGGAGAACACCTGTGCGACGCGCAGCGTGTGCGGCCGGCGATAGACATTGGTCGTCTCGCCCATCTGCAGCGCCTGGCCTTCCCACATGCACACCGTGTTGCCGCCGAGCAGCAGCGCCTCGGTCGGCTCGGTGGTGGCATAGACGAAGATCGCGCCCGAGGCTTCGAAGATGCGCGGCAGCTCGGCGCGCAGCTCCTCGCGGAGCTTGTAGTCGAGATTGGCGAGCGGCTCGTCGAGCAGCACGAGATCGGCGCCCTTGACCAGGGCGCGTGCAATCGCGGTGCGTTGCTGCTGGCCGCCGGAAAGCTGCAGCGGGGTGCGCTTCAGGAATGGCTCGAGCCGCAGCAGCTTTGCGGCCTCCGCCACCCGCGCCTCGATCTCGTCGCGGGGCTTGCCCTGCACGCGCAGAGGCGAAGCGATGTTCTCATAGACCGTGAGCGAGGGATAATTGATGAATTGCTGGTAGACCATGGCGACCGAACGCCGGCGCACGTCGGCGCCGGTGACGTCCTTGCCATTCACCACCACCTTGCCCGTGGTCGGCTTGTCGAGGCCGGCGAGCAACCGCATGATCGAGGTCTTGCCCGACAGCGTCGGCCCAAGCAGCACGTTCAGGGTGCCGCTATCGAACGTCAGCGAGACGTCGCGGATGTGGGGGATTCCATCGACGGTCCGGGTCACATGGTCGAGTGTCACGGTCATGAGCGTCCTCCCGCTTCCAGCAGGGGACTTTGCGGCACGGCGTGGGTCCTGATCCAGTCGTCAAGCGCGCCGATCTCGTCGGCAGATAGTCGCAGGCCGAGCTTGGAACGGCGCCAGACCACGTCCTCGGCAGTGACGGCCCATTCATTGGCCATGAGGTAGCGAACCTCGCGCTCGGTCAGCGTCGCGCCAAAGGACTGGCCGAGATCGGCGGCCGATTTCGCGTCGCCGAGCAGTTTGACGGCCCTCGTGCCATAGGCGCGCGCGAGCCGCCGCGCATGCTCGTGACTGAGGAAAGGATAGCCACGCTGGAGCTCGGCGATCAACCCGTCGATATCGGACACGTTCATGTCACCGCCGGGCAGCGGCGATTTGCCGGTCCAGCCCTCGCGCGCCTTCGCGCTGCGCAAATAAGGCGCGAGCCGCTCAAGCGCCTCTTCGGCGAGGCGGCGATAGGTCGTGATCTTGCCGCCATAGATCGACAGCAGCGGCACTCCGCCCGGCGTGTCGAGCTCGAACACGTAGTCGCGGGTGGCGGCCTTGGCTTCGCTGGCGCCGTCGTCATAGAGCGGGCGCACGCCGGAATAGGTCCAGACCACGTCCTCCGGCGTGACGGGCTTGGCCAGATATTCGCTCGCCGCCGTGCAGAGATACTGGATTTCCTCGGTCGTCGCCTTCACCTTGGCGGGATCGCCGTCATAGTCGCGGTCCGTGGTGCCGATCAGCGTGAAATCATCCTGATACGGAATCACGAAGATGATGCGGCCGTCGGCATTCTGGAACATGTAGGCGCGGTCGTGGTCGTAGAGCTTCCTGACCACGATGTGCGAGCCCTGCACCAGGCGCACCTTGGCCTTGGCGTTGACGCCGGCGCCGCGGCCGAGCACGTCCTCGACCCAGGGGCCGCCGGCATTGATCAGCGCCTTCGCCTGGATCTGCGAGCGCTCGCCGGTCAGCGTGTTGACCATGCCGACGGTCCAGAGGCCATCGGACTGGCGGATCTCGGTAGCTCGGGTGCGGGTGCGAATCTCGGCGCCCTTGTCGGCGGCATCGCGCGCGTTGAGCACGACGAGACGGGCGTCATCGACGAAGCAATCCGAATATTCGAAGGCGCGGCTGTAGCGATTCGGGATCAGCGGCTTGCCGACCTCGTCACGCCCCAGATCGACCGAGCGGGTCGCCGGCAACAGATGGCGGCCGCCAATGTGATCATAGAGGAAGAGGCCGAGGCGCAGCAGCCAGGCGGGCCGCAGGCCGGCATGATGCGGCAAAACGAAACGGAGGGGGCGGAGGATGTGGGGGGCAATGCCCCACAGAACTTCGCGCTCGATCAGGGCCTCGCGGACCAGGCGAAACTCGTAATATTCGAGATAGCGCAGGCCGCCGTGCACCAGCTTGGTCGACCAGGACGATGTCCCGCTCGCCAAATCGTTCATCTCACACAGGAAAACGGTATTGCCGCGGCCGACCGCGTCGCGCGCGATACCGCAGCCATTCACACCGCCTCCGATGATGGCGAGGTCGAAAATACGCTCCAACAGACGCATCCCCCGGCGACCGCCCGTTCCTTCGAGCGGCTACTTTCGAATTTGATTAGATCACACCGCAAAACGAAAGCAAGACGAAAGAGAAGCGAAAGGAAGTGAAAGTAGGCTTTTTTGACAGGCAGAATGGCGGCAAGAATGGCAGCTCCGACGGTGATCCGGACGGCACAGCGCTCTTGACGGCTGCGTCGCGAAATTATAGTCATTATAGTCATACTGGACTATTCGCATGACCGGTCGCAACACTGCACCTGACACCCTTTCAGCCGATGACACCTGGACTCTGGCCAATGCCAAGGCGCGGTTGTCCGAGGTGATCGATCGAGCTCAAGCGGGCCCGCAGGTCATCACGCGGCACGGCAAGCCCAACGCGGTTGTCGTCTCCGCTGAGGAATGGGCGCGCAAGACCGCACGCAAAGGCACGCTGGCCGAATTCCTGCTGGCCTCGCCGCTGCGCGGCACCGATCTTGAGCTCGATCGCGTGCACGATGAACCACGCGACGACTTGCCGTGAATCTCTTGCTCGATACCAATGTGCTGTCGGAAGTTCAGCGTCCCGCGCCTTCGCCGAAAGTTCTGGCGTTTCTGGATACGATCGATGAGGACCGTACGTTCATCAGCGTCGCGTCGATCGCCGAGCTTCGCCGCGGCATCGCGCTGCTGGAAGATGGCCGCCGGCGCGCCGCTTTGGCCGCGTGGCTTGCACACGATCTGCCAGCACGATTTGCCGAACGCATCTTGCCGGTCGACCACGCGGTGGCTGAGCACTGGGGCGACTTGATGGCTCAGAGCCGCAAAAGCGGCGTTGCCTTGTCAGTCATGGACGGCTTCTTTGCAGCGACCGCACTTGCGCACCACCTCACGCTCGTCACGCGCAATGTGAAAGACTTTGCGGCGTTCGGCGTCCCACTCCTCAATCCGTGGGACGATGTCTAGGATCTATCTCAGCCGCACCACCGGCGCGGCTTCCGGAGCCGCGTCCTGCACCTCGGCCGGCGCATCGTCGATGTCCGCGCCCTTCGGCAGCGCTTCCACCACTTCGATGCCCTTGCTGTGGCAGATGGTGGCGAGGCGTTCGGGAAGCTCCTGATCTGTGACGAAGGTCTGGATCTGGGTGATGTGGGCGATGCGCACCGGCGCGCTGCGGCGTAGCTTGGTGGAATCGGCAACCAGCATGACGCTGCGGGCATTGGCGATGATGGCCTGCGCGACCTGCACCTCGCGATAGTCGAAGTCGAGCAGCGCGCCCTCCTCGTCGATCGCGGACGCGCCGATGATGGCGTAGTCGACCTTGAACTGGCCGATCAGCTGCGTCGCGGTCGAGCCGACCACGGCGCCGTCGGCGCGCCGCACCGTGCCGCCGGCGACCACCACCTCGATGCGGGGATGGCGGTAGAGCAGCATCGCGACGTTGAGATTGTTGGTGATGACGAGGAGATCCTCGTGCGAGGTCAAGGCGCTCGCGACCTCCTCCGTCGTGGTGCCGATATTGATGAAGAGCGAGCATCCGTTCGGGATCAGCGAGGCGGCTGCAGCTCCGATCGCCTTCTTCTCGTCGGCGGCGACGAAGCGGCGCGCCTCATAGGCGAGGTTCTCGACGCCGGAGGCGATGATGGCGCCGCCATGAATGCGCGTCAGCGATCTCCGCTCGCAGAGATCGTTGAGATCCTTGCGGATGGTCTGCGCCGAGACCTCGAAGCGGCGCGCGAGCTCCTCGACCATGACGCGGCCCGAGGCGCGCGCGATGTTGAGGATTTCGGCTTGGCGATGGGTCAGTCCGGTCACGGCAAGGGCCTCACATCAGGAAGCTGCATGGTGCGGCGGTTCGCAGCTGCGGTCAATGCGCGCGCCGATCACGGTTAACGGATGGAGCGTTGCTCACCATGCCATGGCGGCGGCAAGGCGCGCGAGCAGATCCGGGTCGTCGAAGGCGCTTGCAGAGGCGACGGCGCCGGCACCGACAAGATCGTCATGGCTGAGGCTGGTCCGGATTCCGATCGTCGGAATGCCGGCGGCGGCGGCCGATTGCACGCCGGTGCGGGAATCCTCGAACGCAACCGAGGATGCGGCACTGCCCCCGACGAAGCGCAGCCCTTCCTGATAGGGCAGCGGATGCGGCTTGCCGTAGGGCAATTCGTCGCCGATCACGATCGCCTTGAACCGCTCGGTGATGCCGAGGCCCGACAGCAGCAGCTCGGCGTTGAGACGCGGCGCATTGGTGACGGCGACCATGGGAACGCCGGCGGCGTCCGCGCGGTCGAGCAGCGCCATCAGACCCGGCAACGGTTCGACCTGTCCGGCCACGAGCGTGCGGAAGATCTCCTCCTTCTCGGCGAGAATCGCGGCGCGCCGCGCCGGCGTTTCGTCGGGCAGAAAGCGGTCGCCGATCGAGACATTGGCGAAGCCCTGCAGCTCCCTGGAAAACCGCGCGTGGTCGAACACATGGCCGTGCGGCCCCAGCACCTGGTTGAAGGCCTTGAGATGCAGCGGGTCGGTGTTGGCGAGCGTGCCGTCGATGTCGAACAACAACGCCCTGCCGATTGCCTCGATCATTTCCCTACTTTCCAAGTCCGCGACGCATCAATGCGGAAGACGTATCAATACGGGCTCGAACGCGCAATGATGCATCGACATGACAACGATGCGCCACTCGACAAAACCGCGCGCGGCTGCAACACTCCTTGCAAGACCAAAAAGGAGGAAACGATGATCAACCGACGCGACCTTGCTCTCTCGACTCTCGCCGTCTCCGCGCTTGCGCTCACGGCACCGGCGCTCGCCGCCTCGGCAGATGAAGAGGCGGTGGCGAAGAAGGTCGAGGCCTTCCGCCTCGCCCAGATCGCGGCGGATCCGAAGGCGCTCGGCGCGCTGTGCTGGGACGATCTCAGCTACAGCCATTCCAGCGGCAAGGTCGAGGACAAGGCGACCTTCATCGCCAACGCCACCGACGGCAAGTCGAAATTCCTCTCGATCGAATACAAGGACCCGACCATCAAGGTCGTCGGCCCCGCCGCCATCGTGCGGTTCCATTGGCTGGGGGAACAGGAAATGGCGGCCGACGGGAAGAAAGTATCGACCAATCTTCACATCCTGATGAACTGGCAGAAGCAGGGCGACGAGTGGAAGCTGCTGTCGCGGGCGGCGACGAAACTGTGATGGCAGTTCTTCCCCTCTCCCCTTGCGGGAGAGGGTGGCTCGCCGCGCAGCGGCGAGACGGGTGAGGGGTCTCTCTCGGCGAGCAGATCTCTCACAATTGGATTCGCGGATAGAACCCCTCATCCGGCGCTTCGCCACCTTCTCCCACAAGGAAAGAAGGAAAGGCGGATGTGTGCTCGGCAAAAAATTCCGGCCTCGCGCTACGCGCGCCCCGGAATGACGGCAGTTACGCCGCTTCCCTCACATCGCCATTCACCAGCTTGCGCGCGGCGCGCTCGGCTTCGCGGGCGTTGCGAAAAAGCTGGCCTTCGAGGCGGTTGAAGCGGTGGGATGAGGCGAAGAAACAATAGCCTCCCTGAGAACGAACGACGATACCTGCGGTCTGCGAATCGACTTCGATAATGTAGCTATCCGGCATGGTCCGTGGATTCCTCAGTGCGGGCAAATAACGGTGCTCCTGCCCAAAGGTTCCCCAGGCATTTGAGGCCGTTTCCACCCCGAATCGACACGCAATTGAGTACGCCGGGACCTCATCCGTTTTATGACTGGTTCTTGACTGGTTCTTGGCGAAGCCGCGACGAACATGACTTACAGGCGCCGCGTTTCACCGCGGGCACACGTTCGCGAGATGCGGCAGCGCGTCGCGCGGTTACGTCGTGATCGTCGCGTCGGTCGCGCGAACCGCTTGCGGACGGCCGTGCTCGTCGATCGAGACGTAGGTGAAATTGCCGTCGGTGACGAGGAAAGGATGCTCCTCGCCGCGCCGCAGCGCCCAGGCTTCCAGATGCGCGGTGAGGGAGGTCCGTCCGACGCGGACCAGATTGGCATAGACCGAGACGAGATCGCCGACATAGACGGCCTTGCGAAAATTCATCGCCTCGATCGCGACCGTCACGGTCCGCGACTTCGCGACTTTCGAGGCAAACACCCCGCCGCCGACGTCCATCTGGCTCAGCAGCCAGCCGCCGAAGATGTCGCCGTTGGCATTGGTGTCGGCCGGCATCGCCAACGTCCGGATGCAGAGATCGCCGCGCGGCCCGGTAGTCGACTGTTCGTTCATACTTCTCTCACTTGAAACTGTCCCAGCCCGGATCGGGTGCGAACCGTTCGCCGAACCTCTCGGCGAGCCCGCGCAAGGTGGATACGACATTCTCCACACCACGCGTGCGCGCATAGTTCAGCGGACCGCCGCGGAACGGTGCATAACCCGTGCCGAAGATCATGGCGCCGTCGACAGCGTCGGCATCGTCGACGATGCCTTCGCGCAGGGCCGCAACGCAGACGTTGGACATCGGCAGCACCAGGCGGTCGATCATCTGGTCGGTGACGCGCGGACCGGTCTCGGGGAGCGGTGCCTTCTCCGCCTTGCCGTCCTTCCAGGTGTAGAAGCCCTTGCCGGTCTTGCGGCCGAGCTCGCCCCTGGCGACCTTGTCGCGCAGCCAGGCCGGCGTCGGCGGCAAGAGATCGCCGAACTTGGTGCGCAGCATGTCGCCGACGTCGAGGCAGATGTCGAGCCCGACCTGATCGGCGAGCTCGATCGGTCCCATCGGCATGCCGAACTGTTCGGCCGCGGCGTCGATCAGGCGCTGGTCGATCTTCTCGTCCAGCATCACCATCGCCTCCAGCATGTAGGGCGTCAGCGCGCGGTTGACGAGGAAGCCGGGCGAGCTCTTCACAGGTAGCGGAAGGCGGTCGATCGCACCGACGAAAGCGAGCGCGTCCTTCAATACCTGCGCGTCGTTGCCGTCGTGGCTGACGACTTCGACCAGTTGCAATCGCGACACCGGATTGAAGAAGTGTAGGCCGACCAGCCGCTCCGGCCGCGCCAGCGTGGTGCGCAGGTCCTGGAGCGGAATGCTCGACGTATTGGTGGCAAGGATTGCGCCCGGCTTCATCCGCGGCTCCAGCCCGGCATAGACCTTCTGCTTCAGCTCGAGCTTTTCAGGGACCGCCTCGATGATGAGATCGGCGTTACGCACGCCGTTCCCGTTCATGTCGGGGATGAGGCGATCGAGCGCGTCGCGGACCTCGATCGGCTTGCGGATGATCTTGCCGTAGAGTTCGGCAGCGCGCTTCACCGCGCCCGCGATCGGTTCGGCCTTCATGTCGGCGAGCGAGACCCGCAACCCCTGCCCGGCTACCCAAGCCGCAATATCGCCGCCCATGGCGCCGGCGCCGATGACGTGGACATGCTTGACGGTATTGCCGCTGCCTGCCGCCTTCTTCATCTGCTCGCGCAGGAAGAACACGCGGATCAGATTCTGCGCGGTCGGCGTCACCATCAGCTTGGCGAAGGATGCCTGCTCCGCCCTCAACATCGCGGCTTTGCTGCCGCCATGGGTCTCCCAGAGGTCGATCAGCGCGTAAGGCGCGGGATAGTGCTCGCGGGAGGCGGCCTTGGCCGCCTCCGAGCGCATGCGCTTGGCGAGCAGGCCGCGGACCAGCCCGAGATTTGCGGCGCGCACGAGCAGGCCGGGCTTGGCCCGCTTCAGCCGCCCGAACAAAGCGTCCTTCACAGCGCCCCTGACGTGGCGCTCCTGCGTGACGGCATCGACGAGGCCGAGCGCCTTGGCCCGGCGGGCATCGATGGTGCGGCCGGTCAGCATCAAGGCCATGGACTGGGTCGGATTGACCAGCGCCGTGAACCGCGCGGTGCCGCCGAGGCCGGGGTGCAGACCGAGCATCACCTCCGGGAAGCCGAAGCGCGCGCCGTCGATCGCGATGCGCGATTGGCAGGCCAGCGCAACCTCGAGCCCGCCGCCGAGGCAGAAGCCGTGAATCACGGCGACGGTCGGCAGCTTCAACGCCTCCAGATGATCGACCACGGCGTGCGCGGCGCGGATACGGGTCTCGACCATGCCGGCATCGGAGGCACCGCGGAATTCGTTGACGTCGGCGCCGGCAATGAAGCCCGACGGTTTTGCCGAGCGGATCACCAGGCCAGCCGGACGCTCGGTCTCGATCGCCGCGAGCACCGCGTCGAACTCCTCCATGACGTCGGAGGACAGCGTGTTGGCACTTGCGTCGGTGCGGTCGAACAGCAGCCAGGCGACGCCGTCGGCGTCGCGCGTCAGCTTGAAGTGCTTGTACGGGCTGTCCGGCGCGGGCCGGGGCCCGAGCTCCAGGACGCGGTCGCCGAGCGCGGTCATGATCTTGGAATCCATGGTCACACCGCCTCGATCAGCATGGCCCCGCCAAGACCGCCGCCGATGCATTCGGTGGCGACGCCACGGCGCGTGCCGAGCCGCTTCATCGCGTTGACGAGATGCAGCACGATGCGGTTGCCGGAGGTGCCGACGGGATGACCGAGCGAGATGGCGCCACCGTCGACGTTAAGCTTGTCGCGGTCGATCTCACCGGCCGCGCCGTCGAGACCGAGGATCTCGCGGCAGAATTTGTCGTCGTTCCAGGCCGCGAGACAGCCGAGGACCTGGGTGGCGAAGGCCTCGTTGAGCTCCCAGGTCTCGACGTCCTTGATGGTGAGGCCGTTGCGCTGGAGCAGCGGCGTCGCCGACATCACCGGCCCGAGCCCCATAATGCCAGGATCGAGCGCCGCCCAATGGCTGTCGACGATCGCGGCCTTCGGCGTGAGCTTGTGCTTTGCCACCGCCGCGTCGGAAGCCAGGATCACCCAGGAGGCGCCGTCGGTGATCTGCGAGGAATTGCCGGCGGTGACCTGGCCCCAGGGCCGCTCGAACACCGGCCGGAGTTTCGCGAGCGTCTCCGCCGTGGAGTCCGGCCGCACGCCATCGTCATGGTCGAAGAACTTGCCGTCGCGCGCGAACGCCGTCTCGACCTCGCCTTTCAGATAGCCCGCACCTTGCGCCTGCGCGAGCCGGCGATGGCTCTCGGCTGCGTAGGCGTCGGACTGGGCGCGCGTGATGCCGAAGAGATGGCCGACCACTTCGGCGGTCTGGCCCATGTTCAGATCGGTGATCGGATCGGTCAGCCCGCGCTCCAGGCCGATGACCGGCTTGAGATCGCGGGGGCGGAGCTTGAAGGCCGCGGCGAGCTTCGCGGCCACACCCTTGGCGGTGGCAAGGCCGGCGAACCAGCGCACGCCCGAATTGGGCCAGACCAGCGGCGCGTGGCTCAGCGCCTCGGTGCCGCCCGCCAGGATCATGTCGGCATGGCCCTCGCGAATGTAGCGATAGGCGGTGTCGATCGACTGCATGCCGGAGCCGCAATTGATCTGCACGGTGAAGGCGACCATGTCCTCGCCCATGCCGAGCCGGAGCGCGGCAACCCGGGCTGGATTCATCTCGTCCGCGATGACGTTGACGCAGCCGAGAATGACCTGGTCGAAACTATCGGGCGCAAACGGCTGGCGCGCCAGCAGCGGCCGGCCGCATTGCACGGCGAGATCGACCGGCGTGAACGGTCCGGGGCCCGAGCGCGCCTTTAGAAACGGCGTCCGGCTGCCGTCGATAATGAATACCGGTCGTGCCATCAGCCCGCCGCCCTCTGCTCACCGAGTTCCTGGAAGAACTGATGCACATTGACGGTTTTCTTGTAAATCGGCGACAGCGCCTCCGGCGCAAAATCGTCGACCTCGATCACTTTTGTGACGGCTTCATGAGCAGCAGCCAGTTGCTCGCCCTCGGCCTGCGTGATCACGCCCCTGCTGACGGCATCCTTCCAGTCGCGGATATGCGCGGCGCGCATGCTCTTGGCGATAGCCTCAGCGCCGGTGACCAGCTTGAAAGCACGCTCCAGCCGGGCAAAGCCGCCGTCGTCATCGACGTAAGCCAGATCCGGTGTCAGGCGCTCGCGCGCGGCCGAGGGCTCCAGCACGATGCCAGCGCATTGGTGCACGACGCGGTCGGACGGGCCGAGCACGCGGGCGCCGAACGGCTGAACCACGAGCTTGAGGAAGCCGGCGACGAAGCGGTTGGGCAGGTTGGCGAGGATTTCGGCGAGGCGGTTCTCGATGGTCCTGAAACCGCTCGCCATGCACCATTCCAGCGCGGCAAAGTCCTGCTTCTGCCGGCCCTCGTCTTGCCAGCGCTTCAGTGCCGCCGAGAGCAGATACAGCTCGGACAGGATGTCGCCGAAGCGCGCCGACAGCATCTCCTTGCGCTTGAGCGCGCCGCCGAGCGTCAGCAGCGCCATGTCGGCGCAGAGCGCAAACGCCGCCGAATAGCGCGAGAGCTGGCGATAGAATGGCGTGGCGTCGCCCGCATCCGGGGCAAGCGCGAAGGCGCCGAACGTCCAGCTCCGGCCGAAGGCGCGAAACAGCGTCTGAAAACTGTGGCCGACATGCTTCCAGAAGGCCTTGTCGAACGCAGTGAGGCCACGCTCGCGATCGGTGTCGGCGAGTGCATTCATCTCGTCGAGCAGATAGGGATGCGCGCGGATCGCGCCCTGCCCGAACACGATGAGATTGCGCGTCAGGATGTTGGCGCCCTCGACCGTGATCCCGACAGGAACGGCGCGGTGCAGATTGCCGAGATAGTTTTGCGGACCGTCGATGACGGCCTTGCCGCCGTGGATGTCCATGGCATCGTCGATCGCGGTGCGCATCCGTTCGGTCGCATGCAGCTTCATGATGCCGGAGATGACGGCGGGATGGACGCCGGCATTCAGCGCCGCGCAGGTCAGCCGGCGCGCCGCGTCGAGCTGGTAGGCGGTCGCGACGATGCGCGCGAGCGGCTCCTCGACGCCTTCGAATTTGGAGATGGAGATGCCGAACTGCTCGCGGATGCGGGCATAGGCGCCGGTGGTGCGCGCTGCATAGGCGGCACCCGCGGCAGAGAGCGACGGCAGCGAGATGCCGCGGCCGGCGGCAAGCGCGGTCATCAGCATCTTCCAGCCCTGCCCCAGTCGCGCCTGGCCGCCGATGACATAGTCGAGCGGAATGAAGACGTCGCGGCCCCGGTTCGGGCCGTTCTGGAATACCTGCATCGACGGCAGATGGCGCTGGCCGATCTCGACGCCGGGCAGATTGGTCGGGATCAGCGCGACGGTGATGCCGAGCTCTTCCTGATGGCCGACGAGATGATCGGGATCATAGGCCTTGAAGGCGAGGCCGAGCAGCGTCGCGACCGGGCCCAGCGTGATGTAGCGCTTGTGCCAGTTCAGCCTGAGCCCGAGCACCTCGCGACCTTCGAACTCACCCTTGCAGATGATGCCGCTGTCGACCATCGAGGCCGCATCGGAACCGGCTTCCGGGCTGGTGAGGCCGAAGCAGGGAATGTCGCGGCCGTCGGCGAGGCGCGGCAGCCAGCGCTGCTGCTGCTCTTTCGTGCCGAAGCGCATCAGGAGCTCGCCGGGCCCCAGCGAGTTCGGCACCATCACCGTCACCGCAGCTGCGATCGAGCGGGTCGAAATCTTGCGTACCACCTCGGAATGGGCATAGGGCGAGAAGCCGAGGCCGCCGAACTCCTTCGGGATGATCATGCCGAAGAATTTCTCGCGCTTGACGAAGTGCCAGACGTCCTGCGGCAGGTCCCGCCATTCCCAGAAAATCTTCCACTCGTCGAGCATGGCGCAGAGCTCGTCGACGGGACCGTTGAGAAAGGCCCGCTCCTCCTCGGTCAATTTGGCTGGCGCAATTTTCAGCAGTTTCGACCAGTCAGGGTTGCCGGTGAAGAGATCGGCGTCCCACCAGACGTCGCCCGCCTCCAGCGCCTCGCGCTCGGTGTCGGACATCGACGGCAGCACGCCGCGCGCCCAGGAGAAGATCGGCTTGGTCAGGGTGTCGCGGCGGAAGCTCATGGCTGACCTCATGCATCGGCGCGGTGACAGGGTATTTTAGCGGAAATCGGCTGGCGGAGGCGAACATCCAGCCTGCAACATTGACGCGGCCGGGCGGCCGCCCGGGCCATAACGGCCGGGACGCGGGGACAGTTCCGGGAGGGATGAGGAGAGCGGTAGCCCGGATGGAGCGAAGCGCAATCCGGGAAGGTCTATCCGCGGTAAGAACCCGGATTTCGCTTCGCTCCATCCGGGCTACGGGAGCGACCGGATCAATCCGGCCGCACCATCTCGAACATGTTTTCCGGCTTGATCTCGAAATAATCGCCGCGGCGGCCGGCGCGGACGATCGGGCGGGCGGCGGCGGTCTGGTAGACGCCGTCCTTGATCATGGCCTTGTCGATGTGGACGGCGACGACCTCCCCCAACGTCAACCAGGCGTCGGCCTCCTTGCCGTCAGCGCCCTTGAGGCGGATGATGTCCGACACCTTGCATTCGAAGGCGACCGGACTTTCGCCGACGCGCGGCACGTTGACGAGCTTGCCGGGCACGGCGGTGAGCCCCGCGACCTCGAACTCGTCGACCTCAGGCGCGACATGCGCCGCGGTCGCATTCATGTGCTTGGCAAGGTCCATCGTGGCGAGATTCCAGACGAATTCGCCGGTCTGCTGGATGTTCTCCACCGTGTCCTTCCAGTTGGTGGAGGAAAAGCCGATGATCGGCGGCACGTAGCAGAAGGCGTTGAAGAAGCTGTAGGGCGCGAGGTTGACGTGGCCCTTGCTGTCGCGGGATGAGATCCAGCCGATCGGCCGCGGCGCGATGATGGCGTTGAAGGGATCGTGCTTGAGGCCGTGGCCCTTGGAGGGCTCGTAGAAGTAAAGGTCTTTGTCGGTCACGCGGGTGCTTCCTTTGCGTCATTGCGAGCGCAGCGAAGCAATCCAGAAATCCCCCCGCGGAGACAGTCTGGATTGCTTCGCTGTGCTCGCAATGACGGAGTTTGTTGATCCGTCCTGGCCGCCTCGAGCGGGTCAGCCCGCTGCTTATAGAGGGAAACCCGCCGCCCCGTCAGTGGCGCGGCGACAGACCGGCGATGACGAAATCGATCATCTGGTCGATGTTCGGGCCCGGCTTGGTGGCGCACTGGGCGATCATCTGGGGGTGGAAGAACCGCATCATCGCGGTGCAGGCGCACAGCGAGGCCAGCTGGAGGTCCTTCGTCTCGAACTCGCCGGAGGCCACGCCTTGCGCGATCATCTGGCCGACGACGCCGGCGATGCACTCCATATGGTTGACGCAGACCTCCCAGTCCTCCTGCATCGCGATCTCGACCATCTCGTGCAGCTTGTTGTCGCCGACATAGCGCTCGGTGTTCATGCGATGGATGGTGGTGAGGAGCTCGCGGAAGCGCTCCGGCACCGGGCCGGGCCTTGCCACGATCCGCTGCGCTTCGAGCTCGACCTCGCCCATGAGGGAGCGGGCCACCGCCTGATGGATCGCCTTCTTCGATTCGAAGAAGCGATACACGTTGGCGGGACTCATCCGGAGCTCTTTGGCGATGTCGCCCACCGTGGTCTTCTGGTAGCCGATCTGGCGGAACAGCCGCTCGGCCACCTCGAGGATACGATCCCGGGTGTCGCCTTCGATATGTTCCGAAATAAGGGCCATCAGTCAGGACTCATCGATCAGCACTTCATCTCACTTATTCAGCCGCTTCAGCAAGCGGAATAGCTGAATGCTCATCGCTCCCATGCTGCGGCGCGGTAGGCCGTTCGGGGATACCTGCCTCGTCCAGGCTCTTCCTGAACCACAGCGCGTAGAGGCCTGGCAGATACAGGAGCGTGAGGAAGGTCGCGACGAACAGGCCGCCCATGATGGTGATCGCCATCGGGCCCCAGAACGCCGAGCGCGACAGCGGGATCATGGCGAGGATGGCGGCGAGCGCCGTCAGCACCACGGGCCGGGCGCGGCGGACGGTGGCCTCCACGATGGCCTCGCGCCGGGGCAGGCCGTGCGAGACGTCGGTCTCGATCTGGTCGACCAGGATGACCGTGTTGCGCATGATCATGCCGGCGAGCGCGATCAGGCCGAGCAGCGCCACGAAGCCGAACGGGGCATTGGCGACGTTGAGGCCGAGCGAGGCGCCGACGATGCCGAGCGGCGCGGTCAGGAACACCAGGATCAGGCGCGAGAAGCTCTGCAGCTGGATCATCAGCAGCGTCAGCATCACCATGACCATCACCGGGAAGAGGACGAAGATCGAGGCGTTGCCCTTGGCGGATTCCTCGAACGCGCCGCCCGGCTCGATCCGGTAGGCCGGCTCGAGGTGATCCATGATCGGCTTCAGCTTCGGCGTGATCTGGTTTGTGACATCGGGCGCCTGCACGCCGTCGACGACGTCGGAGCGCACGGTGATCGCCATGTCGCGGTTGCGCCGCCACATGATCGGCTCCTCGTGGGCATACTCGATCTTGGCGATCTGCTGCAGCGGCACGGCCACGCCATTGCGCGAGGTGATGGTAAGGTCGCCGACGCCGCCGAGGTCGAGCCGCTCGGACGGGATCGCACGGGCGACCACGCCGACCTTCTCGATGCCGTCGCGCACGGTCGTGACCTGCGAGCCCGAGATCAACATCGCCAGCGCCTGCGAGACGTCCTGCGGCGTCAGGCCCATGGCACGGGCGCGGTCCTGATCGACGACGAGCTTGAGGTAAGGCGACTGCTCGTTCCAGTCGAGCTGGACGTCCTTGACGCTCTTGTTCTGGCGCATGACGTCGCGCACCTGGTAGGCGATCTCACGCACCTTGTTGGCGTCGGGGCCGATCACGCGGAACTGGACGGGGAAACCGACCGGAGGACCGAAATTGAAGCGGTCGACGCGCACGCGCGCCTCAGACAGGAAGCCCTCGGCAGCCGCATTCTCGATCTTGGCCTTGATGCGCTCGCGCGCCTCGACGCCCTTGGCGACGATGACGATCTCGGCGAAGGCCTCGTTCGGCAGCTGCGGATTGAGGCCGAGCCAGAAGCGCGGCGAGCCCTGGCCGACATAGGACGTATAGGTCTCGATGTCCTTGTCGTCCTTGAGCAGCGTCTCGGCCTTCTTTACCGCCTTTTCGGTGACGTTGAAGGCCGTGCCCTCGGGCAGGCGCAGCTGGAAGAACAGCTCGGGCCGCTCCGACAGCGGGAAGAACTGCTGCTGGACCTGGCCAAACCCGACGATCGAGGCGATGAAGACGCCGACGGTCGCGACCACCACGGTGATGCGGTGGTTGACGCACCATTTCACGATGGCGCGCAGGCCGCGGTACATGCGGGTCTCGTAGACCGCATGCGGATCGTGGTTGTGGTGCGCCTTCATCTCCGGCAGCAGCTTGACGCCGATATAGGGCGTGAAGATCACCGCCACGAACCAGGAGGCGACCAGAGCGATCGCCACGATCCAGAAGATGCTGCCGGCATATTCGCCGACCGCGGAATTGGCAAAGCCGATGGGGAGGAAGCCAGCGGCCGTGACCAGCGTTCCCGTGAGCATCGGAAACGCAGTAGATTCCCAGGCAAAGGATGCCGCACGCATGCGGTCCCAGCCCTGCTCCATCTTCACCACCATCATCTCGACCGCGATGATGGCGTCGTCGACGAGCAGGCCGAGCGCGATGATCAGGGCGCCCAGCGTGATGCGGTGCAGGTCGAGCGACATCGTGTTCATGACGATGAAGACGATGCCGAGCACCAGGGGCACCGACAGCGCGACCACGATGCCGGTGCGCCAGCCCAGCGCCAGGAACGAGACGAACAGCACGATGACGAGCGCTTCCATGAAGGAATGCACGAACTCGCCGACGGCATGCTCGACCACCTTGGGCTGGTCGGCGATCAGCTTGACGTCGATGCCCTGCGGCACCGCCTTCATGAAGTCCGCGGTCGCCTTCTCGACCTCCTTGCCGAGATCGAGGATGTTGGCACCCTTGGCGGTGACGACGCCGATGCCGATCGCCGCCTTGCCTTCCTGGCGGACGACGAAGCTCGGCGGATCGACATAGCCATGGGTGACGGTGGCGATGTCCCCCAAGCGGAACACGCGGCCATTGCTCTCGACCGGCGTTTCGGCCACGGCCTTGGCACCGTCGAGCGCGCCGGTGACGCGCAGCGGCACGCGCTGCGAGGAGGTCTCGACCGTGCCGGCAGGGGTGACGTTGTTCTGCTTGGCGAGCGAATCGAATAGCGCCTGCGGCGTGATGCCGAGGGTGGCGAGCTTGGCGTGGCTGAACTCGACGAAGATGCGCTCGTCCTGGTTGCCGTAGACGTCGACCTTCGTCACCCCCGGCACCTTGAGCAGGCGCTGACGGAAGCCTTCCGAGACCTTCTTGAGCTGGGCGTAATCCGCTCCGTCGCCGGTCATCATGTAGAGGATGGAATCGACGTCGGAGAACTCGTCGTTGACGACGGGTCCCAGAATGCCCGACGGCAGCTGGCCCTGCACGTCGACCAGCTTCTTGCGCAGGAGATAAAAGAGATAAGGCACCTCCTTCGGCGGGGTGTTGTCGCGGAAGGTGACCTGGAGCGCGGTGAAGGCGGGCTTGGAATAGGTCTGCACCTTCTCGAAATAGGGCAGCTCCTGGATCTTCTTCTCGATGGGATCGGCGACCTGCGTCTGCATCTCCTGCGCGGTCGCGCCCGGCCAGATCACGGAGACGTTGACCACCTTCACCGTGAAGAACGGATCCTCGGCGCGGCCGAGCTTCTCATAGGAGAAGAAGCCGGCGACGCCGAGAATGATCATCATGAAGAGAACCAGCGTCGGATGGCTGACGGCCCAGGCCGAAAGGTTGAAGCGCTTCATCGCTCTCTCCGAAAAGACGATCCAATTGCCAAAGACACGACAGCCATCCCGTTCAAACCGTCGTCGCGAGGCAGCGAAGCAATCCAGGGGGCTGGGCAGGTTCTGGATCGCTTCGCCGCTTCAGCCTTTGCTTAGGGACAAAGGCCGAAACTCACCTTGCACGACGAAACTCAATTTCTCTTTGTCCTTCCGGGGCGCCCATAGGGCGAACCTGGAATGACGGGAATTAGAAACTCAGCGACGACACGACCCGCACCCGCTGGCCCGGATCGAGCTTCTGCACGCCGAGGGCGACGATCTTGGCGCCCTCTTCCACGCCGCCGGTGATGACGACGTCGTTGCTCTCGTAGGACTTCACCGTCACCGGCTTCAGGGTGAGCGCGCCATTGTCGTCGACGACGTAAAAGGACGGCTTGCCGCCTTCGTTGAACAGCGCCGACAGCGGCAGCCGCGCGACGCGCTCGGTCGCGGCGTCCGACAGCGTCAGCGTCGCGGTCATGCCGAGCGAGACCTTGTCGTCGGCCTCGGGCAGCGAGAATTTCGCAAGATAGGTGCGCGTGGCCGGATCGGCCGCCGGCGCGATCTCGCGCAGCTTGGCTGCGTACTTCTTGCCCGGCTCGGACCAAAGAGTGACGCTGGCGACGCCCGACTTGGCGCGTCCAACCAGCGTCTCAGGGATCGCGACGACCGCTTCCTTCTCGGCAAAGCGGGCGACACGGATCGAAGCCTGGCCCGCGGCAACCACCTGGCCGGGCTCGATCAGCGTTGCGGTGACGACGCCACGGGCGTCGGCAACGAGCGTCGCGTAGGAAAGTGAGTTTTTGCTCAATTCGAGCGCGCGCTCGGCGCGGTTCAGGCGGGCGCGGGCTTCGTCCGCGGCGGCGCGGCTCGAATCCATCTGCGCATCCGTGGTCCAGCCCTTGGCCTTCAGATCCTTGGCCCGCTGCTCGGCGGCAGCGGCCTGGGCCAGCACGCCGGTGGCGGCGGTCTGCTCGGCCAGCGCCTGCTCGGCCTGCAGCTTCAAATCGACCTCGTCGAGGGTGGCGAGCGGCTGGCCGACCTCGACGGTCTGGCCGACCTCCACGAGCCGCTTGGCGACCTTGCCGGCAACGCGGAAGCCGAGATCGCTCTCGATCCGCGGCCTGACGGTGCCGACGAAGCTGCGCTCCGGGGTCTCGGCATCATAATGCGCGGTTGCGACCAGAACCGGCCGCGGCGGCTCGGCCTTCTCGGCGACGGTGTCATTGCACCCGGCCAGCGTCGCGGCCATCAGGGCCAGCGCCACGCCTGCCAACAGCCTGGAATAGCTCGATAAAACCAACCGGACGAACATCGAAGGACACTCCTGCATCTCGACTGGGATGAATGTCGACTAATCACTGATAAAAGTCAATAATCGTCAGTCATCAGGAATCCGTGATCGTTAAGGGGTGGTGAGAAGAGGTTGGATGGCAACAGAGGAGGCGAAGTCGCGCGCGCTCGTGCCCCGGACGCAGCGCAGCGTCTCTTCGACGGTGCGCTGCTGAGCCGGGGCCCATAATGCGCCGGGTTCGTGGTCTCTGGGTCCCGGCTCTGCGCTGCAACGCTTGTGCGTTGCAGCTTGTCCGGGACACACCGAGCCTAGGGAAAGATGGTGGGCACGGCGCGAAGAGCGCGCCTTTGCCTCCCCTACGCAATTAGCCCCGCTACCGCCCCTGCCCGGCGAACTCGTGCTTGCTGTCATGGCCGCCGACAAACACCAGGATGCCGGCGAGCAGCGGCAGCACGGCGAGCACGAGGAGGCCATTCGAAGTCTGGCCCGTGGCTTCCTTGACCCAGCCGATCAGATACGGCCCGCCAAAGCCGGCGAGGTTGCCGATCGAGTTGATCAGGGCGATGGCGCCGGCGGCCGCGGTGCCTGACAGCCAGGCGGTCGGCAGGGTCCAGAACACGCCGAAGCAGCAGAACACGCCGACCGCGGCGACGGTCAACACCACCATCGTCGCCGTGGGATCGGTGAGATAGGACGACACGCCGAGCGCGACCGCCGTCAGCAGCAGCGGCGCGCCGACATGCATGACGCGCTCGCGCGTCGCATCGGAGTGCCGCGCCCACAGGATCATGGCGATGGTGCCGAACAGGTACGGGATCGCGGTGACAAAACCGGTCTGGGCATTGGTCAGCCCGAACGCCTTGACGATCTGGGGCAGCCAGAACTGCATGCCATAGAGCGCCCCGACGAAGCCGAAATAGATCAGGCTGAGCGCGATCACCTTGGGCGAGGACAACGCTTCGCCGAGCGAGACATGCTTCACCGCCTGCTTGGCCGCGATCTCCGCATCGAGCTTCGCCTTGAGCCAGGCCTTCTGCTCGGCCGACAGCCAGTCCGCCTTCTCCGGCCTGTCGGTGAGATAGAACCAGGTGACGATGCCGAGCAGCACCGAGGGGATGCCCTCGATGATGAACAGCCACTGCCAGCCCTTCAGCCCCATCAGGCCATCGAGCCCGAGCAAGAGGCCCGAGATCGGCGCACCGATCACGGTCGAGACCGGCACCGCGATGGCGAAAGCCGCCAGGAAGCGGGCGCGATATTCTGCCGGATACCAATAGGTGAGATAGAGGATGATGCCGGGGAAGAAGCCGGCCTCGGCGACGCCGAGCAGGAAGCGCAGGACGTAGAAGCTCGTCACGCCGCTGACCATCGCCATCAGCGCCGAGATGATCCCCCAGGTCACCATGATGCGGGCGATCCAGCGGCTCGCGCCGAATTTCTTCAGCGCGAGGTTGCTCGGAACCTCGAAGATGAAATAGCCGATGAAGAAGATGCCGGCGCCCCAGGAGAAGATCAGCGGCGTGAATTTCAGGTCCGCGTTCATGGTCAGCGCCGCGAAACCGAGATTGACGCGGTCGAGATAGGAGAAGAAGTAGGCCAGCACCAGAAAGGGAATCAGGCGCCAGGAAATGGCGCGGATCGTCGACGTTTCGATTTCGCTCTTGACGTTCTTGGCGCCGCCGGTGGAACCGGCATAGATAGTGGTCTGGCTCATGGCTTCCCCCTTGGTTGTTGCTTTTGTGGGTCGATGGCGGTTTTGAGCATCGCGGGCGAAGAGTCAATGGAGCGAGCAATGCACGGGGCGCAGCCGGATCACGCCATTGCGCCGATGCAGAAGACGATGATCCGCGCCGCTCTCGCGCTCGTCGTCATCACCTGCGGGCTGTCGTTGCGCTGGTACGGCTTTCCGCTCGGCCTCCCCGCTTTCGTGGTGAAGTATGGCGGCTCGTTATTATGGGCCACGATGGTGTTTCTGCTGGCGGGCGTTTTGCTGCCGCGACTCACGCGGACGCAGATTGCAGCGCTCGCGGCGATCATCGCCATCGCCGTGGAATTCTCCCGCATGGTGCATGCGCCGTGGCTCGACGCATTCCGCTTGACGACCGCCGGCGCCTTGTTGCTCGGCCGCATCTTCTCGCTCTGGAATCTGGCGGCGTATGCGGTGGGGATTGCGTTCGGCGTTTGGATCGATTGTTTCGTCGGGATGCGCGGTCTCGCAGGGTGGGCAAAGCGACTTGTCCGCCGTAGCTCGAAGAGCGAAGGCGAAAGCGTGCCCACCACAAGCAGACGGTGGGCACGGCGCTAACGCGCCTTTGCCCACCCTACGCGACCGATGCTTTGCGATTCACTCCGAGAGCTGAAAACGCTCGAAGCGATCGAGCTCCTCCTCGATCCGCTGCTTCAGCGCCGTGCGGCCCGCCGTTTTCTTGCCCTGTCCGACCCAGGTCCATTTCTGCATCAGGAGCTTCTTGGCCTGCCGGTCGGTCTTGAGATCGAGCGCGGCGACGATCTCGTCGCCGACCAGCACGGGCAGCGCGAAATAGCCGAGCTTGCGCTTGGCCTTCGGCACATAGGCCTCGAACAGATGGTTGTAGCCGAAGATGAGATTGGTGCGCTTGCGCTGGATGATCAGGGGATCGAACGGCGAGAGGATGTGGACCAGATCGGGGGAGACCGCCTCACTGCTGGGCTCCAGCACGGCCGGCGCCGCCCAATGCTCCTGCTTGCCGGCGCCGTCGAGCGCGACCGGCACGAGCTCGCCGCGGCGGACGCGGGAAGCGATCAGGCCGGCCACCGCCTTCTTGCGCGGGGCGTCGAGGTGGCAGATCGAATCGAGGCTCACCACACCTTGCGACCGCAACGCGCGGTCGAGCAGATAGGTCGTGATCTCCCTTGTCGAGGCAGGCCTTGGCAGCGTGTCCCAGCCGAAATGGCGCGTCATCAGCTCGTAGGTCTTGAGCATGCCCTGCCGCTCGCTGATGGTGACGGCGCCGGTATAGAAGGCCAGCTGCAACGCCCGCTTGGAGGGCTTGCGGCTCTGCCACAGATGCTCCTTCTCGACGAGCACGTCATCCTCGATGTCGCGGATGGTCAGCGGACCGGCCCGCAGCAGCCGCATCACCTTGCGCATGTCGGCGGGCTTCACCGAGGCGAACCATTTGTGCCCCTCGCGCCGATGCTCGCGCATCGCCGGCAGGAAGAAACGGAAGTCGCCGGTCGGCACGTAGGAGAGCGCGTGGGTCCAATACTCGAACACGCTTCTGTCGGCGCTCTGGGCATGGCGCAGATCGGCGCGGCGATAGGACGGGATCCGGCTGAACAGAATGTGATGATGGCAGCGCTCGATGACGTTGATGGTGTCGATCTGCACATAGCCGAGATGAGCGACCGCATCCGCGACGGCCTGTGCTCCCTCGCCGAACGGGGTGCGCTCATCCAGCCGCTGGGCATGCAGCCAGATCTGCCGGGCCTGTCTCGTGGTGAGGGGATGGGGTTTGAGCGTGCGTGACATTGCAGAATGCAATGTAGCGAGATTCGCGCGCAGGCAAACAATCGAGGCAAAGAAAACCGCGCTGCCATCGACTGGCAGCGCGGCCGGTCGACGAACGCTCGGCTATTTCGCGCTCATCTTCTGCATCTTCATGTAGTGCTTGCAGGCGCCGCGCATATTGGCTTTGCTCATCTCGGAGTTGGCCGAAGCCATTTCCTTCGCCATCGCCTGCTTGGCCGGCGAATCCACCGTTCCCATCGCGGTGATCGACTTGCCCATCGCTTCGCCCGTGCAGGGCTGCATCTTGGCTGCGAAAGCCGGCGATGCCGAAAACGCGGCGAGCAGAACGACCGAAAGCAAGATCTTCATCTAATGTCTCCTCCGTAGAGCGAACCGGCGCCATGCCGGTCAACACGATAGCCATTCTTTAGCGACAAGTTTGCAGGGAGAAGACATTTTCGTTGCTGCGCCGCAGCGCAAGCCCGCTGTCAGCGTGCGACTTTTGGGCGCTCCCCCCGCGGCTGCCGGTAGCGACCTCCGGCTCCGGCACATTGCCCGGTTCGGCGGGCCACCGCGGGAGTCCGTCTCCCGGGCAAGGAGCCCGCGCCCTCAACGTGATTTCAGTCATACCGGGCCTGCCGCGGTGTGAACCTGTCCCGCGGAGAATGCGACCACTGCTATTGGGACGATCGGCTCCGCTGCCGATGGGGCCGCGAAACGTGCCGGTTCACCGCCCGAAAGCCGGAAAATACGCGAGAACAGGCCTGGAAGCGCTGTCGACCACCGTGACCAAGATCACATCCGGGGCTTTGAACCTGCCCTATGCTCGCAGCATCAAATCGCTATCAGGCGTAACAGCGAGGATACGACAATGACCCGTTTTGATAAATTCTTTGGACTGAAGGCGATTGCTCTTTCCGCAGCCCTGTCGATGACGACGGGCCTGGCTCTGGCCGGCGACAGCAATGTCTCCACCGACAAGATCCTGGATGCACTGAAGCCCAAGCCGGCAACCCGCGGCCTGTCCGTCGGTCCGCAGACCGACACGACCGCGCAAGCCAAGGAGGCGACCTTCCTGAACACGGTGCGCAACCGCTCGACCCGGTCGCTCTCGACGGGCGAGCGCGAGCAGATCGCCGAGCTCGCGGCGACCAAGCCGAAGATCGACCTGGAAATCCAGTTCGACTACAACTCGGCCGATATCGCCAAGACCTCGATGCCCTCGGTGCAGGCGCTCGGCAAGGCGCTGTCCGATCCGGCGCTGAAGGGCTCGACCTTCGTGGTCGCCGGGCACACCGACGCGACCGGCGGCGAACAGTACAATCAAGGCCTCTCCGAACGGCGCGCCGACACCATCAAGAAGTACCTGGTGCAGAACTACGGCCTCAACGGCAACGATCTCGTCACGGTCGGCTACGGCGAGACCAAGCTGAAGGATACCGCCAACAGCTCCGACGCCGTCAATCGCCGCGTCCAGGTCGTCAACATGGACACCAAGACCGCGTCGAAGTAACTCGCCATCATGGCGCGAAACACGCCGCCTGCCGCAACCCGGCAGGCGGCGATGTCATATCCAGCTCTGGAACAGCATCAGCCGGTTGAAGCTCCGCATCGAGGTGCCGATAAAGGCCGCCGAGATCGGCAGCATGATTGCAAAGCCGATCGCCGCAATGCCGACATAGGCCCACAGCAGCCAGCGCGGCAGGCCGCCCCGGCGCAGCACATAGACCAGGGCGAGCGAGGCCGCCGTGGCGGCCGGTAGATAGTAATAGATGAAGCCCAGCGTGCGCGGCAGCAACGCCCAGGCGAGCCACGGGCCGACATAGAACGCCGCAATCAGGAATGCATCCCAACGGCGCTCGACGACGAAATCGCGCAGCACGACGACGAGCGCGAGCAAAGCCGGCCACAATACCAGCGGATTGCCGAGGAACACGACCGCGGAGACGTTGTCTTCCGCAATCTTGTCGAACAGGAACCAGACCGGCCGCGCCAGCAGCGGCCACGACGGCCACGAGCTCATGTAGGTATGCCCGGCAATCGCGGTCGTGGTGTTGTCGGTAAAGATCCGCCGCTGCGCCTCGATCAGCTCCGGCACCGACATCCCGTAGAGCGGAACGAAAGCGGCAAGGTAGGCCACACCGGGCAAGACCGCGAAGCACAGCGCGACATGATGCAGCCGGAGGCCGGGCCAAAGATCCGGTCGATACCAATCGTCCGGCTTGGCGTCGGCGAACAGCGTGCGCCAGCCCTGCATCAGGCGGATCACGGCGACGATGACGATGCAAACGCCGAGCGGAAACAGGCCGCTCCATTTGCAGGCCGCAGCAAGGCCGAACAGGCTGCCCGCGAGCGCGAACAGCGCCTGCGGTCGCTCTCGTCGAAATCCATGCATGAAGGCGGCCGTCGCGAGCAGACCGAAGCCGAGCGCAAAGATGTCGAGCATGGCGATGCGCGCCTGCACGTACAGCATCTGGTTCAGCCCCGCGATCAGCGCCGCGGCGATCGCGGGGCCTTGCGCCGCGAACAGCGCGAGGCCGCACAGATAGATCGCGACGATCGCCAATGCGCCGAACAATGTCGCGGGATAGCGCCAGCCAAGCGCGTTGTCGCCGAAAACCGCGATCGAGGCCGCGATCAGCTCCTTGGCCAGCGGCGGATGCATCGGATTGAGCATCGCCTGCGACATCGCCGGTGCCAGCATCTGCCGCGCCGCCGGCACGTAATGCACCTCGTCGAAGACGAACTTTTCCGGCGTCGTCAGTCCGATCAACAGCGCGAGATGCGCGACCAGGAAAATCGCGACAGCAATGACTGCGCTCCGCGACATCTTTGGAACTGCGGATGATTGAAGCGGCTGCTGAGGGGCTGTTTTGCGTGGCAAATTTGCGTCACCGCGGACAAAAATGAAAGCTTCGTTTTTCATTGAACGCATTCTGCCGCAACTGTCACTAAGCATGACGCACGTCCCGCGCCGCTTGTGATAATTCCGCCACATCGCAAGCAAGCGCGATCCGGTACGATCAGGGACATATCGATCGGTTACAAAATGAATTTGCGTTTCTGGTTTTTCTCCACCCTACTGTCGGCCGCGTTGTGCGCGGGTCCTTGCGCGCTGGCGCAGACGCGCGTCGGCGAAGCCGTCGTGATCCAGAACGAGGTGGTGCGCGTCGCTGCGACCACCACGCCGATCAATGTCGGCGACAGCATGCTGCGCGATGAGACCGTGCGCACCGGCGCCGATAGCGCGGCGCGCTTCGTGATGGCCGACAGCACCAATCTGTCGCTCGGCCCCAGCGCCACGCTGAAGCTCGACCGCACCGTCTTCAACGACGAGCGCAGCTATCGCGACGTCGCGATCCGCATGACCACCGGCGCATTCCGTTTCGTCACCGGACATTCCGATAAGTCCGCCTACAAGATCACGACGCCGCTTGCGACCATCGGCGTGCGCGGCACCACGCTCGACATCCTCTCGCAGCGCGGACGCTCCGTCGTCGTGCTTCAGGACGGCGCAGCCAGCGTCTGCACGAGGAGCGGCCAGTGCGTGCAGCTCACCCAGCCCGGCGACACCGCGATCATCACATCGACCGGCGGCAAGGTCGGCATCACCAAGTCCGGCACGCCGCCCTGGACCTTCGCCGCCAACTGCGCTGCAAGCGCCGGGCTATGCGCGGTGAACCAATATGCCGGCGCCTCGCCGACCATCTCGCCCGCCGTCCACGACGACGGCATGCTGTGCGGGCGCTGACCATGGCAAGACAGAGCGTCAGCCGGATCATCCTCGCCTCCCTGCTGGCTGCGATCGCAGCCTTTGCGCTTGTCGTATTCGATGCCCGCCCGGCGGCTGCGCAAACGTCGGAGTGCGGGTCCGAATGCGGCGAGCCGGAGCCCAATCCGTCCCCGACCACTTCTCCGTCGCCGTCCCCGTCCCCGACCTATTCCCCGTCACCCAATCCATCACCCACGCCGACGCCCTCCCCGTCGCCGAGCCCGGCTCCGTCACCGTCGCCGAGCCCTTATCCGCCGCCGTCCGGACCCACCGGCGCGGATTCCAGCGGCAATTCGATCGGCGGCCTCGCCAATCAGCGCTTCAACCAGATGATCACCAACCGGGTGCTCGGCACGGTGCTGCTCGGCGTCAACGAGCAGATCAATTGCGGCGACTGCGTCAGCGCGTTCGGTTCGGCCGGATCGTTCTCCGCCGGCATCCACGGCCGCAAGGCGCTGACCAACAATCTGTCGCTCCTCGCCGGCATCGCCTACACGCACTACGACGGGCGTGGCTACGAGATCACGAGCGCGCCGATTGGCGCATTCGCGCTGCGCTATGACTTCACCGATTGGGGTTCCTCGCGTCCGTTCTTCGACATCGGCACGATTCTGACGCCGTGGGAGAAGGCGCGCTACACGCGGAGCTACGATACCAGTCTCGGCCCGGTCAGCGTGACCAGTTCGACCAATGCTTCGAATTACGCCGTCTATGGTCGCGCCGGATGGATCAGTCGCCTCTCGCCGCGAGACGAGGTGGCGGCCTCGATCGAGGTCTGGCAGCTATGGCAGCGCGTGTCCGGCTACAGCGACGGTGCCGCGGCGTTCAATCCGTTCGACGCCAGCATCGCAACCGGGACGGACCGCACCAGCCTGGTCAAGATCGGCGGGCAGTGGACGCATCTGTTCGGCAGCAACATCGAGACCAATATCAACGGCGGCTGGGTGCAGTCGTTCGCCAGCCACAGCGGCATCGTGGCGACCGTGACCGGTCAGGGCACGGTGGTGCCGACCATTGGCAACCAGGGCTGGTTCGAATATGGCGGCCGCCTCGGCTTCCGCGTGCAGAAGGGCTGGATCGTGGATCTCTTCGCCAACGGCACGCTCGGCCCGCAGCCGGTCGGCAACACGATCCACGGCGGCGTCGGGCTGAGGATCAATTACTGAGACAAGGCACGGTCTTGTAGGGTGGGCAAAGCGTAGCGTGCCCACCAGCTCTCTCAACTGGAGACAGGTGGTGGACACGGCGCAAGCGCGCCTTTGCCCACCCTACGGCACCTGTGCGAATGTCAAGCCGCCGACTTGCCCTCGAACGCGCGGCGCAACGCGTCGATATCCAGCTTCACCATCTTCATCATCGCCTGCACCGCGCGCGCGGCGGCGGCCTTGTCGGGGCTCGACAGGAATTCGAACATCACCTTCGGCACCACCTGCCAGGCCACGCCCCAGCGGTCCCTCAGCCAGCCGCACTGCTCCTCCTTGCCGCCATGAGCGAGGAAGGCATTCCAGACGCTGTCGACCTGGGCCTGGTCGTCGCAATGGATCATCAGCGAGATGGCGTGGGTGTACTCCATCGTCATGCCGCCGTTGAGCGCGACCAAGGGCTGCCCGGCCAGAGTGAACTCGACGACCAGCACAGAGCCTTCCTTGCCGGAGGGACCATCCGAGACGTTGCGCTGAACGTGCGTGATGGCCGAGTTCGGCACGAGCGAGGTGTAGAACTTCGCGGCTTCCTCGGCATCGCCGTTGAACCACATGCAGGGTACGACCTTGGACATCGTGAATGCTCCTCTGGGATTTAGCGTTCGGAAGGACGGCGATCAGGCATTCGCCAGCGCGGGCTGCGGAGGGACCGAAGCCATATCCAGCCAATTCACACCCCACATATGGCCGTCCGGATCCTCGAAGCTGCGGCCGTACATGAAGCTGTATTCGTCCTTGGGGCTGGGATCGGCCACCCCGCCCGCGGCCTCGGCCCTGCCGACGATATCGTCGACCTCGTTGCGGGTATCGGCGGACAGGCAGAACAGCGCCTGGTTCGAGGTCTTTGCGTCGGCGATCGGCTTGGGCGTGAACTGACGGAATTTGTCGTGGGTCGTCAGCATCGCGTAGATGGTCTCGGAAAAGACCATGCAGCTCGCCGTGTCGTCGCTGAATTGCGGATTCCGGGTCGCCCCGATCGCCTCGTAGAAGGCGGTCGCGCGCTCGAGGTCGGTCACGGGTAGATTGAGGAAGATCATCCTGGGCATCGGAAGCTCCTTGGGCGGGGTTCTGCCCAAGGACGGATGGGCCGACAGCCATCCGACAGCGCTTCCGGATATTTTTTCAGGCTCCTGCCGCTTCGGCCGCATAGAACCGGCAGGCTGACCCTCAGGCTATTTCTTCTCGTTCGGATCCCGATGCACCGGATCGATCCACAGCACGGTCTCGGGTTTCTCGACCGGCTCGATGTCGAGGTTGATCGCCACGGCCTCGCCGTCACTGCGCACCAGCACGCATTCCAGCACCTCATCCGGGCTGGCATTGATCTCCTGATGGGGCACGTAAGGCGGGACGAAGATGAAATCGCCAGGGCCGGCTTCCGCCGTGAATTGCAGGCTCTCGCCCCAGCGCATCCGCGCCTTGCCCTTCACGACGTAGATGACGCTTTCGAGATGGCCGTGGTGATGTGCGCCGGTCTTGGCGTCGGGCTTGATGCTGACCGTGCCCGCCCACAATTTCTGCGCGCCGACGCGCGCGAAATTGATTGCAGCCGCACGATCCATGCCGGCTGTGGACGGCACGTTTGTATCGAGCTGGTTGCCGGGAATGACGCGCACGCCGTCATGTTTCCAGCGATCATCATGATGATCGTGATCATGGTGAGAGTGCGAGTGGTCATGGCCGGTCATGGGACTTGCTTTCTGTTGGTTCCGTGCGCGGCAAACTAACCCGAAGCTTCGCCCGCGAGCCATAACAAAATTGGAACCCTCATAGCTCCAGGACGTTGTCCTTGCGAACAAAATGGAAGGAGAGTTTCATGGGCAGCACGACCGACAAAATCAAAGGTACCGCCAACGAGGCGATCGGCAAGGCCAAGCAGGGCATCGGTGAAGCCACCGGTTCCGACCGCCTCAAGGGTGAAGGCGTGGTTCAGGAAGTGAAGGGCAAGGGCCAGCAGGCCATGGGCGATGCCAAGGATGCGGCCAAGGATGCGATCGATCGCGCCGCGGCAGCCGCAAAGCGCGCGGCGGAGTGACGCACGCAAATCTGAATGCGAGAAGACCGGCCGTAAGGCCGGTCTTTTTGTTTCGACTGCTCTCTACGTCATTCCCGGCTGCGCCGTCACTTTACCGCGAGCAATTCCACGTCGAACATCAGCGTCGCGTTCGGCGGGATCACGCCGCCGGCGCCGCGCGCGCCGTAGCCGAGCTGCGGCGGGATGATCAGCGTACGCTTGCCGCCGACCTTCATGGAAGCAACGCCCTCGTCCCAGCCGGCGATGACGCGGCCCTTGCCGATCGGGAATTCGAACGGCTCCTTACGGTCGACGGAGCTGTCGAATTTCTTGCCCTTCTGGCCGTTCTCATAGAGCCAGCCGGTATAGTGCATCACGCAGATCTGGCCGGCCTGCGGCGAGGCACCGGTGCCGACGGTGGAATCGATGATCTGCAAGCCTGAAGCTGTGGTCATGGTCTTTCCTGCGGTTTGGGCCGAGGCCGTGGTGGAGACGAAATGCGACACGCCTGCGATCACGGTGATCGCGAGTGCCGACATCAGGGTGAGGAGCGCGCGCTGGAAACGCTGCATAAGGCACCTTCCGTTTGAGGCGGAAGGTGTCTAGCGCAACGCGGGTGGGGTTTCCACCCCTCACACCTCGATATTTTCCAGCCGGACCGGAAGCTTGCGGATGCGCTGGCCCGTGGCGTGGTAGATCGCATTGCAGATCGCCGCATTGGTGCCGACATTGCCGAGCTCGCCGACGCCTTTCACGCCGACGGGATTGATGCGGTCATCCTGCTCGGACAGCAGGATGACCTCGACGTCGGCGACGTCCGCATTCACGGGCACGAGGTAATCGGCGAGATTGTCGTTGACGTAGCGCGCATTGCGCTCGTCGATCTCGGTGGCCTCCAGCAAGGCCGAGGACATGCCCCAGATCAGTCCGCCCATCAGCTGGCTGCGCGCGGTGCGCGGGTTCATGATGCGGCCCGCGGCGAAGGCGCCGACCAGGCGGGGGCAGCGGATCTCATGCGTGAAGCGATTGACGCGGACCTCGACGAACTCCGCGCCGAACGCATAGGCGATCTGGTCCTTCATCTGGTGACCGCCCACGAGCCGCACCTGCCCGCTATGCATGGCGCGGAAGGAATCCGGCGGCGCGCCTTCCGGCTTCCACTCGCCATATTCCTCGACCACGCCGACCCCGAGGGCGTCGAATGCCTTCTCCAGATCCAGTGGCTGGTCGCCCTTCGCGGCCTGCGTGGCCGGTGTCTGGCCGATGCCCACGGTTTCCCTGGCCTTGTCCGTCAGGCTTTGGCCCGGCATCACCGCCTTGAACAGGCGCTGCCGGATCTGGTCGCACACCATCGTCACCACGGAGCAGGTGCTGGCCGTGGAGTTCGAGCCTCCGGCAACGGGCGCCGGCGGCAGATCGCTATCGCCGATGAAGACCGCGACCTTCTCCAGCGGCACGCCGAGCCTTTCGGCCGCGGTCTGGGCAATGACAGTGTAGGCGCCGGTGCCGATTTCGTGGCCGGCGATCTCGACCCGGGTGCGGCCGTCGCGCTGCAGACGCACGCGTGCTGCTGCGGGCCCCATCTGCGCCGGATAGCAGGTAGCAGCACAGCCATAGCCGATCAGCCAGTCGCCGTCCGACATCGATTTGGGCTGAGGCGAGCGCTGCGCCCAGCCGAACGCCTTGGCAGCCTCGTCGAAGCAGGCCATCAGCGAGCGCGAGGTGTAGGGCTTGCCGCCGATGGGCTCGTTGGTGGCGTCATTGACACGGCGAAGCTCGACCGGATCCATGTTCAGCTTGACCGCGAGCTCGTCCATCGCGCTTTCCAGCGCGAACAGATACGGCACCTCGGGCGGCGAGCGCATGAAGCCGGGCGTGTTGCGGTCGGCCCGCACGATCGAGACCAGGCTGTCGACATTCGGGCAGGCATAGAGGCGCGTCGTCGTCTTGGTGCCGCCGACGCAATAGGCGTCCGGGCGCGATGACACCTCGGCGCCATCATGCCTGAGCGCGACCAACTTGCCGTCGGGGCGCGCGCCAAGCTTGATCTCGTGGCGGGTCTCGGCACGGTAGGTGGTGATGGTAAAGCCCTGGTCGCGGGTCGGGACCAGCTTGACCGGCCGGTTCAGCCGCTTGGCGATGCCGGCGATGATGGCGGTACGCGGCGTCATGGAGCCGCGCGCACCGAAGCCGCCGCCGACATAGGGGTTGACCACCCGCACCTTGTCGGCGTCGATACCGAGCTGCTCGGCCACGCCATACTTCAGGCCGTAGACGAACTGGCTCGGCTCGTAGATGACGAGCTCGTCGCCCATCCAGGCGCAGCTCGTCGAGAACAGCTCCATCGGGTTGTGATGCTGCGTCGGCGTCTCGTAGGAGGCGGTCAGCTTGACCTCGGCCTCGTCGAATGCCTTGGCGAAATCGCCGACTTTCGGGTCTTCCTTGAACTGGGCATTCTGCCCCTTCGCAGCCGCTGCGGTCGTTCCCGGCGAGTCGAAGGTCGCGCTTGGCGTGGTCGCGGTGTGCCTTACCTTGACGCGGTTGGCGGCCTCGCGCGCCGCTTCGTAGGTTTCGGCAACGACGACCGCGATGATCTGGCCGTCATGGGCGATCTCGGCGGATTTGAGCGGCTGGATCGTCGTGCCCGCATAGCCGCCGTTGCTGAAGAGCTTGGAATCCTTCAGCTTCGGTGCGTTTTCGTGGGTAACGATATCGATCACGCCGCGGACACGCCTGGCTTCATCGAGATCGAAGCTGTCGATGCGTCCCTTGGCGATGGCGCTGGTGACGAGGAAGGCATAGGCGGGATCGGCGAGCGGCATGTCGGACGCATAGGTTGCGCGCCCCGTCACCTTTACGACCGCGTCGTAGCGCGGCGCAGGCTGACCCATGTTCGTCTTCGGCTCGGGAGCAGCAGCGGTCATGATCAGATCTCCATCGTTACGGCCTGCTGGAGCGCACGTGCCACGACGCGCTTGCCAAGCGCGATCTTGAAGCTGTTGTGCCGCCGCCCCCTGGCGTCCGCGAAGGCGGCATCGGCAACGCGCTGCGCCAGGCCGCCATCGAATTTCTGTCCTTTCAACAGCGCCTCCGCCTCGCGCGCCCGCCAAGGCACGGTGGCGACACCGCCGAGCGCAACGCGCGCATCGCGGATCGTGCCGTTCTGCACGTCGAGGGCGACCGCAGCAGAGGACAGCGCAAACTCGTAGGACTGCCGGTCGCGCGCCTTGAGATAGACCGAACGGGGCCAGCGTCCGGAGATGGAGAACGCCGAGATCAGCTCACCGGGTTGCAGCGTGGTCTCGATCTCGGGGGTGGTGCCAGGCGTCTTGTGCAGCTGGGCAAACGGCAGGCTGCGGGCCCCGGATTTGCCGGTGATCTCGACCGTTGCATCCAGAGCCATAAGCGCCTGCGCGAAATCGCCGGGATAGGTCGCGATGCACTGGTCGGAGACGCCGAGCACCGCGTGCATGCGGTTGATACCGTCCATGGCGGCGCAGCCCGAGCCGGGATTACGCTTGTTGCAATTGTCATAGGACACGTCGCGGAAATAGCTGCAACGCGTTCGCTGCATCACGTTGCCGCCGAGCGTCGCCATGTTGCGCAGCTGGGCGCTGGCGGCAAGCTTCAGGGAATTGGCGATCACCGGATAGCTGCGCTGGATTTCGTCATGCGCGGCCACGTCCGACATCTTCGCGAGCGCGCCGAGGCGCACGCCATCGCCCTTGGGCTCGATTGCCGACCAGCTACGCGCGAGCGGATTGATGTCGACGATCGCGGAGGGACGCATCACGTCGAGCTTCATCAAATCGATCAGCGTGGTGCCGCCGGCGAGCGGCTGCGCGCGGGCCTGGGTCAGCGGATCGTTCGCGGCCGCAGCGGCGCCGAGCGCCCGCACGGCCGTATCGGGATCTGTTGCCCTCTGGTACGAAAACGGTCGCATGCGCCTAGCCTTTCATGATCTCGGGCGCGGCCTGCTTCACGGCGGCGACGATGTTGGGATAGGCGGCGCACCGGCAGATATTTCCGCTCATATATTCGCGGATGTCGGCCTCGTTGCCGGCATGGCCCTCCTTGACGCAGGCAATGGCGGACATGATCTGGCCGGGCGTGCAATAGCCGCACTGGAACGCGTCGTTGTCGATGAAGGCCTGCTGCATCGGATGCAGCCGATCGTCGGTGGCGAGGCCCTCGATCGTCGTGATCTCCTGCCCCTCGGCCGCAAGCGCGAGCGTCAGGCACGACACCACCCGCCGGTCGTCGATCAGCACCGTGCAGGCGCCGCACTGGCCGTGGTCGCAGCCCTTCTTGCTGCCGGTGAGCTTGAGATGCTCGCGCAGCGCATCGAGCACCGTGGTTCGCGCGTCGATGTGCAGGCGCTTGTCCTTGCCGTTGACCCGCAGCGTGACATCGACGGGAAGGGACGGATCCTGTGCCGCCGGGGCCCGGGCCTCCTCTGCGGCCGCGCGGGCCGTGAGCGGGACCAGCGCGCTGCCGGCCGCGCCGGCCATGAAGGCGCGCCGGTCGAATGTTGATTGCCTGGAACCTGGTGTGTCGGACATCGACGCCTCCGCCGCTGATCTCTCAAGGCAGCGCACGCCTGCACCGCTCATCGCCCCTTAACCGGAAGCAATGAGCTCCGTTCCGAACGGGAAAGGGCGATGCGGCAAAAGCCGCATCGCCTTCGTCAACTTTTCCTGATGTCGTGCGAGGAACTCGCTGGGATCAATAACCCAGGGCGCAGCCGTCCTTGCGCGGGTCGGAACCGCCGGTGAGCGTGCCCTTGTCCCAATCGATCCAGATCGCCTGCGCGCCGCCGAGCGGGCTGACCACGCTGGTGGTCTTGTGACCGAGCTTCTTCAGGCCCTCGACGATTGCGGCCGGCACGCTGTCCTCGAGCTGATACTGGCCCTCGTAGTGCAGGCCGCGCGGCATGTCGATCGCTTCCTGCACGTCGCAGCCGTAATCGAGGATGTTGGTCAAGACATGGGTTTGGCCGGTCGGCTGATACTGTCCGCCCATCACGGCAAACGACATCATCGAACGGCCGCCCTTGGTGAGCAGGCCGGGCATGATCGTGTGCAGCGGGCGCTTGCCGCCTTCGATGCAGTTGGGATGGCCGGGCTGGATGCGGAAGCCGCCGGCGCGGTTCTGGAACAGGACGCCGGTCTTGTTGGAGACGATCGCCGAGCCGAAGGAATGCGCGACCGAATTGATGAACGAGCAGACGTTGCGGTCTTTGTCCACCACCGTGATGTAGATGGTTGAGGGATTCATCGGCGGCGCGACATTCGGCAGGTCGAGCATGCCGTCCATGCTGATCTTGCTGATGTACTCGTCGGCAAAACCCTTTTCGAGCATCTCGGCGACATTGATCTTCATGTGCTCGGGAGAGGCGACATGCATCTCGCGGTTCATGTAGGCGATGCGCGCGGCTTCCGCCTCGAGATGGAAACGCTCGACGCTGACGGGCGCGTACTTGGTCAGATCGAAGCGCGACAGGATGTTGAGCATCAAGAGCGCGGTGACGCCCGGACCGTTCGGCGGGCACTGCCAGAAATCATAGCCCTTATACATGGTGCCGATCGGCGCTGTGGTCTCGGTGGTGTGCGCGGCGAAATCGTCCAGCGTGTGCAGGCCGCCGATGCCACGCAGCGTCTCGACCATGTCTTCCGCGATCGGGCCCTTGTAGAAGGCATCGCGGCCGTCCTTGGCGATCGCCCGCAGGGTCTTGCCGAGCTCGGCCTGGCGGATGACGTCGCCGGCCACGGGCGGCTTGCCGCCCGGCAACAGGTAGCGAACCGTGTTGGTGCCGGCCTTCAGCTTCTCGAACTGGTTCTTCCAGTCGAAGGCGATGCGGGGCGCGACAACGTAGCCCTCCTCGGCGGCCTTGATCGCGGGCTGGAGCAGCCGGTCGAAGCCGAACTTGCCGTGATCGCGCAAGACGGTGGCGAAGGCATCGACCACGCCGGGGATCGACACCGCATGGGCCGAGGTCAGCGGCACGGAGTTGATCTTGCGTTCGAGATACCAGTCGGCATTCGCAGCCTTCGGCGCGCGGCCGGAGCCGTTATAGGCGACGATCTTGCCCTCGCCGCGCGGCTGGACCAGCGCGAAGCAGTCGCCGCCGATGCCGGTCGATTGCGGCTCGATCACGCCGAGCACGGCCGAGCCTGCCACGGCCGCATCCACCGCGGTGCCGCCCTCGCGCAGCACCTCGATCGCCGCGAGCGAGGCCTGCGGGTGCGAGGTCGCAACCATCGCGTTGGTGGCGTGGACCGTGGACCTGCCGGGGAAATGGAAGTTTCTCATCGAATTTCTTGCTCTCTTGGCCGTGGGCGCGGGTGGCGCGCTATGTCGGAAAAACCGGGTCTACATGACACATTCACGCGGCCCTCGGCAATGCTGGCATGCCAGCGAAATGGCTGCCATCCGCTGGACGTATGGACCTTCGCGGCCGGCGGCGATGTGGGTTTTCCGAGCGGCGGGCGCCTGCTAAACGAGCCGCCATGTCTGATCCGCACTCGGTCACCAAGGTTGCAGCCTTCTACCAATTCGCCGCCCTCCCGGATTACCGCGAGCTGCGCGAGCCCCTGCGCGCGTTCTGCGCCGGCCTGGAGCTGAAGGGCAGCGTGCTGCTGGCGCAGGAGGGCATCAACGGCACGCTCGCCGGCGCGCCGGACGCGATCGACGCCTTCGCACATGAGCTGGCGCACGGCGACCTGTTCGGCGGCAGGCTCGACAATCTCGAATTGAAATTCTCGACCGCCGGGGCGATGCCGTTCGGGCGGCTCAAGGTGCGGCTGAAGAAGGAGATTGTCACCCTTGGCGACGCCGCTGCCGATCCGACCCGCCAGGTTGGCACCTACGTCGATGCAAGCGAATGGAACGCGCTGATCTCCGCGCCCGACACGCTGCTGCTCGACACCCGCAACGCCTTCGAGGTGGCGATGGGAACGTTCGCGGGCGCGGTCGATCCCGGCATCAGGAGCTTCGGCCAGTTCAAGGATTTCGCCGCCGAGCGGCTCGATCCGGCAAAGCATCGGAAGATCGCGATGTTCTGCACCGGCGGCATCCGCTGCGAGAAGGCAAGCGCGCATCTGCTCGCGCGCGGATTTGCCGAGGTCTATCACCTCAAGGGCGGCATCCTCAAATATCTGGAAGAGGTGCCGGAGGCGCAGAGCCGATGGAGCGGCGAATGCTTTGTGTTCGACGAGCGCGTCGCGCTCGGCCACGGTTTGCGCGAACGGAATAAGGACGCAGCGCGTGACGAATGAGATCAGGACGCTGAGCGAGCGCATCGACACGCTGGAGACGCGCCTCGCCTATCAGGACGACACGATCGAGACGTTGAACCAAACCATCACCGCGCAGTGGAAGCAGATCGATCTGTTGACGCGGAAGATCGCAGAGCTCGGCGAGCGGCTGCAGGACGCCGAGGCCAATGCGCCTGGGCCAGCCAACGAGCCGCCGCCGCATTATTGAGCCGTCTACTGGCCGGACGCCTTGGGCATCAAATTCATGAGCTCGCCGGACATCATCAGGCGGTTGCGGCCTGCGTCCTTGGCCGCGTAGAGCGCGCGGTCGGCCGCTTCAAGCAGCGAGCCCACGCCCGCCGTGCGTTCCAGCGCGGGCCGGCACGTCGCGCCGCCGACCGAGGCGGTGACGCAGCCGGCGGCCTGATTGCTGTCATGAACGAGGCCGGCGTCGTGAATGGCCTTGCGGATCCGTTCACCGACCTGGGCGCAGCCGGCGGCATCGGTGTTCGGCAGCAGCATGGCGAATTCCTCGCCGCCATAGCGCGCTGCCAGATCGCCGGCGCGCTGCGTCTCGGCCGCGATGATCTTTGCGACCAGGCGCAGGCAGGCATCGCCCGCGGGGTGGCCGTATTCGTCGTTATAGGCCTTGAAATGATCGACATCGATCATGAGTAAGGCGAGGCTGGAGCGGTCGCGATAGGCGCGCGCCCATTCCTCCTTCAGCCGCTCGTCGAAGCGGCGGCGGTTGGCAAGGCCCGTGAGGCTGTCCTCGATCGCCAGCGTCTCGAGCCTGGTTTCCAGCTTCTTTTGCTCGGAGATGTCGCGGGAGATCGCGACCACGCCGTCGACGCGGCCATTGTCCTTGCGCGTCACCCGCATGGTCGATTCCAGCCAGACTTCGCCGTCTTGCCGGTGCGAGTTGCGGTAGGTGAGGCGCGCCTCCTCCCGCTCGCCACGCTTCATGGCGTCGACGACGGCCTGAACCGCCGGCAGATCCTCGGGATTGATGCCCGCCAGCGCCGGCGTGCCGACCAATTGATTGGGGCGCCAACCGACGACGCGCACGGACGAGGGCGAGACATAGCGCAGGTGCTCGTCGAGCCCGATGCGGGTCACCATGTCGCTGGAGCCTTCGGCGAGCAGGCGGAAATGCGCCTCCTTCTCGACCAGCGCCGCGGCCATGCGCTGGCCGCGCTGCAGCTGCCGCACCAGCACGGCGCCGATGACCGCGATCAGCAGCACCAGCGCGACGACGTAGAGCAAGCGGGAGATTGCCGCGGCACGCCAGGGCGCCAGCAGCTCGTCCTTGTCGACCGTGGCAATCAGGAGCAGCGGGAAACGGCTGCTGCGCTTGAAAAAGCTGACGCGCTCGGCACCGTCCAGCGGCGACTTGAAATGGTAGGCGCCGCTAGGCCGCTGCAGGCTGGCGTCGCGGAAGAAGGGCGTGTCGGAAACGCTGCGTCCGACGAACGTCTCGTTGCTGGGATTGCGCGCGATCATCAGGCCGTCGCCATGCGTGAGCGACACCGAGCTGTTGCGGCCGATCTCGAACTGCTCGTAGAAGTGCGAAAGATACTTTGAGCTGATGGTCGCGATCACCACGCCGCCGAAGCTACCGTCCGGCTTGTTGAAGCGGCGCGACAGCGTGACCACCCATTCTCCGTCCAGGAGGCTCTTTACGGGAGGGCCGACATGGGGCTCTCGTTTCGAGGAGAGCCGATGATAGCGGAAGAACGCATCATCGCTGAGCGTTGACCCGATCGTCCCAGGCGAGGTCAGCCAGTTACCCTGGTCGTCGATGATGGCGAGGCTGTGAATGCGCTCGAGGGCCTTCTTGCGCGCTTCCAAAAGGATGCGCAGCTTCGCGATCGTGACCGGTGCAGTGCCGTCCATTTCGAGCCGGCTGACGACGCCAACAACGCCGGAATCCAGGAGATCGAGGCTGTCCTCGGCATGCTGGGTCAGCGACCTGGCGACGTTTGCCATTTCGGTCTCGGCACCCCTCAGCACCGCGTCGCGCGCGGTCCATTCGCGCCAGCCGCTGACGCCGAGGATGGCCGCGCCGGTCAGCGCGACGAAAGCCGCCGCACGCAACGGCAGGTGGCTCCATCCAGTTCGCTGGGTCGTCGCACTCATGCGGCAGAATTTCTCCGATGCTCGGAGCCTCTGCCGCTTCTATTAGTGAACTCTGAAATCGCGACGGCAATACGCAGAGTCTGCCGGTTTCCCGGTAGTCTTACGGACGCCGCAATCGGCGCATCGCTAACAAGATATTAGCGAACCTATCGGAATCCGGCGCGCCTCCGCCCGCTAGCTGAAGATCGCCTTGACCTTGTCCCAGAGCGAGGGACTGTCGGCCTCGGCATCGGCCTTCGAGGGCGTCGGCTGTGCCGCGCTCACGGGATCGGATGCCGGGAAGCTGTCCTTCAGCCCGGCGTCGAGCTTGGATTGCCGATCGGCGGCCAGCGCCTCGTGCAGATCGTCGGCGTGCTTGTCGGGCGGCGCGGGATTGAATGTCTCAGCCATGATGTCCTCCGTCAGGGTCAACGCGGCGCTGCGGCGCTGGTTCCCCTGTTCCGCTGAGGGCCGAGGGTGTATCAGGGGCGATAACCCTGTTCAGGACCATTCGTGCCCCAAACTGCAAAAAAGCCTTTCATCGACGTGCTCTCCGGCCAGCGCCAGAGCATCCCGCCCATGTGGATGATGCGGCAGGCCGGCCGCTATCTGCCGGAATATCGCGAGGTGCGCGCCAAGGCCGGCGGCTTCCTCGACCTCTGCTTCAATCCGGAGCTTGCGGCGGAGGTAACGCTGCAGCCGATCCGCAGGTTCGGCTTCGACGCCGCGATCATCTTCTCGGACATTCTCGTCATCCCCTACGCGCTCGGGCGCTCGGTGCGGTTCGAGGTCGGCGAGGGCCCGCGGCTGGATCCGCTGGATGATCCCGCCAAGGTCGCGACGCTGGCGCCACGCGCCGACTTCGGCAAGCTCAAGCCGGTGTTCCAGGCGCTCAAGCTCGTGCGCGGCGCGCTGGACCCGAAGATCGCGCTGATCGGCTTCTGCGGCGCGCCGTGGACGGTCGCGACCTACATGGTCGCCGGCCAGGGCACGCCCGACCAGGCGCCGGCACGGATGATGGCCTACCGGCATCCGGAGGCGTTCGCGAAGATCATCGACGTGCTGGTCGAGAACTCAGTCCAATACCTGCTGGCGCAGCTCGAAGCCGGCGCCAATGCCTTGCAGATCTTCGACACCTGGGCGGGCGTGCTGCCGCCGGCCGAATTCGCGCGCTGGTCGGTCGAGCCGACGCGGCGCATCGTCGAGGGGGTGCGGGCCAAGGTGCCCGATGCCAAGATCATCGGCTTCCCCCGCGGCGCCGGCGCGCTGCTGCCGTCCTACGTCGAGGCGACGGGCGTCAATGCGGTCAGCATGGACTGGACTGCGGAGCCGGCCTTCATCCGCGACCACGTGCAGAGCAAGGTGGCCGTGCAGGGCAATCTCGATCCGCTGGTGCTGATCGCGGGCGGCGTCGCGCTCGATCGCGCGATCGACGACGTGCTGGCCAATTTCGCGCAAGGGCGCCTGATCTTCAATCTCGGCCACGGCATTCAGCCGGAAACGCCGATCGCCCATGTCGAGCAGATGATCAAGCGCGTGCGGGGCTGATCGGCGAGCGGTGTCTCCGCATCGTCATGGCCGGGCTCGTCCCGGCCATCCACGCCTTGCCACGCGCCATGAAGAACGTGGATGCCCGGGACGAGCCCGGGCATGACGAGCTTCGCGATGAGGCTCAGCGCGGCCGGCTGCGCTCGATGATCTCGGCGGCGCCCCTGGTCAGCAGGTCCAGACCCACCTCACGCCCGAGCTCGCGGGGGCGGTCGGCCGGGCCTTCGCGCGAAGCCTCGATGATGGTGTTGCCGGAGAGGTCGAGCACGGATGCGGTGAGCGACATCCGATCGCCCGCGATGGTCGAGAAGCCCGCCACCGGCGAATTGCAATGGCCGTTCAGCACCCACAGCACCTCGCGCTCAGCGTCGGCGCAGGCATGCGCGGCGGGATCGTCGATCGACGACAGGATTTGTCGCGTCTGCCAGTCCTGCGCCGCGCATTCGACGGCGACGATGCCCTGCCCCGCCGCGGGCAGCATCTCAGCCGGGGTGAATTCATAGGCGATGCGATCGGCGAGGCCGACGCGGTCGAGGCCCGACCGCGCCATGATCAACGCATCGGCCGGCCCCACGGCGCCGCCACCCGGCAGCCGCTGCTTCTCGCCGTTGTCGAGCTTGCGCACGCGCGTGTCGGCGGCGCCGCGGAAGTGGATCACCTCGACCTCCGGAAACAGCCGCCGTGCATAGGCGGCGCGGCGCACCGCGTTGGTGCCGAGCTTGAAACCCTTGCCGCGCGACTGGCGCAGCGCCGCCAACGTCACGCCGTCACGCAGCACCAGAGCGTCGGTCGGCGGATCGCGCGACAGCGTGGCGCCGATGACGAGGCCGGGCGTGTCCTCGTTGCCCGGCATGTCCTTCAGCGAATGCATTGCCGCGTGCAGTTCGCCCGACCGCACGGCGGCCCGGATCTGCGCCACGAAGGCGCCGCCCTTGCCGCCATGCGGCAGCAGCTTGCTGGTCTGGTCGAGATCGCCCGTGGTGTCGAACTTGACGATCTCGACGTCGAGACCGGGCACGGCGGCGGTCAGGCGGCGCGCGATTTCTTCCGTCTGGGCCAGCGCCATCGCGCTCTTGCGGGTGCCGATCTTCAGTCGCGTAGCCAAGTCCTGGTCCTTTCGAGCGACGCATCGTTATCTTTGAGCATGATCTGATCGGAAAACCGGTTCCCACTTTTCCGGATCATGCTCTACCGCGCGTCCTCCAATATCATGTCGGAGGCCTTTTCGGCGATCATGATGATCGGCGCATTGGTGTTCCCCGAGACGAGGTCCGGCATGATGGAGCCGTCGACGACCCGCAGGCCTTCGAGACCCCTCACCCTCAACCGCTGATCCACCACTGCGAGTGGGTCATTGCCCATACGACAGGTCGAGGTCGGATGGTAGATGGTGCTGCCGCGCTCGCGGCAATAATCCAATATTTCGGCATCCGTAGCTACCTTCGCCCCGGGATCGTACTCGCTGACCACGAACGGCTTCAGCGCCGGCGCGTTCAGGATCTTGCGTAAGATCTTGATGCCTTCGACGTTGGTGGTGCGGTCGGTCTCGGTCGACATGTAGTTGATGCGGATTTCCGGCGGCACGGTCGGGTCGGCGCTTCTGATGCGCAGTGAACCGCGACTCTCGGGGCGGAGCTGGCACACTGAAGCGGTGAAGCCGGAGAAATCGTGCAGCTTCTCGCCCATCTTGTCGGTCGAGAACGGCAGGAAGTGCACCTGGATGTCGGGCGAGGCGAGCCGCGGGCTGGTCTTGAAGAACGCGCCGGCGGTGCCGGCCGCAATCGTCAGCCATCCCTTCCGGAACAGCGCATAACGCGCGCCGGCCATGGTGCGGCGGAGCGGATGATTGACGGTGTCGTTCAGCGTGATCTTCTGCGAGCAACGCATCACGATGCGGACCTGCATGTGGTCCTGCAGGTCGTGACCGACGCCCGGCGCATCCAACACGACGTCGATGCCGTGCTTGCGCAGGAGATCGGCGGGACCGACGCCGGAGAGCTGGAGCAGCTGCGGCGAGTTGTAGGCGCCGCTTGAGAGCACGATCTCTTTTCGCGCGCGAGCGCGGCGGAGTTGCGCGCCCTGCCGATACTCGACGCCGACGGCGCGGCGGCCCTCGAACAGCACGCGGTGGCCGAGCGCGTTCGTCTCGATCTTGAGATTGCCGCGTGCCTTAGCCGGGCCGAGATAGGCCACCGAGGTCGAGGCGCGGCGGCCGTTGCGCGTCGTGGTCTGGAACAGGCCGACGCCCTCCTGCGTGGCGCCGTTGAAGTCGGGGTTGTAGGGCAGGCCGCTCTCGACCGCGGCGTCGATGAAGGCCTTTGACAGCGGGTCGGTGACGACCATGTTGGAGACCGGCAGCGGTCCGCCCGTGCCGTGATATTGATCGGCGCCGCGCGACTGGTTCTCGGCCTTCTTGAAATAGGGCAGCACGTCGTCATAGCCCCAGCCGGTATTGCCGAGCTGACGCCATCGGTCGTAATCCTCGTGCTGGCCGCGGACATAAAGCAGGCCGTTGATCGAGCTCGAGCCGCCCAGCGTCTTGCCGCGCGGTTGGAACACCTGGCGGCCCTTCAGCTCGGGCTCCGGCTCGGTCTGGTACATCCAGTTGACGGTCTTCTCCTTGAACAGCTTGCCGTAGCCGAGCGGCACGTGGATCCAGATATTGGAATCCTTTGGCCCGGCCTCGAGCAGCAGCACTGTGTGCTTGCCGTTCGCCGACAGCCTGTTGGCCAGAACGCAGCCGGCAGAGCCGGCGCCGACGATGATGTAATCGAACTCTGGATCGGACGGCGTGAGGGAGGAAGTTGCGTTCATGCGCTGCGGTTCTTCTTGTTGGAGCGGGCGTTCCGGTTCGTCACTAGCACGATCATGCCTTGACGCGCAGCGCCTCGACCAGCGACTTGAACGCACGGGCATATTCCGCGCCCGCCCTTGCGATGTCGGCGCGCCCGGCGCAGGCGACCGCAGCCTCGGTGACGGCGCCGAGCAGCAGCCGCGCCAAGGGCTCGACCGGCTGCTTTGCGATCAGACCGGCGTCCATCGCCGCCGCCAGCGCGCGCGGCAGCTTGCCGCCAAAGTGTCTTGCGTCGATCTCGCGCCAGCGCTCCCAGCCGAGCACCGCAGGGCCGTCGCGCAGGATGATCTGGCCGGTCGGGCCGTTCGCGGTCGCGGCGAAGTATTGCTGGGTGCCGGCGACCATCGCGGCCAGCACGTCCCTTTCGGCGCGCGCGGCCCCGTCGATCTCCACGACGAGGTCGCGCGAAACCTGGTCGAACACGGCTTCGAACACCGCCTCCTTGGTCTTGAAGTGATGATAGACCGCGCCCTTGGCGACGCGGGCCCCCTCCGCGATCTCGTCCATGGTGGTGGCGGCAAAGCCTTGCGTCCCGAACAGGCGGCGGGCCGCCGTCAGGATCGCCTCCGATGTCGCCGCCCTCCGCTCCGCCTGCTTCGCCATGGGTCTCGTCTAGTCCAATCATTCGCCGGCCGCCAGTTGACTTTTCGACCACCAGTCGGTATTTACCGACTAACAGTCGGTTTATGTCCCGGAGGTGCGTCATGCCGAGCCGTGAGATTGTCGAAGCGTTCGCAAAGAGGCTGGAGGACGGCGACTTCGTCGGAGCGATCCTCGACTACTACACGCCGGATGCCGCGACCTACGAGAATCTCGCCGCGCCGGTGGTCGGGCGCGACAAGCTCGCGGACAAGGAGCGTGGCGTGCTGGCGGCGTTCCAGGCCGTCACTGCCGTGCGCATCGGCCCGAGCCTGATCGATGGCGACATTGTCGCCAGCCGCTGGAAATTCTCCTTCACCAGCGCCGACGGCGTGACGCGGACGCTGGAGGAGATCGCGTGGCAGACCTGGCGCGGCAACGAGATCGTCGAGGAGCGTTTCTTCTACGATCCGAAACAGCTCGGGCGCTGAGTGTTTCCGGCGATTGCCACTACCGGTACAGCATAACCACGGCCATGCCGATGAGAGGCGCAAGAAACCAGACGGCCTGCCACGGGGAGCCGTTGATCGACCACCGTCCATAGACGATAGTGCCGCCGTTCAGGGATGACGACCCCGGTTGATCCCGGAATGCTTTCCATCGCGCCTCGGCAGGCCCGAGAAAATCTTCCGGCTTGACCGTCATGTCGCCGCCGCTCAGCACCACCTGCATCATCTCGCCTTTCGGCTGGAACATGGCTTCAGACCCGGGCGGCGCGAAGACTCTGCGCTTCGGGGCGATATGCTGCTCATAGAAATCCTGACCGACCGTGACGGCCGCAGCGTATGGACTGACGTATGGCACCCCCGAGATGCCGGGAACGACGAGATGGCCCACCCCGCGCACCTCCTGCCAGGGAATGAAGAGACCCTTGAGCCAGGGCCTGTGAAACCGGATGCCGGCGGCGGACATGGAGACGACCGCCTGGTCGGCGTAGAGGTGCCGGTAAGCTGAAAACGCGATCCATCCCAAGCCCAGATAGAGCAGCATCCAGCCGAAGACATTCAGCGATGGATTGACGAGACGGCTCCAATAGAGACTGGGCACGACGCCGCCATAGCTGGAGCGTCCGCTTGGCCCGCCGACCAACACGCTGATCACACCGATCACGCCGGCGACGATGCTCAGGACAAGGACGCCGATCAACAATTCCAGCAGCAATGGCAGCCCGGACCGCCCGATCAGGGTCGTCAGTGCAAAGCCTGCGAACGCCAGCCCCAGGAGAGCCAGATAGACGACGGCCAGGGCCGCTCCGCTCTGGCCGCGGCTTTCGGCATGAAGCGCGATCGCAAGGCCGGCGACGCAAGCCCACATCGCCCAGGGAAGGCGGTCCATCCGCCATTTGTCCATCGTGTATTCGACGGTTGCCGAAACGTCGGCTGAAGGCTCGCTCATGAACAGGGCCCTCGGGATCGCAAACGTATCCGTTGCCGACGCGGCGCACCGAAGCCTGGTCGGTCCACCAATCCTATCACGGACAACGTCACCCAAGGGCCAAGGGTGCGGCAAGCCATCCCGCATTTGTATCGATTTGTTATCGATACTTGGCACGAACACGCAGAAGTGGGCGGCGCGAGCCCCGCGGCGAAGGATAATTCATAGTTCGTCAAAGGTTTGCAGCGAATTCTCCGCACCGAGCCGGACAACGGCGCATGCAGGCTCTGGAATGCGGACTCAACTGACCACCTATTTCGCGCGGCTGTTTGCCGGCGATCTGTCGGCGTTCGGCGGTCCCGTGACGGACGAAGCCGTGGCCGGCCATATCCGTGCCGAGCAGATGTCGCTCGTGCTCGGCTATTCGGTCGGCATCATGCTGGCCAATGCCTGCAACGCCATCGTGCTCGCCATCGCGCTGTGGTCGTCGCCGGACCGGATCTCCGCGCTGATCTGGGGCGCCGCCGTCGCCGGCGCGGCGATCGCATTCGGCCTGCAATCCCGCACCGCGCGCCGCATCACCAAACCGCAATTCGTCTCGCGCCGCGCCATGCACCGCCTGGTGCGAAATGCCTTCGTCCTCGGCGCCGCCTGGGGCATCGTCCCCGCCGCCTTCTTCGCCGACGCCTCGACCGGCGGCCAGCTCGTCATCACCTGCCTGTGCTCGGGCATGCTGGCGGGCGGCGCGCTCGCCTTCGCCACCGTCCCGATCGCAGCCATCGCCTTCACGGCCCCGATTTTCGTCGGGATCGCCATCTGCCTCGGCAGGAGCGGCGATCTGGCCTTTGTCCTGATCGCCTTCCTCGTCGTGGTCTACGGCAGCGTGCTGTTGCGCGGCGTGTTCGTCAATTCGTTCTCGTTCGCGCGGCGCGTCACGCAGCAGATCGAGGCGGAGCGCACGGTGCGGCTGGATCCCCTGACCCACCTGCCCAACCGTGTCGCCTTCAACGAGACGCTCGAGGCTGCGCTGAAGCGGCTGACGCTGTCCGGCGAGGAGTTTGCAGTGCTGCTGCTCGATCTCGACCGCTTCAAGGAGGTCAACGACCAGCTCGGCCATCCCGCCGGCGACGAATTCTTGGTCCAGGTCGCAAGCCGCCTGCAACGCTGCACACGCGCCGCCGAGCATGTCGCGCGCATCGGCGGCGACGAGTTCGCGCTGGTGATGGCCAATCTGGTGCGCCCGGAAGATGCCCTCGAGATCGCCGAGCGCTTCGTCGCGGCCTTCGACGAGCCGTTCCGTATCGAGGGCCGCCAGATCGTGGGCGCCACCAGCGTCGGCATCGTGCTGGCGCCACGCGACGGCAACGCGCCGCTCGACATCATGAAGAATGCCGATACGGCGCTCTACCGCGCCAAGAAGGCGGGCCCCGGCACTATCCGCTTCTTCGAGGCCAACGACGACAAGGTGTCACGCGATCGCAAGGCGCTGCAATCGGACCTCGAGGGTGCGATCGCGCGAGACGAGCTGTTTCTCGTGTTTCAGCCGTTCCTCGACCTCGACCAAAGCCGGATCACCGGCTTCGAGGCGCTGCTGCGCTGGCAGCATCCCGAGCGCGGATTGGTGCCGCCGAGCGAATTCATCCCGATCGCGGAGGAGACCGGGCTGATCCACGAGATCGGCGAATGGGTCGTCCGCCGCGCCTGCGCGACAGTCGCCAAATGGCCCGACGAGATCAGGGTCGCCGTGAACTTCTCCGCGGCGCAGTTTCACAACGCCGGCATCCTCCAGATCATCGTGCAGGCGCTCCGCGAGGCCAGGATCGCCCCGCACCGGCTCGAGATCGAGATCACGGAATCGATGCTGCTGTCGAAATACGGCCTGGCCGAGCCGGTCGTCAACGCGCTGCTGCAGCTCGGCGTCACCGTGGCGCTGGACGATTTCGGAACGGGGTTCTCCTCCCTCACCTATCTGCGCAAGCTGCCGTTCAGCCGTATCAAGGTCGACCAGTCCTTCATCCGCGACATGCTGGTGCAGCCCGACTGCGCCGCGATCGTGAAATCGGTGATCGGCCTCGCCCGCGACCTCCACATCGGCGTGGTGGCCGAAGGCGTCGAGACCGCCGACCAGCTGGAATATCTCAGGCAGATTGGCTGCGACGAGATTCAGGGCTACCTGATCAGCCGCCCGGTGTCGGCGGACGGCGTGCTGGCGCTGCTGGAGACGAGGAAGCTCCGGGCGACGTTCGCGGCGTAGGTTTTCCCCGCGGCGATCCTGCGAGATGCTGTAGCCCGGATGGAGCGGAGCGCAATCCGGGAAAGCGCAACGCGGAGCGAGACTGCCCCGGATTTCGCTGCGCTCCATCCGGGCTACGATCGCCTCAAATCGCATCCGCCCGCAGCAGCGTGTCCACGGTGATGGTCCCCCGCGCGCGGGAGACGCAGGCGCAGATCTTCTGGTTGCTCTCTTTCTGGTGGTCGCTGAAGAAGACGTCGCGATGGTCGATTTCGCCGTCGACATCGACCACGTCGATGGCGCACAGCCCGCATTCGCCGCGCTTGCAGTCGGATATCACCTCAAAGCCGCTGGCGTTGAGCACGTCCAGCATCGAGCGCTCGCGCGGGATTTCCAGCTCGATGTTCGAGCCCTTCAGGCGCACCCGGAACGCCTCGGTTGGCAGCGTGCCGCTGGAGCCGAAGGTTTCGTAGCGCAAGTCGGGCAGCGCATGACCGGCGCCGACCCAGGCGTGGCGGGCGGCATCGAGCATGCGCATCGGGCCGCAGAACAGCGCGAGCGCGCCCTTGGGGAGCGAGGCGAACAGCGCGTCGAGATCGAGCCGCTTGCCCTCGTCGCCGGCATGAACGACCAAGCGATCGCCAAGCAGTGCGGCGAGATCGTCGAGATAGGCAGCCTCTGCCCGCGAGCGCACCGCATAATGCAGTTTGACGTCGGCCGCGCGCCGCACCAGCGCCTGGGCAGCGCCGAGGATCGGCGTGATGCCGATGCCGCCGGCAATCAGGCAATAGCTGTCGCGGGACCAGTCCACCACAAGGAGCGAGGCCGGCTGGGTGATGTCGAGCCGCGCGCCCGGCTTGAGCTGCCACATGTAGCGCGAGCCGCCGCGGGAATCGTCAGCGCGGCGCACCGCGATCCTGAAGCCGTGCGGCGAGGCCTCGCCTACCAGCGAATAGGATCGCGTCTCCGGCAGGCCGTCGATGGTCATGCTGATATTGATGTGGCTGCCGACCGGATAGGCGACACCGTCATACTGATCGGGCCGGATCAGGAATTCGCGGATGCCGGGGGCGAGATCGCGCGTCGAGACGAGCGTTGCCGAAGTCCAGGTTTCGATGAAGCGCATGGTGGCGGCCCTCAGTCGGTTGCGGACTTGATCAGCGCGAGCGCCGGCAGCAGGTCCAGATGGGTCCGGTTGCGCAGCGCGAGCCGCAAGTTGCGCACGGCGAGCCGTGCGTGCTCGCGCATGATCGCTTCGGCGCGCGCGCCTTCGCGGTTCTCGATCGCATCAATCACGACGCGGTGGTGATCCTGGGCGATGATCAGGATCTGCTGCGCCTCAGGCAGCGCCGATTGCGCCATCACGAAGCCGCTGGGGGATGCGAACGGCAGCGCCGAGGCGCGGTCGATCTGGCGGATCAAGGGGGGGCTGCGCGACAATTCGGTGAGCAGCGCGTGGAAGCGCGCGTTCAGCGTGACATAGGACGAGAACGCCTCGATCGAGATCGGCACCTGGCGCAGCAATTCGTCGATCGCGGCCAGGCACTCTTTCAGCGGCTCGAGCTCGCGCGCGGAGACGCCGCGCTCGGCCGCAAAGCGCGCGGCGAGGCCTTCGAGCGTGCCGCGCAGCTCGATGGAATCGGAGATGTCGCGCTCGGAGAACGCCTTCACCATGAAGCCGCCGGAGGGAATGGCCTCCAGGAGGCCCTCCTCCTCCAGCCGCACCAGCGCCATGCGCACCGGCGTGCGCGAGGCGCCGGTGGTCTCCACCGCCTGCAGCTCGGAGATGCGCTCGCCCGGCCGCAAGGCGCCGGACAGGATCTGGTCGCGCAGCGCGAGCTGCGCCTTCACGGTCTGGGAAACGGAGCGGTCGACCTCGCGCTCGGCCATGATCTACTCCGCGGCCTGAAGGCGCTGCGGCGCGCTTTCCTTCGCCACCATCTTGTCGATCAGCTTGCGCGACCACATCGCGCCGGCGTCGATGTTGAGGTTGTAGAAGATGCGGTCCGGATTCTCGTCCATGGCGCGCTGTTGCGCTTCGAGGATCAGTTCGTCCTCGCGGAAGATGCCGGAGACGCCCTCGCGGATCTCGGAGGTGATACGCTGCTCGCCGAGCTGGTAGTTGCGCACGAACGCCCAGAAATAGTGGCAGGTCTTCTCGGTCTCCGGCGTGATGGTGTTGAGCACGAAGCCGTTGACGCCCTGCGAGCGGTCGCCTTCCGGCGCGCCGGTGCCGGCGGGCGCCACGCCGACATCGATCGCGATGGTGCACGGCGCCTCGAAACGGATGATCTGCCAGCGGTCGACGAGGCCGGGCTTGCCGAGCTGCTTGGCCCAGAACGGCGGGGGCTCGATGTTCCGCATCCAGCGGGTCACCGTGACGGTCTTCTCGCCATGGGTGACGTCGAACGGCGCCTCGGCGACCGCTTCGTTGCCGATCGAGGAACCGTGCACGAAGGTCTCGTGGGTGAGATCCATGAGATTGTCGAGCACGAGGCGATAGTCGCATTTGACGTGGATGGTCTTGCCGTCGCCGGCCCAGGCCGGATCGTGATTCCAGTGCAGGTCGGGGACGAGCGCGGGATCGGCCAGCGCGGGATCGCCCATCCAGAGCCAGATGTAGCGGTGGCGCTCGACCACGGGATAGGAGCGCACGCAGGCCGACGGATTGATGGTCTCCTGCGAGGGCATGAAGGTGCAGCGGCCCTGCGCATTGAATTTCAGGCCGTGATAGCCGCAGACCACGGTGTCGCCTTCGAGCCGGCCCTTGGACAGCGGCACCAGGCGATGCCAGCAGGCGTCCTCCAGCGCGGCGATCGAACCGTCGGCCTTGCGATACATCACGACATGCTTGCCGCAGATCGTCCGGGGCAGCAGCGCCGGCTTCACCTCGGCATCCCAGGCGGCGGCGTACCAGGCGTTCATCGGGAAGGGCTTTGTCATCGGTCTCACTCCCACGGCGTTGTATGCGTTATGTATACAATAGCCGAGAGGTGGAATTGTTCAAGGATCAAATATTTGTATTATTATACCTTAATCAAGGAGAATGTATACACTACTCATGGTCATCGCTCGCGAAGGCGGGCGATCCAGTACTCCGCAGCGGAAGTTGCCTGCACTGTTGACTGCCGCGGAGTACTGGATTCCCCGCCTTCGCGGGGAATGACAGCCGTGGCTGCGACCCAAGCTGAGCATGCGGCCTGCGCTCAAGTGCCTTCAAAGGCGGGCAAGAGAGGCTCGCCTGGCAGCTACGCCGCGAATACCTTCGCCAGACCCGCCTGCGCCTCCTCCTGAATCCGCTTCAGGTGCTCCGGGCTACGGAAGCTCTCCGCGTAGATCTTGTAGACATCCTCCGTCCCCGACGGCCTTGCCGCGAACCAGCCGAAATCGGTCTCGACCTTGATGCCGCCGAAGGGCTGGCCGTTGCCGGGCGCCTTGCTCAAGGTGGCACGGACCGGATCGCCGGCGAGGCTTTTGAGACCGAGTTGCTCGGGCGTGACGGACTTCAGGATGGTCTTCTGCGGCCCTGTCGCCGCGACGTCGATGCGGGCGTAATGCGGCACGCCGAACTCGGCGGTGAGATCGCCGAACAGCTGGCTCGGATCGCGGCCGGTCCTGGCCATGATCTCGGCGGCGAGCAGGCCGAGGATGATGCCGTCCTTGTCGGTGGTCCAGACCCCGCCGTCGCGGCGCAGGAACGAGGCGCCCGCACTTTCCTCGCCACCGAAGCCGAAGCCGCCGGTGAGCAGGCCGTCGACGAACCATTTGAAGCCGACCGGCGTCTCGACCAGCTTGCGGCCGAGCTTCTTGGCGACGCGATCGATGATCGAGCTCGACACCACGGTCTTGCCGATCGCGGCGTCCTTGCCCCAGTTCGGCCGATGCGCGAACAGATAGGAGATCGCGGTCGCCAGATAATGGTTCGGGTTCATCAGGCCGCCGGATCGCGTCACGATGCCGTGGCGGTCGGCGTCGGTGTCGTTGGCAAAGGCGACGTCGAAGCGGTCGCGCATCGCGATCAGGCTCGCCATGGCGTAGGGCGAGGAGCAGTCCATGCGGATCTTGCCGTCCCAGTCCACCGTCATGAAGCGGAAGGTCGGATCGATTGCCTCGTTCACCACGGTGGCCTTCAGGCCGTAGCGCTCGATGATCGGATGCCAATAGTGCACGGCGGCGCCGCCGAGCGGGTCGATGCCGATGTTGATGTCGGCGGATTTGACGAGCTCGAGATCGACGACCTCGCCGAGAGCTGCGACATAGGGCGTGACGAAGTCGGTCGGATGGACGGTCGATGATTTCAGCGCCTTGGCGTAGTCCATGCGCTTGACGCCCTTGAGAGCGTCGGCGAGGTAGGCATTGGCGCGCTTCTCGACCACGCCCGTGACATCGGTGTCGGCCGGGCCGCCATGCGGCGGATTGTATTTGTAGCCGCCATCGTCCGGCGGGTTGTGCGAGGGCGTGATGACGACGCCGTCGGCCAAGCCGTCAGTGCGGCCCTTGTTGTAGGCGAGGATCGCGCGCGAGATCACCGGCGTCGGCGTGTAGCCGCCGTCCTTGTCGATCATGATGTCGACGCCGTTGGCGGCGAACACCTCGACGGCACTGACCAGCGCCGGCTCGGCCAGGGCGTGGGTGTCGATGCCGATGAAGAGCGGGCCGGTCAGGCCCTTTTCCTTTCGATAATCGCAGATCGCCTGCGTGGTCGCGAGGATATGGCCTTCGTTGAACGTGTTCTTGAACGAGGTGCCGCGATGGCCGGAGGTGCCGAACGCCACGCGCTGCGCGGGATCCGCGACATCGGGCTTGCCGGCGAAATAGGCCGTCACCAGCCGCGGAATATTGGTGAGCGCGTCCGGCGAAGCCTGCTTGCCCGCCGCGGGATGAACATCAGCCACTGGAATATCCTCGTCCTTGTCAAATTGAGGCCCTGCCGCACCATAGCATTGGGCTTGCACACGCCAACTCAAAAGCCATCGGCCGACGCCGGCAACAAATGGCCGCATTTGGGTCCATGAATTGGGACATGACCATTCTCGCAACGGCCGTGCTGCTCGCCAGTTCCTTGGTGCTATCGTCTCCCAGATACGTCGAGCGAACGGGCGTCGAACTCAACCCGACGCTGCGCAACGCAGCCGTGGATCATGACCTCGCCAAGATAAGGCGCCGGTTCGAGCGGGAGCTCCGTAGCGACACCACGGACAGCTTCGGCGCATCCACCAGGCGCTAGTGCCGTAGGGTGCAAAGGCGCCCTTGCGCCGTGCCCCACGATCTGTCCGATGCGGCGATAGACGCGTGGGCACGCTGCGCTTTGCCCACCCTACGAGATCGAGGTTGTGACACGCAGCTCGACTCACAGACACGCCTCTTCGACCTCGCGGCTGAATTCGCCCGAGCTTTGCTTGCGTCTCCACCCTCAAAGCCAAGAGGGCGCAGGGAAGGCCGGGTGCTGACAACGCACCCGCGGTCCGCTGCGCGAAAATGCACACGCAGGAAGAACCGCACAGCAGCATACAGGTGGTGCCGATCACTCGGCCTTCCCTGCGCGATGGTCGGACGGCTTATGCCGTGCTCTCCCGGGAGCCGAACTTTCCTTCTGGCCTCCCTCGCCCCGCGAATTGGATGATGCAGTCCGCCCGGTTGGGCTCGCTCGCACCTCCGCGGAAGCTTGACCGTAGCAACGACGGCCAGGACCACACGGTTTTGCCGTACGCACGGCCCGCCCTTTCGCCGCAGTATTTCCGGCAGCCGCTGTCCAGGATGCCATCGGCACCGGCGTAGCCGGCGCGAAGCGTCCTGGACTGCGGTGAGCACCGCGCTACCCTGGTTCACCAAGGCACGAAAGCTCTTGACCAAGGCTAGGAGGTCCTACGGCAGCGGCGTTTGCCGCCTTCACGCCATCCCGATCGTCGTCAGCTCTTGTAGGGTGGGCAAAGGCGCGTCAGCGCCGTGCCCACGGTCTTACTCTGCAATGTTGAATTGGTGGGCACGCAGCGCTTTGCCCAACCTACGGCAGCGGCGTTTGCCGCCCTCACTCCATCCCGATCGTCGTCAGATCCTGAAACCAGTGCTGGGCCTGCACGAACTGCTTCACCTTCGGCGACAGCGCGTGCGGGTTGGTGTCGTGGACGACCCAGACCAGCGTGGCATCGTCGACGATCAGGGCGTGCGCCTGCGCCAGCAGCTCGTCCTGCTTGGTGGAATCGAACGTCTGCTTGGCCTCGTCGATCAGCGCGTCGACCTTGGGGTTCTTGTAGCCGCCCCAGTTGACGCCCACGGGCGCGATCTGCCCCGAATGGAAGAAGCGGACAATGGCGTAGAGCGGGTCCGAGGTGACGTAGGCGATGTTGTTGGCGGTGATGCCGGCATTCATCTCGTCGGCCGCGCCCTTGCGCCAATGCGTGTAGAGCGTCTCGAGCTCGACGACCTTGAAATCGATCTCGATGCCGATCTCCTTGAAGCTCTGCTGCAGGAATTCGTTCATCGGCAGCGACAGCATCTGGCCGGTGCCGCCCTGCGCGATGATGAAGGTGGCCTTCAGCGGCTTGGTCTTGGAGTAGCCGGCTTCCTCGACCAGCTTCTTCGCCGCGGCGAGATCGTATTTCAGCTCGAAGGCCGGCTTGCCGAACCACGGGCTGGACGGATCGACCTGGCCTTTGGCGGGTTTTGCGAGGCCGTTCATCAGCCCGACCACCCCATCGCGATCGATCGCGAGGTTCAGCGCCTTGCGCAGGCGGATGTCGGTCCAGGGCGAGCCCGGCAGCACCGACAGGTGATAGTTCCAGACATGCGGCGTGACGTTGTCGACGAGCTTCATGCCGGCGGCCTTGAGTTGCGGCACCGCGTCCGGTGCCGGCGTCTCGATCAGATCGACCTGGCCCGCCAGCAGCGCATTGGTGCGCGTCAGCGCCTCCGGCATCGGCACCAGCACGATCTTGTCGGCCTTCGGGATGCGCTTCTTGTTCCAGTAGTCGGGGTTCTTGCTGAGTTCTGCGAGCTCTCGCGGCACCAGCTTCGTCAATTTGAACGGGCCGGTGCCGGAAGGCTGGCTGGCGAACTTGTCCCAATCCTTGCCGAGCTTGTCGTATTGCGCGGGGCTCGACACCAGGAACCACAGCATCTGATAGGGAAAGAAGGAATCGACCGTCTTGGTGGTGATCTCCACCGTGAAGTCGTCGATCTTGGCATAGCTCGCGACCGAGGGCAGGCGGGTCTTCACCTGCGCGCTCTGCCGCTTGTCGAATTGCGGCGCCTTGTCGTTGAGCACCTTGTCCAGATTCCAGATCACCGCATCGGCATTGAACTCGCTGCCGTCGTGAAACTTGACGCCCTTGCGAAGCGTAAAGCGCCATTTGGTCTTGTCGGCGTCATCCACCTTCCACTCGGTCGCGAGCCCCGGCACCAGCTTGCCGGGTCGATCGGCGACGTCCATCTCCCAGGCCACCAGCGGGTCGTAGATCGTGTAGGCCGTGAACTGGTAGGCGCCGGCGCCGCGATCGGGTTGACCCGTGGTCAGCGGGATGTCCGCCATCGAGATGCCGTAGCGCAGCACGGTTTCGGCGCGCGCCGAGATTGCGGACAACGCCAGCGCAAGCACGGCGAGACAAATCGACAGACGAAGACGCATGGTCCAGAGCTCCCAGGGGATTTCGAGACCAAACCTGCAATCTTGATGCCAGAATAGGCAGGGCGACGCGTGCACCTGCGTAATGCCTACAAGGACTTGTCGTCGCAGGGCCAAATTGCAGAATAAGTTTCTCTTTGGCATAGCCATTGCATACGATTGCATCAAAAATAGTCATCGAAGCCGGAAAAGGATTGAGGCGATGCTTACTCAGAAGAACACACGCGCGGCATTGATCGCGGTGCTCGCTCTAACGACGGCGGCCGCCTGGCCGCGCGTGGCCAGCGCGGAGACCGTGCTGCGCATCGGCATGACTGCTGCCGATATTCCGCGCACGCTGGGCCAGCCTGATCAGGGCTTTGAAGGCAATCGCTTCACCGGCCTCACCATGTACGACGCGCTCACCGGTTGGGACCTGTCTTCTGCCGACAAGGCAAGCGTGGTGATCCCCGGCCTTGCCACCGAGTGGAAGGTCGACGATGCCGACAAGACCAAGTGGATCTTCAAGCTGCGCCCCGGCGTGACCTTCCACGACGGCTCGCCGTTCAACGCGGACGCCGTGGTATGGAACGTCGAGAAGGTGCTGAAGCAGGATGCGCCGCAATTCGACGCCAGCCAGGTCGGCGTCACGGCCTCGCGCATGCCGACGCTGGCGTCGGCGAAGAAGATCGACGACATGACGGTCGAGCTCACCACCAAGGAGCCCGACAGCTTCCTGCCGATCAACCTCACCAATCTGTTCATGGCGAGCCCGGCGAAGTGGCAGCACTTCTACGACAAGGCCGAAGGCGCCGACGCCAAGGCGAAGTCGCAAGCCGCATGGACGGCGTTTGCCAGGGACGCTGCAGGCACCGGTCCGTGGAAGATGGCGAGCTTCACGCCGCGCGAACGGCTCGAACTGGTGAAGAACGCGAGCTATTGGGACAAGGCACGCGTGCCCAAGGTCGACAAGATGGTGCTGCTGCCGATGCCGGAAGCGAACGCGCGCACCGCGGCGCTGCTCTCCGGCCAGGTCGATTGGGTCGAGGCACCGGCGCCGGACGCGATTCCCGAATTGAAGCAGCGGGGCTTCAAGCTCTACGCCAACGAGCAGCCGCATGTCTGGCCCTGGCAGTTCTCGCGCGTCGAAGGCTCGCCCTGGAACGACATCCGCGTGCGCAAGGCCGCGAACCTCTGCATCGACCGCGAAGGCCTCAAGGACGGCCTGCTTGCCGGCCTGATGGTGCCGGCGACCGGCACCTTCGAGCCCGGCCATCCCTGGCGCGGCAAGCCGACCTTCGAGATCAAATATGACAAGGCCGCCGCCCAGAAGCTGATGCAGGAAGCGGGCTTTGGTCCGAACAAGAAGCTGACGGTCAAGACGCAGACTTCCGCGTCGGGCTCGGGACAGATGCAGCCGCTGGCGATGAACGAATATCTGCAGCAGGCGCTGGCCGAATGCTATTTCGACGTCAAGCTCGACGTCATCGAGTGGAATACGCTGTTCACCAACTGGCGCCGCGGCGCCAAGGATCCCAGCGCCAACGGCTCGAACGCCACCAACGTTACCTATGCCGCGATGGATCCGTTCTTCGCGCTGGTGCGCTTCCTGCAATCGGGCATGGCGCCGCCGGTCTCGAACAATTGGGGCTTCATCAACAACCCCAAGTTCGACGAGCTGGTGAAGAAGGCGCGTCAGACCTTCGACCCCGCCGCGCGCGACGCCGCGCTCGCCGAGCTGCACGCGGCCTCCGTCGACGATGCCGCCTTCCTCTACGTCGCCCACGACGTCGGCCCGCGCGCCATGAGCCCGAAGGTGACAGGCGTCGTGCAGCCGAAGAGCTGGTTCATCGACTTCTCGCCGGTGTCGATCAAGCAGTGAGGCGCTAGCGGCGCACTCGGTGCACCCTCTCCCCTTGTGGGAGAGGGTGGCTTCGCGAAGCGAAGCCGGGTGAGGGGTATCTCTCCGCGGAGAGACTCTCGCTCGTTTGAGATGACTGCAGCCGCGGATCGATACCCCTCATCCGGCGCTTCGCGCCACCTTCTCCCACAAGGGGAGAAGGGAAAAAAGAAACCCGCCGTGCTCGCCTATATCGCCCGACGCATCGTCTATGTCGTCCCGATCGTCATCAGCGTCGCGCTGGTGTGCTTCCTGCTCGTGCACATCACGCCGGGCGATCCGCTCGTTGCCGTGCTGCCGGCCGATGCCTCGCAGGAGCTCGCCGCGCAGCTGCGCACCGCCTATGGCTTTGACCGCCCGTTGCCGGTGCAGTTCGGGCTTTGGCTGCTTCGTGCCCTGCATGGCGATCTCGGCAATTCCATCGCGACGGGACGCCCCGTGCTCGCCGAGGTCATGCGCGCGGTCGGCAACACCGTCACGCTGGCGATCGCGGCCGCCATCATCGGCTTCACCATGGGCATCCTGCTCGGCTTGATCGCCGGCTATTTCCGCGAGACCTGGATCGACAAGGTCGCGACCTCCTTCGCCATCGCCGGCGTCTCGGTGCCGCATTACTGGCTCGGCATGCTGCTCGTCATCATCTTCTCGGTGCAGCTGAACTGGCTGCCCGCGGTCGGCGCCGGCCCCAGCGGCTCCAATTCCTGGGCCTGGGACTGGGCGCATCTGAAATATCTGGTGCTGCCGGCGATCACGACGTCGGTGATTCCCATGGGTATCGTCACCCGCACCGTGCGCGCGCTCACCGGCGACATCCTGAGCCAGGATTTCGTCGAGGCCCTGCGTGCCAAGGGCTTGCGCGAAACCGGCGTGTTCCGCCACGTCATCAAGAACGCCGCACCGACCGCGCTGGCGGTCATGGGGCTCCAGCTCGGCTACATGCTCGGCGGCTCGATCCTGATCGAGACCGTGTTCTCCTGGCCGGGCTCGGGCTTCCTGCTGAATTCCGCGATCTTCCAGCGCGACCTGCCGCTGCTGCAGGGCACGATCCTGATCCTGGCGCTGTTCTTCGTCTTCCTCAATCTCCTGGTCGATATCGCCCAAGCCGCGATCGACCCGCGCATCAAGCGGGGCTGACGGGATGAACCTGGCCGACGCCACGCAAATGGTGCGCTCCCTCCCCCGCGAGCGGGGGAGGGTTGGGGAGAGGGTGTCTCCGCAATCGAGAACCCCCAAGAGGAGAAAGCCCTCACCCGGCGCGTTGCGCCGACCTCTCCCGCAAGCGGGAGAGGTGCACCGCCTTCCGGGCTTCCACCGACCACATCCATACGCAACGGGAGCCAGCCGATGAGCGAGCTTCCCCTCTCCGCCACCGCCGACGCCGCGCTCCAGGCTGCGCCCGCGACCAAGGCACGCGGCTATTGGGCGACCGTCGGCCGCCGCATCCGGCGCGACAAGGTCAGCATGGCCTGCGCGCTGGTGCTGCTGCTGATCTTCCTCTCGGCGATCCTCGCGCCCTGGCTCGGCCTCGAAGATCCCTACAAGGGCTCGATGATCCGCCGCCTCCGTCACATCGGCACGCCTGGTTATCCGCTCGGCACCGACGAGCTCGGCCGCGACATGCTGGCGCGGCTGGTCTATGGCGGCCGGCTGTCGCTGGTGATCGGCATCCTGCCGGTGATCCTCGCCTTCGGCATTGGCACCTCGCTCGGCCTCATTGCCGGTTATGTCGGCGGCAAGCTCAACACCGCGATCATGCGCACGGTCGACGTGTTCTATGCATTCCCCTCCGTGCTGCTGGCGATCGCGATCTCCGGCGCACTGGGCGCCGGCATCCTCAACTCGATCGTGTCGCTCACCGTCGTGTTCGTGCCGCAGATCACCCGCGTCGCCGAGAGTGTCACCACGGGCGTACGCAACATGGATTTCGTCGAGGCCGCGCGCGCCTCCGGCGCGGGGCCCTTCACCATCATGCGCGTGCACATCCTCGGCAACGTGCTCGGCGCGATCTTCGTCTATGCCACCAGCCTGATCTCGGTCTCGATGATTCTCGCCGCCGGTCTCTCCTTCCTCGGCCTCGGCACCAAGCCGCCGGAGCCGGAATGGGGCCTGATGCTCAATACCCTGCGCACCGCGATCTACGTCAATCCCTGGGTCGCAGCCCTGCCCGGCGCGATGATCTTCGCGGTCTCGATCTGCTTCAATCTGCTCTCGGACGGCCTGCGCAGCGCCATGGACATCAGGAACTAGCCATGAGCGAGACCAACATTGCCATGCTCGAGCCGGTCGAGGACGTCGGCGGCGTCGCGCAGCCGCTGCTGCAGGTCAACGGCCTGACCAAGCACTTCCCGGTGCGGGGCGGGCTGTTCGCTGCCAGGCGCACCGTGCGTGCCGTCGACAACGTCTCCTTTGCCGTTGCCAAGGGGGAGACCGTCGGCATCGTCGGTGAATCCGGCTGCGGCAAGTCCACCACCGCGCGGCTCTTGATGCATCTGATGCCGCGCGATACCGGCGACATCGTCTATGACGGCATGACCGTGGGACAATCGCTGAGCCTGCGCGAGCTGCGCCGCGGCATGCAGATGGTGTTCCAGGATTCCTACGCCTCGCTCAACCCGCGACTCACGATCGAGGAGTCGATCGCCTTCGGCCCCAAGGTGCACGGCATGGCCGATGGCGCGGCGCGCACCCTCGCGCGCGAGCTGCTCGGCAAGGTCGGACTGCGCTCCGAGACCTTCGCCAATCGCTACCCGCACGAGATTTCCGGCGGCCAGCGCCAGCGGGTCAACATCGCGCGTGCCCTGGCGCTGTCGCCGCGGCTGGTGATCCTGGATGAAGCCGTCTCCGCGCTCGACAAATCCGTCGAGGCGCAGGTGCTCAATCTGCTTGTCGACCTCAAGCGCGAATTCGGCCTGACTTATCTCTTCATCAGCCACGACCTCAACGTCGTCCGTTACATCTCGGATCGCGTCCTGGTGATGTATCTCGGCGAGGTGGTCGAGCTCGGCCCGGTCGACCAGGTCTGGGATCGTCCGGCGCATCCCTACACCCGCGCATTGCTGGCCGCGATGCCGTCCTCAGACCCCGACAGGCGCACCGAGACGCCGCCGATCACGGGTGATCCGCCGAACCCGATCGACCCCCCCCCGGGCTGCCGCTTCCACACCCGTTGTCCGTTTGCGGAGCCGCTCTGCGCAAATGCGACACCAAAGCTGACAGCGCTGGATAAGATGGGCCACGAGGCCGCGTGTTATATGGCGATTCCTGGTTCTGGCCATAGCCGCGCGCCCAGGGAGATGATCGCATGACGAGACCGACACCGAAAGAGATCAAGCCCATCGCGCAAATCGCCGGCGTGCCCGTGGATGACGAGATCGCAACCCGCATCTCCAACTCCATCGGACCTGCCTTCGAAGGCTTCGCGACCATCGCGGGTACGCTGCCGTTCGATCTCGAGCCCGCGCTCTATCCGATCGTGCAGACGCAGAAGGTGTCGAAATGAGCCTTGAGCCCGCACTGATGACGCTCACCGAGGTCGCGCGTGCGATCGCGATGAAGCAGCTGTCCTCGCATGAGGCGACGCGCGCGTTGCTCAACCGCATCGCGCAATGGCAACCGCATCTCAACGCCTTCATGTTGATTGAGGCAGAATCCGCGCTGAAGGCGGCCGATGCCGCCGATGCCGAGCTCGCCGCGGGCAAGGTCCGCGGTCCGCTGCACGGCGTGCCGCTCGCGCACAAGGACATGTACTATGACGCCGGCCATGTCGCGACCTGCGGCTCGCTGATCCGCCGCGACTTCGTGCCATCAGTGACCTCCACCGCCTTGCAACGGCTCAAGGATGCCGGCCAGGTCCGCCTCGGCACGCTGCACCTGGCCGAATTCGCCTATGGCCCGACCGGCCACAACGCCCATTATGGCCCGGTGCGCAATCCCTGGAACGTCGCCCACATCACCGGCGGCTCGTCGTCGGGCTCCGGCTCGGCGGTCGCGGCGCGGCTGACCTATGCCGCGCTCGGTTCCGACACCGGCGGCTCGATCCGGATGCCCGCGCATTTCTGTGGCGTGACGGGGCTGAAGACCACGGTCGGCCGGGTCAGCCGCGCCGGCGCTATGCCGCTGTCGCAATCGCTCGACACGGTCGGTCCGCTGGCCCGCACCGCCGAAGATTGCGCGCTGTTGCTGGCACTGATGGCCGGCCCCGATCCCGCCGACTCGACATGCAGCCAAGAGCCGTTGTCGGATTACGTCGCCGCCACCAAGGGCTCGCTAAAAGGCCTCAAGATCGGCGTGCCCGCCTCGTTCTACGTCGACGATCTCGACGCCGAGGTCGCGCGCGTGCTGGACGAGACCATCGCGGTGCTCAAGCGCGAGGGGGCCGAGATCGTCAAGGTCGAGCTGCCGGATCAGCGGCAATTGTCCTCGGCGAGCCAGCTCGTGCTCGCCGCGGAAGCTGCCGCCTTCCACAAACGCTGGATGATCGAGCGCCCGCAGGATTATGGCCCGCAGGTGCTGATGCGGCTTCAGAACGGCCTCGCCGTTCCCGCCATCACCTACCTGGAGGCGATGCGCTGGCGTGGGCCGGCACTGGCTGCGCATAACGCGGCGACCGCCGGGGTCGACGCGGTGATCGCGCCGGCTTCGCCGGTGCCGGCGCCGACGATCGAGGAGAGCGATGTCGGCGGCGGCCCGAACGCGCCGGCGCTGCTGCAACGGCTGACGCTGTTCACCCGCCCGGTGAACTTCCTCGGCCTGCCGTCGCTCACGGTGCCCTCCGGCTTCACCAGGAGCGGCCTGCCGGTCGGCATGCAGCTGATCGGCCGCTCCTTCCACGAGGCGACCCTGCTCACCATCGGCGCCGCCTTCCAGCGCGTCACCGATTATCATGATCGATTGCCGAAACTGCCGTCATGACCAAGCTCGTCGAGATTTCCGGCCTCAACATCCGTTTCACCGGCGAGCGCACGGTCTATGCCGTGAACGACCTCAGCCTGTCGCTGGGTGATGGCGAGGTGCTCGGCCTGCTCGGCGAGTCCGGCTCGGGCAAGAGCGTGACGCTGCGCGCGCTGATGCGGCTGTTGCCGAAGAAGCGCACGCAGATTTCCGGCAAGGTCAACGTCATGGGGCAGGACGTGCTCGCCATGAACGACGAGCAATTGTCGTCGTTCCGCGGCCAGACCGTCTCGATGATCTTCCAGGAGCCTGCGCTCGCGCTCGATCCGGTCTACACTATCGGCGCGCAGATCGCCGAAAGCGTCGTCCGCCACGAGGGTAAGACCTATGCGGAGGGCAGGGCCCGTGCACTCGAGATGCTCGAGGTCGTGCGCATCCCCTCGGCGAAGCGGCGGCTGGATGCCTATCCGCATGAGATGTCGGGCGGCATGCGCCAGCGCGCGATGATCGCGCTGGCGCTGGCCTGTAGGCCAAAAATCCTGCTAGCGGACGAGCCGACCACGGCGCTCGATGCCACCGTGCAAATCCAGATCCTGCTCTTGCTGCGCGAGCTGCAGCGCGAGTTCGGCATGTCGGTGATCTTCGTCACCCACGACATCGGCGTCGCCATCGAGATCTGCGACCGTGTCGCGGTGATGTATGCCGGCCAGATCGTCGAGCAGGGCAGCTTGCGCGACATCGTCCGCAGCCCCATGCATCCCTACGCCAAAGGCCTGCTTGCCTCCACCATCCACGGCGCCAGGCGCGGCCAGCGGTTGGAGACCATCCCCGGCACGCCGCCCTCGCTGGCCGAAATGCCCCACAATTGCTCCTTCGCCCCGCGCTGCAAGCTAGCCGAGCCGCGTTGCCTGGAGCGGCTGCCTGCGAATGTGGAGGTCGGCCCGGGGCGGGCGGCACGATGTGTGCTGGCGGAGCCCTTCACAGCGGTGTCATAGCTTTGGACGAAATCAACCAGGCTCGCGGCCGCGCGAGCCTCATGCCATTCAGACTCCATTCATCCCGGTTCCCGTTCCATGCCGGGCGTTGAAGGAGAGGGACCGCGCCGATGCACATTTCCAACGAAGGCCTGCTCGTCATCCTGTTCGTTGGCCTGGTCGCCGGCTGGCTGGCCGGCAAGATCGTGCGGGGCGCCGGGTTCGGCCTGATCGGTGACATCGTGATCGGCATCTGCGGTGCGCTGGTGGCGAGCCTTCTGTTTCCCAGGCTCGGCATCCGCCTCGGCACGGGCCTGGTCTCCGAGATCGTCTATTCCGCCATCGGTGCGGTCATCCTGCTGCTGGTGGTGCGGCTGGTGCGGGGCGGCGGCCGGCTCTAGCAGCAGCCCGGGTCGATCGATCGGAACTGCCGCCTCTTCCAGACCTGGGGAGGGGCGGCCACGTCTGCACCAAAAAGCCGCAAAGACTGTGAAATACCGGGCTTGCGTGCCCGGCCGTCGGGAGTAGATGTGGCCCATCGGGGTTCTGAATGAACCGGCCCGCGTTGGACGCAGCGCCAACATGATGTTAATTCGGGACGCGTAGCCTGAATTGCCCGTGAAATCAGGGGCTTTGGCCCCACCAGAAAGAGACCAGACTGATGGCAGCCTCCGGCGTCCGCCGTTCAGAGCTCGGTGACGCCTTGCGCGCCTGTCGCACGGCGTTCGTCGGCGTCGGCCTGATGAGCTGCATGATCAACCTGCTCTATCTGACCGGGTCGATCTTCATGCTGGAGGTCTACGACCGGGTGCTGCCGAGCCGCAGCATTCCGACCCTGGTCGGCCTGATCATCCTCGCCGGCTTCCTCTACATGGCGCAGGGCGTGCTCGACATGATCCGTAACCGGATCCTCGGGCGGATCGGCACCGCGCTGGACGAGGCGCTCAACAAGCGCGTGTTCGACACCATCGTGCGCCTGCCGCTGCTGGTCGGCAGCCGCAACGAAGGTCTGCAGCCGCTGCGTGATCTCGACAACGTCCGCTCCTTCCTCGGCGGCATGGGCCCGAGCGCGTTCTTCGATCTGCCCTGGCTGCCGCTCTACCTCGCCATCTGCTTCGCCTTCCACGTCATGATCGGTGTCACCGCGCTGATCGGCGCCATTATCCTGGTCGGCCTGACGCTGGTCACCGAATTCATGTCCCGCCAGCCGGCGAAGGAGGCGATGGGCCTTGCCGCCCAGCGCAACGATCTCGCCCAGGCCAGCCGCCGCAACGCCGAAGTCATGGTGTCGATGGGCATGGCCGGCCGGATGAACCAGCGCTGGAGCGAGGCCAACGAAAAATATCTCGCCGGCAACCAGCGCGCCAGCGACGTCGCCGGCGGACTCGGCGCGGTCGCCAAGGTGCTGCGCATGATGCTGCAATCGGCCGTGCTCGCGGTCGGCGCCTATCTCGTCATCCACCAGGAGGCGACCGCCGGCATCATCATCGCCGGTTCGATCCTCTCCGCCCGCGCGCTGGCACCCGTCGACCTCGCCATCGCGCACTGGAAATCCTTCGTCGCCGCGCGCCAGAGCTGGCAGCGCCTGACCCGCCTGCTGGAGCAGATGCCGGCGCAGGCGATGCCGACCCAGTTGCAGGCGCCCACCAGCCGGCTCTCGGTCGAAGGCGTCTCCATGGTGCCGCCCGGCGACCAGCGCCTCATCGTGCAGGACATCAACTTCACGCTCACTGCGGGCAATGGCCTCGGCGTGATCGGCCCGAGCGGCTCCGGCAAGTCGTCGCTGATCCGCGCGCTGGTCGGGGTCTGGCAGCCGGTGCGCGGCAAGGTGCGGCTCGACGGCGCGGCGCTCGATCAATGGTCGTCCGACATGCTCGGCCGGCACATCGGCTATCTGCCGCAGGACGTCGAATTGTTCGGCGGCACCATCGCCCAGAACATCAGCCGGTTCGATCCCGAGGCGACGTCCGACGCCATCATCGCGGCGGCGAAAGAAGCCGGCGTGCACGAGATGATCATCAAGATGCGCGAGGGCTACAACACGCAAGTCGGCGAGCAGGGCACTGCGCTCTCGGCAGGCCAGGCGCAACGCGTGGCGCTGGCGCGCGCGCTCTACGGCAATCCGTTCCTGATCGTGCTCGACGAGCCGAACTCCAACCTCGACACCGAAGGCGATGAGGCGCTGACCCGCGCCGTCCGCGCCGCCCGCGAGCGCGGCGCCATCGTCGTCGTGGTGGCGCACCGCCCGATCGGCGTCGAGGCGGTCGACCAGATCCTGGTTCTGCGCGACGGTCGCATACAGGCGTTCGGCCCGAAGGAACAGGTGCTGGCCCAGGTGCTGCAGCCGCGGGCGACGCCGCCGGCGCCGATCAAGATCGTCAGCGAAGGCGGAGTGGCCAAACCATGAGCACCAAGCCATGAGCACGATGGCCATCGGCGGTCCGAAGCCTGCCGCGAAGAACACCGTCCGGGACTCGATCAAGTTTCACCTGCTGCTCGGACTCGGCATCGTGCTGGTGCTGGTCGTCGGTCTCGGCGGCTGGGCGTCGACCGTGCTGATCTCGGGCGCGCTGATCGCGCCGGGCCAGATCGTGGTCGAATCCAACGTCAAGAAGGTGCAGCATCCGACCGGCGGCGTGGTCGGCGAGGTGCGCGCCCGCGACGGCGACCTGGTCAAGGCCGGCGACATCGTGGTGCGGCTCGACGACACCGTCACCAGGGCGAACCTTGCCATCGTCACCAAGAATCTCGATGCCGCGCAGGCGCGCGCAGCCCGGTTGCAGGCCGAGCAGCGCGGTGTAGACAGGATCGAATTTCCGCAAACCCTGCTCGACCGCGCTGGCGATCCCGACGTCAAGCTGCTGCTCTCCGCCGAAACCAAACTGTTCGACGTCCGCGTCAACGGCCGTGCCGGACAGAAGGCGCAGCTGCGCGAGCGCATCACCCAGCTCAACGAGGAGATCGCCGGTCTCAGCGCCCAGGAGAAGGCCAAGGATCAGGAGATCGCGCTGGTGCAGAACGAGCTCACCGGCGTGCGCGATCTCTACGACAAGCGTCTGGTGCAGCTTTCGCGCCTGACCCAGCTCGAACGCGACTCGGCGCGTCTCAACGGCGAGCGCGCGCAGTACATCGCCGCGCGCGCCCAGGCCAAGGGCAAGATCACCGAGACCGAGCTGCAGATCATCCAGGTCGACAAGGACGTGGTGAGCGAAGTCTCCAAGGATCTGCGCGAGACCAACGACAAGATCGGCGAGCTGATCGAGCGCAAGGTCGCCGCCGAAGACCAGCTTCGCCGCATCGACATCCGCGCGCCGCAGGACGGCATGGTGCTGCAATCCAACGTGCACACGGTCGGCGGCGTCGTCACCGCCGGCGACGCTCTCATGCTGATCGTGCCGCAGACCGACGACCTCCAGGTCGAGGCCAAGGTCAATCCGGTCGACATCGACAAGCTCCAGATCGGCCAGAAGACGCTGCTGCGCCTGTCCGCGTTCAACCAGCGCACCACGCCCGAGCTCAACGGCCTCGTCAGCCGCGTCTCGCCCGACGTCACCACCGACCAGCGCACCGGCCAGAGCTACTACACCATCCGCGTCTCGATGCCTGCCGAAGAGATCGCCCGCCTCGGGGACGTCAAGATGATTCCCGGCATGCCCGTGGAAGCCTTCGTCCAGACCGGCGACCGCACCATGCTGTCCTACCTGATGAAGCCGCTGCACGACCAGCTGATGCGCGCGTTCAGGGAGAAATGACGCGCGAAAGCGCGTCATTTTCACCCGTCATTTCGAGCGTAGCGAAGCAAATCCAGTCTGGTAGGGTGGGCAAAGGCGCAAAGCGCCGTGCCCACGATTTTTCACACGATGAGCATATTGGTGGGCACGCTTCGCTTTGCCCACCCTACGGCACCGCCTTCTTTGCTATAGTATGGCTCAAGCTCAAATAGCCCGGCGGTCGAACCATGCAATCTCCTCCCTCCATCGCCACTGAATCCTTCTCCGACGCGGGCCTCGCCGTCGCGCGCCTTGAGGAGATCTACGAGCGCAACACAAAATTCCTGCGCGAGCGGTTCGAGGCCTATGTCGGTGGCGAGGCCGTTACCACGCGGGTGCGGGCCTACTATCCCTTCGTGCGTCTCACCACTGCGACGCATGCCAGGCTGGATTCGCGCCTTGCCTACGGCTTCGTCGCCGGGCCCGGCGTGCATGAAACCAGCGTGACGCGGCCGGATCTGTTCCGCAGCTATCTCGTCGAGCAGATCGGATTGCTGATCCAGAATCACGGCGTGCCCGTCGAGATCGGCGAATCGGCCGAGCCGATCCCGATCCATTTCGCTTATCGCCGCGACATCAATATCGAGGCGGCCATCACCACCAGCGAGAATTCGGCCGCGACGCGATCGCTGCGCGATGCGTTCGACGTGCCGGATCTCGCCGCCATCGACGATTCCATCGCCGACGGCACCTTTGAGCTCCGGCCCGGCGCGGCCGAGCCGCTGTCGCTGTTCCGCGCCGCCCGCGTCGATTACTCGCTGCGCCGGCTCTATCATTACACCGGCACCGATCCCGAATATTTCCAGAACTTCGTGATCTTCACCAATTACCAGTTCTATGTCGACGCCTTCGCGCAAGCGTGTCAGCAGCGGCTTCAGTCGGGCGAGGCCGGCCTCGATGCCTTTGTCGCGCCGGGCAACATCATCACGCAGAGCGGCGGCGCGGTGAGCGGCATCGCGCCCGCGCGCATGCCGCAGATGCCGGCCTTCCATCTGGTCGTATCGGGCTATCGCGGCATCACCCTGATCAATATCGGCACCGGCCCGTCGAACGCGCGCAACGTCACCGACCACGTCGCCGTGCTGCGCCCGCACGCCTGGCTGATGCTCGGCCATTGCGCGGGCCTGCGCAACACGCAGCGGCTCGGCGACTACGTGCTCGCGCACGGCTATGTGCGCGAGGATCACGTGCTCGACCGCGAGCTGCCGCCGTGGGTGCCGATTCCGGCGCTGGCCGAGATGCAGGTCGCGCTCGAAGAGGCGGTCGAGGACGTCACCGGCCTCGAAGGTTTCGAGCTCAAGCGCCTGATGCGGACGGGGACGGTGGCGAGCGTCGATAACCGCAATTGGGAGATCTCGGGGCCCGAGGTGATCCGCCGCCTGTCGCAATCGCGCGCCGTTGCGCTCGACATGGAATCGGCCGCGATCGCCGCCAACGGCTACCGCTTCCGCGTGCCTTACGGCACGTTGCTGTGCGTCTCCGACAAGCCGCTGCACGGCGAGATCAAGCTCGCCGGCATGGCCAGCGAATTCTACCGCCGCCGCGTCGGCCAACATCTCGAGATCGGCCTGAAGGCGCTGGAACGGCTCAAGCAGCAGGAATCGGAGCGCCTGCATTCGCGAAAGCTTCGCAGCTTTGCCGAGGTGGCGTTCCAGTAGGGCGAAGTTGCTCTTTGCTGCTGACAACCGAAGCGATTTTCAGCATTGTCCGTCGGGGGGGGGGGGGGCTCGACCGGGACGACTTGATGCCACTGACGCGCGACAGGATCATCGGCCACGACCATGAACGGCTGGCCTTTCGCTTCACCATGCTGAACGACGGCGAGGTCGTGCAGTGCCAGATCAGCGACGCCGCGATGGACGAGCTCGCGGGCATGCAAGGCACCGAAAGCAGCGCGCGTCAGGCGCAATTCCTGTCGCTGCGCGAGACCATCGAGCGGATCGCGTCGGATGTCTACGATGAAGCGCCACGGGTGCAGGGATATGTGGTGCGGATCTTCATGCGGCATTTGGGACGGTAGCCGTAGCGCTTTCTCCGCCGTCATTCCCCGCGAAGGCGGGGAATCCAGTACGCCGTGGCCTGTCGATTCAATCACTATCGCCTCGGAGTACTGGATCGCCCGGTCAAGCCGGGCGATGACAGTGGTGTTGGGGGTGAGACGGCGCCAACTCACTCACATGCGGCACCGAGCGTCACTCCCCCAGCTTCCTCAGCAACAACCGCAGCGCGGCCGCAGCGAACACCTGCATGTTCGCAAGCCGGTCGCTGCTCCCCGTCTCCAGCGTCATCACCTCCGACACAGGCCCTGCAACCGCCATGCAGCTATGACCCGCCGCGTCGCCGTAACGGTTGCCGGTGGGGCCGGCTGCGCCGGTCTCGGACAGGCCCCAGTCGCTGCCGAAGCGCGTTCGCATCTGTCCGGCCAGCAGCTGTGCGTAGGGCTCAGACGAGGAGCGGAAGCCTCTCATTCCTTCGTCCGAAATATCCATCAGCACGCGCCTGGCGTCTCGGGTGTAGACCACCGCGCCGCCGAGGAAATAGGCGGACGCGCCGGGTACCGCGAGCAGGCTCGCGGCGATCAGGCCGCCGGTGGAGGATTCGGCGACGGCAATGGTCTGTTTGCGCGCGATCAGTTTGGCGGCGATCTGTTCCGCAATGCCGACGAGCTCTTTCATTCCCTGAACCTCTCGTTTCCCGCAACCGAGCTGCGCCTTCCTAGCATATGCCGGAAGCCTTGGCCGAGTTGCGGGCGACCGGCAGGCCTGATTGAATGGCGGGGACAGAAAAGACAAGCGAGGAAACGTGAGAAGGGAGACGTCATGGCGTCCCTGATCGCCGGCGGGGTGGATTGCGATGTGCATCCGGCCGTGCCGCATCTGACCAGCCTGCTGCCCTACCTGAACGATTATTGGCGCGATCAGGTGACGACGCGCGGCATGGTCGACCTCATCTCGCAATCCTATCCCGAGAGGTCGCCGATCACGGCGCGACCGGACTGGCGTCCCGAGACAGGCAAGCCCGGCGAGAGCCTGGAGGACATGCAGCGCCACGTGCTCGATCCCTTCCAGCTCAAGCATGCCATCTGCAATCCGCTCTACGGCGTGCAGATGGTGTTCTCCGAGGACATGCAGGCGGCCTTCTGCCGTGCGTTGAACGACTGGCTCGTGACGGAGTGGCTCGATCGCGATCCGCGGCTGCGCGGCTCGATCGTGATTCCCACGCAGAGCGTCGAGAAAGCCGTGGCCGAGATCGAGCGCTGCGCACAGGACAGGCGCTTCGTGCAGGTGCTGATGCTGGTGATGGGCGACACGCCGCTCGGCAAGCGCGCGCTGTGGCCGATCTACGAGGCCGCGGAGCGGCTGGAACTTCCGGTCGGCATCCACGCCGGTTCCGCCTATCACAATCCGCCGACCGCGGTGGGATGGGGTTCCTATCACATCGAGGATTATGTCGGTCAGGCCCAGGCGTTCCAGACCCAGCTCACCAGCCTGATCGTCGAGGGCGTGTTCGCCAAATATCCGCGCCTGAAAATGGTGATGCTGGAGTCGGGCGTCTCCTGGATCTCGCCCTATCTCTGGCGGCTGCACAAGTTCTGGCGCGGGGTGCGGATGGAAACGCCGTGGGTCGATCGCGCGCCGCTGGACATTGTGCGCAGCAACATCCGCTTCTCGTTACAGCCATTTGATGCACCGCCGGATGAGGCGACATTAAATCGCCTGTTTGAGCATATGCAGTCCGACGAATTGGTCCTATTCTCCACGGACTATCCGCACTGGCAATTCGACGGCCAGGACGCGCTGCCCGAAGGTCTGTCCCCCGATCTCGTGCGCAAGATCATGATCGACAATCCGCATGCAACCTATCCCCGCCTGAAATGAGCCCGCTGCCAGAGGAGGCAAGGCGATGAATATCCAGTTCCGCGAGAACCAAGAAGCCGCGTCCCCCCTGACCGCCAAGACCGCGATCGCGGACTGCGACATCCATCCGGCCCGCGCCACCCGCACCGAGCTCTATCCCTATCTCGCCAAACGCTGGCAGCATCATCTCGAGGTCTACGGCGTCCACGCCTATCAGGGCATGATGGAAGGCCCGCCCTATCCAAAGGCGCAGCCCAACGCCTCGCGCCGCGATGCCTATCCGCCCGAGGGCGGGCCGCAGGGATCCTCGCTGTCCTTCATGCAGAAGCAGCTGCTCGATCCCAACAACGTGCAGCTGGGCGTGCTCAATCCGCTCAACACCGGGCAGGGCATCCGCAATCACGAGCTGTCGGCCGCCTTGTGCTCGGCGATCAACGACTGGCAGATCGACAAATGGACCAGCAAGGACAAGCGGCTGAAGGCCTCGATCGTCGTCGGCAACGAGGACGGCCTCGCGGCCGCCGCCGAGATCCGCGAGCGCGCCGGCGACAAGAATTTCGTGCAGGTGCTGCTGCTCAGCCGCAATGTCGAGCCACTCGGCCAGCGCCGCTATTGGCCGATCTACCAGGCCGCGGAAGAAGCGGGGCTCCCTGTCGGCGTTCACGCCTTCGGTTTCGGCGGCAACCCCATTACGCCGTCGGGCTGGCCGAGCTACTACATCGAGGAGATGGTCGGGCATTCGCAGTGCCAGCAATCGGCGCTGGCGAGCCTCGTGCTGGAAGGCGTGTTCGAACGTTTCCCGAAGCTGAAGATGGTGATGATCGAGGCCGGATTCGGCTGGGCGCCGTCGCTGGCGTGGCGGCTCGACAAGGCCTGGCAGCGCCTGCGCAGCGAGGTGCCGCACGTGAAGCGGCCACCCTCGGAATATATCCGCGAGCAGGTGTGGTGGACCACGCAGCCGATGGAAGACCCTGAAAGGCGCGAGGACCTGTTCGACGTCATCAACTGGATTGGCTGGGACCGGCTCTTGTTTGCGACCGACTATCCGCATTGGGACTATGACGAGCCCTCGCGCGTCTTGCCGGCGGGCGTCAGCGAGGCCAACCGCGAGGCATTCTATCTCGGCAATGCCAAGAAGCTGTACGGCATTTCCTGATGGCGAGACACGTCATAGCGCCGGTCAACGAGCTTCCGCCGGGCACGCGAAAATTCCTCGAGATCGACGGACGGCCGATCGCGATCTTCAACGTCAAGGGCGAATATTTCGGCCTGATGAACCGCTGCCCGCATCAGGGCGCGGCGCTGTGCGAGGGTCCGCTGATCGGCCTCGCGCAGTCCAGCAATCCCGGCGAGATCGAGTACACCAAGCTCGGCGAGATCATCCGCTGCCCCTGGCACGGCTGGGAATTCGACATCCGCACCGGCCAATCCTACTGCGACCCCCGCCGCTTCCGCGTGAAGGCCTATCCGGCCCATGTCGAGCCCGGCGCGAGCGTGGTCAAGGGGCCGTATGTCGCCGAGACGATCCCGGTGAGCGTCGAGAGCGATTACGTGGTGGTGGAGCTGTAGCCCCCCGCTGTCATTCCGGAGCAGCCCGCAGGGCTGAACCCGGAATCCATCGTACAGCAGAACGGCGGCAAAATGGATTCTCTGATGCGCAATTGCGCATCGTAGCTCGCGCTACGCGCGCCCCGGAATGACAGCAAGACGGCAAGCCGCTGCTTTTCAGGCTTTATTCTGCGTGGCAGCAATCAGCCACTGCCTGAACGCGGTCAGCTTCGGCGCCTCGCGGCGGCCCTCCGGGGCGACCAGGTAGAAACCGGCATCGGCCGGCAGCGCGATCTTGAAGGGCACCACCAGCCGGCCCTTGGCGATATCGTCTTGCACATAGGAGGTCCGCCCCATCGCCACGCCGATGCCGTCGATCGCGGCCTGGATGGTCATGAAGATCATGTCGAAGGTGATGCCGGGATGCCTGGCGATGTCGGCCGGCAGGCCCGCCGCGGTCAGCCATAGCCGCCAGTCGTCGCTGTTGGTGCTCGAAGTGTGCAGCAGCGCGTGGTTGCGCAGATCCTCCGGCCGGCGCAGCGGCTTGTCGCCGCGCAGCAGTGACGGACTGCACACCGGAAACAGCTCGTCCGCCATCAGCCAATCGGCGCGCAAGCCCGGCCACTGGCCGCGGCCGTAGCGGATCGCGGCATCGACATTGTCGCGCTGGAAGTCGACGAGGCTGGTCGAGGTGGTGATGCGCACATCAAGACCGGGATGCTGCTCCTGGAAATCGCTCAGCCGCGGCAGCAGCCATTTCGCGGCGAGTGAAGCCAGTGTCGAGACCGTCAGCACCTTGTCGTCGTCCTTGCGCAGCAACCGGTCGGTCGCAAGCCGCAGGTCGTTGAAGGCGGCGCGGACGCCCGGCAGGTAGTCGCGCGCTTCCGGCGTCAGGGCCAGCGCGCGGTTCTGCCGGATGAACAGGCGGATGCCGAGCTCCCCCTCGAGCCTGCGGATCTGATGGCTAATCGCGGTCTGCGTCACGTTCAGCTCGCTGGCTGCCAGCGTGAAGCTGAGATGGCGCGCGGCAGCCTCGAACGCCCGCAATCCGTTCAGGGACGGCAATCTGGCAGTCATTTGGCAGCAGGATACATGACGTTATTTCATGCGAAAGGGTACAAATTGTCGTTTGTCGCAGTGCACTAGGAAGCAGATATTAGCGGTCAAGTTAGCTCTAGGAGCTCGAAATGTCTACTTTGACCCACAACTCGATGACAAATCATCATGCGCCTGGCTTGATCGAGCAGATCGGCGAGACGCTTCACGTGTGGCATGAGCGCTACCGGACCCGGCGCGAGCTCACGCAATGGACCGCACGCGATCTCCAGGACGTCGGACTGTCCTGGTCCGATATCGCCTTCGAGGCCGAGAAACCCTTCTGGCGGGCCTGATTGGCCGCCAGGCCGGCGTCGCCTGACCACAGGGGCGCCGGCGCTCCCTTTCCCGGATGGGCATGTGTCATGGGCACCATTCGCCTCGAAGACCTGAAGCAATATTCGGACACGCTGCGCACCCGGCACGGCGAGGCGCTCAACGTCCGCTTCGTCGAGCCGCGGGACACCGAGGAGCTCCAGCACTATTTCCGCTCGCTCTCGACCCGCTCGCGCTACAACCGTTTCTTCGGCGCCGTCAGCGAATTGCCGGAAGGGTTGCTGCGCGACTTCCTCCAGATCGGCGATCGCGAGCGCTTCACGATCGTGGCAACCATGCTGGTCGACGGCTTCGAGACCATCGTCGCCGAGGCGCGCTACGCGCTGCATGCCGAAACCGCGACGCTCGAATTCGGCCTGTCGGTCCATGACCGCTGGCAGGGCCACGGCATCGCCACCGCGCTGATGAAGAACCTCGAATGCCGCGCCGCCGCGCTTGGTGCCGAGCACATGTTCGGCGAGACGCTGCGCTCCAACGAGACCATGGTCTCGCTCGCGCGGAAATCCGGCTTCGCATTCGTCAATCATCCCGACGATTGGAAGCTGGTGCGCTTCGGCAAGGAGATCTCGGTCGCGCCGAAAGACATCCCCTGCGCGAGCTGGCGCCTCGCCGCCCTTTCCCGTCAGGCCGAACGCCCCTCAGCCTCGGCCTGACACCACTGAGAAGCCCGGCCTGGTTATCCAGAGCCGGGCTCTTTTTTTGCCTTTGTAGCCCGGATTGAGCGCAGCGCAATCCGGGACTCGCGCCACATCCGTCGGCGGCCCCGGATTACGCTACGCTCCATCCGGGCTACGGACCGAAGAAGCGGCCGCCTCAGGGTGACGGTGATAGATTTCGGATGCCTACTTCCCCGTGAACACCGCTTTGCGCTTCTCGATGAAGGCCTGCACCGCCTCCTTGTGATCGGCGGTCGTGGTCAGGCGCACCAGCCGCTCGGCTTCGTGGTCGCGCGCGGTCTCGAAGTCGAACAGCACGGCCTCGTCGAGATTGTCCTTCATGTAGCGCAGCGCGAGGCGCGGGCCTTCGGCGAGCGATCTGGCCAGCGCGAACGCCTCCGTCTGCAATTTGTCGTCGGGCACGACACGGTTGACGAGCCCGATCGCTTCAGCCCGTGCGGCATCGACGCGGTCGCCGGTGAACATCAATTCGCGTGCCCGCGCGGTGCCGACCAGCCGCGTCAGCAGCCAAGCGATGCCGTAATCGCCCGACAGCGCGATGCGGGCATAGCCGGTGGCGACGAAGGCCGATCGCGCGGCAATGCGGATGTCGCAGGCCATCGCGATGGCAAGGCCGGCACCGACCGCGGGGCCGGGCAGGGCGGCGATGGTCGGCTTGCGCACCGACACCAGCGCGCCGGTCAGCAGCCGCTGCCGCTCCTGGAGATCGGCGACCTTATCGTCGAAGGACATTTCGAGCTTCTTGGGGTCGCGATGCGCACCCATGCCCTTGACGTTGCCGCCGGCGCAGAAGGCCTCGCCCGCGCCGGTGAGCAGCAGCGCACCGACGTCGCGATCCTCGCCACAGGTCCGGATCATCGTGCGCAGCGCCGGCGTCAGCGCGTCCGACAGCGAATTGCGCGCCTCCGACCGGTTCAGCGTGATGACGGCGACGCGGTCGCGGATGACGCAGAGGAGCTCGTTGGTACCGGTGTCGATGCTGGTTTCCGTGGTCATGTTCGCTCTCTCCCTTCTCTCGTAGGGTGGGCAAAGCGGAGCGTGCCCACGTCTTTTGCGCAATTTCGCCGAGATAGTGGGCACGGAGCTTTGCGCCTTTGCCCACCCTTCGGCAGCTCGCCTCAAAAATTCTCCACCCAGGGCCGCAGCTCCAGCTCCCAGCTCCAGGCGCTGCGCGGCTGCTGCAAGACGTTCCAATAGCTCTGCGCGATCGCATCGGGGTCGAGCATCGAATCCGGTCTGTCCGCGGCCTCCGTCCGCGCCGCGCTCCTAATGCCGCCGTCGATCACGAAATGCGCGACATGAATGCCCTGCGGCGACAGCTCCCGCGCCAGGCTCTGTGCCAGTCCGCGTAGCGCGAACTTGCCCATCGCGAACGAGGCCGACTGCGCATAGCCCTTGACGCTGGCCGAAGCGCCCGTGAACAGAATCGCACCGTGCTTGTTCGGCAGCATGCGTTTTGCGGCCTGTTGCGCCACCAGGAAACCGCCATAGGCGCTGACCGCGATCGCGTTGGCGACGTCGGCCGGAATGAGATCGACGAACGGCCCGCGCGTGCGGCCGCTGGCATTGTAGACCACGAGGTCGGGCGTGCCGATCTCGCGCTCGACCAGGCCGAACAGCCGCTCGACCTCCTCCGGATCCGCCGCGTTGCAGGCATAGGCCTTCGCGCCGGTCTCGCTGCAGAGCGCGCCAAGCTTCTCGATCTTGCGCGCGGCCAGCGCCACGCGAATATTCTGGGCGGAGAGCAGCCGCGCCAGCGACGCGCTCAGGCCTTCGCCGGCGCCGACGATGAGGGCGATCTTGTATTTCGGATGTTCCATGGCGTGATCTCTTGGGATGGGAGCCGTAGATCTATGCATGCCGACGCGAACAACCAGCCGGCACGATCACAATTCCGCAGAGCGAATTGCTCCTCCACGGCGATCATGCCTGCCTGACAATTTGCGGCTTTATCGCTCTCCGCGGCTGGAGCATGATCGACATCATCCCAAGCGGCAAGCGCCAAATCAGCGCAAAATGTCCGCACGGCGGAAACGAGTGAGGACGATCATGCACAAGCCGGCCCCAGCACAGCCGAACAACGCCGCGGCCGAGCCATCCGGCCTGCTGGCGCCAGATACCACAGGCATGAATTTCTACCGCGCCGATCCTGCGCTGACGGATCTCTTGCGCATCCATCTGCCCGAGCCGCTGTTTCGCCACATCGAGCCGCATCTCGACCGGCTCGGCGCGCTCGCCGGCGGCCGGCTCGACGAATGCGCGCGGCTTGCCGACCGGCACACGCCCATTCTGCACCAGCGCGACAAGTTCGGCCGCGACGTGCAGTCGATCGAATATCACCCGGCCTATCGTGAGCTGGAGAACGCCGCCTTCGGCGAGTTCGGCATTCACGCGCTCTCGATCCGCAAGGGCATCATGGGCTGGCCGGATAAATATCCCGTGGTGGCCAAGCATGCCTTCACCTTTCTGTTCAACCAGACCGAATTCGGCATGGGCTGCCCGATCAACGTCACCGACGGCTGCGCCAAGCTATTGGCGAACTTCGGCAGCGAGGCGCTGAAGGCGAAATATCTGGACGGCCTGACCTCGACCGACATGAGCAAGCTGACGCAGGGCGGCCAGTTCATGACCGAGAAGGAGGGCGGCTCCGACGTCGGCACGCTCACCACACGCGCGGTGCAGGAGGGCGACCATTGGCGCCTCTATGGCGAAAAATGGTTCTGCTCGAATGCGGACGCCAAGGTCGTGATGCTGCTGGCGCGTCCTGAAGGTGCCGGCCCCGGCACGCGCGGCGTCGGCCTGTTCCTGATGCCGCGCTTTCTCGACGACGGCGCGCAGAACAATTACCGGATCGTGCGTCTCAAGGACAAGCTCGGCACCCGTTCGATGGCCTCGGGCGAGATCAAGCTGGAAGGCGCGATCGCCTACGCGGTCGGCAAGCTCGACCGCGGCTTCGTGCAGATGGCCGAGATGGTGAACTCGTCGCGCCTGTCCAACGGCGTCAAATCCACCGCGCTGATGCGCCGCGCCTATCACGACGCGATGACGGTGGCGACGAACCGTGTGGTGTTCGGCAGCCGCATCATCGACCTGCCGCTCGGTCGCCGCCAGATGTTGAAGATCATGCTGCCGGTGGAGCAGGCGCTGTCGATGAGCTTTCTCACCGCCGACGCGCTCGACCGCGCCGAAGCCGGCAGCCAGGATGCGGCGGCGCTCCTGCGCATTCTCACCCCGACGCTGAAATTCCGCGCCACGCGCGATGCGCGCAAGGTCTGCGGCGATGCGCTCGAGATGCGCGGCGGCATCGGCTATATCGAGGAATTCGCCACCGCGCGCCTGCTGCGCGATGCCCATCTCGGCTCGGTCTGGGAAGGCACCGGCAACATCGTGGCGATCGATGCGCTCCGGCGCGCGGTCGGCCGTCACGGCGCGGAGTCCGCGCTTGCGGCCGATCTGCAGGCCCGGCTCGATGACAGCGCGTCGGTGCCGCAGGCTTGGCGCGACCGTCTGCGCGGCCTCACCGATCGCGCCGTCAGCTTCGCGCGCGAGGTCGCGAGCAAGTCCGAGAACGAGGCGGATGCCCGCCGCGCCACCAGCCTGCTCTATCATGTCGCCAGCGCGGTGGCGCTCGCCTGGGAAGCGCACCGCATCCACGACATGCGCGGCGATGCGCGCCGCCTGCTGCTCTCGCGCCTCGTCATCGACCACAGGGTGTCGCCGAACGACCCGTTCCGGCTGACGGAAAATACCGCGCAGGCGAGGATTGCTGAGCTGCTGCTTGGGGATCGCGACGCCAGCATGAGCGAGGTTGGCGAACTGGTTCTGGCGGCGTAGGCTAAGTGTTGCAGCGAGCGCAGTTCACCTCTCCCTTCGGGAGAGGTTGTAGAGTCGACGACGAATGAAACAAAGATGACGAGGAAACACCGATGAAGGCCGCCGTCCTCCATGAAGTCAACCAGCCGCTCGTCATCGAGGATGTCAGCCTGCCGAAGCCGGGTCCGCGCGAGGTCCTGATCCGCACGGCGGTCGCCGGCCTCTGCCATTCCGACCTGCACTTCATGGAGGGGCTCTATCCGCATCCGCTGCCAGCGGTGCTCGGGCACGAATCCGCAGGGGTCGTCGAGCAGGTCGGCTCCGATGTGACCTACGTCAAGCCGGGCGACCACGTCGTCACCTGCCTGTCCGTGTTCTGCGGCACCTGCGACAATTGCACCACCGGCCGCACCGTGCTCTGCACCGACACCACGGTGAAGATGCTGCCGGGCGTCTCGAACCGGATGCAATGGTCGAAGCCCGAGAAGCTGCACCAGTTCCTCAACCTGTCGTCGTTTGCCGAGCAGATGCTGGTGCACGAGAACGCCATCGTCAAAATCAGGAGAGAAATGCCGCTCGATCTCGCCGCGCTGATCGGCTGCGGCGTCATCACCGGCTACGGCGCGGTGGTGAACACGGCGAAGGTGACGGCGGGCGAGACGGTCGCTGTGATAGGCTGCGGCGGCGTCGGCATGGCCGCGATCAACGGCGCGCAGATCGCCGGCGCCGGCCGCATCATCGCCATCGACACCAATCCGGCCAAGCTCCAGCTCGCGACCAAGCTGGGCGCCACCGACATCATCAACCCCGCCGACGGCGACGTCGTGAAGCAGGTGCGCGACCTCACCAATGGCGGCGTGCATCATTCGTTCGAGGTGCTCGGCCGCAAGGAGACCGCCGAGCAGGCGTTCGGCATGCTCGCTTCCGGCGGCACCGCCACCATCGTCGGCATGATCCCGTTCGGCCAGAAGATCGAGCTGCACGGCTTCGACTTCCTGCGCGAGCGCAGGATCCAGGGCTCGTCGATGGGCTCGAACCATTTTCGCGTCGACATGCCCCGCCTGGTGGACTTCTACCTGCGCGGCCGGCTGCACCTGGAGGACTGGATCTCGGCGAAATTGAAGCTGAACGAGATCAACGAAGGCTTTGCCAACATGAAAGCCGGCAAGACGCTGCGCAGCGTGATCATGTTCGACAGCTAGCACGGCTGATGCCGCGCCCGATCAGGCGCGCGACTCCTTTATGAGCAGCAGCGTCATGAGCGCGGCAAGGCCGGCGGTGAGCATATAGGCAGGGGATATGTTCAGGCCGGCACCTGCGAACAGCAAATAGGAGAACAATCCTGCCGTCGACGCAATGAAGCCAAGCCAGGCCAGCTTGGGAAGGCGAAATCCACGTTCGCCCTGGCGGAGATCGAGCACGAGGTAGAACACCAGGAAGGTGTTGCAGAGCGCCGCCGGCAACAGGCCCATGACGATCTCGCTCTCGAATGCAAGATAGGACAACACGCCGTCGACCTGGGCAATCACCGCAAACGGCAGATAGCGCAGGTTGATGCAGGCCAGGGCGATGCTCGCAAGCTCGAACGCGTAGAAGTAGCGCTCATGCATCTTCGGAAGCAGGTACGGCATTAGAATGAGCGATGCGCATGCGACGAGCAGGATGAATTCCGGCCCGGTCCGCTTGGACTGTGCGATGAAGATCGATAGGGCAAGCCCGCTCGCTGCCGCGAGCACCAGACCAATGGCGACTCCGACCGTGTAGGGCGTTGCTCCTGCGAACACCCAGACGTTCGCTGCATTCATGGTCAGGTGATGAAATGTGCTGGCTTGGCCGAGATAGACGCCGAGCACCGAGACCAGAGATCGGCCTGCAACGAGAACGGGGATGGCGAGGATCGCATAGGCTCCCGGAATGGCTGCAAGCCACGCCAGGTGAATCTTGCGGCGCAAGATCATGCCGAGCACGAACGGTCCCAGGAAGACGCCCTGCGCTTTCACCGAGCAGCTTATGGCGAAAGGCAGAACGCCATTTCGGTTGCGCATGAACATCGCCACGGACAGCAGCGTGAAGAAGGTCCAGATCGCATCGGCCTGTCCCCACATCGCTCCATTGAAGAGCACCGTCGGTGCAAGCCAGACCGAGCAGAAGGCCATGGATGCGCGCAATGGCACTCTTGTTGCTCGCCACACCATCTGCGCAACGACGATCGCGCAACCGAGCTCGAATATCGCCGAGATGGTCTTCACCAGCGAAAGCGGCTGGCCGAGCCAGTCAAAGCAGGCGGCGATCAGCAGGAGGTAGCTGTAGAATGGGGTGTAGTTGGTGAAGGGCTCGGCCAGCGCGCCAATACCGTGATCCCGGGCAAAAGTGTACCACGGGATCAGGAACTGAATGGCGTCGCTGTTGGTGTGCTCCCGGGCGAGGTAACGGAGTGCAAGGCCGGCAAATCCGCACGCCAGCATGATGACGATCGGAATGTGCCATCTCTCCGGCAACGCCCGGTCTGCATTGACGCGACGATAGGGATTGCGGAGCGCGCCTGTCTCGATTGTGTCATTTGTCACGCAATCATTCCAGGATTCGAGCGGTAACCCTAGCCAGGTTCACGAGCACTTCGGGCTTCGCAGTGCATTGTCGCGACGCCTTCGCGGTCGAAGACTCCTGGCGATCCTTTCGCGACTTGCAGTCTTGACGGGCGAACAATTGCCAGTTGTATAAATCTTCAGATGTGCAGCTTGTCCGATGCTTGAGAAGAGATTGTTTGGTTAGCGATTGCTTTACAGACGGACGGATTTCCGAATTGCGTCGTCGCAAGAGCTTCTCGCCAAGACGGGCGGCTAATCATCGAACATCTTCGGCGGAACGAACCCGCCGAACTCGCGCTCGATTAGTTCGGCAAGCTTGAGCGGCGTGCGGTCTTCCAACCACGGGCCGACGATCTGCACGCCGACAGGCAGGCCGCCCTTCGACAGGCCCAACGGAACGGCCGTCGAAGGCAGGCCGGGCAACGTCGCAATCCCCGGCCAAGCCAGCTGATCGGAATAGGGGTAGTCCTTGCCGTCGATGCTAATACGCCGCAGGTTCTGGTCCGGCGAATGGTCATGCGGAAAGGCCGGCGTCGGCATGATCGGGCAGATCACCGCGTCGAAGCTCTTGAACAGCGCGCGCCATTGTGCACGCAGGCCGGCGCGGGCGCCGGCGTCGAGTACCCAGGCGCGGTGGCTTGCGGTGATGCCGCGCAGTCGCTCCGCACCGAGGCTGCGATCCTCGGGCGAAAGCTGGCTCGCCCGTGTCTGCGCATCCACAAGCTCATCGGGCAGGAAGAAGGCGCCGAGGAAGCTCAGGAGCATGCGCATGTAGAGCCGCGACGTCTCCGCGAAGTCCGGGAGCTGGCCGCTCTCGCGCGCGATCCGCGTGCCGGCCTTCGACAGATCGGTTGCGAGCCGGTCGATCGCGCCGCGGACGTCACCATCAGTCGGCAACAGCGGGTGGCTGTCGATCACCAGGACGCGAAAGTCCCGCAACGAATGATGCCGTGCAGCGGGCAGCTCGAGCTCGTAGGCGACACCGGCGTCCAGCGGTTCCGGGCCGGCCAGGACGTCGAGGAGCAAGGTGAGATCGGTTGCCGTGCGCGCCATCGGCCCGATGACGGCGAGGTCGTCCTCGCGCGGAATCGCCGGAAATGGCGGCGGGGTCTCACCGCGCGCCGGACAGAGATTGAGAGTCGGCTTATGCGCGAAGATGCCGCAATGAAAGGCCGGCACTCGCAGCGAGCCGCCAATGTCGGAGCCGGTGGCGAGCGCGCAATAACCTGCGGCGAGGGCTGCCGACGATCCTCCGGACGATCCGCCCGGTGTGCGGCCGAGATCATAGGGGTTGTTCGTGGTGCCGTAGATGTCGTTGTAGCTCTGCCAGTCGCCGAGGCCTACCGGCACGTTGGTCTTGCCGAGGATGACGCCGCCAGCCTGTTTGATGCGTGCCACCGGCAACGCGTCTTCGGCAGGCTTGAAATTCCTCTGCGGCGGGAATCCCCAGGTCGTCGGCAGGCCGGCGATGTTGAAGGATTCCTTCACCGTCACGGGCAGGCCGAGCAGCGGCTTGCGCTCGCCGCGTGCCAAGGCGGCGTCCGCCTCGCGCGCGGCACCGAGGGCGCGATCGAAATCCCGGACGCAGATCGCGTTGATCCTGCCGTCGTGACGCTCGATACGGGCGATCGCGTCCCGGGTGAGCTCGACCGCAGAGACCTTCTTCGCGCTCAATGCGGCCGCCAGCTCGACCGCGCTCTTGAAACTCCATTCCGATTTGGCCACCGCGCGTCTCCTGTTCCGGTTGTTGAAGGATGGTGCGCAGTTTGGCCGGATCTCGCAACGGCTGTTTGATGGAGATTGATATGCTGGCTGCTGGTTATCGGGCAGATCCAACGACAGCGTCGGTGTCATCGCCCGCCTTCGCGGGCGATGACAGGGGAATGTGAGGCGGTCTACGCCGCCCCGATCAATATCCCGACCGCGAGCACGATGGCGCCGCCGAGCACGATCTGGAACACGGCCTGGAGGAACGGCGTATCCATGTAGCGCGAGCGGATGAAGGCGATCGCCCACAATTCGAAGAACACCACGACGCAGGCGATCGCCGTTGCGATCCAGAACGCGTTGGCCCAAGTGTCGGGCACCAGATAGGGCGCGGTGTGGCCGAGCCCGCCGAGCGTGGTCATCGCGCCGCAGGTGACGCCGCGCAGCCAGGGCGAGCCGCGCCCCGTCAGCGAGCCGTCGTCGGACAGCGCTTCCGCAAAGCCCATGCTGATGCCGGCACCGATCGAGGCGGCAAGGCCGACGAGAAACGTCTGCCAGTTCTGGTGGGTGGCGAAAGCGGCCGCGAACAGCGGCGCCAGCGTCGAGACCGAGCCGTCCATCAGGCCGGCGAGGCCGGGCTGGACATATTGCAGCACGAACATACGGCGGTTGGTGCGATCCTCCTCGGCGCGGACGTCGGAACTCAGGATCTCCCCGGTCAGCTTGGCGGCGGTCTCCTCGTGACCTTTCTCGGCTTCGGCGAGATCGCCGAGCAGGCGGCGCACGCCGACGTCCTGGGCCTGTTCGGCGGCCTTCACGTAGAAGCGCTCCGCCTGCATCTCCATGGTCTCGACTTCCCTGCGGATGGCGTCGAGCGACAGGTTCTTGGTGAGCCAAACCGGACGGCGACGCAGGAACCCCTTGACGTCCTCGCGCCGGATCGGCGGCAGATGCGGGCCGAAGCGCTGCTCGTACAATTCCAGCAACATGTGCCGGTGGCCGCGCTCCTCCTCGGCCATCTGCTCGAACAATTTCGCCGAGTCCGGATAGCGCTCCTTCAAGTCCTCGGCGAAAGTCATGTAGATGCGGCTATCCTCCTCCTCGGAGGAGATCGCGACCGCCAGCACCTCGCGCTCGGTCAGATCGGCAAAATTCTTCACGGCGGCCCTGTCATCTCAATTTAGAATCATTCTAAATTCTATAGGAGGCCGCTGTTCCCAGGTCAAATCAGGCCGTGCGAGCTCCAGCGAGGAAGTCGAGCAGCAGGCGGTTAACTTCGGCAGCTTGCTCCTGCTGCACCCAATGGCCGGCGCCGTCGACGAGATGGCAGCCGAGCATGTTCGTGCAAGCACGCGCCTGCATCGCCTCGAACACGCCGGGGCGCTGGTAAGTGCCCCAATCCTGCCTGCCCGAGATGAAGCACGAGGGCACGTCGATGCTGCGGCCGGAGAACAATTGCATCTCGCTGTTCAGCATGCCTGAGGTGCCGTAGCGATACCATTGCAGCCCGCCCTGGAATCCGGTGCGGCCATACTCGGCGCTGTAATAGGCGAGCTCGCTGTCCGGCAGCCATTGGTTGGCGGCGATCGCCGCGGGCGAGGGCATCTCCTTCGCGACGGTTTGCGCCATGGTCTCGTCGGCGTCCATCACGTAGTAGGTCGGCAGTTTCGCAAGCTCACCCGCCGACCATGACTCGAGCGGGTAGGGCTTGTTGCCGGTCCAGTCCGCGCTCTTGTGATGGTAATAGGCACGCAGGAAATCGTGCACGCCCTGTGGCGCGCGGAGCATGTCGGCGTTGGCTTCGCGCGTCGAATAGTACCACTGATAGTGCTTGCGCGGACGCGGCAGCGCGGCGAGCTCGCGATGAACGGGATCTTCGGCTGCAGGCTTGGCCGGCGCGTCTGCGGTGTTGAAGGGCAGCGGCGGCGCTCCGCCGAACGGCGCGCTCATCAGCGTCACCGAACGAAACACGTCGGGCCTGATCAGCGCGCACCAGGCCGCGACCGGGCTGCCGAAATCATGTCCGACCACGTCGACCTGCCTGTACCCGAACGCCGACACCAGGGCGAGTGCGTCGCGCACCAGGTTGAGCAGGGAGAACGGCGCAAGATCGCCGTCGTAGTCCGCGCTCCATCCCGTGGTGCGGCCATAGCCGCGCTGGTCCGGCGCGATGACGTGATAGCCGGCCGCGGCGAGCCCCGGCATCACCTTGCGCCAGGAGAACGCCAGCTCGGGAAAACCGTGCAGCAGGAGAATGCAAGGACGGCCCCTGGTCTCGAAGCCCGCCTCCAGCACATGCATGCGCAAGCCGTTGACGCCGTCGACATAGCGCGAGCGGATGCCGGCGGGCAGCGGGACGTCGGGGAGTGCAGTCATGATGTTCTCCACACGGGCAGCATCGTAGGGTGGGCAAAGGCGCAAAGCGCCGTGCCCACCATTTCTCATAATGCACGGAATCGTGGGCACGCTTCCGCCTTCGCTCTTCGAGCTACGCGGAAGCTTTGCCCAACCTACGGCATCTCGCTAAACCGACTCACACACGAACGCGTTGCCCTTGCGCCTGATCTTACCGATCGACGGCGACGGAAAATGCGCGGTGCAGCACAGCGTGTCGGTGTCGCAATAGCGCTCCAGGAAGCTGCGGCGCGTCGTGGCTGCCTTGGCCGGGTCGACGTCGAACTTGATCGACAGCTCCGGATAGAGCGTCTGCAATGGCGAGTGCATGAGATCGCCGGAGAACACCGCATCGTCCTTGCCGCGTCCCATCGTGATTGCGATATGGCCGGGCGTGTGACCGGGCGTCGGCAGGATGCGAACGTGATCGCCGATCTGGTGGTCGTTGCCGACGAGTTCATGGCGCCCGGCCTCGACCACCGGCAGCACGCTGTCGGCGAAAGGCGGGACTTCCGCCTTCGCGTTCTGCGCGAACCAGTGGTCGAATTCCTGCTTGGCGAACAAATAGCGCGCCTTGGGGAAGGTCGGCACCCAGCGGCCGTTCTCGAGCCGCGTGTTCCAGCCGACGTGATCGACATGCAAATGCGTGCACATCACGAAGTCGATGTCCTCGACCGAGAACCCCGCGGCATCGAGGCCGCGCAAATAGGTGTCGTCGGTCTTCATGTTCCATTTCGGCCGCTGCGGCCGCGGCTTGTCGTTGCCGATGCAGCTGTCGACCAGAATGGTGTGATGCGGAGTCTTCACGATGTAGGACTGGAAGCACAGCAGCAGCACGTCCTCTTCGTCCAGCGCCTTCGCCTCGCGCATCCACGCTCGGTTCTCGGCCAGCACGTCCGGCGTCAGTCTCGGCAGCATTTCCAGGGCCGGGACGAAGGAGGTCTCCTGCTCGATGACGCGATGGATGGTGAGATCGCCGACTGAGAACTTCAGGCTCATGAGAACTCCCGCACTTTACGCCGCCGGCGGCACCGAGATCTTCACAGAGGGCCGCTCCAGCATCTTCTGGTGGAAGGCGTCGAGCTTGGGATAGGCCTTGCGCCAGCCGCAATCGGCGAAGCGGAAATCGGCATAGCCGAGCACGCAAACGAGGCCGATCTGCGAGATGTCGAACGGGCCGTTCAGGACCTCGGGCATGTTCTCGAAGCGCGCCATGCCGGTCCAGGCCCTGTTCCAGTGGTCGTCCGACCAGGCCTGCCATTGCAGGCCTTGCGGCCGCACCAACTTCTCGTAGCGGCACAACAGCATGGAATCGAGCATGCCGTTGATCAGCGAGTGGTTGGTCTTGGCCTTCCAGCGCCGCGGGCCGTAATCGGGGATCAGGCTGCCGCCGGCCATCTCGTTGAGATATTCGACGATGACGTAGGAGTCCAAGATGACGTCGCCGTCATTGGTGATCAGCACCGGCAGCTTCTTCAGCGGCGTGATCTTCGAATAATCTTCGTTGGCCGTGCCTGGCGCGACGCTGGCGGGCGTGAACTCGATCTTGTCGATCAGCCCGAGCTCGATCGCTGCGATACGGACCTTGCGGGCGAACGGCGAGGCGGGGGAGAAGGTGAGCTTCATGGGAAATACCTCTATCCAGACACACAGTCCTCATCCCTAGGGAGCGCGCCCCTTGGCGCGCGTCTCGAAGGATGGACAACGAGGGATGGTCTCTCGTCACCCGGCGCGAACGTCGGGCAACCGTGCTTGTGGCGCATCCTTCGAGACGAGCGCGTTGCGCGCTCCTCAGGATGAGGGCGGAGGCTTACGCCGCCACAATCTCCTGCCTCTGCTCGCCGAGGCCCTCGATGCCGAGCGTGACGACGTCGCCGACATTGAGGAATGTCGGCGGCTTCATGCCGAGGCCGACGCCGGGCGGGGTGCCTGTCGTGATGACGTCGCCGGGCAGCAGCGTCATGAACTGCGAGACGTAGGAGATGCACTTGGCCATGGAGAAGATCATGGTTTTGGTCGAGCCGGTCTGGCGGCGCTGGCCGTTGACGTCGAGCCACATCGACAGGTTCTGCACGTCCTTGATCTCGTCCTTGGTCGCGAGCCACGGTCCGAGCGGGCCGAACGTGTCGTGCGACTTGCCCTTGGTCCACTGGCCCAGGCGCTCGATCTGGAAGGCGCGCTCGGAGACGTCGTTGCAGACGCAATAGCCGGCGACATGGTTCAGCGCGTCGGCTTCCGAGACGTACTTGGCGCGGGTACCGATGATGGCGGCGATCTCGACCTCCCAGTCGAGCTTGGTCGAGCCGCGCGGCTTCTCGACCGGATCGTTCGGGCCGGACAGCGAGGTGTTGGCCTTCATGAAGATGATCGGCTCGCTCGGAATGTCGGCGCCGGTCTCCTTGGCATGGTCGGAATAGTTGAGGCCGATCGCGACGAATTTCGAGATGCCGGTGACGGGGGCGCCGAACCGCGGCTTGCCGGAGATTGCGGGCAGCGAGGCGGGATCGAGGCCTGCCAGCTTCTTCAGGCTCTCCGGCGAATAGGCCTCGCCCGTGAGGTCCTTCACATGCGCGGAGAGGTCGCGCAACTGGCCGGATTTGTCGATCAGGCCGGGCTTTTCCGCACCCTTCTCGCCGTAACGAACAAGCTTCATTCTCGTTTCTCCCTGGAGATTGGACCGATCGGTTAATAGCTTCATGGAACAGGGCGGCTGGAAATTCAACCGTCGAAAGGCGGCGCATTGCAGGCTTCTGGATTCGGTGGGCGCGATCGTATCCCGGACGCGGTGCAGCGTGAAACGCTGCTCCGCAGAGCCGGGACCCGGATCACGTTCGCCGCAAGCGCGCAGCATGGGCCCCGGCTTGGCAGCGCATCACTTCGTGCTGCGCAGCATCCGGGGCACGAGACCTAGCCCAGCGCCACGAACCGGAACGCGTCCCCGTCCCGCTCGATGTGGCCGGCCGTGAAATGGCCGCCGATCACCAATGTCGGCGTGTCGGCAAAGCGGCCGAACAATTCCCGTCGCGTCCTGGCCGATTGCGCCTGGTCGGAATCCGCGGTCGAGGACCAGTCGAGGTGCGTCATCTGGCAGGGGTGATGGGCGACGTCGCCGGTGAGCAGGCCCTGTTCGCCGTCCGACCGGATGAGAATGCTCATATGGCCGGGACTGTGGCCCGGGGTCGGGATCATGCTGATCTCCTCGCAGAGCCGGTGGTCGCTCGCGATCAGATCGGCCCGGCCGGCATCGACGATCGGCTGCACGGAATCGTTGAACACCGCCGCCTTGTCCGGCTCGGTCGAATGGTCGCGCCAGTGCTCGTATTCGGTCTTGCCGAACGTAGCGCGCGTTTGCAAAGGCCGGCACCCATTTGCCGTCCACCAACTTCGTATTCCAGCCGACGTGGTCGACGTGAAGATGCGTGCACAGCACATTATCGATGCTCTCAGGCGCAAAGCCGGCCGCGCTCATGGTCTCCAGGAACGGCGTGCTGCGGTTGTTCCAGGTCGGAACGTTGCGGCCCTGCTTGTCGTTGCCGAGCCCGGTATCGACCACGATGCGGCGCGAAGGCGTCTCCACCACCAGCGAATGGATCGACATCTTCAGCCGGCCTTCCTCGGTGGCAAAATGGGGGATCAGCCAGGGCAGCTTCTGGATCTCCTCGTTGGTCGCGAGCGGCAGGATGAAGCGGGTCGAGCCGACCGTCTCCAATTCCACCACCTTGGTGATCTTGACCCGACCGACCTTCCATTGCATCCGGCACCTCTCATGGTCTTGTTTTGGTGCCGAAACATGCGCCGTTTCCGCCATGATGCGCAATGGATCATCTGACGCGATGCGGCGTTATCGCCGGAACCGGAGGAGGAGCCATGCCAGAGCTTGCAATATCCGCTGACAAAGTCGCCTTCATCATCGAGAAGGCGCGCGAATTCGACGTCAAGGAGGGCGATTCCGATCCGGATTCCGGCTCGAACCCGAGCGATGACGATGCGCTCGACGTTCTCGAGGACGACGGCTCCGATCCCGTCGTCCAGGAACTCGGCAGCTTCATGATCGCCTTGAACGAGGACGAGCAACTCGATCTCGTCGCGTTGACCTGGCTCGGTCGCGGCGACGGCACGATCGACGATTGGGACGATCTACGCGCCCGCGCGGCGGAGGCCCGCACCGAATATCGCAGCCCGCGCCGCGAAACGGTGCACTATCTGCTCGGCGAGCCCATGCTCGGCGATCTGCTCGCCGACGGGCTCGATGCATTCGGCATCGACTGGAGCGACGAGCGCACCACGGCGGATTCGTCCGGCCCCAGCCAGCAGGACGAGGACGAGCCAACCAAGCAGCGGTGAGCTTCTAGGCTCGTACGGAAAGAGCCAACGACGGTCTGCGCAGGACCGTCATGCCCGGGCTTGTCCCGGGCATCCACGTTCTACGTGCTCTGCGGCAAGTCGTGGATGGCCGGGACAAGCCCGGCCATGACGACGTGGATGCTTCGGCGGCCTACAACAGCAACTACAGCGTCCCCGGGAACGCGCCGCCGTCCAGCAGGATGTTCTGGCCGGTGATGAAGCCGGCCTTGGCGCCGCACAGGAAGGCGCAGGCATAGCCGAACTCGTCGGGCTGGCCGAAGCGGCCGGCGGGATTGAGCTTGGCGCGCTCGGCCAGGATCTGCTGCGGCGTGACGCCACGCTTGTCGGCTTCGCCCTTCGCAGTGCTGGTCAGGCGGTCGGTCTCGAACGGGCCCGGCAACAGGCCGTTGATGGTGACGTTGTTGATCACCGTCTTGCGCGACAGGCCGGCGATGAAGCCGGTGAGGCCGGCGCGCGCGCCGTTGGAGAGGCCGAGGATGTCGATCGGCGCCTTCACCGCGGCCGAGGTGATGTTGACGATGCGGCCGAACTTACGCGCCATCATGCCGTCCACGGTCGCCTTGATCAACTCGATCGGGGTCAGCATGTTGGCGTCGATCGCCTTGATCCAGTCGTCGCGGGTCCAGTTGCGGAAATCGCCGGGCGGCGGGCCGCCGGCATTGTTGATCAGGATGTCGGGCTCCGGGCATGCCTTCAGCACGGCCTCGCGGCCAGCCGGCGTCGTGATGTCGCCGACGATCTCGGTCACCGTGACCTCGGGATAGGCCTTGCGGATCTCGTCGGCCGTCTTCTTCAGCGCCTCGGCGCCGCGCGCGGTCAGCGTGACGTGAACGCCGGCATCCGCCAGCGAGATGGCGCAGGCACGGCCGAGGCCCTTGCTGGATGCGCAGACGATGGCGCGGCGGCCTTTGATCCCAAGATCCACTGTTTCACTCCCGTAAATGTCAGGCAGGTTTTGGATAGCGGACACTTTAACCAATCGTGGCGCCGCTGATAAGGCACGGGCTCGCACCAAAATGCATGCGCCCGGCGCCAGCGATGCAAATGCGCCGACCGAGCATGATCCGGAAAAGTGTGTAGCGGTTTTCCGAAAAGATCATGCTCAAGGAAATGATCTAGAGCGCGATCATATCGCGCTCTAGATCCGCCGTTCCTGCTTGATGCGGTCGATCGCGGACGCGGCCTCAGGCGGCAGCGATTTGAAGCCCATCTGCCCGGCCATCGAGAACAACGGCCGCAGATGCGAGCCGGCCAGAAACGGCGGCTGGCGATTGGCCGGCACGATCTGGTCGAACACCAGGACCAAAGTGGTGGCGACGAGGCCGACCCTGACGGCGCCGAGCGCGGCGCCCCCGAGCCGGTCTCCGAGGCCGGCCTCGCCGATGGTGTCGTTCAGCGCGATGCGGCCGATATGCCCGAACAGCATGCCGACCACGACGAAGATGCCGAAGAACCAGATCCAGTTCTGCAGCAGCGGCGAATTCGGGTTGCCTGCGATCTGCGGCGCGATCAGCGGCATCAGCGAGACCGCGATCGGCGCGGCGAGGAGATAGGCGAGGATGGTCATGGCGCTGCGCAGCAGGCCGGTCCTGAACCCGAAGCCGACCGCGACGGCGAGCGCGGCGTAGACGGCGAGATCGAAACTGTTCATGCGCGCAACCCTGCCTTGACGGAGCAAGTGAACGCAAGTCCGATCATTCCGGTTTCAGATCGCTAAAATCGTCTGTATTTTTGGCCAGCGCTACGCGCAGGAACCCGCCGCACTGCAAATGGATTCACTCCGTTGTCGTCCCGGACAAGCGCGCCCTCAGGCGCGCGCAGATCCGGGACCCATAACCACAGGACGTGATTTGGCGAAGACTCGGAGTTGCCATCGCGTCCCACACTTCTCTCTGTGGTTATGAGTCCCCGCGCTCGCGGGGACGACAGCGGAAGATGACGCGGCGACATCGTCCCTCAACTCGTCCGCATCTCCGCCCGGATCATGTCCGCCGCCTTCTCCCCGATCATGATGGTCGGCGCATTGGTGTTGCCGCCGATCAGGGTCGGCATGATCGAGGCGTCGACGATGCGCAATCGCTCGACGCCGTGCACCTTCAGCGCCGGATCGACCACGGCCATCGCATCCGTCCCCATCTTGCAGGTGCCGACGGGGTGATAGACGGTGTCGACGCGCTGGCGCAGGATGGCGCGGATGTCGTCGTCGGTCTTCACGTTCGCCGTGAACATGTCGTGCTTCTGCAGCGCGCGCAGCGCCGGCGTCTCCATCAGCCGCCGCGTGGTCTTGAAGCCAGCGACCAGGGTCTCCAGATCGTCGTCCTCGCCGAGAAAGTTCGGATCGATCATGGGAGCTGCGAGCGGGTCGGCGCTTTTCAGCCAGACGCTGCCGCGGCTCTTCGGCCTGAGCAGGCAGACATGGCATGAGAAACCCGCCTGCTTGTGCTTCTTGCGGCCATGGTCGTCGAGCATCGCGATGACGAAGTGCAGCTGGATGTCCGGCACGTCGAGGTCGGGCCGGGTCTTCAGGAAGCCGCCGCACTCGGCGAAATTGGTGGTGATCAGGCCGCGCCGTTCGCGGCGGTATTGCCGGACGGCGCGGAGCAGGGACGGCAGCCGGCCGAGCGAAGCGTGAACGAAATGCGGATAGTCGGAGGCGTAGACGAACACGAAATCCGGATGGTCCTGCAGATTGCGCCCGACGCCCGGCAGATGATGCACGACGCCGATGCCGTGCGCGGCGAGCGCATCGCCGTCGCCGATCCCCGACAGCATCAGCAATTGCGGGGACTGGAAGGCGCCGGAGGCGATGATCACCTCGCGGCGGGCGCGCAGCTGCTTTGTCTGCCTGCCCTGCACATATTCGACGCCGACCGCGCGGTTGCCTTCGAACAGGATCTTCGTGGCGTGCGCGCCGGTCTCGACGCGCAGATTCGCGCGTTTGCCCATGTGGGGCTGCACATAGGCGCGCGCCGCGCTCCAGCGCTCGCCGTTGTGCTGCGTCGCCTGGTAGCTGCCGAGGCCTTCATGGTCCTCGCCATTGAAGTCCTCGCGGATGCGAAACTGCGCCTCGCGCGCGGCCTGATGGAAGACCTCGTGGATCGGATTGTCCGAGCGCAGCCTGTTGACATGCAGCGGGCCGCCCTTGCCATGATACTCGCCGTCGAAGTCGGAATTGTCCTCCGAGCGCTTGAAATAGGGCAGCACGTCGGCATACGACCAGCCGGCATTGCCGAGCGAGGCCCAATGGTCGTAGTCCCGCTTGTGGCCGCGGATGTAGACCATGGCGTTGATCGCCGAGGAGCCGCCGAGGCCCTTGCCGCGCGGCTGATATCCGATGCGGCCGTTTAATCCCTTCTGCGGCACGGTATCGAAGGCCCAGTTGGCTGGGCTGTATGGCAGGGCGAGCCCGAACGGCGTGGTGATCCGCCAATTGTCGTTGCGTCCGCCGGCATCGAGCAGCGCGACGGATGTCCCCGAATCCTCCGACAGCCGCCCCGCGACGGTGCAGCCGCCCGAGCCCGCGCCCACGACGATGAAATCGAATGTGTCAGTCACTTGTTTCCCCCTGTCTCTCGTCATTCCGGGGCGCGCGGAGCGCGAGCCCGGAATCCATTGATCCGCATGACGTGATGCGAAATGGATTCTCATGTGCGCAATTGCGCACCATAGTTCGCTTCGCGCCCCGGAATGACTGATACCTACGACATGAACCGCATCAGCTTCTCCAACCGCGCGATCTTGCCGCCATAGGGCGGATAGAGGTCGGCGAGGCGGTTGAACTTGGAGCGATAGAACACCGGCTTCAGCTTGCTGAAGGTGCGAAAGCCCCATTCGCCGTGATAGGCCCCGGTGCCGGACGCGCCGACGCCGCCCATCGGCTGGTTGACTTGCGTGAAGTGGAACAGGCAGTCGTTGATGGTGACGCCGCCGGAGACAGTGCGCGCCAGCACCTCGTCGCGCGCGCCGCCGTCCTTGCCGAACCAGTACAGCGCCAGCGGCCGGTCGCGATGGTTGATGAAGGCGATGGCATCGGCGGAATCGCGAATGCCGAGAATAGGGAGCACCGGCCCAAAGATCTCCTCCTGCATCACCGCCATCGCTGCGGTCGCGCCGACGATCAGCGTCGGCGGGAATTTGCGGTGCGCCTTCCAGTTCGGATCGTCCGCCATCGCCGGCTGCAGGATTTTTGCGCCGCGCTGCGCCGCATCGGCGACCAGGCTTTCGAGCCGTGCATAGTGTCGGTCCGAGATGATCGAGGTGTAGTCCTTGTTGGAAGGATCGGTGCCGAACATCCGCCGCATCTGGGCCCGCACCTTCTCGGCAAAGGCCTGCAGCGATGGCTCCGGCACCAGCACGTAATCCGGCGCGATGCAGGTCTGTCCCGCATTGAGCAGCTTGCCGTAGGCGATGCGCTCGGCTGCTTCATCGAGGTCGGCCGAGGCGTCGACGATCGCCGGCGACTTGCCGCCGAGCTCGAGCGTGACAGGCGTCAGGTTGCGCCCCGCGGCCTCCGCGACCAGCCGCCCGACCCTGGTCGAGCCGGTGAAGACGAGGTGATCGAACGGCAGGCGCGCAAAGCCTTGCGCGATCTCGCCCTCGATGCCGGTGACGAGCAACTCGGTCGCATCGAACCTCGCGGCGATCGTCTGCTTCAGCAGGGCTGCGAAGTGCGGCGTCAGCTCGCTCGGCTTGATCAGCACGCGGTTGCCGGCGGCGAGCGCGCCGATCGCGGGCGCGAGCGTGAGCTGGAGCGGATAATTCCAGGGCGCGATGATGCCGACGACGCCGAGCGGCTGCGGCATCAGCCGGTTGCGGGCGGGGAGGAATTGCAGCGCGGTCGCGACCCGCTGCGGCGCCATCCAGGCCTTCAGGTGCTTGGTGGCGTGCCGGATCTCGGAGAACAGCAGCATGGTCTCGGCGATGGTCGTCTCGACCGCCGAGCGGTGGCCGAAATCGGCCGAGATCGCCTGCCGGAAGCGCTCCTCGTTGTCGGCGACGACGGCGCGCAGCCGCGCCAGCCGGTCGAGCCGCTCGGCAAGGCCTGGCGCGGGCTCGTCCCGCGACCGCGCGACCATGGCGTGGAAGGCCTCTTCCAGAGCCCGCAGCGGGGCGCTCGTCAGGGATTTGTCCACGGCGTTCCTCCCTTCAGCTGCGTTTCAGCTGAATCTTGTTGCCGCAAGCTGTCCCTTTGTGGAACTTCTGGCAAGACCTCAGGGAAAGCAGCGGAAATCGGTCGATTCCCCTGTCATAAAGTCGAAAAAAACGTCCCCGCAGCCCTTTCCAAAGCCGGCCCGCCTTGATACATACGCCCCGCACCCGATGGGCACTGCCCCGGGGTTGCCTTCCAAGGAAGCCTTTGGGACGGACTGGAAAAGCCACGCGAACAGCGCCGGCCTCAACCGACCGTCCCGGCATTTAACCGAAGGCATGCAAGTGTTTAACGCGGGGTGGAGCAGCCCGGTAGCTCGTCAGGCTCATAACCTGAAGGTCATAGGTTCAAATCCTATCCCCGCAACCAAGATAAATGTTTGATCTCAAACTGAAAAAACCCGCCGGCGGCGGGTTTTTTCATGCGTTGCCGATGCTTCCCGCGCATTATGATCCGTTATGCTTGAAAGCCCATTATTATCAGCATGTTATATCGATCCTGTCCTATCGGTTGCCGAGCGTTACAATTTTCTGCATGGCACATGAAATTTTGAAGGCGAAGTATCCTACGCGTTGATGACTTGGCGAGATCGGTCGCTACCCTATGTTTGGTGAAACAACCCTCCGCCTAAGGTGCTCCCTTTCGTGTCAGGCTATGTCGACTTAAAGCGAAGCTTCGTGCCTGTTGCTGACGACGCGGAGCCGGAGCTTGCCATTGGCCACCTCTGGGGCCGCAAATACGGCGGTTGGCTGGATTGGCCTGACGTTCTCAATCACCCGCGTGTTGTTGTGCTTGCCGAAGCGCAAAGTGGCAAGACCGAGGAGTTCAAGAACACCACCGCCGAATTGCGTGATCGCGGTACTCCGGCCTTTTACGCGACGATCGAGCAACTCGCGGAAGGTCGCCTGAACCTCAGTCCCCCACAGCGAGCGCTCTTCGAGAGTTGGAAGGCTGGAGCAGAGCCGGGCTGGTTTTTCCTGGACTCTGTCGACGAGGCTCGGCTCAACCGCAAGAAATTTGACGATGCACTCCATTATCTGGCTGCGGAGATCGGCGCGGCCTTGGCCCGCGCAAGCATTCTTGTCTCCTGCCGTGTCAGCGATTGGAAAGGCAAATCGGATCGTCAAACCATTCTCGATATTCTGCCGGTGCCGCCGCCTCCGCCAGCGCCCGCACCGCCACCGGCGGTCGATCCCGACGCCGCGCTCCTCGACCCAATTTTCGAGCGTGAGGAGCCGGAAAAACCCAAACGCACCGAAAAAGGTGAGAAGAAGAAGCCGGATGACTTGCTGGTTATCCGGCTGGTGCCGTTGACGGACGAGCAGCGGAAGGCGTTCGCGCTCGCGAAAGGCGTCCGCGACGTTGACGCATTCATGGCGGCGATTGATCGGCAGGGGTTGGACGTGCTCGCCGAGCGCCCCGGCGATATGCTGGACCTCATTCAATACTGGGCCGATCACAACAAGTTCGGCACGTTGACGACGATGACCGAGGCGGCCATCGAGGCCAAGCTGCGTGAACCAGATCGGTACCGTCCCGATAATACCGATCTGGCGCCCGCGAAAGCGCGCGCGGGCGTCGAGCGTGTCGCAGCAGCATTGACTCTGGCGAAGACATTCACGCTCATCGCGCCCGGGCAAGAGCCCGATCTGGGACTCGCCTCTGGAGCTCTTGATGCGGTAGAACTTCTCAATGATTGGAACGTCGCCGAATCCAACGCCTTGCTCCGGCGCGGAATTTTCGCGCCATCGACTTACGGTCGGGTCCGCTTCCACCACCGTTCGACCCAGGAATATCTCACCGCTTGCTGGCTCAAACGGCTCCTCGACGGAGGATGCCCGCTGTCGGAAGTCTTCGGACTGATTTTCACTGAGCGCTACGGTGTCGAAACTGTAGCGCCTTCCCTGCGTGCCCCCGCCGCGTGGTTAGCCCATCACTATCCCGATATTCGCGATGAAATCATTCGCCGCGAGCCGCTCTTGCTGATCACCTATGGCGATCCTGCGGCCCTTTCGATCGAAAGCAAGACGGCGGTGCTGTTAAACCTCGCCCGCAAACATGCCGCGGGTGAGATCGCAGATGACAGTATCGATCGCCGTGCCTTGGGGATGTTCGCATCGCCGGATCTTTCCGATGCGATCCATGAGGCGTGGAAAATCAACTCCCGTGCGGACTTCCGGAACGATCTTATTCGCACCGTGCGCGAAGGGCGCATCGCGGGATGCACAGATCTTGCCGAAAAAATAGCGTGCGATGGTCAGCAAGCCGATCAATCACGCATCACGGCCGTAGATGCGTTGGTGGCCTGCGAAGCTGATGATGCCCTTCGCAGGGTCACGGCCGACTTGATGGGCGCTCCCGCCAAGGCCAGTCCGCGCCTTGCTGCCGGCTTCGCCAGAGCCCTGTTCCCGAGCTACCTCAATGTCGTCCAGCTCCTCACATTGATTGATAAGGCAAAGCCGCCGTCCTCAAGCTCGGCCGAAGGATTCGCCTACGCCATTGACGAGCTCTGGCAGGCATGTCCAGCCACCGACAAACCGGCCTTGATCGCGGGGCTTGCAAAACTTTGCGCGCAGCCGCCATTTGTTCATGAGTACCGGCGGGTCGCGGCACGCCAAGGAGAGCTTTCGAGGCATCTTGGTAACATTGCCTTCGAAGCCGTATCCACATTAGGCGACCGTTCGCCGTCTCCCGATCTCATCGCGCTGCTGGCCGTTGTTGAGCGCGCTGAACGGCCTATTGGGCACGAGGGCGATGGGCCGGAACTCAATCTGCGCGTCAGGCAAAATCGGGCCTTGAACCGGGCCTTATTCTGGCATGACGCGGAAGAGGCTCGCAATGCCGGTCATACTGTCCAAGATCATTGGCAGGTGCATTTCGGCGGAACGCCATTGTGGGCACTGGAGAGCCCCGACCTCGAATGGCTTCGCGATGACTTGAAGAACAAGCCCTTGCAGGACGACCGGCGCGTTGCGCTCAGTGCCCTCGTGCAGTTGATCGGCTCACAACTGAAGACCGAGGCGCCCGCGCTGCGCAAGCTTATTGGTAAAGATCCCAAGCTGCGGGAGGACTTGAGGGCCTTCCTGCGGCCACGGCCTGTAAGTCCCGCCATTCGGCGTATGAACGAACGGTCGGCTAAGAACAAGACTGAAAAGGAAGCGCGCAAGGAGCGCGACAAGGCTACATGGCGCGATTTCCGCGATAAACTTCAGGCGAATATCCCGGCACTCAGCGATCCTTCCACCGTCGTCGCCGGAACGGGATTCTGGGGCCTTCACAACCTCAGCCAATGGCTTCTCAAGAAGACGCGCGAGCAGGCTCCTTCCGCGATCCGCCAGTGGCGATTGCTGGAGCCAGCCTTCTCCAAGGAGATTGCGGAGGGTTATCGCGATGGCATGAAAGCGTTGTGGCGCGTGCAGCCGCCGGAGAAGCCCGTTCACGCGCCCGGTGGAGGGACCACCGTCAAGTGGATTACAATTTACGCTTATGCAGCCATCGGCTTGGAAGCCGCTGACAATCCGCGCTTCCCGGAGCCCCTTTCTGAAAGCGATGCGCGGCGCGCAATCCAGCACGTGTGCGCTTCCGAACAGGGCTACCCCGATTGGCTGGATGGCATGATCAAGGCGCATCCAAAGATCGCCGTTCCGCTCATCCGAGCCGTCTTCAAGGATGAATGGGACGCTGCGGAGAGCCGCGTTTCTTATTTCCTCTATCACTTCGCGCAGAATGCGGCCGCGATTCATCCCGACCTTCAGTCCGCGATCTTTGACGTGATCTCCACGAGCGAGCCCACGCAAATCAACACGTTTGATCGCGGCCTTGACATCGTTCGAAATCTTTCTCTGTCCGACGCGCAGCGCGCTGCGCTGCGGGCCAGGGCGGCCGCGCGCTTTGGTGCGTTGAAGAAATCGAATACGGTATGGGCCGCGCGCTATATTGCGCTCCTCTTCTTGCTCGGTGAACCCTCCGCGGTCACCTTGCTTACCGCCTGGCTCCGTGGCGAAAAGCCGTCCGCACGCCAGACCCTTACGATTACCGTGCTTGGTCTTCTGTTTGGAGGGCACCATCCTCTGATCGTAGGTGTGCTCGCGGCGTTGTCGATTCCGATACTGAGCCAGTTAACCCTGTTCGCGTATCAGGAAATTCGGCCGGACGAAGACAATGTCCATGAGGGAATGTATTCACCCGACGATCGGGACGATGCGGAAAACGCTCGCAGTGCGATCCTCAAAGCTTTGATGGACAGCGAGGGACCCGCAGCCTTCGAAGCCATGATCCGCCTTTCACGTCATGCCGCGATGACTGCGCGCCGCATTCGCTTTCGAGAATTAGCACGCCGGATGGCGGAGCGTGACGCAGACGTCGTGGCGTGGTTGCCGCAAGACGTGGTCGCTTTCGAGCGCGAGAAGATCCTTCCAATAAAAACCGGCCGGGACCTCTATCGCGTCGTTCAAGCCATCATCCGCGAGATCGACTGGGAGTTTGTCAACGCGGATGCGAGTGCTCGCGCGGTTCTGGAGACCGCGAAGGACGAGAACGCTGTCCAACAATGGCTGGCGGCCGAAATGAAACAGCGCGCCAAAGGCCGCTATCATGCCTCGCGCGAGTCGGAGGTAGCCGAGGGCAATATGCCCGACATCCTCGTCGCCGCTATCGGCTCGCTCGTCGAAACAGCTGTTGAGGCCAAACACGGCGGAAAGGGCTGGAGTACCAAGGCGCTCGAGGACGCGTTGCGCGCTCAGCTTGCAGAGGATTATCTACGCCCGGCGGTACGCCGGCATGGTGTCCTTGTTGTTACCAATCATAAGCAGCGAGGCTGGCAGCACCCGAAGTCGCGCAAGGCGATGACCTTTCCGGAGATGATCGCCTACTTGAACGGTGTTGCCGCCACACTGCGAAAGAACAAGACGGGAGAGATCACCGTTAGTGTCATCGGCATAGATGCCGTCAAGAAGCCGCGAACACGGGCAGCCGAAAAGCCGAGGAAGCGGACTGCAAAGCGGAAGCCCCGGCGCTCCGGCAAGCGTGCCTCGGCGAATAAGCGAGGTTCGCGCCGATGAGCGTTGATGCAACGACAGCGTATTTCGACGACATCGTCGCGCGTGTGGCGACGGCACCAGTCGTAATACGTGATCTCTGGAGTGAGGCCGAGCCGGCAAAATGCCACCAGAATTGCATGCTGTCTCGATGTTCCACGAATGGAATGCAACTGCCGCTCGGATCAGACGTGATTCGATCAGGTAGCCCATCGGCCCGAGCGATGGGCTCAGCCAGCCGATACAAGCGTTTCTCGTTGACTCTGGATAGAGCAGCCCGGTAGCTCGTCAGGCTCGTAACCTGGAGGTCATAGGTTCAAACCCTACCCCCGCACCAAATTCGGATTGACCGGATCCGAGACGAAAAAGGCCTGCTTGATGCGGGCCATTTTTGTTTTTGGAGGGAGCACTGTCGCAGCGCTCCCTCCTGATCAGCGCGAGCAGCGTGCGCGGCGGTTGTCGCGTCAGCTGCAAGGTGTCTGCGGGCAGGATGAGGGATCAGGATCTGAACGGGCAGACCATGGTCAGCTTCAGCAGCGTCGGCTTGTCCGAGCCCTTCTTGTACTCCCACTCCAGCCGGATCTCGTGCCGGTGGGCGAAGGCATCGTTCGGCGCGTGGACGATGATGTTGGTCTTCATCGGGATCGGCGGCTCGGAGTTGAAGCACTTCCGCACGCAGGCATCGAGCAGGTCGCATCGCGTCAGCGGGATGACGCCGGGCTCGTCCCTGGATAGCGGCACCGTGTTCGGCTGGGTGCTGAGATCGACGCGGGCCCGGCCCTTCTCCTTGTGCCAGTACTTGGCGCTTCCCTGCGGCCACCTCGAAGGCGGGTTCAGGATCAAATGGTATTGGCCGTATTCCAGGGTCGGCAGATCGATGTCATCCGACGCCTTGAGCTTGGCCACGCTCTTCTTCATGTTCGCCAAGGGATAGTAATTGCTGTTCATCAAGTCTCGAAATGCCTTGCCGCTATATGTCTTGCCGCCCATCGCCTTGTCCTTTGATTTGATCCAATCAACCAGGGTGGCCCGCAGCCCGGCAAAGCTCGTTGGCCAGAACGACAGCCCTCGGCGCCCCCAGAACGCGCGGCCCCATCTTCGCGCGCGCAAACGCTATCACCCGAAATTGTGCGTCGTCCAGAGAGATACCGGCTGGTGATGCCGCCATGCGTGCGTGCAAGTTCGATTGCCACGAATCTTCCGATAGGTAATCTTGCGTCAGGCTCCTCGCGAGCGCCGACCGAAGGACGGTGCTGCGACTTTTGAAGGCACGGAAATGTATTGTGCCGCGTGTCAGTCGGCGATCGACCCAGGCGATAGCTGGTGCTCCAAATGCGGGGTGGCCGTGCGACGCTCCGAACCGGAGAGCGAACGGCGGTTCGTGACGATTCTCCGTGCCGACGTCGTGGACTCGACCGGGCTCGTTGCAGATCTCGATCCGGAGGAGGCTGTCTCGCGCCTGGAGCCGGCGTTGGCTGCGATGAGAGGCGCGGTTCGTCAGTTCGGAGGCATCGTCAGCAAGGAATTGGGCGACGGGCTCTCTGCGGTGTTCGGTGCTCCGATCGCGGACGACAATCATGCGCCGCTGGCCTGCCACGCGGCGATCGAGCTGGTCCGGCGCGTTGCAAGCCTCGGTGACCCCGACCTTAAGGTTCGGGTGGGTCTCCACTCCGGCCATGTCGTTGCCTATATGGTCGCCAGCGAGTTTTCCAAGGTTTACGAGATTGGCGGAGCGGCCCAGCACCTGGCCGCCCGGCTGGAGGCTGCGGCCGAGGCGAATCAGATCTACGTGTCGCAGGCCTGCCAGGAGCTTGCCGAAGGGCACGTCCGATTCGAGTTTCTGGGTGACAAGCCGCTGCGCGGCTTCAATCAGTCCGTGCCGGTCTATCGGATCGTTGGGGCCAGCGATCTGTCGAGTTGGCGGGTGCGGCGTGCGCGCAGCGTCTCGCGATTCGTCGATCGGACGACCGAGCGGGCGTTGCTGGCTCGTGCGGTCGAGGGCGCCGGAACGGGCCGGCAGACGGTTCTGCTGCTGGGCGATGCCGGCATCGGCAAATCGCGGCTCGCGCACGAATTTGTCCAGGAGCTCAGGCCCCACGGCTGGCGCCTGATCGACGCCGAGTGCAGCCCGAACTTGCAGGGGGCGCCGTTCAGCACGCTCAAGCGTCTGCTGCTCTCGGCTCTGGAGGCGGCCGCCAAGGACCCCGGCAGCCCCTCGGATCCCCGCAACGATCTGGGGGAGATTGAAAGTTGCGCCCTCGACGCCGTGCTCGATCTGCCGATTACCAATCCGCAGTGGAATCAGCTCGAGCCTCACGCCCGGGGACGCGCAATCTCCGAGGTCAGCTGTGGCATCGTCGAGCGCCTCGCCCGTCGCCAGCCGACGGTCCTGCTGCTCGAGGATCTGCACTGGATCGACCGGGCCAGCGATACGATCGTGGCGACGATGGCTTCGCTTCAGGTGCCGGGTCTGCTCGTCCTCCTCACGTCCAGGCCAAACGGCATGCCGGTCTGGATTGCGCGCTGCCGCGCCGAGATCGTCGCGATGCAGCCTCTCGACGATGACTCTGGGTTGGCCATGCTGGCCGACATGCTCGGTCCCTCCACGGCGAACGACGATCTGAAGAACCGGATCATCTCGCACACGGCCAATGTCCCCCTGTTCATCGAGGAGGTGTGCCGCGGGCTTCGGGACAGCGGAACGCTCCACGGCCAATGGGGCGATCTCGCGCTGATGCGGCCGATCGAGGAGTTCGGCATCCCCTCGAGTATTCAGGGGGTCATTGCCGCGCGGCTCGATCGGGTGTCGCGGCCGGAACGCTCCATCCTGCAGGTCGCGGCGGCGCTTGGCCCGCGATCGAGCGTCGCCATGCTTCGCAAGCTGCTCGAGCTGCCCGAGGACAGCCTGCAGGATTGCCTCGCGTCGCTCGATCGCGCCGAACTGCTGGTCAGGATCGACAGCGAGTTGGGCGACGTGCTCGAGTTTCGGCACGAGATGGTCCGTCAGGTGACCTATGATTCCATGGTCGAAAAGGTGCGCGAAGGCATTCACGCGCGCATTCTTGCGAGGCTGGAGAGCGACCGGGCGAGCGCGGATGAGCCCGACGCGCTGTGCTATCACGCGGTGCGCGCCCGCGATTGGCTCAAGGCGTTCAGCCACGGCAGGAGCGCGGGTCGAAAATGCTTGAGCCGCTCGGCATTTTTAGACGCGGCCAGCTATTTCGAGATTGCGATGGGCTCGCTGGACAAGACGCCCATGACGCGTTTACGGGAGATGGACGCCATCGATTTGCGGACGGAAGCGCGAGCGGCGTTCATTGCGTCCGGTCAGGTGACCGAGTGGCTAGATCTCGGAAAGGACGCCGAGCGCCGGGCGGGGGCGATCGACGACATCGGACGCAAGGTCGCCGCCATGACGGTCAGAGCGGGCGCGCAGAACTTCTTCGGAGCGCCGGTCGAAGCCGTCGCCGTTTCGGAAGAGGTGGTTCGTCTCGCAGAACAATGGGGCAATGCGGGTTGGCTCAATCTCGCTCGATACAGTCTCGGACAGGCGTATTTCCTCGCCGGCCGCTTTCGCGAGGCAGCGCTGACATTGACCGAGTCTCACGCGCAGTTGGAGGGTCCGCAAGCCATCGCCCCGACCGGCACGACGCCGCGCTCCCTCCTCCTCCTCTGCTGCATGATGAACAGCTTCACCCATACCGTCATGGGTGACCTCGAGGCCGCCGAGCAGCTCCAGCAACAGGCCGCCGCGATCGCCGAGGAGACGGGCCGTCCCTACGACCGCGTCGCCGCCGCCTATAGCGGCGGCTGGCTCATGCTCGGCCGGGGCGATCCCGCCGCGGCGGCCGCCATTCTCGAAGATGGCTTTGTGCTGGCGCAGAAGCACGGCATCCGGCTGTTCGTGCCGGTGCTCGCCTGCCACCTCGGCATGGCCTATTTGGAACAGGGGCTGCTCGACCGGGCGCGCGGCATGCTGATCGAGGCGCGCGAGGAGGCGAAGGCGGTCGGCTATACTTCGGCCGTGCTGCGCAGCTCGATCTATCTGGCGCTCGCAACCTGGCGTCTTGGCGATGTTAAGGCGGCTCAGAACATGCTGCGCGAGGCGCGCAACACCGCGCGACAGCAGGGATTCTCCGGGCTCGAGGCCGAGGCCCTGTTCGGCGAGGCCGTGGTGACGCCTGTCGCGAGCGAGAACGGCAAGGCGGCCGTCCTCGCGTCCTTGCGCGGGGCCATCGCGATCGCGTCCGAAAGCGGCGCGCGGCCGCTGCAGCGCAAGGCAGAGGCGATGCTGACCGGGATGCTGGCCCGGGGCAACGAGCTGAGCTGATTCCGCTTCCCGCCCCGGTCAGCTCCGCGCAACGCGCCTTGACTGCCCGACAAGCCAAATAAATTCTGTAGGCGAAGCAAGGGCTTGGCTACTGTGCATGGGGTTGTTTTCGCACTTTTTGCAGCGCGGCCCCGTGTCTCACGCCAGGAACGCGCGGAACCGGCGCAGCGCGATCGCGAAGAAGACGCCGCCGATCACGGCCAGCGCGAGAAGCTGCGGCCACACCGATTCTAGGCCCGCGCCGCGGAACAGGATGGCCTGGGCCAGCATCACGAAATGCGTGTTGGGTGCCGCCAGCATGATGTCCTGGACGAATTGCGGCATGCTCTCCCGCGGCGTCATGCTGCCGGACAGAGTCTGCAGCGGCAGAAGGGTCATCATCAGCAGCAATCCGAACTGCGGCATCGATCCGGTGACGGTGGCGAGAAAGATGCCCATGCTGGTGGTGGCAAACAGCTGCAGTGCCGCCCCCAGCAGAAAGAGTGCGACCGAGCCGTCGATCGTGATCGCCAGCCAGCCCTTGATCACGAAGACGATCGACAGCGCGGAGGCCGCGAGCACCGCCAGCCCCATCGACCACACCTTGCTGACCATGATCTCCAGCGGCGTGACCGGCATCACCAGCAAATGCTCGATCGTACCGTGCTCGCGCTCGCGGATCAGCGCCGCGCCGGTCAGGATGATCGAGAGCATGGTGATCGAGGTGATGAGCTCGTCGACGGCGCCGAACCAGGATTTCTTCAGCTCGGGGTTGAAGCGTGCCCGCAGGGTCAGCTCGATCGGCACGCTCTGCGCATTGCGCGTCCGCGCCAGGAACTCCGCAATCTCCGCGCTGACGATCTGCTCGACATAGCCGCCGCCGTTGAACGCCTGCGAAATCCGCGTTGCGTCGACGTTCAGCTGAATGGCCGGTGACTTCCGTGCCAGCAGGTCGCGCTGGAATTCCGGCGGGATGTTCAGCGCGAACGTGTCGAGCCCGGCGTCCATCCGCCGGTCCATTTCATATTGCGAGATCAGCCGCGGCTCGGAGAAGTACGGCGCCGTGAATGCCAGGTCGATGCGGTTCGAGACTGGCGAACGGTCCTCGTCGACGATGGCGATCGCGGCGCGGTTCAGCGTCTCCGGCAGCGCCTTGGCCCCGGCATAGATTGCAAGCGTGAAGGAATAGACGATGAGCACGAGCAGCATGGGGTCGCGCACCAGGCCGCGCAGTTCCTTGACCCCGAGCTGAAATACGTGGTCGAGACGCATGATCACCGGGCCTGTTTCTTCAGCAGCATTGCGCCGGCGGTCATCAGAACGGGTACCATGACGGCGAGCGCCAGCAGGTCGTTGTGGAGCGTGTCGAAGCCGAGCCCCTTGGAGAAGGTGCCGCGCGAGATCGTAACGAAATAGGTGGTGGGATAGAGCTGCCCGATTGCAGCCCCCAGTCCCTGGAGCGAGGAGACCGGATCGATCAGGCCGGAATATTGGATGGCCGGGATCAACGTGATCAGGACGGTGCCGAACAGCGCGGCGATCTGGCTTTTCATGAAGGCCGAGATCACCAGTCCCATGCTGGTCGTCGCCGTGACATACAACAGGGCGGCAAGGGCATAGGTCGCAAAGCTTCCGGTGAAGGGAACGCCGAAGACGGTGAGCGCGAAGCCGACCAGGAGGAGGAAATTGGCGAAGGCGAGCACGACATAGGGCAGTTGGGTGCCGAGCAGGAATTCCAGCCGCGTCACCGGGGTGACGTAGAAATTGACGATCGAGCCGAGCTCCTTCTCGCGCACGACGGCGAGCGCAGCGAGCACCGCGGGAATCAGGACCAGCAGCAGCGGGATGATCCCCGGCGCCATCGCGACGACGCTGATGACGTCGGGATTGTAGCGATAGCGCAGCTGGAGCTGGTAGGCGCCGGCGATCGCCGCCTCGCCATAGAGCTCGCGGCCTTTCTGCGCGAGCCAGTTGGCGTGGATCGCCTGGGCGTAGGAGCGCAGCGTCTCGGCTCGCGTCGGATTGGCGCCGTCGACCCAGGCGCCGATCTCGACATGGCGGCCGCGGCTGACGTCGCGGCCAAAGCCCGGCGGCAGCTCGATGGCGAGGCCGATCTCGCCGGCACGCATGCGGCGGTCGAGATCGGCGTAGTCGGTGATCGGGCGTTTCTCGGTGAAGTAGCGCGAGCCCGCGATCTGGAGGCTGTAGTCGCGGCTGATCGCGGTGTCGTCGCGGTCGAGCACGGCGAAGGTCAGGTTCTCGACGTCCATGCTGATGCCGTAGCCGAGCACGAACAACAGCAGCACGCTGCCGAGAACCGCGAGCGTGGCCCGGATCGGGTCGCGCCGCAGCTCGAGCGTCTCGCGCCGGGAATAGGCGAGCATGCGCGTCAAACTGAATGCGGCGTTGCGCCGGGCCGGTGGCGCGGCGGTTGCCGGTGCGGGCGCTGGCACGGCGGTCGCCGGCTGGCCGGCCGGCACGGTCGCGTCTGCGATCGCCTGTTCCAGGCAGGCGATGAAGGCCTGCTCCAGCGTCGCGGTGCCGTGCGCAGCCACGATCGCCGCAGGCGTGTCCGACGTCAGCACCTTGCCTGCATGCATCAGCGAGATCCGGTCGCAACGCTCCGCCTCGTTCATGAAATGGGTCGAGACGAAGATGGTGACGTTGTCCTTGCGGGAGAGTTCGGCGAGGATCTGCCAGAAGCGGTCGCGGGCGACCGGATCGACGCCCGAGGTCGGCTCGTCGAGGATGAGGATGTCGGGCGCATGGATCATGGCGACCGCCAGCGACAAGCGCTGCCGCAGCCCGAGCGGCAACGCATCGGGCAGAGAATCGGCGACCTCGGCGAGATCGAACCGGGCGATCATCTCGTCGATGCGCGGAGCGATGGTGTCCGCCGGCAGCTGGAACAGCCGCGCATGCAGGTCGAGATTTTGCGCGACCGTGAGCTCGGAATAGAGCGAGAAACCCTGCGACATGTAGCCGATGCGCCGCCGCACCGACATGTCGCCGGCATCGATGGCGTTGCCGAACAGCCGTGCGGTGCCTTCGGTGACCGGCAGCAGGCCGGTGAGCATCTTCATGGTCGTGGTCTTGCCGCAGCCGTTCGAGCCGAGGAAGCCGAAGATCTCGCCCTTCCTGATGCGGAAGCTGACGTCGTCGACGGCCACGAAGCCGTTGAAGCGCCGCGTCAGGTGGTCGGCCTCGATCGCGATCTCGTCATGGTCCTCGCCGCGCGGCGGGATGACGACATCGGTATGATTGCCGCGATCGGCTTCGGGCAAGAGGCGGATGAAGGCTTCATCGAGCGTGTCGGCGCCGGTCTGCTGCTTGAGCGCGGCCGGCGTTCCGGTCGCCAGCACGCGGCCGGCATTCATCGCGATCAGAAAATCGAACTGAGCAGCCTCTTCCATATAGGCGGTCGAGACGATCACGCTCATGCCGGGCCGGCCAGCGCGAATCGAGGCGATCAATTCCCAGAACTGGCGGCGCGACAGCGGATCGACGCCGGTGGTCGGCTCGTCCAGGATCAAGAGCTCGGGATCGTGGATCAGGGCGCAGCACAGGCCGACCTTCTGCTTCATGCCGCCGGACAGCTTAGCCGCCGGCCGGTCGGCGAAGGGCGCGAGGCCGGTGTCGCGCAGCAGACCGGCGATCCGTCTGTTGCGCTCCGCCTCGTCGTGCCCGAACAGGCGGCCAAAGAAGTCGATGTTCTCGAACACCGACAGCGTCGGATACAGGTTCTTGCCGAGCCCCTGCGGCATGTAGGCGATATCAGGGCATACGTTGCGGCGGTGGCGCGCGCTCGCCATGTCGCCGCCGAGCACGTGGACATGCCCCTGCTGGATGGCGCGGGCTCCGGCGATCAGCGAGAGCAGGCTGGATTTGCCGACGCCGTCGGGGCCGATCAGTCCCACCATGCAGCCGGACGGAAGGTCGAGCGTGATCGCTTCCAGTGCGCGGGTCTTGCCGTAGCTCAGGCCCACGTCGTCGAGATGCACCACGCTGCCGGGCGCGGCAGGCAGCTCGGCTGCGGCCCCGGTGCTCATCTCGTCAGCTTGACGTTGAGATTGCCTGGCCATTGCGCGGCCGGATCGAGCTGCACATAGGCCATGCCCGGCAGGCCGGTCTTCACCTGCTCGATGTGCTGGCGCAGCAGCTCGGGCGCGATATGCGCCTTGATGCGGAACATCAGCTTCTGGCGCTCCTCCTCGGTCTCGACCGTCTTTGGCGTGAATTGCGCGACGTCGGCGACGAAAGTGGCTTTGGCGGGGATGACGTATTGCGGAATGGCGTCGAGCACCAGACGCACCTCGGCACCGATCGCGACCCGGCCGGCAGCGGCCGTCGGCAGGAAGAACGTCATGTAGACGTCGCCGAGATCGACCATGTTGAGGACGCGGCCGCCGGCGGCGAGCACTTCGCCGGGCTGCGACACGCGATACTGCACCCGGCCGTCGCGCGGCGCCTTCAGCACGCTGTCATTGAGGTCGGCATTGATGCTTTCGATCGCGGCCTTTGCCGCGTCGACGGCGGCGCCGGCGTCGATCACCATGGCGCGGGCGGAGCTGATCGCAGCCTCGGATGCCGCGACCTGGGCGTGGGAGGCGGCGAGCGCCGCCTTTGCCGTGGCGTTGGCGGAGCGGTCGTCGTCCAGGACCTGCTGCGCCACCGCGCTGGTCTTGATCAATTGTTCGGAGCGATCGAGCTTGCGGCTCGTGGTGTCGAGCTGCGCGACGCGCTGGTCGACCACGGCCTCCGCAGCCTTGCGTTCGGCCTCGCGCTGGTTCACCAGGCTCTTCGCGGTCTCGACATTGATCGTGGCGCGCTGCAGCTGCGCCTCGGCCTGGCGGCGCTGCGCCTGCAATTGTTCGGTGTCCATGCGCGCCAGCACCTGGCCCGCGCGGACGAAGTCGCCTTCGCCAACCAGGATGTCGCGGATCCGGCCCGGTGTCTTGGTCGCGATGTCGATCTCGACCGCTTCGATGCGGCCGTTGCCGCGGGCAAAGCCTGCCGGCAGCGTGTTGGTATCGCGGTGCTGCCAATAATAGTAGCCGCCACCTGCAACGAGGACGGCGATCGCGGCGATGACGCGACCCGAAGTGAAGTTCATCTGTTCAAAACGCCGCGAGGTGGCGCCCATTGTTGAGAGACGTGCGCCCGGCCGCTGATCGCGCGGGAGGGGCGGCCCCAACATGCAGCGAATTTTGCGTCGCAACTTGATGCAGATCAGACCGCGGTGCGAGCCATCCTTGCCTCTATTTTGGGCTGCGCGACGTCGTCGCCGCTCGTCCGCCCAAATGGATCAGGCGGACGAGCGGATTGTTGAACGGATTACGATCCGCCCGAACCTCGCCGCCTCACTTCACCAGCGGGCAGCCGCCATCCTTGAGGGGGCGGAACGCCTGGTCGGCAGGAACCTCGGCAAGCAGCTTGTAATAATCCCACGGCCCCTTCGATTCCTCCGGCTTCTTCACCTGGAACAGGTACATGCTGTGCACCATGCGGCCGTCCTCGCGCAGCACGCCATTGTCGGTGAAGGCATCCTTCACCGGCAGCTCGCGCATCTTGGCCATCACCGTCTTTGTGTCCCTGGTGCCGGCCGCCTGCACGGCTTTGAGGTAATGCAGCGTGGCGCTGTAGGTCGCCGCCTGGTTCATCGTCGGCATGCGCTTGACGCGTTCCAGGAAGCGCTTGCCGAAGGCGCGGGTCTTGTCGTTGAGATCCCAGTAATAGGCCTCGGTGACGATCAGGCCTTGCGCCAGCTTCAGGCCCAGGCTGTGCACGTCGGAGATGAACATCACGATCGCGGCCAGGTTCTGGCCGCCGGCGACGATGCCGAATTCGCCGGCTTGCTTGATCGCATTGATGGTGTCGCCGCCGCCATTGGCGAGGCCGATGATCTTGGCCTTGGAGGCCTGGGCCTGGAGCAGGAACGAGGAGAAATCCGCCGTATTGAGCGGATGCTTGACGCTGCCCAGCACCTTGCCGCCCGCCGCCTTAACGACATCGCCGGTGTCGCGCTCCACCGAATGGCCGAACACGTAGTCGGCGGTGAGGAAGAACCAGGTGTCGCCGCCGTTCTTGACGATGGCGCTGCCGACGGTGTGCGCGTTGGCGTAGGTGTCGTAGGTCCAGTGCGCGGTATAGGGCGAGCAGGATTTTCCCGTGATGTCGGAGCTCGCCGCGTCCGTCACGATCATGATCTTCTCGTATTGCTTCGACAGCTCCATCACCGCGAGCGCGGTCGCCGAGGTCGGCAGGTCGATGATCATGTCGACGCCCTCGGTCTCCCACCATTTACGGGCGATGGTGGAGGCGACGTCGGGCTTGTTGAGCACGTCGGCCGAGACCATGTCGATCGGCTTGCCGAACATCTGGCCGCCGAAATCCTCGATCGCCATCTTGGTCGCCTCGACATTGCCCATGCCGCCGATGTCGGAATAGACCGAGGAGAAGTCGGAGAGCACTCCGATCTTGAGCGGCGCCTGCTGGGCGAAGGATGGACTGATTGCGAACGATGCGAGCCCGGCCGCAAAGGCGGCACGCATAATAATCCGGCACATGGTATTTCCTCTGATTTTATAGTTGGTGCGCCGGTTCAGATTGCCTCGGCGAAGCGGCAATTCTTGCGTAACGACGCCGCGCATGCGAGCCGAATTGACGCGGCCCATCGCGCCGACTACGTTTTGCGCAAACATCGGAATCCCGCGAATGCAACGGCGTCGCCCCATGCTCCGCGGATCTCCGGCGGATTGCCAATTCAGGGGACGGAAATGACCGGAGACATTGCAGCCACCATCTCGAAAGCGCGCGAGCATTCCATCGGCGATCTGCTGCGCCGCTCGGCGGGACGCGAGCCGAACAAGCTCGCGGTGAGCTGCGGCGACGTCTGCTGGAGCTTTGCCGAGATGGATACGATCTGCAACCGGCTCGGCCGCGGCCTGCTCGGCCTCGGCGTCAGCAAGGGCGATCGCATCGCGGTGCTGTCGCGCAATTCGCACGCCTTCGCCGCGCTGCGCTTTGCGGCGGCGCGGATCGGCGCCGTGCTGGTGCCGGTCAATTTCATGCTCAATCCCGACGAGATCAATTTCATCCTGAAGAGCTCCGGGGCAAAGTTGCTCGCGGCCGGGCCGGACTTCGTCGAGTCCGCGCGCGCAGCCAGCGCCAAGGATTGCGCGGTCGAGAACATGATCTGGCTGCCGGGCGAGGATACTGCGACCGCGCCCGCGGGTCTCACCACCTTCGACGACCTGCTTGATGCCGACGGCTCGTTCCTGGAAGCGTCGGTCGACAGCCGCGATCTCGCCCAGATCGTCTACACCTCGGGCACGGAATCCTTGCCCAAGGGCGCCATGCTGACCCATGAAGCCGTGATGTGGCAGTATGTCAGCTGTATCATCGACGGCGGCATGAGCGTGGATGACAAGTTCCTGCACGCGTTGCCGCTCTATCATTGCGCCCAGCTTGACGTGTTCCTGGGACCGCAAGTCTATCTCGGTGCCTCCGGCGTGATCACGGGCAAGCCGACCGCCGACAACATCCTGGCGCTGATCCAGGCGCACAAGATCACCTCGTTCTTCGCGCCGCCGACGATCTGGATCGCGATGCTGCGCTCGCCGAACTTCGACAAGACCGATCTGTCGACCCTGCAGAAGGGCTATTACGGCGCCTCGATCATGCCGGTGGAAGTCCTGCTCGAGCTCCAGCGTCGGCTGCCCGCCGTGAAGTTCTGGAACTTCTACGGCCAGACCGAGATCGCGCCGCTCGCGACCGTGCTGCGGCCGGAGGACCAGCTGCGCAAGGCGGGCTCGGCCGGCAAGCCCGTGCTCAACGTCGAGACGCGCGTGGTCAACAATGCGATGGAGGACGTCAAGGTCGGCGAGGTCGGTGAGATCGTGCACCGCTCGCCGCATCTGCTCTCCGGCTATTACAACGATCCCGTGAAGACCGCGGCGGCGTTCTCGGGCGGCTGGTTCCACTCCGGCGATCTCGCCACCGTCGATGACGAGGGCCACATCACCGTGGTCGACCGCGTCAAGGACATGATCAAGACCGGCGGCGAGAACGTCGCGAGCCGCGAGGTCGAGGAGATGGTCTATCGCATCCCCGCCGTGTCGGAGGTCGCCGTGGTCGGCCTGCCAGATCCGCGCTGGATCGAGGCGGTCACGGCCATCGTCGTGGTCAAGAGCGGCGAGAAGCTCGACGAAGAGACCGTCATCAAGCATTGCGCCGGCCAGATGGCGCATTTCAAGGTGCCCAAGCGCGTCATCTTCGTCGATGCCCTGCCGAAGAATCCGAGCGGCAAGCTGCTCAAGCGCGAGCTGCGCCAGCGCTTCGTCGGCGGCGAGACGCTCGACAAGGCGGTGCAGAAGAGCTTTGGCACCTGAGCGGGCGCGCTTCACTGGACGCGCTGCGCCGATGCAGCAGGGCGGTCATTTCGGCAAGATCGTGCTCGAGTTCGCTTAGCCGGCCTCGCCGGAAAGCTTCCGGACGTCGTCCGGGGTCTGTCCGAAGCGGCGGCGAAACGCGCGATGGAAATAGGAGACGTCGTGGAAGCCCGCGAGCTGCGCGATCTCGATGATCTTACGGGTACGCATGGCGGGATTTCGAAGCAACCGCTCGGCGCGCAGCAAGCGTTGCTCCAGCACGAAGCCGCTATAGGTGATGCCGGCCTGCTCGAACAGCAGCTGGATCGTCCGTGGGCTGATGCGATGCGCGGCCGAAAGACCGGTCAGCGACAGCCCGGGGCTGTCCAGCCGCGCCAGGATGTCGGACTTGAGCGTTTCGAAACGCGCCGCTGCAAGGCCGCGCATGCGCGCCTCCTCGGCGGCATCGCCGCGGGCTCCGATCATCAGCACGGCCAGGTCGAACAGGTGCTGCGAGACCGCGTCGAGCTCGGCCGGGGCGAGCTTGTCCGAATGCGTATGCGCCAGGTCATAATATCGCAGGAACATCGATGTGATCGGCCTGGTGCCAGGGATCGGCTGCGCGATCAGGTCCTCGGCATTCGGGCACGCGCGCAGCAGCGCCTTGCGGGGCAACAATGCGGTCTGAAAGTTGCCGTAGGCCAATTGACTAACTCGGGCCCCCCTGATCGACGGATCTCCGATCGTGAGGTCGCCGGCCGCGACGTTCAGCGGGCGCCTGCCCATGGTGCCGCTCAGATCCGAATTCGGTGACATGGCGACGACCAATTCGTCGTTGGTGCCCATGGACACGAAGCTCATCGGCGTCCCGTAGGAGGCGGACAGCCTCAGGCGCGGAAGGATGGCCGGCGTGATTGTCCGGTGCACTGGGCCGTCCCCGATCGGAACGAAATCGGTCCCCATCACCTTCCGGCAGAACTGCTCGCGCCACCCCTCATAGGCCGGCCCCGTCGGATCGCCGCTGAATGAGAGCTGTGGCTGTGTCATCGATCGGAAGGTGCAGGTTCGTCGGTGATTTGGAGCAAGGTTGTACCGTCAGGCCGGTGCACCGCAACGGCAAAAGCGCGGGATTGCGTGATAAGCCACTCGCGATGACGTGCGAAGACGCGACGCGGTGCCGCAGTTCGGTGCGCCGCATCGCACGAGCAGTTCGGCGGTGTTCGCGCGATGGCGAAGCTCAGTACTTCTTCACCGCCGCCCCGAGCGCGAACCACAGCAGCATCGATGCGAGGCCAAAGCCGCCAAGCAGCAGGAAGGTTGGCCCGTAGCCGATCCATTGCGCGATCCAGCCGCCGAGCGCGGGACTGAGGCTGGCGCCGACGCCCTGCACCGTGATCACGGCGCCCTGGCCGAGATTGATGCGACCGGTGCCGTTGAGTGCGCGCGCAACCATGCCGGGAACGGCGACCGTCTGCAGTCCTGTGCCGATGCCGTCGAGCACCTGCATCGGCACCACGCCCCACCATCCCGTGACGAAGAACGCCAGCACGCCGCGGATGGGCAGGAACATGAAGGAGATCAGGATGATCGGCCAGTAATTGCGCTTGCTCGCCGCCTTCATTGCGATCAGCGAGGTCACGACCATGACGCCCTGCGCAATGACCACGGTGGTCGCGACGAAGCTCGGGCCATTGGCCTGTCCCTCGGCGACCGCCGCCAGTCCGTAGAGCGGGACGATCGCGGCGTTGCCGAGATGGAAGAGCGCCAGCGCCAGCGCGAGTACGAGCAGCGCGCGATGCTTGAGCAGCATCGAGAGCGCGTCAGGGGCACTGTCTGGGTCATCCTCATTGCTGCCACGTGCGGCGCGGTCGTCGATCGCCTTGGCCGGAATCATCATCACGCAGGCGATCGCGATGGCGCCGAACAGGGCGGCCAGCGCGAACACGGCAAAATAGCCGTACTTGTAGCCGAGATAACCCGAGAGCGCAGCGCCAACCATGTTGCCGGCGTGGTTGTAGGCCTGGTTGCGGCCGTTGAGCGCGTTGAAGCCCTTCTGCTTGGCGATGCCGAGCGTGATGCCCGTGACGGCCGGCACGATCGCGGCGCTCGCCAGCGATTGCGCCACTTGCGAAAACGTCACCGCCCAGAAATTCTGCGAGATCAGGATGATCGCAGAGGCCGAGACCACGCAGATGCCGGGAATCACGACCCACATCCGCTTGTTGCGGCTGGCATCGATGAAGCCGCCGATCGGCGTCGTGACAAGCATGCCGGCGACGTTGCCGATCGTCATCGCGGTGCCGATCAGTCCGGTCGCCCAGCCGCGCTCCTGAAGGAAGACGCCGACGAACGGCCCGATGCCCGACTGCATGTCGGCCATGAAGAAGTTGAGCGCGAACAGAGGCCAGATACGGGACGGGGAGGGAGGCCGCGATGTCATCGATACCCAAGCATGCTGTTCGTCTGTCGTGATCCTCTTGGCCAATCGATCTGGCGTTGATCCGAACGTAACGGGCGCCCGCCGCGTTGGTTCCCATCACGGCTGATGCTCACCGGCCTTGCCGAAAGCTCGTTCGCAATGTCATCCTGCGGTCTGCTACGGAGCTCGAGCCATGCCTCTCTGGACCTGCGAAACCTGCGGCGCGCAATTCCCGAGCGGCGGAAATCCGCCCGCCTCCTGCGTGATCTGCGAGGACGAGCGGCAGTTCGTGAACTGGAACGGACAGACCTTTCTCACGCGCGAGCAGCTGGCGCGGGAGCACCGCGTGGTGGGCCGCGACGATCTTGGCCTCACCGGGATCGGCCTGGAACCGAGCTTCGCCATCGGGCAGCGCGCGCTGCTGGTGCCTCAAGGCGACGGCTGCGTGATGTGGGATTGCATTCCACTCGCTACCGATGAAGCCATCCAATACGTCGCAGCGCTCGGCGGACTGAAGGCAATCGCGATCTCGCACCCGCACTATTACGGCGCGGTCGCCGACTGGAGCGACACCTTTGGCGGCGTGCCGGTCTATCTGCACGCGGACGATCGCGCTTTCGTCACGCGACCGCATTCTTCGATCGTGCACTGGACCGGCGAAAGCCATCGGATCTCCGACGATGTGCTGCTGCTGCGAACCGGCGGTCATTTCGCCGGCGCCACCATGCTGCACTCGGCGCGCAGTGCGGACGGCAGGGGGGCGCTGCTCACCGGCGACATCGCCCAGGTGACGATGGACCGCCGCTTCGTCAGCTTCATGTACTCCTATCCCAACTACTTGCCGCTCAATGCAGCCGCGGTGCGGCGGATCGCGGCAGCCGTCGAGCCGCTCGCCTTCGATCGCATCTATGGCGCGTGGTGGGGGCGCAACATCGCCGCCGGCGCCAAGGCCGCCTTCGCGGCGTCGGTCGCGCGCTATCTGGCGGCGATCGCCTGAGCCGGATCTATCTTGCTTGTCTCGAATAACTGTACTATAAGTACAGTATAGACTGCAATGATGCAGATGCGGTCCGGCATGATCGATGCATCGTGCAAGTCGCGGCACGCTGTGGCCGCGTGAGCGGGAGTTGGACGCATGACGGGGCCGCAGGATTACGAGATTTTCGACGCCGGCGATGTCACGCTGCAATCCGGAGCCGTCTTCCCCGCGCTGAAGCTCGCCTACAAGACCTATGGCACGCTGACCCCGACCAGGGACAACGTCATCCTCTATCCGACCTCGTTCAGCGCGCAGCACATCGACACCGAATGGCTGATCGGGCCCGATGGTGTGCTGGACCCCACGCGCTACTTCATCGTCATCCCGAACCTCTTGGGCAACGGCCTGTCATCCTCGCCGTCGAATACCCCCGCGCCATTTCCCGAGGTGAGCTATCACGATGCCGTCGCGGTCCAGCACCGGCTTCTCACCGAGCGCCTTGGCATTTCGAAGCTGGCCCTCGTCTACGGCTGGTCGATGGGTGGCATGCAGGCCTATCATTGGGCGGCGCTGCATCCCGACATGGTCGCGCGCGCGGCCGTGGTCTGCGGCAGTGCGCGTTGCGCACCCTACAATTACGTCTTCCTCGAAGGCGTGAAGGCCGCGCTCACCGCCGATCCCGCCTTCCGCGACGGCCGCTTCGCCGAGAAGCCGGTCGCCGGCTATCGCGCCATGGGCCGCGTCTATGCCGGCTGGGCGATGTCGCACGGCTTTTATCGCGACGAGCTCTGGCGCGAGGCGGGCTTCACCTCGCTGGAGGATTATCTCGTCCGCACCTGGGACGCGACATTTGCCCGGCGCGACGCCAATGATCTTCTGACGCAGATCGGCATCTGGCAGAACGGCGATATCAGCCGCTGCGCGAGGTTCGCAGGCGATATCGATCGCGCGCTGGCGGCCGTCAAGGCCCACATGCTGCTGATGCCGGGCGCGACCGATCGCTATTTCGACGCCCGCGACAACGAGGATGAGCTCGGCCGGCTGGTGAACGCGAAATCGGCCGTGCTGCATCCGATTCCGTCGCTGCACGGCCATCGCGCCGGCAACCCAGTCAACAATCCGCGCGACCTTGCTTTCCTCAAGGCCGAGGTCGTGGCGCTTCTCGGCAAGTAGGACAGGCATTTCGATCATGACAGACACGACCGTTTCAGAGCCCGGCCACCGCCTGAAGCCGCTGACGCCGGCGATGCTGCGCGATCTGTCGGTCCGCTCCGATCTCAAGGGCGCTATGCAGACCACTGGCCATTATGGCGCGATCCTGCTGGTGGGCGCGGCGATCGCTGTGGTTTCCTCGAGATGGGGCGTGCTCTGGGCGTTGCCGTTGATGGCGTTGCAGGGTTATGTCGTGGCCTTCCTGTTCATGGCGGTGCACGAGACCGCGCACAAGACCGCGTTCAGGAGTCGCGGCCTCAATCTAGCCGTGGGCCACGTCTCAGCCTTCATCATCGGATTGCCTTACGAATATTACTGCCTGTTTCACTGGGACCATCACCGCTATACCCAGGATCCTGACAAGGATCCCGAGCTGATCGTCGGGGTGAAACCGACATCCGACACGCAGCTCGCGATCGCCTATAGCGGCCTGCTCCAGGTCGCCGGCCGTCTCCGGCTGATGCTCGGTCACGCGATCACCGGCAACGTCACCGTGCCGTGGATCCCCGAGAGCAAGCGCGCCGTCATCGTCAGAGAGGCGCGGGTCTATGTCGCGCTCTATGCTCTGCTGCTGGCGCTCTCGCTGTGGTTCACGTCGGCGCTACTGCTCTGGGTCTGGATCGTCCCGCTCATCATCGGGCAGTTCTTCCTGCGGCCCTATCTCTATGCCGAGCACACCGGCTGCGAGCGCACCCGCAGCGCCTTTGAGAACACGCGCACCACCTACACCGCCGCGTTCGTCAAATGGTTCGCGTGGAACATGCCTTACCATGTCGAGCACCACGCCTATCCCTCGATCCCGTTTCACGCGCTGCCGAAGCTGAACGCAATCGTCGACGACGAGATCGTCCATCGCGGCCACGGCTACATCCGAACGACGCGCGAGACCTGGACCTGGTTTCGCCGGCAGCGGCAGGCCGGCTAGGCGGACGAGCGCCGATGGAGTTTCCCGTAGTTTGTCGTGGGTTTGCCGGCTTCCGATAGCGAGCTTTACGACGTGTTCATGCACTTGCTCGATGGCCCGGAGCATTCCGGTACCGTGCCGTCGCGCTCGGCATAAATCTGATCAAAATCAATCGCTTGGCGCCTCGAAGAAGATGCCTAACGAATCCCTCCGGATCGGGAAAGTTTTAGCCGTGTTGTATTCATGACCAGGCGAGACCGCTGCTGTAAGCGTTGGGGTCATCAACGCCGCCGACGTCTGGAGAGTTTGGTGATGAGCGCGACGAGAGGCCGTCTTCTGGTGGTCGACGACGACCTGGTGCAGCGAGTCCTGATCGGCAAGATCGGGGCGAAACTCGGCTACGAGACGGTCGTTGCGTCCTCCTATGAGGCCGCAACCGAGCTGCTGGGCCGCGAGGCCTTCGAGATCATGGCGCTCGACCTGTCGCTCGGAGAGCGGGACGGGGTGGAGCTGTTGCACTTCGTCGCCGAGCGAGGCCTCCGCGAGATGTCGATCGTCATCATCAGCGGCTGCGACGATCGTATCATGAAGGCCACGCGACGGGTCGCGAACGGGTTGAAGCTGTCGGTCGGCGGATGCCTGACAAAGCCGCTCGATCTGAACCGCTTGCGCAGCGCACTCGAATCTCCGCGGCGTGCGCCGCTGGCCGCGGCATCGACCTCGCCGCAACTCCCGATCACGCCGGCGAGAATCATGCGCGGCCTCGCCGATCGCGAATTCTTCGTCGAGTTTCAGCCGAAGATATCGCTTGAGACCGGAAGGGTCGTCGGCGCCGAGGCGCTCGCACGCTGGCGCACCGCCGAATTCGGCATGGTCTCGCCCATGGTCTTCATTCCGATCGCCGAGGAGGCCGACCTCATGCGCGAGGTGACCGATTGCATCCTGTCATCGGCGATGTCGCAGGGCCGCAAGCTGATCGAGCGCAATCCCGGCTTCACCATTGCCGTCAACATTTCGGGCTCGCTGATGTCCGATCTGGCCTTGCCCGACCGCATCGAGGAGATCCTGCGCCGCGAGAACATCTCGCCGACCTCGCTGACGGTGGAGATCACCGAGACTTCGGCCATGGCGGACGTCGAACGTGCCAACGACATCCTGGTGCGGTTGCGGCTCAAGAAGATCGGGACGGCCATCGACGATTTCGGCACCGGCTATTCGTCGCTCGCGGCCCTGGCGCGGCTGCCGTTCAGCGAGCTGAAGATCGACCAGTCGTTCATCAAGGGCTGCGAATCCGACGATGACATGATGAAGATCGTCGATGCCTCGGTGGCGCTGGCGAAGGCGTTCAACATGAAGGTCGTGGCCGAGGGCGTCGAGAGCTCCGAAGCGCTCGAGATCATCCGCCGGATCGGCTGCGATGTCGCCCAGGGCTTTTTCTTTGCGCCCTCGCTGCGGCGATCGCGCGCCGAACGGTGGATCTCCGCGCGCAATGCTCTCGCCGACGGGCACGGGGCATCGGCGACGCCGGTTGCTCTCGCAGGCTGAGATGGCGAACCCCGGTCGCCGGGCGACCGGGATTCGTCAACAGATGCAGGCGGCTCAGTAGATCCCGTAGGCGCAGACATTGACGACGCGCACGCGCAGGCCGTGACGGGTCCGGACCAGGCGTTCCTGGTAGCAATTGCTGACGCCGGTGTTGAGGTAGATTCCGCCGAAGCCCCAGCCGGGACCCCAGTGGTGATGACCGTGATGGTGATGGAAGCCGCCGGCCGAAGCGGCGGTCGGGGCCAGAGCGGCAACGCCGAGCGAACCGGCGGCGATCAGACCGAGAGCAAGCTTACGAAACATCTTCATTCTCCATTTGGTGCTAGGGCCGTTGTTGTGTCCCTGCATCTCGGTCGGGCCGAGATGCGATCGCGTTCACGCGGGATCAGGAGAATCGTGTTTCAGGATTGTTTCGTGGCCTGCGGCGTAATGTGCCGGTGTGATGTTTTCCGCGCCGCGCGGTAGCGCGCGGCCATCGCCCGCGTCAGTTCCGTCATCTTGTCGCGGAGATCGGCGGGCTCCAGCACTTCGGCCTCGGGGCCGAGCCGCAATAATTCGGCCGCGGCGTGCCAGGATGTCTTGCCGACAGGCACGCGCGCAATGCGCCAGCCGTCGGCATCGCCGGTCTCTGCGAGCTGCGTACGCGCCTTGACGTAAGGCTGGCTCAATGCGTCGAGCAGCTTGACGCCGAACGGCGACAGCCGCACCACCGCGACATTGGGATGCATCTCGGCCTCGAGGCGAAGTGTCGCGGCCTGTCAATAGGCGGCAAGGTCGAAATCGGTGGGGCGCTCGAAGTTCTCGTCGAGCGCCGCGCAGTCGAGCACGCGCGCGACACGATAGGTGCGCACGCTAGCGTCGACCTGGCCCGCGAGGTACCAGTTCCCGCCCTTCAGCACGAGGCCGAGCGGCGCGAGGCGGCGCTGCTTCTCGGAACGCCAGCTCTGGTAGCGGATTTTTATCAATGTCCCGCGCAGCACCGCGCCGGCAATCGTGCGTAGATGTTTCGGTTCTTCCGCCTCGCCAAACCAGCCCGGCGCATCCAGGTGAAAGCGCTCCTGCATACGATTGGCGTCCTCGCGCAGATGGGCGGGCAGCGCCGCCATCAGCTTGTTCTGCGCGGCGATCATCGCCGCATCGAGGCCGAGGGCCGCCGCAGGACCGGGCAATCCGGTCAGGAACAGCGCGCCGGCCTCGCTCTGCGACAGGCCGTTCAGTCGCACGCGGTAGCCGTCGAGCAGGCGGTAACCGCCCTCTGCGCCGCGGTCGGCGTAGACGGGCACGCCCGACGCCGCGAGCGCGTCGATGTCGCGATAGATCGTGCGCACCGAGACCTCGCAGGACTTCGCAAGCTCGGGCGCGGTGACCTGCCCCCTGGCTTGGAGGATGGTGAGGATCGACAGCATCCGGCTCGCGCGCATGATTTCCTTAAACCATACCTGACAGGGGATGTCAGGTATGGGTCTCTACAAGATGCGCCTTGCCAGAGAGCGCCCCGGGAGAGCCTGCCATGACCGATCCGAACCGCATCACGCTGTATTACTCGCCGCAAAGCCGCGCCACCGGCACGCGGGTGCTGCTGGAGGAGCTGGGCGCGCCCTATGATCTCCACGTCCTCAACATGAAGGCCGGCGAGCAGCGGAAGCCGGCCTATCTCGCCATCAATCCGCTCGGCAAGGTCCCGGCGATCCGCCACGGCGAGGCCCTGGTGACCGAGCAGGTCGCGATCACCATCTATCTCGCTGATCTCTTCCCGCAGGCGGGTCTGACACCTGCGCTGAACGATCCTCTGCGCGGCCCATATCTACGCTGGATCGCCTATTACGGCTCATCCTTCGAGCCGGCGCTGATCGACAAGTTCATGCAGCGCGAGCCGGCGCCCATCACGCAGTCGCCCTATGCCGACTACGACACCATGCTCGGCGCGCTCGAAGCGCAGCTGTCGAGGGGGCCGTATCTGCTCGGCGAGCGTATGACAGCCGCCGATGTGTTGTGGGGCGTCGCGTTCAGCTGGACCATGATGTTCGGCATCGTCCCGAAGAAGGACGTCTTCGTCCGCTACGCCGAGCGCATGACCTCGCGACCGACATTCCAGCGCATCAACGCGGCGGATGAGGAGATGGCCGCGCAGCATGCCAAGGCGATTCCGAGCTAAGCTGTTAAGCCAACCTCCGCTGTCCTCCCGGGACGCGCGCTTGAGGCGCGCTTGTCCGGGACTACAGCGGAGGGTTTGGCTCCCTCAAAACCGCGGCGCTCTCTTCTCTGCGAACGCCTTGATGCCTTCCTTGATCTCCTCGCCGCGCATGCTGTCGCGGTGGCGCTGGTCGGCGGCGCGATCATCGAGCTCGCCGCGGGCGAATTCGTTGATGGCGCGCTTCATGCCGGCCATCGCCTGCGGCGCGTTGCCGGCGAGAACCGTCGCGAGTTGGTCGACCTCCTCGTCCAGGTACTCCACCGGCACCATCGCGGTGAGATAGCCGATCCGCAGCATCTCCGGGGCACTGATCTTTTGCGCGGTCAGGAACAGTCGCTTCGCGTTGTCGATGCCGAGCCGGGTGACGTAGCGCTTGATGCCGCTCCGATAATAATGCAGCCCGAGCCGAGCCGCCGGCATGAACATCTCGGCGGTGTCGACGCCGATGCGGAAATCGCAGGCGAGCGCGAGATCGGTCGAGCCGCCATAGACGCCGCCGTTGAGCCGGCAGATCGTCGGCACGCCGAGATCCTCCAGCCGGTTGACGACGAGTTCGAAGGCAGAGCCCGCGCTCTGCTGCTCGTTTGCGCTGACGGCGCGCTCGGCGACCGAGTTGAGGTCATACCCGGCGGAGAAGGCGCGGCCGGTGCCGGTCAGCACCAGCACGCGGATGGCTGGATCGGCCTCGATCAGGTCGAACAGCCTGACCAGTTCGTCGAGGTCTTCCGCCTGGAGCCGGTTGAGATGCTTCGGCCGGTTGAGGCGGATGGTGGCGCGTGCGCCGTCGCATTGGAGCAGGGGGCTGGTCGCTGCGTCGGTGACGTCCGACATTCTTGTCTCCATCGTACCTGTTTTGGAGGGCGCGGCGTTTCGCCTCGGCGTCGCCGCCGGTCTTAGCGAGATCGGGATGCCGTGCCATCTCGAAGCTGTCGCAGGCCCGGAACGTGCGGCACCGCGTCGAGCACCCAGAGCACGCCGCCGGTCCGACAGCAAGACCTGCCGAGCACGCTGATGGTGACCGCGGCGCAGGCCGCCTTGGTCATGGGGTCTACCTGAAATGCGGCGGCTCGTCGTAACCGCGACGGCTGCTGAAGAACAGCAGCACCATCAGCCCGACGCCGACGATGATGGAAAACCCCGCGCCCAGCGCCAGCGCCACATAGCCTTCCGTCGGAATCGGCTCGCCTTCGACCGCTATTGCGGAATAGGCGAAGTAGCCGGCCGCCGCCAGCATTCCCAGGAGGAGGATGATGAGGAGTGCACGCATGCGGAGGTTTCCGGTTGCAACGGAACCAACGGTTGCAGATCGCGCTAGTTCCTACCGACAGGGCGGAGGTCCCAGCCCCAGCCGCGCACCCGGACGCAATGCAGCACGTCGTGATGCGCTGCAGCGGCGGCCTCGAACGACCCGGCTGCTCAGGCGCTCTGGGCGGTCTTGACGACCACGACATTGCTGTCGTCGTGCGGGGCGGGCCCGGTGCCCGGCGCCGACGTCTCGGTCTCGCTGGCATGACGTTTCAGATAGTCGCGGCGCATGCCGATCTCGTCGCGGACGAACTCGTAGCCCAGCTTGAAGGTGTCGAGCCCATCGGTACTGATCGTGCCGTCTCGCAGTCCGATGACGGCGCCGCGCAGGATGCCCTCGAGCTCGTCCTGAAGACATTCGAGCTGATCCAGCGAGTGGGCGTGCTCGATCCGCTCGCCGATGTCGAGGATGGCGGTGGAGAGTTCGCTGGCCTTCTCCGGCGCGATGCGGGTGATCTTGGCGTAGATCGCGGCGAAGATCGAGCCGATGACGCTGAGCGCGGCGGCGCCCACATACATCAAGTCGCTGTACTTATCCATGAACGACTTGGTGTCGTCGTTGATGTAATCGGCCGCGCCCTGGTGCGCCATCACGAAGGCGTCCTTCTCGACAGAGGCCGGCTCGATCCTGGTGGCAAAGCCGTTGTCGAGCCCGAGCGCGGATTTGTTCTCGTAGACGATGCGGGCGAGCTCGCCTCCCGTGCTCGGGGACATCCTGGATTGCGCCACCAGCAGCCATTCCAGCCCGATCGTGTCGAGGTCGTCATCGGGAATTTGCGGGGATGTCGACAGCGTGCCTGCCGTCAGCGTCTCGCTGGAAATGCCGGGAAGCCTGCGCGCCAGCGCCTTGGCCTCGTCGATCGCGTTGAGCGTGAAGCCGCCGCGCTTGGCGACCTGCTCATAGGTCTTGTCCCGCACCGCCCTGGAGGCATGGACGATGGCGACGACCGCGCCAAAGCCGCTTGCCGGTGCGAACAGCTTGTCGAGCGTTGCGCCCTGCGGCGCCATCTGGATCTTCGCCGCGTCCGGACCGTCGGGGATGTCGAGAATGCTGCGCACGAAGGCGAGGGAGGATTCGCTCTCGGCGAGAACGGCGACCTTCTTCTTCTTCAGCTCGGCGATCGATTTGATCTTCCTGTTGCCGGGGCCGAGCAGGAGCACGAGATCGTGCTCGAGGATCGCGAGCGTGCGCGCCCGCAGCGGGACCTTGGCGTCGGTGCGCAGGACGGCGAGGTCGGCCTGCTTGCGGTCGAATTGTGCGAGCGCCTTGGTGCTGTCGGCGTTGTTGACGATCTTGATGCGCAAGCGCGAGGCGTTGGACGTCAGCACCGTGGCGAGCTTGGCCGCGAACAGCGCCTCGTCGCTGTTGGGGGCGCCGACGGCAAAGGTCAGCGTTTCCGAATTGTGCAGCATCGCGCGGCCGGCCCAGACGGTGGCCAGCGACAACAGCAGGGTCAGCACGACGTAGAGGAAGACCTGCTGCTGATTGGTCTTGATCACCTTGGGGCGCCGGGGCGGCGGTTCGGCAAGTGACGAAATCGGGCCTTCAGTACTCATGGCAGCACTCTGGCCTTATTGTCTCGGTGGTGGGCAGCTCGCGGATGCGATCGCGGGGCGCGCCCTAAAATTTGTAAACGTCTGAAAAAAGAACGGTATTCTCTATCTGGGATGATAGCGCGAAGGTCACGGAAAGCAAATTTCGAGCCGAAGGTAACCTTACGCGGGGCTTCCGCGGCCATGGCTCGCCCCTATGCCCGGTTAGCCACACTTGGCGAATTTCCGGTTCCCCCGGCTGCATTCCGCCGCGGGAGATGTCATAAATCGCGCCTTCCGGCGATTTGACCGGTCCAGACCTGGTCCAATAATAAGTTGCGCTGAACGCTCCAATTTTCCTTGTCACGTCAATGAGGGCGTCAGCCTTGTCGTTTCCACCCATGTCATCGGCGGTTCCGGTCGAAGCGCTCATTGGCTGGATGTTGCTGCTCACTTTCAAGCACATCATCGCCGACTTCGTCCTCCAGACCGCCTGGATGGCGCATGGCAAGGACCAGAAGCACGGCTGGGCCCTGCCGCTTCTGGTGCACTGCCTCGTTCACCTTGCGGTTGCACTGCCGCTGATCCTGATCGTGGCGCCGAAATTCTGGTTCGTGGCCTTCATCGACTTCGTGATCCACATCACGATCGACCGCGCCAAGGGGTTCGTCTCGGCGAATTTCGGGGTCGACCTGGCGCATCCCTGGTTCTGGACCCTGATCGGCGTCGACCAGGCGCTGCATCATCTGACCGGCTTCGGCCTTTCCATCTTCATGGCGGCGAACTGAGACCAGCGATTGATCCCGTAGCCCGGATGGAGCGAAGCGCAATCCGGGATTCGTTCCAGACGGCGCAACCGAGCGATGCGGTTAGTCTGGCCCCGGATTACGCTTGCGCTCCATCCGGGCTACGCAGCTCCTCACGAGCTTCTTCCTGCGGCTCCTGATTCGTCCACAGGCGCAAGCACCCCGGGTGACTACCGGCCGGCGTGGTTAACCTTTCATTAGAGAATTGCGCTGCATCTTCCTCACACGAGGGAGAACTGCAATGTTTTCAAGCCGCGACGCCTTTGAAAGCGATTTCTGCCCGGTTCGCGACGAACTCCTTGGCGAGATGTACCGCGCCAGCGAGAGTGGCCTGCCGAGGTTGGTTGAGAGTGTTTCCCCTGACGCACGCGCCAGGCTGGCGCTGTTCTGCTATCGCCGCAACCATTTGCATTCGCTGGCGGTCGTGATCGCAGCGAGCTGCACCGAGCGCGATCTGATCGAGAACGGCGGCCGTGTCGGCTCGACGCTCTATGCGCTGTCGCGGGAGGGCGCGGCGAAAGCCTCGCCGTCGCTGTCGGGCGGCCGCAAGCCGATCACGCTGTCGACCAAGCCGCTGTCGGTGCTCGCCCCGCTCGATGACGAGCTCGACGACGAGATCGGCGAAGCCGTTCCTGCCTAAACGATTGCGATCGACGGCAATCCGAACTTCCGCCGCGCCATCGCGCATTCGGCATCGCCCGGCATGCAGGTGCGGCACACCTCCGGCCGCGCCGCATAGATGCCGCATGCGGTGGCTTTTCCGATGTCCCCCTGCAGGGCCGAGCAGCGATCGCCCTCGCAGCGCATGCCGGACTGGCGTTCGTTGACCAGCGTCTCCGGAATCGCAGCGAGCTCCTCGTCGCTCTCGATCGAGAAGCGCGGCCAGTTGGCCGAATAGCCGCAGCACGCGCCGCAACTCTGGCAGCAGCTCGACGGATCGATGGGGGAGCTCTCCTGCATCCTCGTCACGTGTCCTTTGGCGGGCCCCAGACCAGGCTCTGCCGCCATCTTGCGCGCAGCACGTCGCGACGTTCCGGATATTTCTCGTCGAGATAGTTCGCCTCGACGACCCGGTCGGTGCGGAAGCTGCGGAAGTCGCCGCGCAGCTCGCACCAGGCGGCAAGCAGCCGCACCGCTTCGAGATAGCCGACCGAGATCGGCCAGATCATGCGCTCGCTGGCGCGGCCCTGCTCGTCGCGATAGCGCAGCATGATCTTCTTGCCTTCGTGGATCTGGGTGCGGGTGCGCGCCATGTCCAGGCGGTCCGGCTCCCTGTTCCAGCTTGGGCGCGCGCGGCTCGCCGGCTCCAGCACGAAGGGGCGCAAGCGTTCGGGCACGGTGTCTGCGATCTTGGCCATCAGATCTTCGGCCGCGCGCGCCAGCGCCGAATCGGCGTGGCCGGCGACCCATTGCGCGCCCAGCACGGCCGCCTCGATCTCGTCGGGCGTCAGCATCAAGGGCGGCAGGTCAAATCCCTTCTCCAGGATGTAGCCCATGCCGGCTTCGCCGCGGATCGGCACGCGCTGGCCGATCAGCGTTGCGATGTCGCGATAGATCGTGCGCTTCGAGGTCTCGAGCTCGGCCGCGATGGCGTCCGCCGTCAGCGGCTTACGCGTGCGCCTCAGCACCTGGATGATCTGAAACAGCCGGTCGGCGCGTCTCATGACAATTCTCTTATCGGTGGTTTTTCAGCAAGCGGCGCGCGGCTGCTGACAGGATGTTGGCAGCAGGGGGGTTCTATACCGGGACAACACATCGACTGAAGGGGATTTGTCCATGATCATTCCAACCCATTTCGGCCCGGCGATTCCGATGCTGCGGGCACAGGCGTGGTCCGTATCGGCATTCGGCCGCCTCGTTTCGCTCGATCTCATGGCCGTCGATCTCCGGTTTGCTCTCGCAAGCGTGGTGGCACGCTCGCTGACCCAGGCCGCGGACGCGCTGGTCCGCCACGTGATGGGCCGCGCCTGGCGGGGAGCCCGCTTCGCAGAACATATCACGGCTGCTGCCACCATGGTGGCAGCAGCCGGTCGCTAGGTTCCGTCGACTTTCGAGAGGTTCAGGAGAGCTCGCATGATCACGCTTTACGGCTTCGGCACTGGCTTCGGCCTGCCGGAAATCAGCCCCTTCGTCACCAAGACGGAGGTGCAGCTCAAGATGGCGGGACTACCCTACCGGAAGGAGCGGGCGATGCCGCCGGCCTCGCCCAAGGGGCAATTGCCGTTCATCGACGACGGTGGTGAGGCGGTGGCTGATTCCACCTTCATCCGCGCCCATATCGAGCGTCGCTACGGCTTCGATTTCGATGCCGGCCTGTCGCTGGCCGAGCGTGCGCAGGCCTGGGCGTTCGAGCGGATGGTGGAGCACCATGTCTACTGGGGGCTGGTCGGGGCGCGCTGGGTCGATCCGGTGAATTTCGCCAAGGGACCCGCGCACTTCTTCGACGGCGCGCCGGAGCACAACCGCGAGAAGCTGCGCGAGGATGCGCAGTTCCGCGTCGCCGAGAACTATCTGCTCTCCGGCCTCGGCCGCCACGCCCCCGATGACGACGTCGACCTCGCCGTGCGCTCGCTGTTTGCGCTCTCGGTGCAGCTCGGCGACAAGGCGTACCTGATGGGCAGCAAGCCCTGCGGCGTCGACGCCACCGCCTTCGGTATGCTCGCCGGCGTCCTGACGCCGTTCTTCGAATCGATCTTGCGCGAGCGCGCCGAGGCCTTTCCGAACCTCACCGCCTTCGTCGACCGCATGATGGAGACGTATTACCCCGAATTCGCCTGGGCCCCGCTGCGGCAGGCGGCGTAGCGCTGATGTCGCCACACCGTCATGGCCGGGACAAGCCCGGGCATGACGACCTCAGAGCAGTTCGAACCAGATGCCAAAACAAAAGAGCCGGCCCGTCGGGCCGGCTCTCGTCGTCTCTCGACTCTCGGCGCCTACTTCACCAGCGCGTACTTGCCGTCCTTCACCGTGAGCAGGATGCGGGCGCGTTCGTCGACGCCGTAACGGTCCTTTTCGGTGAAGTTGTAGACACCCTGGCTTGCCGCGAGGTCCTTCTCCGACAGCAGCGCCTGACGGATGGCTTCGCGGAATTCCGGCGTGCCGGGCTTGGCCGTCTTCAGCGCCACTGGGACGACGCGCTTCAGGATCTCGAACGCATCGTAGGAATGGCCGGCGAACTGGCTGCGGCTGTTCGGGCCGTACTTGGCCTCATAGGCCGCGTTCAGCGCGAGGCCCGGCTTCTTGGTCAGCGCGCTGTCCGGCTGTTCCTCGGGGGCCATGACGGGGCCAGAGGCCATCAGCACGCCTTCCGCCGCTTTGCCGGCGATGCGGATGAAGTCCATGCTGGCGGCACCGTGGGTCTGGTAGATCAGGCCTTTGTAGCCGCGTTCACGCAGCTCGGTCTGCGGCAGCGCGGCCGCGGTGCCGGATGCGCCGACCAGGATGGCGTCGGGATTGGCGGCGACCAGTTTCAGCACCTGTCCGGTCACCGAGGTGTCGGGACGGGCGAAACGCTCCTCGTCGACGATGGTCATGCCCATCGGCACGGCCTGCGCCTTCAGATCGTTGAACCAGAGATCGCCGTAGGAGTCGGAATAGCCGATATAGCCGAGCGTCTTCACGCCCTTGGCCTTCATGTGGTCGTACAGCACCTTGCCGACGATCGGAATCGGCTGCGGCATTGCGACCGACCACTTCATGCGCTCCGGCGTGATCGGGAACGGCGCCAGGCCGAAATGCGGAATGCCGGCTTCGTTGGCGACGTTGGAGACGGCGATCGTCGGCGGCGTCAGCGCCGAGCCCATGATGACGTCGGCCTTGGATTCGGTCACGAAGCGGCGGGCGTTCGTGGTCGCGGTGGTGGGATCGCCGCCGTCGTCGAGCACGATCACCTTCAGCGGCACGCCGCCGATCTCCTTCGGCACGAATTCCAGCGCGTTGCGCTCGGGAATGCCGAGCGCTGCGCCCGGGCCGGTCGTGGTTGTGGTGATGCCGATGGTGATCTCGCTGGACTGGGCCAGCGCGGGCAGCGCCGGCAGCGCCAGCGTCGCCGCGGCGATCGCGGCAGTCAGGTAAAAGCGTTTCATTCTATTTCCTCCCTTTACGTGTTTCTTTGAAAGCAGAAATCGGGGGGTATTTCAGCCCCCTCTTTTGGTGATGCGGCGATTTAGCTCCAGGCTCTAACTCCCCGTGAACTTGGCTACCATTTCCGCCGGGAATGGTGCCGATTTCAGCTTGTCGGGGTTAACGGGATCGCGGCCGACCAGCACGCGGGTTTCGAACCCCTCGAGCGCCAGCGTCTCGCCTTTGTAGACGTTGTGCTTCACCTCGAAGCTCGAGCGCTTGATGCTCTCGATTTTCGTTTCAATGGTGATCCAGTCGCCATAGGTCGAGGGGATGTAGAACGTGGCCCGCGTGTCGACCATGGGGATGCCCACCAGGCCGTATTTGCGGACCAGATCCTGCTTGGAGAAGCCGGCGACCTCGAACAGGGTTGAGGTCGAATCGTCGAACATCGCGAAATAGCGCGGGTAGTAGACGATGTTGGCGGGGTCGCAATCGCCCCACTGGATCTGGACCTCGCGCCGGTTCACGAACATGCGTCGCTCGCCTTTACTTCGGCGCCATGCGCAGTGAGCCGTCGAGGCGCACCACCTCGCCGTTCAGGTACGCGTTCTCGACCATGTGCAGCGCGAGCGCGGCGAACTCGTCGGCTTGGCCGAGCCGGCGCGGGAACGGGATCGCGGCGGCGAGCGAGTCCTGGGCTTCCTGCGGCAGGTTCGCGAGCAGCGGCGTCAGGAACAGGCCGGGGGCGATGGTGAGCACGCGGATGCCGAATTGCGCCAGCTCGCGCGCGATCGGCAGCGTCATGCCGACGATGCCGCCCTTGGACGCCGAATAGGCGGATTGCCCGATCTGGCCGTCATAGGCGGCAACGGACGCAGTGTTGATGATGACGCCGCGCTCGCCGGTCGCCTGCGGCTCCAGCTTGGACATCTCGGTGGCGGCAAGGCGCAGCATGTTGAAGGTGCCGATCAGATTGACCTTGATCACCTTGTCGAAATCGGCGAGCGCCATCGGGCCGTCGCGGCCGACCACGCGCTTGGCAACGCCGATGCCGGCGCAATTGACCAGCAGGCGCGCCGGACCGTGGGCCTTCGCAGCCTGCGCCACCGCGGCTTCGGCCGAGGCGGCATCGGAGACGTCGCAGGTCACGGCCACGCCCTTGATCTCGGCCGCAACCGTCTCGGCAAGCTTGGTATTGAGATCGCACACCGCGACCTTGGCCCCCTGGGCCGCCAGCTTTCGCGCGGTGGCCGCGCCCAGTCCCGATGCGCCGCCGGTGACGATGGCTGCCTGATCCTTCAACAACATGGCGTTCTCCTGTAGCGTTGATTTCTTATCCGACCGATATCACACGGTTGGATGGATTGGCAGCGTAGAGCTCCTCGATCAATTCGGTGCGGTGCTCCAGCACGGCGCGCTGGTTGATCGAGCCCTTGTCGGTGACCTCGCCCTTGTCGATCGACAGCGGCGTGTCCATCAGGATGGCGCGCGTGATGCGTGTCGAGGATCCCGTGGCCTGGCTGAGGAAACCGGTCAGGCGCTCGCGGAAGGCTTCGCGCACCAGACGGTCGCGCGTCGCGACGACGAGATCGTCGGCCGGCAGCGTCGGATTGATCAGCCGGCAACCGTCGAGGTCGAGCACCACCAGCGCGGAAATCTCGTCGCGGTTGATGCCGGCGATGACGACGTCGCGCACCAGCGGTGCGCAGGCGGCGGTGAGGCGCGCGCGTAAGGGGCCGACGCTGACCCAGGTGCCGCTGGCAAGCTTGAAGTCTTCGCCGACACGGCCGTCGAAATCGAAGCCGGCGTTGAGATCGTCGGGATCGGCGGGCTTGAGCGCATCGCCCATCTTGTAAAATCCTTCCTCGTCGAAGGACTTCGCGCTGATGTCGGGCTGGCGCCAGTAGCCGGGCATGACGTTCGGCCCCTTGGCCCGCACCTCCAGCTTGCCGTTGTTCGGCACCAGCTTGGCGTCGTTGCCCGAAACGGGCAGACCGACATGGCCGGAGCGGCTGGTGCGCGGATTGACCGACATGAAGAACGGCGCGGTCTCGGTCGCGCCCAGCCCGGTCAGCATCGGCACGCGATAGCCTTTTTCCTTCACCGCGAGCTCGTCGAGGCTGTCCCAGATGAACGGCGAGAGCGCCGCGCCCGAGAAAAACATCGCGTGCAGGCGGTCAAAGAATTTTGCACGAAGGCCCTGGTCCTCGCGCAAATAGGGCAGCAGCGATTCATAGCCTTTGGGCACGTTGAAATAGACCGTCGGCGAGATTTCCTGGAGATTGCGCACCGTCTCCTCGATGCCGCCGGGCATCGGCTTGCCGGCATCCAGATACATCGAGCCGCCATTGTAGAGCGTCAGTCCGATATTGTGATTGCCGCCGAAGGTGTGATTCCAGGGCAGCCAGTCGACGATGACCGGCGGCTCGTCCTTCAGGAAAGCGAGCGTCTCGCGCAGCATCACCTGGTTGGCGCAGATCATGCGCTGGGTGTTGATGACGGCCTTCGGATTGCCGGTCGAGCCCGAGGTCAGCAGGAACTTCGCGATCGTGTCGGGGCCGATCCTGCCATGGACGTCGTCGAGATCGCTGCGGGTCGGCGTCGCCATGAGGTCGGCGAGCAGCGTGACGTCGCGGCCCGGCACGCGGCCATAGGAGGCCGCGATCTCGGTGCCGAGCGAAACATTGGCGGCGAGCGCATCGGCGAACTTGTCGGCATCCTCGGCGAAGACCAGGCCGGGCGTCAGCAGCTTCATCAGATAGGACAGCTTGCCGTAGTCCTTCGACACCAGCGAATAGGCCGGCGATACCGGGCAGAACGGAATGCCGGCGTAGAACGCGCCGAACGCGAGCAGGGCGTGGTCGATCGAGTTGCCGGAGAGGATCACGACCGGCCGCTCCGCCGACAGGCCGCGCGCAATCAGGCTTGAAGCGATGTGCCGGCTCGCGACGAGCAACTCGGCGTAGGTGATCTTGCGCCAGCCGCGGCTGCCTTCGCGCTCCGCCATGAAGACGCGATCCGGCGTGGTGGCCGCCCAATGATGCAGGCGGTCGGTGAGGCGGACGGGATAGTCGCCGAGCGGCTGCTTCGGCCTGAGATAGATCGTGCCGTCGTCGCGCCGTTCGATGTTGACGGCGGGATCGCCGAACGAGATGGGCCGCAGCGGGAAGGCACTCGCGCCGCGCTCCATGCTGGAAGAGGACGGCTGCGCGCTCATGGCTTCGGCTTTACCTTCGCGGTCTTGTGCTCGAGGAATTCACGGATCCGGCGTTTTGCCTCCTTGTCGCTCTGCGCGACGGTCGCCATCAGCGATTCCATCAACAGACCGGTCTGCGGATTGGCCTCCGCGATCATCGGCAACGCCTGGAGCACGGCGAAATTGGTCAGCGGCGCGTTGGAGGCAACCTTGGTCGCAAGCTCCATCGCCTTGCCGAGCGCGTTGCCGGCTTCCGTCACATATTGCGCGAAGCCATAGGACGCGCCTTCGGTCGCGCTATAGACGCGGCCCGTCAGCATCATGTCCATCATCCGGGCGACGCCGATCAGCCGCGGCAGCCGCACCGAGCCGCCGCCGCCGACGAAGATGCCGCGTTGTCCTTCCGGCAGCGCGAAATAAGTCGAGGGCTCGGCGACGCGGATATGCGCCGAGCAGGCGAGTTCCAGCCCGCCGCCGATCACGGCGCCCTTCAGGGCCGCGATCACGGGCACGCGGCTATACTGGATGCGGTCGAATACCCGGTGCCACATCTGGGAATGCAGCAGGCCGCCGGTCGCGTCATGCTCTGTCAGCTCGGAGAGGTCTAGGCCGGAGGAGAAATGGTCGCCGATGCCGTGGATGACGACGGCGCCGATATCTTCGGGCAGGGACGCAAAGCACTCACCGATTTCCAGGATGATGCCGTCGTTGAGCGCATTGCGCTTGGCCGGCCGGTTCAGACCCACGGTCAGAACCCGGTCCGCCCTCTCGATCCGGAGTAGCCCGGAGCCACCCGCGGCAGCGGTCTCGGCGTTTCCCTGTGTCATTTGCGTCCTTGTCAGAATAGTTATGTTGTATAACGAATTCTGGGGGAGTCAAGGAGGACAGGACGATATCAACGCCGGGCAGCGATCGGTTGCCGGGGTCTGACGCCGCGGCCAGAGGCTCGGGGGCATTTTGACGCGCTGCTGTTGCCACACTCTCCGTCATTGCGAGCGCAGCGAAGCAATCCAGTAACTCTCCACGGAGGGCTCTGGATTGCTTCGCTGCGCTCGCAATGACGAGGTAGTAGCTCTCACAGCACCTGGTGCACGTCGATCACGACGCGGTCCGCGTGCCGCGCCGCGGAGCCGACAAAAATGTGCTCCATCAGCCAGCGATATTTCTCGTGGCCGGTCTCGAATTTCGGCACGGTGCGAAAATAGATCAGCTTGGGATCGACCGGCTCGCCGCGCTTGAGCTTCTGCAGCAGCTCGACCGGGCCAAAGCGCATGCCCTTGTTCTCGACATAGACCACGGCGCCGCCGTCGGTCTCGAAGGCGTATTTCGCTTCGAGATCGATCAGCTCGTTGGGGCGGATGGTCTGGAAGTCGGCGCCGAACGGCAGCACCTTGCCCGTGATCGCGCCCGTCACCTCGCCGCCGATGATCGGGATGATGCGACGAACGCCGATCCCGGTCTCGCCGGCGGTGACGACGTCGCCGATGCGCGCGGTGATGGTGAAGGCGTATTTGGTTTGGAGGGTGGGTGTGGTCATCGCGTCACCTCTCAATTCGCCATCATCCGCGTCGGCAGCCAGGTCGCCAGCAGTGGGAAGGCGATCAGGATCACGAGGCGGATGAGGTCGGTTGCCACGAATGGGATCACGCCCCTGAAGATGGTGGTGAAGGAGACGTCCTTCACCACGCTCTTTATGACGAAGACGTTCATGCCGACCGGTGGATGGATCAGGCCGAGCTCGACGGTCATCACGATGATGACGCCGAACCAGATCGGGTCGAAGCCGAGATGCATGATGACGGGGAAGATGATCGGCACGGTCAGGATGATCATCGCCATGGCGTCCATCAAGCAGCCGAGCACGAGATACATCACCATGATCAGCGCCAGCACGCCGTAGGGGCCGAGGCCGAGGCCGGTGAGGAATTCCGTGACCTTCTGCGGCGTCTGCGTCATCGTCAGGAAATAGCCGAAGATCAGGGCGCCGATCAGCACGGTGAACACCGCGGCCGCGGTGCGGGTGGCCTGCAGCAGAGAGGCCAGCACCTTCTCGCGATCGAGACGTCCGGTCAGGACGCCGATGATGAAGGCGCCGGTGGCGCCGACGCCGCCGGCTTCCGTCGGGGTGAAGCGCGGCAGGAAGGGCAGGCCGTAGAGGCCGCCGATCACGAATATGAACAGCAGCACCGGCGCCCAGATGTCCTTCAGCCCGGCGAAGCGTTCGCGCCACGACGTCGCCTTGCCCTTGGGCAGGAAATCGGGACGGAAATAGCCGATCAGGAAGATCGTGATCATGTACATGGTCATCGCCAGAAGGCCGGGAATGATGCCGGCGATGAACAGCTTTCCGATGTCCTGCTCGGTGATGATGCCGTAGACCGCGAGCACGGTGGACGGCGGCAGCATTGCGCCCAGCGTGCCGCCGGCCGCGATCACGCCGGTGGCGAAGGATTGCGGATAGCCGAACCGGCGCATCTCGGGATAGGCGACGGCGGAGAAGGTCGCGGCGGTCGCGACCGAGGAGCCGCAGATCGCGGCAAAGCCGCCGCAGGCGCCGACGGTGGCGATGCCGAGCCCGCCGCGCAAATGGCCGACAAAGCCGTTGGCGGCGCGGAACAGCTCGCGGCTCATGCCGGAATTGCTGACGAATGAGCCCATCAGCAGGAACATCGGGATCACGCCGAAGGTGTAATCGGTCACCGTCCGCATGGTGACCTGGCCCACCATCTTCAGGGCCGGCGTCGAACCGACGAGGTAGCTGAAGCCGGTCACGCCGACGAGGCCCATCGCCATGCCGACAGGCACGCGCAGCAGCATCAGGGCGAACAGGGATACGAAGCCGATGACGGCGACGGCGTCGGTACTCATGGTCACTCCGTCACCTTGATCTTCGGTTCTTGCATGTCTTCGGGGTGAAAGATCAGCCGGTACGTGCGGATCGCGATCAGCAGCACGGCGCAGACGTCGCCGATCCAGGCGACGAGGAAGAATGGCCAGGTCGGCATGTGCAGGTCGAAGGTCTGGACATTGTCGTTGTAGGTCAGCCGGACCTTGTCGAACAGCGTCCAGGTCTGCACCGTCACGACGAACAGCAATACCAGCGTCGCGAACACGTCGATCATGCGCTGGTAGCGCGGCCCGACATTGGCCCAGATCAGGTCCACGGTGATGTGGGTGCCGCGATAGGAGGTCGCGGCGATGCCCCAGAAGATGAGGATGCCGAGCAGCATGCGGCCGATGTCGAAGCTGTCGGGAATCGAATAGTTCAGCGTGTTGCGCAGCAGCACCGACAGGAAGATGTCGAGCGCGACGATGCCGACGAAGCCGGCCGCGATCCATTCGATCGAGTCGATCACGCGATCCATCCAGGAGCGCTTCATGAGGAAGAATCCTATCCAGTCCAGCGAAGCCGGTTCAGGTTTTCCGCGAGGGAGGTGCGCTCCCTCCCCCGCTTGCGGGGGAGGGTTGGGGAGAGGGTGCTTCTGCAATCGAGAGCCCCCAAGAGGAGAGAGCCCTCACCCGCGCCTTCGGCGCGACCTCTCCTGCGAGCGGGAGAGGTGCAGCAAGCGTCTGATCGGCCGCTGGCGTCACTCCGCCAGTGCGTTGTACTTCTTCAGCGAGGCCTTGAGGTCCGTGAGCGCGGCATCCGGATCGGCGCCGGCTTTCTTGGCGCCGTCGCTCCAGGTCTTCACCAAGGGCTCGGCGGCCTTCTTCCAGGCGGCGGTCTGCTCCGCCGTCAGCTTGTAGACCTCGTGGCTGGATTCCGCCTTCACCTTGGCGATGCCGGCATCCTCGAACTTGCCCCAGTGCTCGCCGACCACGCCCGCCATCTCGACCGAGCAGTTCTTGTCGATCGCGGCCTTCTGCTTGTCGGACATCGCGTTGTACTTGTCCTTGTTGATCACGAACACGAAGGTCGTGGTGTAGAGCGGCGCCTCCATGTCGTACTTGGTCACCTTGTCGATGCCGAACAGCACCAGCGAGCCCCAGGGGAAGGTGACGCCGTCGGCGACGCCGCGCTCGATGATGTCGCGCACTTCCGGCGCCGAGGATTGCACGTTGGTGCCGCCGAGCGAGGTGACGAAGTTCGCCATGGTGGCGTGCGCCGGGCGGATCTTCATGCCCTTCACGTCTTCGGGCATCACGATCTTCTTGGTCTTGGAATGGAACGACGAGGGCGAGTGGACGAAGGCGAGGCAGTATTTGACGTCCTTCATCTCCTTCTCGGCATGTTTGCGATACCAGGCGTCCAGGCCCATCGAGCCGCCCTTGGCGTCCGAAATCAGGAACGGCAGCTCGCCGGCGCCGATGATCGGGAAGCGGCCGGGCTGATAGCCGGGATTGACGTAGGTGACGTCGGCGATGCCGTCGCGCGCCATGTCGTAATGGTCGAACGCCTTGCCGAGCTGCTGGGCCGGAAACACCTTGCCCTTGATGGTACCGCCGGAATCCTTCTCGACCGCGGCTGCCCAGTCTTCCAGCGACTTCTGCAGCGGATGCGAAGCCGGTACCCAGTGCGAGATCTTCAGATCGAAGGTCTTGTCCTGCGCCAAGGCAGGCGTCACGCTCGCGGCCAGCAGCAATGCCAGACAGGCTCTTCTCATCACGCGTCTCTCCCTGTTGTCGACGGCGGGCTTCGACGGCCCGGTCTGATTAATTAACATGTTATCTAGATGGCGGACGGGTTCAAGCCGGAATTGGCGCGCATCCACCGTCAGCCCTGTTGCATGGACTTGTCGCCTTCGCGGCGACCGCGCTCCCCTTTTGCCCAACGATTATATGGTATAATTATCCTGAGCGTCTTGAAGCGACAAGCAGGCCGCCACGAAAACCTACAGGATCGGGAGGAGCAAGTATTGCGGACAAAGGTCGCAATCATCGGGGCCGGGCCGGCCGGATTGTTGCTTGGGCAACTGCTGCACGCTTACGGCATCGATAATGTCATTCTGGAGCGGCAGAGCCCGGACTACGTGCTCGGCCGTATCCGCGCAGGCCTGCTGGAGGAGGGAACCGTCGCGCTGCTCGACCAGGTCGGCGCGGGCACCCGGGCGCATGCCGAGGGTCTGGTGCACGAAGGCATCGAGCTCGCATTTTCCGGGCGCCGTCATCGTATCGACATGAAGGGTGCGACCGGCAAGACGGTCATGATCTACGGGCAGACCGAGGTCACGCTCGATCTGATGAATGCGCGCAAGACCACCGGTCTCGTCTCGGTCTACGAGGCCAAGGACGTCCAGGTGCACGATTTCGACGGCAGTCACCCGCGCGTAACTTACGTCAAGGACGGCGTCACCCACACGCTTGATTGCGACTTCATCGCCGGCTGCGACGGTTTCCACGGCGTCAGCCGGGCCAGTGTTCCGGCCTCTGCGATCGAGGAGTTCGAGCGGGTCTATCCGTTCGGCTGGCTCGGTATTCTCTCGGACACGCCGCCGGTCAGCCACGAGCTGATCTATTCCAATCACGCCCGCGGCTTTGCGCTCTGCACGATGCGCTCGACCAAACGCAGCCGCTATTATGTGCAATGTTCGCTCGACGACCATGTCGACCAATGGCCGGACGACCGCTTCTGGGACGAATTGAAGCGCCGGCTCGATCAGGAGGCGGCCGACAGCCTCGTCACGGGCCCCTCGATCGAGAAGAGCATCGCGCCGTTACGCAGCTTCGTCGCCGAGCCGATGCGCTTCGGCAGGATGTTCCTGTGCGGCGATGCCGCTCACATCGTGCCGCCGACCGGGGCCAAGGGCCTCAACCTCGCCGCCAGCGACGCGCATTATCTGGCGGGCGCGCTGCGCGAATTCTACGACGAGAAGTCCAGCGCCGGCATCGACGCCTATTCCGGCAAGGCGCTGGCCCGGGTCTGGAAAGCCGTGCGCTTCTCCTGGTGGATGACCTCGATGCTGCACAAATTCCCCGACACCGGCAGCATCGGCGCGCGCATCCAGCTCGCCGAGCTCGACTACGTCACGCAGTCGCAGGCGGCGATGACGTCGCTCTCGGAGAATTACGTGGGGCTGCCGTTTTAAGGACCGTGCCGTAGGGTGGGCAAATCGTGAGCGTGCCCACCATCTTTCTCAATCGTGCAGAGATCGTGGGCACGGCGCTACGCGCCTTTGCCCACCCTACGCGATCTGTGCCCTCGCGCGTTTCAAACACGCGCGCAAATCCCGTTTGAAACTTTGTAATTGATGCGCCCGTCGCGTCCGTCGTGTTCAATGCCGGTGACACGATAGCGCGAGACAGCCATGACCCTCACCGACATTCCCGCCGGCTTCGAGCCGCATTTCCGCAAGGCGCCGCTCACCGATCCCTGGGAGCCGCTCTACTCCAAGAAGACCGAGAAAGGCGTCACCGTGGGATTGCGGCTGGCGACGCCGCACACCAACGCACGCGGGCTGATCCATGGCGGGTTGATTGCTGCGCTGGCCGATGCCGCCATGGGCTATAGCTGTGCCCAGGCGACGGGCTGGTCGACCTCGTTGGTCACCATCTCGCTGTCGGTCGACTATGCCGGGGCCGCCGAGATCGGTCAATGGCTCGCGGTCGAGGGCGAGGCGATCAAGACCGGAACCACGATCTGTTTCGCGCAATGTCTGGCGAAAGCCGACGATGCCGTGATCGCGCGGGCGAGCGGGACGTTCCGCGTGGTGCCGAAGAAGGGGTGATACTCTCCGTGTCCCGGACGCGCTGCAGCGTGCAACGCTGCTGCGCAGAGCCGGGACCCATACTCGCATGGGACCGTACTGCTTTCTGGATCCCGGCTCTGCGGAGCGGCACTTCGCGCCGCACCGCGTCCGGGACACGAGACCTACCCAAACCTCCATTCCGCCGTCTCCACCACGAGATCGATGAACGCGCGCACCTTGGCTGAGAGCAGGCGCGAGGTCGGGTAGACGATGTGGATTGGCAACGCCGGCTGCTCGTATTTCGCCAGCACGATCTTCAGCCGCCCGCGCTTCAGCCCTTCGGCGGCCTGATAGGCCAGCACCCGTGTCACGCCGCCGCCGGCCTCGGCATATTGCAGGGCGGCGTCGGCGCTGTTGCTGGTGAAGCGCGGCGCGACCGTCACCTCGATGTCGCGGCCGTCCTGCATGAAATGCCAGCTCGCGGACGGGCCGAACTGGATGGTCTGATGCCCGCGCAGCGCCTCCGGCGTCCTCGGCTCGCCATGGCGCTTGAGATAGGCCGGCGCGGCCACCACGATCCGCCGCATCTCGCCGACCTGGCGCGCCACCAGCGAGGAATCGGCGAGGTGGCCGATCCGCACCGCGGCGTCGACCGCGTCCTCGACCAGGTTGACGAGATGGTCGGAGAGCCGCAATTCGCAGGCGACCTCGGGATAGCGCTTGAGATAGGCGGTCATGACCGGCCCGACATGCAGCCGGCCGAAGCCGACCGGGGCCGAGACCACCAGCCGCCCGCTCGGCCGGTTGCGCTCCTCCCGCGCGGAGCCGTCGGCCTCCTCGACATCGGCGAGGATCCGCCGCGCCCGCTCCAGATAGCGCGTGCCGACATCGGTCAGCGTCACCTGCCGCGTGGTTCGTTGCAGCAGCCGCGCGCCGAGGTGCTCCTCCAGCGCCGCGATCAGCCGCGTCACCGCCGAGGGCGACAGCCGCAGCTTGCGCGCCGCCGGCGCAAAGCCGCGCAGATCGGCGACGGTGACGAAGACATGCATGGCTTCGAGGCGGTCCATCGCATTATTGCATATATCGCAATGATGAAGTGTCAAGCCGTTCGATTGTTTTAGCCTCTGGAGGCTCCATTTTAGCCCGTGACAGACGCATCCATGCGCCGGAAATCCAGGAGTTATCCCGATGACGGCAACCCACCCCTATGCCAGCGACGTCGCTTTCTCGCCGGCGGTGAAATCGATCCAGACCCGAAAGGGATCGCGCGAGGGCTATGCCCATGCCGAGCAGCGAGGATGGCGCACCGAGGTCGACGAGAACTTCGCCGCGTTCCTCGCTGACGCCGGCAGCTTCTATTTCGCCACCGCATCGGCCGACGGCCAGCCCTATATCCAGCACCGCGGCGGCCCGAAGGGATTCCTGAAGGTCTTGGACAAGCAGACGCTGGCCTTCGCCGACTACGCCGGCAACCGGCAATACATCACGCAGGGAAACCTCTCGGAGAATCCCAAGGCCTACATCTTCGTGATGGACTACGCCCATCGCCGCCGCGTGAAGATCTGGGGCGAGGCGCACGTCGTCGAGGACGACGAGGCGCTGACGGCCTCGCTGATGCCGAAGGGTTACCGCGCCCGGCCGGAGCAGGTGATCTTGTTCAAGATCGCGGCTTGGGACACCAATTGCCCGCAGCACATCCCGCAGAAGTTCGATGCGGCGGATGTCGCGGCCGCGCTCGCGGCGCGAGATGCGAGGATCGCAGAGCTCGAGGAAGAGCTGGCGGCGTTGAAAGGCAAAGGCGGGCTCACCCCTAACGAAAGCTAAGGCAGCATGCGTAGTGCACCCTCTCCCCCTGTTCAGACCGGGGAGATGGTGGACGGGTGTTCGGAGACATCGTGGACACTTTCTGGGCTCCCGTCGAGAGGTCGGATGTCGACGGTTGCAATCGTTTGGGTTCTGAACACGACGTCGAAGACGCCACAGCCGCTGTCCAGGATGCCATCGGCACCGGCGTAGCCGGCGCGAAGCGTCCTGGACTGCGGTGAGCACCGCGCTACCCTGGTTCACCAAGGCACGAAAGCTCTTGACCAAGGCTAGGAGGTCCTACAGCCCCTGAAGCATGGGTCCCGGCTCTGCGGTGCGTCACTTCGTGTCGCACCTTGTCCGGGACACGGCTACTTCACTCCATCCGTGTCATTTCATGTCCCATTAACCTCTCGCGCCTAGGTTACGGCCAGTACGAGGGTTCGCGTAATGGACATGATGGCAATGGTCAGCACCATGCTGGCCGCTCAGCAAGGCGCGCTGCAGTCGAATATTGCGGCGACGCTCAGCAAACAGAACGCGGATATGGAGAAATCCACCGTCCTGACGCTGCTCGGGGCCGGCCAGCCCTCGCTTGCCAATGTCGGCCCTGGCGTCGGCGGCAATCTCAACGTCACTGCCTGATATAGTCAGAGCGCTGCGGCGGCCTTGCCCGTCGCCGCCCGGATCAGCTTGAGCGCGTCCTCGCTCGCCCATTCCGCCGGCCCCGCGATCGTCGCGATCTCGCAGCCCTGCGGATCGACCAGCACCGAGGTCGGCATGCCTAGGGCCCGGCCTATCGCCTTAAGATCCTGAAAAACCTTGGCTTTCTGATCGCTAAAATAGCTGAGCCTGACCAGGTTGGCCTCTTTCAGGAAGTTTTTCGGCTTCTCGGGGTCGCGGGTGTCGATATTGATCGCCACCACCTCGAAATTCGGGCCCGACAGCTTGCCCTGCAGCTCGTCCAGCGCCGGCATTTCCTTCCGGCACGGCACACACCAGGTCGCCCAGAGGTTCACCAGCAGCGTCTTGCCGCGGAAGTCTGACAGCTTCTTAGGCTTGCCATCGGCGTCCTCGAAAGCGAGGTCGGGCAGCTTCAGCGGCGCGCTCGCCATGGCCAGCGCCGCCACCTCGCCATGGGCGAGCGGGGCGATTTTCTGCGCCGTCGCCACCGCCGGCCGACAGGTCGGATTGCCTGCGGGCGAGCGGCCGAGGCCGAGCCCATATAGCGCGGCAAAGCCGGCCAGGCCCCCGATCGCCACGATGGCGATCACGAGGGGGACCCGGCGCGTGGCGGAGGGCTTCTGGTCGAGCATATCGTTTGTCATCCGGTCGCAGATATGGCTATCAGGGGCCTCTTAATACGGCTGGCGGCGGCCGGCAAACGTGCGGCAAATCAAGGCGTGAGCAGGGGATCATGAGCAACAAGATGTGGGGCGGCCGGTTCTCGGAACGTCCCGACGAGATCATGGAAGAGATCAACGTCTCCATCGACGTCGATCGTCACCTCTACGCCCAGGACATTGCCGCATCCAAGGCCCACGCTGCGATGCTCGCCAGCCAAGGCATCATCACGGGTTCTGATGCGAAAAATATCGGCAAGGGTCTAGACACGATTTTGTCAGAGATCGGCAAGGGCGGCTTCGAGTTCAAGCGCGCGCTCGAGGACATCCATATGAATGTCGAGAGCCGCCTGTCCGAGCTGATCGGCCCCGCCGCCGGCCGGCTGCACACCGCGCGCTCGCGCAACGACCAGGTCGCGACCGACTTCCGTCTCTATGTCCGCGACATCGTCGACGAGACTGATGCGGCGCTCGCGGCGTTCCAGCAGGCGCTGGTCGAGCGTGCGCTGGAGCACGCCGCAACCGTGATGCCCGGCTTCACGCATCTGCAGACCGCACAGCCGGTGACGTTTGGCCATCATCTGCTCGCTTATGTCGAGATGGCCGCGCGCGATCGCGGCCGGTTCCAGGATGCGCGCAAGCGGCTCAACGAATCCCCGCTCGGCGCAGCCGCGCTGGCCGGCACCTCGTTCCCGATCGACCGCCACGCCACCGCGAAGGCGCTTGCCTTCGACCGCCCGATGGCGAACTCGCTCGATGCCGTCTCCGACCGCGACTTCGTGCTGGAGACGCTGTCGGCGGCCTCGATCTGCGCCGTGCACATGTCGCGCTTTGCCGAGGAGATCGTGATCTGGACCTCGCCGCTGGTCGGCCTTGTCAGGCTCAGCGACAAGTTCACCACCGGATCCTCGATCATGCCGCAGAAGCGCAATCCGGATGCCGCTGAGCTCGTGCGTGCCAAGACCGGCCGCGTCATCGGCGCGCTCAACGGCCTCCTGATCGTGATGAAGGGCCTGCCGCTCGCCTATCAAAAGGACATGCAGGAGGACAAGCAGGGGGCCATGGAGGGCTTTGCCGCGCTGTCGCTGGCGATCCGCGCCATGACCGGCATGGTCCGCGACCTCGTTCCCGACGAAGCCAAGATGAAGGCTGCTGCCGGCGAGGGCTATGCCACCGCGACCGATCTCGCCGACTGGCTGGTGCGGACGCTGAAGATGCCGTTCCGCGAGGCCCATCACGTCACCGGTCGCATCGTCGCCAAGGCAGCCGAGGGCGGCGTGGCGCTGCACGAGCTGTCGCTGAGCGAGATGCAGGCGATCGAGCCTGAGATCACCAAGGACGTGTTCGGCGTGCTCTCGGTCGAATCGTCGGTGAAGAGCCGCACCAGCTTCGGCGGCACCGCGCCGAAGAACGTGGCGTCCCAGGCCAAGGCCTGGGCGAAGCGGCTGGAAAAAGAGCGAAAATCGGGCCGAGGGTAAAATTTCGCTGATGTTTCATGGTCATCCGGCTCTCGCCAGAGTGCGCCAATCTCTGTATGGTGCGGCCCACGTAGTGGGGATTTCGTCGTGACGTCAAAGTTTCGCCCGGCCGGTTCGGGGTGGGCCATCATTGTCTTGAGCCTGACGGCGCTCGCGCTTGCCGGCTGCGGCCGCAAGGGACCGCTCGATCTGCCGCCGACCGCCAATGCGTCCACGGTCGGCGGTGCCGCGCCGGTTGATACCGAGACCGAAGCGCAGAGGACGCCGAGCGTGTTCAACCCCACCTCCGGTGCGGATGCCGCGCCCGCGGCGGGCAAGGGCCGGAAGAAACCGTTTATTCTCGACCCGCTCTTGGACGAACCTCCCGGCAAGAGATGAGCCGGGACAACCGAGCCTAAGCCATGAACCATTTCGACTACCGCAACGGCGTGCTGCACGCCGAGGCGGTGAACCTGTCCGAGCTGGCCGCGAGCGTCGGCACGCCGTTCTATTGCTATTCGACCGCGACGCTGGAGCGGCACTATCGCGTCTTCGCGGATGCCTTCGCCGGCGAGAAGGTGCTGGTCTGCTACGCCATGAAGGCGAACTCGAACCAGTCGGTGCTGCGCACGCTGGCCAAGCTCGGGGCCGGCGCCGACGTGGTCTCGGGTGGTGAGTTGAAGCGCGCGCTGGCCGCCGGCATTCCCGCCAGCAAGATCGTGTTCTCCGGCGTTGGCAAGACCGAAACGGAGCTCCGCGCCGCGCTCGCCGCCGACATCCTCTGCCTCAACGTCGAATCCGAGCCCGAGCTGGAGCTGCTGTCGCGGCTTGCGACCGAGATGGGCAAGACCGCGCGGATATCGCTCCGCGTCAATCCCGATGTCGATGCCGGCACCCACGCCAAGATCTCCACCGGCAAGTCCGAGAACAAGTTCGGCATCCCGATCGTGCATGCCCGCGAGGTCTATGCCCGCGCCGCCAAGCTGCCGGGCATCGAGGTGACCGGGACCGACGTGCATATCGGCAGCCAGATCACCGACCTCTCCGGCATGGAGACTGCGTTCCGCATCCTCTCCGAGTTCGTGCAGACGCTGCGCGCCGACGGCCACGACATCTCCCATGTCGATTTCGGCGGCGGCCTCGGCATTCCCTACGACATGAGCCGCGAGGCGCCGCCGGAGCCGGCCGCCTATGCCGCCATGGTCAAGCGGGTCAGCCACAATCTCGGCTGCACGCTGATGTTCGAGCCGGGCCGCATGATCGTCGGCAATGCCGGCATCCTGGTCGCCAGGGTGATCTATGTGAAGCACGGCGACGGCAAGAATTTCGTCATCATCGACGCTGCGATGAACGACCTCATTCGCCCGACGCTGTACGAAGCCCATCACGACATCCTGCCGGTGAAGCAGCCCGCCAGCGGCGCCGCCACCATGATCGCCGACGTCGTCGGCCCGGTCTGCGAGACCGGCGACTATCTCGCGCTCGACCGCACGCTGCCGACGCCCGCGCCCGGCGATCTCCTCGCCATCATGACCGCAGGTGCCTATGGCGCGGTGCAGGCCGGCACCTACAACACCCGGCCGCTGGTGCCGGAGGTGCTGGTGAAGGACGATCAATACGCCGTGGTGCGCCCGCGCATCGAGGTCGAGCAGCTCATTGCGATGGACAAGCCGGCGCCGTGGCTGTGATCGTGTCGTAGCCTGACCGTGAGACGCGACGCTGGCTGAACAAGTTCGGTGTCATCCCCGCGAACGCGGGGATCCATAACCACAGGGCGCGTTTGTCGCGCGCAGTTGGTCACTCCGAGTCTCGCCAAACATCTTCCTGTGGTTATGGATCCCGGGTTCGCGCTTTGCCCGCCCCGGGACGACGAGCGGAGCGCGCGGCGCTACTTCTCCACCTATCCACTCTTCTTCCCACCAACGATAACCCCCGCCTTCGTCTCGATCGGCTTGATCGCCGCGGTGAAATCGGACTCGGCGCCTTCCGCCGCGATCACGGTTTCCCACAACCGCCCGACCGCGTCGGCGACCTCCATCGACAGGCCGAGCTGCTTCATCTCCTCCAGCGCCAGCCGGACGTCCTTCACCATCAGTCCCGTGGCGAAGCCGAAATCGAAGCTGCGCGGCAGCACCGAGCGCGGAAACTTGTCGCGGCTCGCGGTGTTCATGCCCGAGCCGGCATTGATGACGTCGATCATCACGGCGGGGTCGAGCCCGGCCTTGACGCCCATCACCACGGCCTCCGACGTCGCCACGATCGCTGTGGCCGACAGCAAATTGTTGGCGAGCTTCATGGTCTGTGCCGACCCCGGCTTCTCGCCGATGAAGAACACTTTTCCGATCGCGTCGAGGACGGGCTTGAGCAGGTCGAACTCCGCTTTCGGCCCTGATACCATCACCGCCAGCGTGCCCTTCTCGGCGCCGCCGACGCCGCCGGAGACGGGGCAGTCGATCTGCACGATGTTGCGCTTGGCGAGCAGGCCGTGAATCTTCACGGCCATCGCCGAGCCGACGGTGGAGAGGTCGACGAAGCGTCTTGCCCGGCTGCCCTCGATCACGCCGTTCGCGCCCGTCGCAACCTCGAGGGAAGCCTGCAGCGAGGGCAGGCTCGCCATCACGGTCTCGACCTGGTCGGCGACATCCTTCGGCGATGTCGCGGCCGTCGCGCCGAGGGCCACGAGCTTGCTCGTGACCTCCTTGCGCGTGTCGAACACGACGAGCCTGTGCCCCGCCTCGATCAGCCGCCGCGCCATCGGGAAACCCATGTTTCCGAGGCCGATGAATCCGATGTCCATGGTGTTTCCTTTTTCTTCTTTTTTGGTGTCGGGAAAGTGCTCGTTCCATCCCCGCCGTCGTCCCAGGGTTCGGCTTCGCGCGCCCGGAACGACAGCGGAGATTGGCGCTGCATCTCACGCCTTGCCGTCGATCTCCGAAAACACCTCGCGCGCGATGCGGAAGCTGTCGACCGCGGCGGGCATGCCGCCATAGATCGCGACCTGCATCAGGATCTCGCGGATCTCCTCGCGGGTGACGCCGTTGGTCAGCGCGCCCTTCAGATGGGCGCGGAATTCGTGCTGGCGGTTGAGGATCGCGATCATGGCGATGTTGAGCATGCTGCGGGTCTTGCGCGGCAGCTCCTCGCGGCCCCACACCGTGCCCCAGCAATATTCGTTCAGCATCTCCTGGAACGGACGGTTGAAATCGTCGACGTTCTTCAGGGCGTTGTTGACATAGGCCTCGCCCAGTACCGCTTTGCGGACTTCCAGGCCCTTGTCGTGCATCTTCTTGTCCATGGCGTTTCCCTCGCTTTCCTTGCGTTCCCTGAGGTGGCGCGCGGAAATTACGGGGTTGGGCCGGGCCAGTCACGTCCTCGTGTTATGCGGGAAAAGGGGTATCTCCCGTACCGGAACGGATGCCTCAGTGCTGCCGTTGTGATAGGCTTCTCTCTACCGGGCAACCTGGAGAGTTGATTGAACGGCGTCACCCCCGACCCGTCAGACCCGATCCGCAACAGTGATGCTCTGTCGCGGCTGAAGCTGGCGCAGGCCCTCGACCGGGCCCTCTATGCCATCGCGTGGGAGCGTGCCTGGCCACATCTGGCGCGGCTTCTGACCGTCGTCGGCCTGTTCCTGGTGGTGTCCTGGGCCGGCCTCTGGCTCGCGTTGCCCTTCATCGCCCGTGCCATCGGTCTCGTCGTTTTCGGCGGCATTGCGATTGCGGTGCTGTTGCCCCTGATTCGCTTCCGCTGGCCGAGCCGCGAGGAGGCATTGAGCCGGCTCGACCGTGGCTCCGGTATCCGTCACCGCCCGGCCACGACGCTGACGGACACGCTGTCCTCGCAGGATCCGGTCGCACAGGCGCTGTGGCAGGTGCAGCGTGAACGCACGCTGGCCTCGATCAAGCGGATCCGCGCCGGTCTGCCGCATCCGCGGCTCGCGCTGCATGATCCCTGGGCGCTGCGCGCGCTGGTCATGGTGATGCTGGTCGCGACCTTCTTCGCCGCCGGCGACGAGCGCGCGATGCGGCTCGGCGCCGCCTTCGACTGGAATGGCGTGCTGGCGCCCGCCAATGTTCGCGTCGACGCCTGGGTGACGCCGCCGCTCTACACCGGCAAGCCGCCGGTGATCCTGTCGACCGCCAACAAGGAGGCCGCGGCGCTGCCCGCCTCCGGTCCGCTTGCCGTTCCCGCCGGCTCGACCCTGATCGTGCGCTCCTCCGGCGGCAGTCTGGACGTCACCGTCTCCGGCGGCCTCAAGGAGGTCGCCCCTGCGGAAGCCGCGCCCAAGGGGACCAACGAGAAGCATTTCACCATCAGCGCCGACGGCACCGCGCATGTGCGCGCGCCCTCCGGCCAGCCGCAATGGGCGTTCGCGGCCACGCCGGACCGTGCGCCGACGATCGCGCTCGCCAAGGATCCCGAGCGCCAGGCGCGCGGCGGGCTTCAGCTCTCCTACAAGATCGAGGACGATTTCGGCGTGACCGGCGCGGAGGCGCAGATCGGCTTGCGCCCCGACGACGCCAAAAATACCGCCAAGGATGGCAGCAAGGAGTCCGACAGCAAGGCCGCGCCGCGGCCGCTGTTCCAGCCGCCGCAATTCCCGCTCGTGCTGCCGAACGCGCGCACCCGCAACGGTGTCGGCCAGACGGTGAAGGACCTCAGCGAGGATCCCTATGCCGGCGCCGACGTCACCCTGACGCTCACCGCCAAGGACGAGGCCGGCAACGAGGCCAGAAGCGAACCGTTCAACATGCGCCTGCCCGAGCGTCTCTTCACCAACTCGCTGGCGCGCGCGCTGATCGAGCAGCGCCGCATCCTCGCGCTCGACGCCAACAGGAATTCGGACGTCTACACCGCGCTTGACGCCCTGTTGATCGCGCCCGAATTGTTCACGCCGGACGCCGGCTGCTATCTCGGCCTGCGCAGCCTCGCGACCCAGCTCGAGGCCGCCCGCACCGACGATGCCCTGCGCAACGTCGTGGCGAGCATGTGGGCCTTCGCGGTCACCATCGAGGACGACGGTGTCGCCGGCAGCGTCAACGCCGCGCTGCGCTCGGCGCAGGATGCGCTCAAGGCGGCGCTGGACCGCGGTGCCAGCGAGGACGAGATCAGGGTGCTGACGCAGAAGCTGCGCGAGGCCATGGCCGGCAAGGTGCGCGATCTCGCACGGCGCGCCGAACAGAATCCGCTCGGTGCGCGGCAGCCGTTCCCCGCCGAGGTCCAGCTCATCCTCGACAAGGCGATCGAGCTGCGACAGAAGACCCAGAATGCGACGCCCGAGCAGCTTGCAGACCTGGCGCAGCAGCAGGACACCTTGCGCGAGCAGCTTCAGGCCTATCGGAAGTCGGCCAACAGCCGTGCCAACAAGGCGGGGGACGACAGGACCAACCAGTTTACGCGGGACCGGAAATGCGGAAGCTAGCACGCGTGCCAGTCTTGCGGGCGATGTCCATCGCCTGCCTCGCCTTCCTGTTGGGGAGCGTGAACCCCGTCGTGGCCCAGCAGGACCAGGACCCCGATGCCCTGCTCGACAGCGCCGAAAAGGCGATGCAGGAGTCCGGCGACAGCCTCAGGCAGAAGGAATCCGGCAAGAGCCTGGGCAATCAGTCCGACGCCATTCAGAAGCTCGAGGAATACAAGCGGGCCACGGAGCGGAGCCAATCCTCCAGTCGCGATCGCAACGTCCTGACGCAACGCGATCTCGACGACCTGCTGCGGCAGATCGAGAAGGCGGCGCGCGAGGGCAATAAGGAGGCGGCGCAGCGCTTGCTCGAGCAGCTCGCGCAGATCATGGAAAATCTCCAGATGGCGCAGCCGGGGCAATCCGGCGAGAGCGAGATGGAGCAGGCGCTCAACGAGCTCAGCGACATGATCCGCAAGCAGCAGCAATTGCGCGACAAGACGTTCAAGCAGGGCCAGGATTCCCGGCGTGACCGCTCGCGCGGCAAGCAGGGCGATCAGTCGATGTCGGACCTCCAGCAGGATCAGCAGTCGCTGCGCGACCGTCTGAAGAAGCTGCAGGACGAGCTGGCCAAGCGCGGCCTGACGCAGAAGGGACAAAAGGGCCAGAAGGGGCAGCAGGGTCAGAAAGGCCAGCAGGGCGACCCCGGTCAGAGCGGCGATCAGGACGGCGATCAGGGCGATGACGACGGCAGCCTCGACGCCGCCGACGGCGCCATGGGCGATGCCGGCTCGAAGCTCGGCGAGGGCAATGCCGACGGTGCCGTGGACTCGCAGGGCAAGGCCCTCGAGGCGATGCGCAAGGGCGCGCAGAAGATGGCCGAAGCGATGCAGCAGGGCGACGGCGACGGGCAGGGCGATGGTCCCGGCAATCGGGCCGGCCGCCAGCAGAGCGGCGGCAATCAGACCGATCCGCTGGGACGCCCGCTTCACGGCCGCGATCTCAGCGACGACTACACCGTCAAGATCCCCGGCGAGATCGACGCCCAGCGCGTCCGGCGCATCCTCGAAGAGCTCCGCCGCCGCTTAGGGGACAGCTCGCGCCCGCAGATCGAGCTCGATTACATCGAGCGTCTGCTGAAGGATTTTTGACGCCAGCCACTGTCATCGCCCGCGCAGGCGGGCGATCCAGTATTCCAGAGCCAAGCGTCGAAGGGCTTGCCTCTTACCACATCCGCTGCAGCGTACTGGATGCCCCGGTCAAGCCGGGGCATGACAGCAGCGCGGAGGGCGCAGCGTCGCCTCACCCCTTCTTCGCCGCCAGTGCGTCCGCCACGGCGGTGCGGATGTCGGCGACCGAGAACGGCTTTGTCACGACGTCGTGCACCAGCGCGTTGAGGTTCGAGGCGCGCTCGCGCTGGTCGGCAAAGCCGGTCATCAGCAAGATGGTCAGATCGGGAAAGTCGCGCGCGGCGGACAGCGCCAGCGCGATGCCGTCCATGACGGGCATCTGGATGTCGGTGAGCAACAGGTCGAAGGCGCCGTCCTCGCGGCTCAGGATCTCCAGCGCCTCGGCGCCGTCTTGCGCGGTGACGGTCTCGTGGCCGTCCATGGCAATGGCGCGCGCCACCAGCGTGCGCATCGAATCCTCGTCGTCGGCGATCAGGATTTTCGGCATGAGAGGAACCTTGGGATCAACTCCGCGCGGGCTTGCGAGGCTGATTATACGCTGCCGCCGGCAATGTCGCGCCGGTTGAAGAAGCGGACGTCGATATTGCGGCCCTCCGGCGGCGGCGAGGCGAGCCGCGAGCGGAAGAAGGCGCGCTCGCCGGGCCGCAGCACGGTCTGCTCCAGCACCGTATTCCAGGCGTAGATCTCCGCTCCCTGGGCGTCGCGCACGGCAAAGCGCAGCCGCGGGATGTCGAGCGGCTTCTTGCCCTCGCCGACGATCATGCCCTCGATCACCAACACCTGCTTACCGTCCACGGTCTCGCTGGACAGCTTTACGTCCTTGAAGGCGAGGCCCCGCAGGTTCACCTCGAGCCCGACCAGCTTGTAGAATGCCGCCGTCTGCGGCAGCAGCCGCACCATGTCGCCGCGCCAGATCACCAGCGCCAGCACCAGCGCGCCCATGGCGGCACAGGCGGTCGGCAGGCCGAAATAGGATTTTCGCGGCGCAGCAGTGGCCGCGGGGCGGCTGACCCGCGCACCGCGGCGGCGGAACAGGCCGCGGAACCAGGAATGGTGCTGCGCGCCGGCGACCTCTTGCTCGGCCTCGCGGGCCGCCGCCGACCACTCGTCCTCGGTTTCCTTGGCTTCTTCCTCGGGCCAGTCACTGGCGATCGAGGGGCTGTCGACGACAGGCGCATCGGTGGCGCTGTCGTCCGTGGCATAGGAATTCCACTGCTCGGCGAGGTCGGACTGGTCATCAGCCTGGCTGGCTGCCGCCATGGCCGGGACGGACGCCTCCTCGATGGCATCCTCGGCATGGGCGATCCAGGTCTCCTTGCAGCGGGAACAGCGGACCGCCCGTCCGTTCGCCCCAAGGCTCGCGAGCTTGATGGCGTAGGATGTCATACAATGGGGGCAGACGATATGCATGGACGAGCCTTGATGCATGAACCAGGATTGAGCGAGGTCTTGACCATGACCCCGCCGGAAGAACCGGGCGGCCAGGATGCTGCCAATATGCTACTGGCCGACCGTTAACGAACCGGAAACCATAACGGCGGCAAAACCCGTTGATCGCGCTGGCGGAGCGCAGCCACGCGACCCGCGCCCCCTCTCGAACGGAGCTGAACTTGGTTCGGTTCGAAAATGTCGGATTGCGTTACGGCCTGGGGCCGGAGATCCTGCGCGACCTCAGCTTCCAGATCCCGGCGCATTCGTTCCAGTTCCTCACCGGCCCGTCGGGCGCCGGCAAGACCTCGCTGCTGCGCCTGTTGTTCCTGTCGCACCGGCCGACGCGGGGCCTCGTCAATCTGTTCGGCCACGACATCTCGCAGCTCGGCAAGGACGAGATCGCGGACTTGCGCAAGCGCATCGGCATCGTGCTGCAGGATTTCCGCCTGCTCGATCACATGACGACCTATGAGAACGTCGCGCTGCCGTTCCGCGTCATGGGCCGCAGCGAGTCGAGCTACCGCAAGGAGGTGATCGACCTGTTGCGCTGGGTCGGGCTTGGCGACCGCATGGACGCGCTGCCGCCGATCCTGTCGGGCGGCGAGAAACAGCGCGCGGCGATCGCGCGCGCCGTGATCTCGCGGCCGCAGCTGCTGCTCGCGGACGAGCCGACCGGCAGCGTCGATCCGACGCTCGGACGTCGCCTGTTGCGGCTCTTCATCGAGCTCAACAAATCGGGCACCGCCGTCATCATCGCGACCCACGACATCGGCCTGATGGACCAGTATGAGGCGCGGCGGCTGGTGCTGCACCAGGGACGGTTGCACGTCTATGAGTAGGACCGACGAGCGCGGCGTGCTGGTCGACCTCGGGCAGGAACGTCCGCAGCTGCCGGCCAAGGCGCGCAACATGTCGCCGATCGTGCCGCGCGCCTCGATCCAAGGCCGGGCCCTGGTCGCCGTCGTCGCCATCATGACCTTCCTCGCGTCGATGGCCACGGGCACCGTGCTGCTGGTCAGCGCCTCCGCCGCGGAATGGCAGTCGGACGTCGCGAGCGAGATCACCATCCAGGTTCGTCCGCAAACCGGGCGCGATCTCGAACGCGACACCGCAGCGGTGACGGAGGCGATGCGCGCGCAAGCCGGCGTCGTCGAGGTCAAGCCGTTCAGCAAGGAGGAGAGCGGCAAGCTGCTCGAACCCTGGCTCGGCACCGGGCTGTCGATGGACGATCTGCCGGTGCCGCGCATGATCATCGCGCGCGTGCAACCCGGTACGCCGCTCGATCTCGAGGCTCTGCGCGCTCGGGTGAACCAGGTCGCGCCGGGCGCCAGCGTCGACGATCATCGCGCCTGGATCGAGCGCATGCGCTCGATGACCAATGCCACCGTGCTCGCCGGCCTCGGCATCCTCGCGCTCGTCATTGTCGCCACGATCATCTCCGTCTCGTTCGCGACCCGCGGCGCCATGGCAGCGAACCGCCCGATCGTCGAGGTGCTGCACTTCGTCGGCGCCGGCGACCGTTACATCGCCAATCACTTCCTGCGTCATTTCCTCCGGCTGGGGCTCGAGGGCGGCGTGATCGGCGGCGGCGCCGCCATGCTGGTGTTCGGCCTCTCCGAGTCGATCGCCGGCTGGTTTTCCGGTACCCCCGTCGGCGACCAGTTCGCCGCGCTGCTCGGCACCTTCTCGCTGCGGCCATCCGGCTACATCGTGCTTGCGGTCCAGGCCGTGCTGATCGGCGCCATCACCGCGGTGGCCTCGCGCCAGACGCTGTTCGCGACCTTGAACGACGTCGACTAGGGTTGAGATACCGGACTCCACTTCGCCTCAAAACATCCTAAAATCAGTCAGGGAAGGGATCACCGACATCGCATGACCTCGCCGACCGACGATCGATCGCCGAAACTGCCGCGCGGCTGGCTGCGCGCGGCAATCGTGTCGACGATTGCGCTCGCCTTCGTCGGCGCCGCGGCGGGCTTCGTCGCGTTCCTGTCGCAATTGCGCGGCGCCGAGATCGCACCGAGCCGGAAGGCTGACGGCATCGTGGTCCTGACCGGCGGCTCCTCGCGGGTCTCGGATGCGATGGCGCTGCTCGCCGCCGGTTACGGCAGACGACTGTTGATCTCCGGCGTGCACCCGACCTCGACGGCGAACGACATCTCCAGGACGTTGCCGGAGAACCAGTCCTTCATGACCTGTTGCGTCGATCTCGACCGCACCGCGCTCTCGACCCGCGGCAACGCGGCGGAGGCGCGGCGCTGGGCCGAAGGGCGCCGCTTCAAGTCGCTGATCGTGGTCACGTCGAACTACCACATGCCGCGCGCGCTGGTGGAATTCTCGCACGCGATGCCGCAGACGGCGCTGATCCCGTTCGCGGTGGTCGGCGAAAAATGGCGCGAGGAGCCGTGGTGGACCTCGCCGTCCACCTTGCGGCTGCTGCTGTCGGAATATGTCAAGTACCTCGCGGCCGAGGTCAGGGTGCGGCTGGAGGATTTCGGGATTGACCTTTGGCCCGAGATATCGGAGCAGCCTGCAGGCCGGCAGCTAAAGCGGCCCGCCACCGCCCAAGCCAATTGACATGCCAATTTGAGACGCCAATTGACCGGCAAATTGATGGACCGTCGATGTTCCTGATTTTCCTGCGCTCGCTCGTGTTCAACGTGCTGTTCTACGCCGTGCTGGTATGCCTCGCGATCGTGGCGCTGCCGACCTTCGCATTGCCGCCACGCGCCATGCTGACGGTCGCCGAATGGTGGGCGAAGGCGACGCTGGTCCTGATGCGGGTGGTCTGCAACATCAAGGTGGAATTCCGGGGGACGGAGAAGATTCCGCAGGGGCCGTTGGTGATCGTGGCGAAGCACCAGTCGTTCTGGGAGACCTTCGTGCTGCCGGGCTTCTTCGACCGCCCGATCTTCATCCTCAAGCGTCAGCTGATGCAGATCCCAGTGTTCGGCCAGTTCCTGGTCAAGACCGGCATGATCGCGATCGATCGCAATGCCGGCGTGAAGGCGCTCCTGGACATGACCCGGCGGGCGCGCGAGGCGGTGCGCAGCGGCCGGCAACTCGTGATCTTTCCGGAAGGCACGCGCCGCGCGCCCGGCGCGCCGCCGGATTACAAGACCGGCTTTGCGCAGATCTATTCGTCCTGCGGCGTGCCGTGCCTGCCGGTCGCGCTCAATTCCGGCTTGTTCTGGCCCCGCCGCACCTTCATGCGCTATCCCGGCACGCTCGTGGTGGAGTTCCTCGATCCGTTGCCGCCGGGCCTGCCGAAGGACGAATTTCTCTCCCGCGTGCAGACGGCCATCGAGGATGCGACCGGCCGCCTCGTCGAAGCTGGCCGCAAGGAGCAGGAGCAATTGATCGGCTCGGCGCCGAGCTACGCGCCGACGGGCTAGCGGCTTTCGCGGTCTTCGTTTTGAGCCGCGTGCAGGGAATGCGCGTCGCCATGCAGCATCAATGCAAGCTGGTGCAGCTGCGCGTCGCGAAAGCCTTCGGCTTCGATCGCCTTCACCGTCGCGGTGACATAGTCGCGGTTGACACCCGACTGGCCATGGCCCTGAAGGACATGGCGGTGCTGCTCGGCGAGCGAGAGACGGCCGGCATATTGCGCATGGCCGCGGTCGACGACATAGGTGAGCGCGGAGACGCGCTGGCGCGCGTCGTTCTCCAGCCACACCGAACGCATCACCTCGCGATAGACCGAGGTGACCTGCTCGCGCGCGCGCAAGTAAGCGACGACCTCGGTGCGGTTCTTTTCAGCGACGCGGAAGGCGATGCCGCGGCAGGCGCCGCCGCGATCGAGCCCGAGCACCAGGCCCGGCTTCTCCGGCGTGCCGCGATGCACGAAGGAATAGACGCAGAGCGCGCGATGCTCGCCGACCAGCCGCGCCGGGACGCGCTCCTCGAAGTCGAAGCCCGGCCGCCACATCAGCGAACCGTAGCCGAACACCCAGAGGTCGCCTTTGGCGGTGGTGACGGAGGGGAGGGTGATTTCCGACATTTCGGGCACGGCTACCAGAACCATGTGCCGAAGCGAAGCGAATTCTCCGCCTTTCGCCGCAGCCGCACCACGCTTACATTTGCCTGAATCTGGGATCAAAGGGTCGCCGCATGTCCAATATGACCGTTGCCGCAGGCCGCCGCTCCCGTTGGGGCCTTTTCGTCGCACCCATTCTCGTCGTGATCCTCGCCGTCGCGTGGAGCTGCTTCTGGTTCTATGCGGCTTCGCGGGCCGAAACGGCTGCAGACGCCTGGCGGGCGCAGGAGGCCAAGTCCGGCCGCATCTATGATTGCGCCAAGCGCTCGATCGCCGGCTTCCCGTTCCGCTTCGAGATCCAGTGCTCCGGCGCCAGCGTGTCCCTGGTGTCGCAGAACGCAAGCAAGACGCCGTTCACGGCCAAGCTCGACAACATCCTGGTCGTTGCCCAGGTCTACGATCCCAAGCTCGTGATCGCCGAATTCTCCGCACCCGCGACGCTGACCGACGGCGTCACGCAAAACACCTTCGTGGTGAACTGGAGCAAGGGCCGCAGCAGCGTGGTCGGCCTGCCCTCGGTGCCGGACCGCGCCTCCATCGTGTTCGACGATCCCTCGCTCAACCGCCTCGACGGCAGCGTGCAGGTGCCGCTCGCGCGCGCCAAGCAGGTCGAGCTGCACGGCCGCCTTGCCGACGGCTCGCCGGCCGATCATCCCGTGCTCGAAACCGTGCTTCACGTCGCGCAGGGCAGCATTCAGGGCGTTCATCCCCTGCTCGCCGAGCCGTTCGAGGCGGACACGCGCGCCAGGGTCACCGGCCTCTCCGATCTCACGCCAAAGCCGTGGCCGCAGCGTTTTCGCGAGATGCAGGCGGCCGGCGGTCACATCGAGATCGTGCAGTCGCGGATCCAGCAGGGCGAGATGATCGCGGTTGCGGCCGGCACGCTCGGCCTTTCGGCCAACGGCCGGCTCGACGGCGAATTGCAGATGACGGTGACGGGCCTCGAACGCGTGATCCCCGCGCTCGGCATCGAGAAGATGCTGGAGGAGGGCGTGCCGCAGGCAACGCTCGACCGCGTCGCGCCCGGCGTGAAGTCGCAGGACCTCACCAATCTGTTCGGCGCGCTCGATCGCGCCGTTCCGGGCCTCGGCAAGGTCATCAAGCAGAACGCCAATGCCGGTGTCGCCGCCGGCATCAACTCGATCGGTACCGAGAGCACGCTCGAAGGCAAGAAGGCGCGCAGCTTCCCGCTGAAATTCGTCGACGGCGCCGTGCTGCTCGGCCCGGTCAAGGTCGGCCAGATCCCGCCGCTGTATTGATAATTTTCAGTCTCGTCATTCCGGGGCGATGCGCAGCATCGAACCCGGAATCCATTTCACCGCGTGCGCTGTGGCCGATGGATTCCGGGCTCGCCCTTCGGGCGCCCCGGAATGACGGCCTAAGCTACGGCTTCTTCAGCGCCGCAAGCGGCCGGCCGAAATCCGGCGCAGCCGAATCCTGGCCGATCTCGACGATGCCGCGGCGGATGGCGCGGGTGCGGGTGAAGTGATCAAACAGCGCCTCGCCGTCGCCGCGACGGATCGCGCGCGTGAGCTTGGCGAGATCCTCGGTGAAGGTGCCGAGCATCTCCAGCACGGCCTCCTTGTTGGCGAGGAAGACGTCGCGCCACATCGTCGGGTCGGAGGCCGCGATGCGGGTGAAATCGCGGAAGCCACCGGCGGAGAACTTGATGACCTCCGACTCCGTCACCTGTGCCAGCTCGTCGGCGGTGCCGACGATGGTGTAGGCGATCAGATGCGGCAAATGGCTGGTGATGGCGAGCACGAGATCGTGATGATCCGGCGTCATCACCTCGACCTTGGCGCCCATCGCCGCCCAGAACGCGCGCAGGCGGTCGGTCGCCGCGGCATCGACGCCTTCGGGCGGGGTCAGGATGCACCAGCGGTTGATGAAGAGCTCGGCGAAACCTGAATCCGGCCCCGAATGCTCGGTGCCCGCCACCGGGTGCGCCGGCACGAAATGAACGGTCTTCGGCAGATGTGGCGCCATGTCCCTGACGATCGCGCCCTTCACCGAGCCGACGTCGGAGACAACAGCGCCGGGCTTCAGATGCGCGGCAATCTCCTGCGCCACCGGCCCGCAGGCGCCGACGGGAATGCAGAGGATGACGAGATCGGCATCCTTTACCGCTTCCGCATTGGTCGCCACCACCTTGTCGACGATACCAAGCTCCATCACACGCGCGCGCGTCTTCTCCGAACGCGCGGTGGTGACGATCTCGCCGGCCAGGCCCTGGAGCTTCGCAGCGCGCGCGATCGAGCCGCCGATCAGGCCGAAGCCGATCAGCGCGATGCGCTGGAAATGCGCCTGCTCGCTCATTTGCCGGCCATGAAGTCGCGCAAGCCGTCGACCACGAGGCGGTTGGCCTCCTCGGTGCCGATGGTCATGCGCAGCGAATGCGGCAGGCCGTAGTTCTTCAGGCCGCGCAGCACGAGGCCGCGCCTGGTGAGGAAGGCGTCGGCGTCGTCGGCGGTCCTGCCCTTGTCGGTCGGGAAATGGATCAGCACGAAATTGGCGACGCTCGGCGTCACCTTCAATCCGAGCCTGCCGATCTCCTCGGTCAGCCAGTTGCGCCAGGTCTCGGTGAACTGCTTCGACATCGCCTGATGCGCGGTGTCCTCGATCGCGGCGACCGCGGCATACATCGCCGGCGTCGAAACGTTGAAGGGACCGCGGATGCGGTTGACGGCGTCGATGATGTGCTCGGGGCCGAACATCCAGCCGATGCGGAGCGCAGCGAGGCCGTGGATCTTGGAGAAGGTGTGGGTCACCACCGTGTTCTCGGTGGTGGCGACGAGCTCGATCCCCATCTCGTAGTCGTTGCGCGAGACGTAGTCGCAATAGGCGGCATCCAGCACCAGCAGCACGTGCGAAGGCAGGCCGGCGCGCAGCCGCTTGACTTCGTCGAACGGGATGTAAGTGCCGGTCGGGTTGTTGGGGTTGGCGAGCCAGACCAGCTTGGTCTTCGGCGTCACCGCCTTGAGGATGGCGTCGACGTCGCAGGTGAGATCCTTCTCCTGCGCGATCACGTTCTTGGCGCCGACCGCCATGGTCGCGATCGGGTAGACCAGGAAGCCGTGCGTGGTGGAGATCGCCTCGTCGCCGTGGCTCAGATAGGTGTGGGCAAGCAGATTGAGGATCTCGTCCGAGCCGGCGCCGCAGATGATGCGGTTGGGGTCGAGCCCGAAGGAGCGGCCGATCGCCTCGCGCAGCACGCGCGAGGTGCCTTCCGGGTAGTCTTCCAGGTGGTCCGCCACGCGCTTGAACGCCTCGATCGCCTTGGGCGAGGGCCCGAACGGCGTCTCGTTGGCGGACAGCTTGAACACCTTGCGGCCCGGTTCGGCGACCGGGCTCTTGCCGGGCGTATAGGGCGCAATATCGAGAATGCCGGGATTCGGCACGGGGCGGGACATCTTGAACTCCGAAAATGGCAGGGCGTGGCGCGCGGTTTACGATTTCGCCCCGGTCGGGGGCACCGTATAGCGCGTTGCGTGGCTGCCGACGAGGGCCACGGAGCGCACGGAGGCCCCCGCCTCGATCAGGGCAGCCCTGATTTTGTCGATGCTGGTCGCGCTCGTGACCGAGACCAGCAGCGCCGCGCCGTCGAAGGCGGTATCGGGGACCGCCACGATCTCGGCCAACGGCGACAGCGCGCGCGCGACCTCGGCGTTCCAGCCGGAGACGCGGACGCTGAAGGTCTCGACCTCGGTCACCAAAGCGCTGTCGGCGACGCGCGAGATCGCGAAGACCGGCAATGCGGCGGGATGGTCGGCGCGTTCGATGAAGGGCATCCGCGCGATGATCTTCGGCGCGCCGTCCGCTTCCAGCTCCAGCCACCACGGCGTGCGGCTGGACGTGGCCGAGACCATGGCCAAATCGCCCTTGGATTTCGCCACCGCCTCGACCGCGGCCTGCGCGCTGAAATGCGCGACGTAGGGCACGGTGAAGCCGAAATTGAAGCGCACGGAATCGCGCATCGCCGCCTCGCTGGCCGAGATGTCGGCATGCACGGAGAACGGCGCCTGCACATAGGTGAAGGTCGAGATGATGACGCGCCAGATGCTCTCGACCGTGTCGAGCGGCAGGATGCCGCGATGACGCTGCACGAGCTCGCGCATCATCGAGGCCTCGCGCGCCGGACGGAACGCCGAGCCCACCTCCTGGGTCTGCTTCACCTGGATCAGCCGGTCGATGATGTCGCCGCGCTGCATAAGCAGGCGATGCATGCCCTCGTCGATCGCGTCGATCTCCTTGCGCAGTTCCTGCAGCGATGGCGGCGCGGGCGGACGTTGGGACATGTCTGGCTGTCGATCGTTTTCGAATGGGGAATGTCCTGATTAGGCAGTCGGGGCGGCGAAAGCAAAGAGAAATGACGTCCTTTCCGGGCGAGGCGGCAGAGGCGAATTGAGCCGATCCGGGCCGCGACTTGACGAAAACCGCCCAAGACGGTAGCTTTTGCCCGTTCCGTGGTCATTTGAGCCGGCCGGCTTGCAGCCACGTTAAAAAACTCGCTAAACAGGCCGGGGACGCTTCCGATCCCGGCCGAACCTATCGTTCAGGCCGGGTTTTTCATGGCCTGATGCAAGTGGCGATCAGCGTTTGATCGCAAACGAGGTCGATGGTCAGATGGGTGGCGTCAAGTCGATACCGAGTCCTGCGATCAGCGCCGACGAGCGGTCGCATGAGGTGGATCATCCGAGCTCGCAGGTCGCGCATTTCGGCGCCGAGCAGCCGCTGCGGCTCGATTGCGGCGTCGATCTCAGCCCGTTCCAGATCGCCTACCAGACCTATGGCGAGCTCAACGCCGATCGCTCCAACGCGGTCCTGATCTGCCATGCCCTGACCGGCGATCAGCATGTCGCCAACGTCCATCCCGTCACCGGCAAGCCGGGCTGGTGGGAGACGCTGGTTGGCCCCGGTCGGCCCATCGACCCCAAGCACTACTTCATCATCTGCTCCAACGTGATCGGCGGCTGCATGGGCTCGACCGGGCCGGCGTCGATCAATCCCGCCACCGGCAAGGTCTGGGGCCTGGATTTCCCTGTCATCACCATCCCCGACATGGTGCGCGCGCAGGCCATGCTGATCGACCGGCTCGGCATCGACACGCTGTTCGCGGTCGTCGGCGGCTCGATGGGCGGCATGCAGGTGCTGCAATGGACCGCGGCCTATCCTGCCCGCGTGTTCTCCGCGCTGGCGATCGCCTGCGCGACGCGGCACTCAGCGCAGAACATCGCCTTCCACGAGCTCGGCCGCCAGGCCGTGATGGCCGATCCCGATTGGCACGGCGGCGGCTATGCCGATCACGGCATCCACCCGCATCGCGGGCTCGCGGTGGCGCGCATGGCGGCGCACATCACCTATCTCTCGGACGCGGCCTTGCATCGCAAGTTCGGCCGTCGCATGCAGGACCGCGAGCTGCCGACTTTCTCGTTCGACGCCGACTTCCAGGTCGAATCCTATCTGCGCTACCAGGGGTCCTCCTTCGTCGAGCGCTTCGACGCCAATTCCTATCTCTATCTGACGCGCGCGATGGACTATTTCGACATCGCTGCCGACCATGGCGGCGTGCTGGCGAAAGCGTTCGCTGACATCAAGACCCGCTTCTGCGTCGTCTCCTTCACCAGCGACTGGCTGTTTCCGACCTCGGAATCGCGCGCGCTGGTGCATGCTCTGAACGCATCGAGCGCGCGGGTGTCGTTCGCGGAGATCGAGACCGATCGCGGACACGACGCCTTCCTGCTCGACGTGCCCGAATTCTTCGACATCTCCCGCGCCTTCCTGCAATCGGCCGGCAAGGCGCGCGGGCTCACCGGCAAGAAGGACGGCTAGCGATGTCTGTACAGGAAGTGCTGCCGCTCGGCGGCCTTGCGGCGGGGCAGTCCGGCCAGTTTCGCGCCGATCACCTCCTGGTCGCCGAGATGGTCAAGCCGGGCTCGAAGGTGCTCGATGTCGGCTGCGGCGAGGGCGATTTGTTGCAGCTGCTGGAGACGCGCGGCATCGACGGCCGCGGCATCGAGCTGTCGCGCGAGGGCGTCAACCGCTGCGTCGCCAAGGGTCTTGCGGTGGTGCAGGGCGATGCCGACACCGACCTCGTCAATTATCCCGACGACGCCTTCGACTACGTGATCCTGTCGCAGACGCTGCAGGCGACGCGGCAGCCGCGGGTGGTGCTGGAGAATTTGCTGCGCATCGGCCGAAGAGCCATCGTCTCGTTCCCGAATTTCGGCTTCTGGAAGATGCGGCTCCAGCTCCTGGTCGGCGGCCACATGCCGCGCACCGAGAACCTGCCGGCGACCTGGTACGACACCGCCAACATCCATTTCTGCACCATCAAGGACTTCGTGCAGCTCTGCGACGAGATCAACGTCAAGATGGAGCGCTCGGTTGCGCTCGATCTCTACGGCCGGCCGGTGCCGCTGAACCTGCCCTGGTGGGTGTGGAACATGTTCGGCGAGCAGGCCGTGTTTCTGCTGAGCCGGGGGGCGGGGAAATAGTTTCCCGTAGCCCGGATGGAGCGGAGCGCAATCCGGGGCTGGTCGCGCCGCCCTCGAGAATCCCGGATTACGCTTGCGCTCCATCCGAGCTACGAGACGGAGCGTTTTGCTGCGCCGTCGCCTTAATGCGCCGCCAGCGAGCGCGGATCCCGCGCCGGCCAGCGCCCCGCTTCCACCAGCGTCACGAACCGCTCGACGCTTTCATTGAACAGCGCGGGCTCTTCGAGATTGAGCACGTGGCCTGACTTCGGAAACATCGCCAGCCCCGCTGCGGGAAGGTGCTTCTTCAGGAACAGGCTCGGGCCAACGCACGGATCGTCCTCGTCGCCGCAGATGATCAGTGCCGGCGTCGTCGCCTTCCTGATCGCATCCGTCATCGTGTAGATCGAGGGACGGCCGCCCTGGAAGCCGCGCATCGTGCGCGCCGAACCCTTGGCGTCGTGACGTGCCAGCGCGGCATAGAAATCGGCGTGGCCGCGCGGATCCTTCACCAGGAAGGGAATCCGGCTCGGTGCCTCGCGCGTGACTTTGGCGACCTCGGCGGAGCCCAGCGTCTCGAACTGCTCGGCATTGGCGCGGCACTGCTGGCGCCAGGCCGCCAAATTCTCCAGCTCCGAACCCGAGCCGACGCCGGCCAGCGTCATCGACAGCGCGCGCTGCGGCGCGTTCAATCCGATTTGGAGCGACGAGTAGGCGCCCATCGATAGGCCGACGAGATGCGCGCGCTCGATTCCGAGATGATCGAGCACCGCGAGCGCATCGCCGTAGAAATGCGTGTAGCTGTAGACCTCGCCCTCGGGCACGTCAGACGGCGTGTAGCCGCGTGCCGAATAGGTGATGCAGCGGTGGCCGCGCGAGAAGTAGCGCATCTGCGGCTCCCAATTGGTGTAGTCGGCCGCGAACTCGTGCAGAAAAATGATCGGCGTTCCCTGGCCCGCCTCTTCGAAATAGATGCGGATGTCGTCCCTGGTCTTGGCGTGGGGCATTAACCGTTTCCCTCTGTTCAAGCCGTCTTTGCAGGATCGCAGTTAATGCTGTTGTCCGCAATGCGGCAGCATCGACCAGTGTCGGCACAAAATCATCGCAGCTATACGCGGGCTACCCGCGTCTTTTTCTCGCCACATCGGGCGGCTTAACGGCCGGACGGATGTCGGCTCTTGCACGGGCCGGCGGGAAGTGGGGTGTCAACGAAGGATGAAGAATGTTTGAGTTGTTTGCGTCTCGCCTGTCGCGTTGTGTTGTTGCGCTGGCGATTTTCCTTGCGGCGGTTGCCGCGTTCGTTTCTCCGGCCTCAGCGCGGCCGCATCATCGTCATAGCGCAGAGCGGCACGCTCACGTGCACCACGCCAGACATCATCATTTCCGGCATCATGCACGCAGCTCGCGCTTCGAGCGCAGCGCGGCGCAGTTGCAGGCGAGCGGATTCGGCAACACTTTTGCCAGCTATGATCCGAACACCAATAGCCCCGGCGTCGCCATGAGCGGCAATGGTGGAACGATCATCACCGGCGGCGGTCGAATGGTCACGCGCGCAAGCCGTCGAGCGGCGCTGAGCGCGAGCGGCGGCATGGCGAGTGAGGCCACGAGCAGTGGTGGCTTCGGCGGCGGCTCCCTGGTGTCGGAAGCGCGCCGTTACGTCGGCGGCAATCCGACCGGGCGCGGCAGCCTTTGGTGCGCGCGCTTCATGAACATGGTGCTGGAGAAGACCGGTCATCGCGGCACCGGCTCGGACATGGCGAACTCCTTCGCCCATTACGGCACGCGCGTCTCCGGTCCGCAGGTCGGCGCCATCGCGGTGATGTCGCGCGGTCGCCGCGGCGGCCATGTCGGCATCGTCACCGGCATCGATGCGCAGGGCAATCCGATCATGATCTCCGGCAACAACGGCAACCGCGTTCGCGAGGCGCCGGTCTCGCGCGGGAAGATCTATGCGTATGTGATGCCGAATTGAGGTGACGAGCGTAGGGTGGGTTAGCTGGCGGTCCGCGCGAAGCGCGGTCCGCTGGCGTAACCCGCCGCTTCTGTTTCTGCGGTGACAGACAGTGGTGGGTTACGCCTACGGCTAACCCACCCTACGAAGCTCACAGCAGCTTCGGCTCTTCCACCGCAACCGCATCGCCCACGCCGATCTCGCCGCCTTCGATCACCTCGGCATAGATGCCGCAGTCCATGTGGCCGAGATGGCGCGAGAGCGTCGGCGGGATCTCGAGATCGCGCTTGGCCGTCACCGGGTCCACATTGGTGGCGGGGCAGCGGACGATGCGCTTGACCACCTTCAGCCGCGCCTGTCCGATCGCAAGCGTCTGGCCGACGAGATCGAGCTCCGACCAGGCCGGCCAGCCCTTCACGTAGAGATTGGCGCGGAAGCGCAGCGGATGCACCGCGGCGCCGCCCAGCATGGTCTCGATGGCGCGGACACTGCCGAGATTGATGATGGAGACCACCTTGCGGGCGACGTCGGAGAAGCTGTGGTCGCGGCCGGACAGCAGCTTCGGCGGGCCCTTGAGTTCCGGCTGAAAGTTTTCCGCGACGTAGCGCTCGATGGCCGCCCGCCCGGCCGCGGTCTCCAGGTCCCCGCTGGCGACGACCTGACCGCCCCTGCGGATGGTCAGGACATTGCTGGCGTCGTCGAAATGGCTGTCGAGCTCGGCCAGCCGCTCATTGCGTGCCAGCATCAGGAACTGGATCTTCGGCTTCCATTCGGGCGCTTCAGGATCGAAACCGCTCGGACCGTTCTCGATGGCGTAGCGGCGGTCGGCGGGCAGGGTCTGGCCCGGTCGCAAGGGGACGCGGCGCAGCGGCTCCGGCGTCAGGCCCTTGACCGGGTAGCGGTAGAGGCCGGTGATCTCGGCGGTCTGGCTGGCTGTCATGCCGCTACTTAGAGGATTCGGCCGGCCCGCGCCAAGCAGCCGAGAAGCGCACGAAATTGTGAACGCGCCTCTTTCGTTCCGCCGGACCGCTTCCCACATCTGCCTCAGGTCGGCGCCAAGTCGGCAAAAGACCACCGTTCCCGCTTGAGAATCCTCAATGCGGTCAGCCGTAACCCAATGAAGATGCCGTATTGGGGTGCCTGAGAGGGCCCCAAGGGCAGGCCGAGGGACAGAACAGATGAATATCGAGAAATATACCGAACGCTCCAGGGGCTTCATCCAGTCCGCGCAGTCGCTTGCGATGCGCGAGGGGCATCAGCAGTTTTCGACCCTGCACATGCTGAAGGTCCTGCTGGACGACAATGAGGGGCTGGCTTCCGGCCTGATCGACCGCGCCGGCGGCAATTCCCGTGCAATCCTGAAGGCGACCGAGGACGCCCTCGGCAAGGTGCCGAAGGTCTCCGGCGGCGGCGCCGGCCAGATTTACCTCGCACCCGAACTCGCCCGCACCTTCGACGCCGCGGAGAAGGCCGGCGAGAAGGCCGGCGACAGCTTCGTCACCGTCGAGCGGCTGCTGCTCGGCCTCACGCTGGAGAAGTCCAGCGAAGCCGGCACGATCCTGAACAAGGGCGGCGTCACCCCGCAGAACCTCAACGCGGCGATCGAGGCGCTGCGCAAGGGCCGCACCGCGGACTCCGCGACTGCCGAGAACGCCTATGATGCGCTCAAGAAATATGCCCGCGACCTGACCCAGGCGGCGCGCGACGGCAAGCTCGATCCGGTCATCGGCCGCGACGAGGAGATCCGCCGCACCATCCAGGTGCTGTCGCGACGGACCAAGAACAATCCCGTCCTGATCGGTGAGCCCGGCGTCGGCAAGACCGCCATCGCCGAAGGCCTCGCGCTGCGCATCGTCAACGGCGACGTGCCCGAGAGCCTGAAGGACAAGAAGCTGCTGTCGCTCGACTTGGGCGCGCTGATCGCCGGTGCGAAATATCGCGGCGAGTTCGAGGAGCGGCTGAAGGCCGTGCTCCAGGAGGTGACCGGGAGCGAGGGCACCTTCATCCTGTTCATCGACGAGATGCACACGCTGATCGGCGCCGGCAAGGGTGACGGCGCGATGGACGCCTCCAACCTGCTCAAGCCGGCGCTTGCGCGCGGCGAGCTGCACTGCATCGGCGCGACCACGCTCGACGAGTATCAGAAGCACGTCGAGAAGGACGCGGCGCTGGCGCGGCGCTTCCAGCCGATCTTCGTCAGCGAGCCCTCGGTCGAGGACACGATCTCGATCCTTCGCGGGTTGAAGGACAAGTACGAGCAGCACCACGGCGTGCGGATCACCGATTCCGCGCTGGTGGCGGCGACGACCCTGTCCAACCGCTACATCACCGATCGCTTCCTGCCCGACAAGGCGATCGACCTCATGGACGAGGCCGCGGCCCGGCTGAAGATGCAGGTCGATTCCAAGCCGGAAGAGCTGGATTCGCTCGACCGCGAGATCATCCGGCTCAAGATCGAGCAGGAAGCGCTGAAGAAGGAAACCGATCCCGGCTCCAAGTCGAGGCTCCAGACGCTGGAGAAGGACCTGGCCGAGCTCGAGGAGAAATCGGCTGCGCTGACGTCGCGCTGGAGCGCGGAGAAGAACAAGCTCTCCGACGCCCAGAAGCTGAAGGCCGAGCTCGACGGTCTGCGCGTCGAACTCGCCAACGCGCAGCGGCGCGGCGAATTCCAGAAGGCGGGCGAGCTGGCCTATGGCAGCATTCCGCAACTGGAGAAGCAGCTTGCCGATATCGAGGCCAAGGAGAATTCCGGCGAGATGGTGGAGGAGGCGGTCACCGCCAACCACATCGCGCAGGTGGTCTCGCGCTGGACCGGCGTGCCCGTCGACAAGATGCTGGAAGGCGAGAAGGAGAAGCTCCTCAAGATGGAGGAGCAATTGGGGCAACGCGTCGTCGGCCAGGCCGAGGCCGTGCGTGCGGTCGCAACCGCCGTCCGCCGCTCGCGCGCAGGCTTGCAGGACCCGAACCGCCCCACCGGCTCGTTCATGTTCTTAGGCCCGACCGGCGTCGGCAAGACCGAGCTGACGAAAGCCTTGGCGGAATACCTGTTCAACGACGAAACCGCGATGGTCCGCCTCGACATGTCCGAGTACATGGAGAAGCACTCGGTCTCGCGATTGATCGGCGCGCCTCCGGGCTATGTCGGCTATGACGAGGGCGGCGCGCTCACCGAAGCGGTGCGGCGCCGGCCCTACCAGGTGGTGCTGTTCGACGAGATCGAGAAGGCGCATCCCGATGTCTTCAACGTCCTGTTGCAGGTGCTCGACGACGGCCGCCTGACCGACGGCCAGGGCCGTACCGTCGACTTCCGCAACACGCTGATCATCATGACCTCGAACCTCGGTTCGGAATTCCTGGTGAACCAGCCGGAGGGCGAGGATACCTCGGCCGTGCGCGATCAGGTGATGGGAATGGTGCGCGGACATTTCCGCCCCGAATTCCTCAACCGCGTCGACGAGATCATCCTGTTCCACCGCCTGCAGCGCAGCGAGATGGGCCGGATCGTCGAGATCCAGTTCGCACGGTTGCAGAAGCTGCTGACCGATCGCAAGATCACGCTGACGCTCGACGCGGCCGGCCGCGACTGGCTCGCCGCCAAGGGCTGGGATCCCGCCTACGGCGCACGTCCGCTGAAGCGCGTGATCCAGCGCCACCTGCAGGACCCGCTCGCCGAGATGATCCTGGCCGGCGACGTCAGGGACGGCGACAGTGTCGCGATCTCGTCCGAAGGCAACGTGCTGACCTTCAACGGCAAGGCGCCGCAGACCGCGGAGATTACGCAGTTCGAGGCGCCGGTGGCGAAGCGCAAGCTGAACTGAGGGTTGGCGTTCGAAAGCAACCAGATGCCCCGGAGAGGTCGACCTCTCCGGCGCGTTTGTCGTGTCAGACCGCCCGCCGGTTAACCGAGTGCTGACGCGGAGCCGGGATCGACAGGGCCCTGCTCCTCGTCGTCTTCATCGAGATCAGAGAGAATATCGACGAGCTCGCGAACGCGGCCCTGCGCCAGCGGCCGCAGATCGTTGATCATCGGCTCGTCGTTGGCGAGCCAGGCCCTGGCTTCTGCGAACTCCTCGGCGGTTGCGCCGGTTCCGATAATCCGGGCAATGGTGACATCGTCTGCGCCGTCTACCGCCTTGGCGACATCGTCGCGTGAGAGGTGCGTCATGGGCAGCCCTCCTGCTGTCGGCTTCGTCAGCGTCCAACCGAGAACCGGCCCACCGGTTCCCGGCCAACGCGTGCAACCCAAGCCTACTTCTTGGCGGCCTTGTAGATGGCGTTATCGACGTCCGAGCTGAAGTAGATGACGCCCGACGCCCCGACCGCCACGCCCGTCGGAATATTGCTCGGCAACCCGCCGGGCGTACCCGGGAGGCCGATCGGGAGGTTGGCTGCGATCTCCGTCACCGTGCCGCTGTCCGGCGCGATCGCGATCAGCCGCTTGGCGCCGACTTCCGCCACGATCAATTGGCCATCGGGACTGCGCGCGATGCCTTCCGGCATTTTCAGCTCCTTGGCGAGCACCGTCTTCCCGCCCTTGCTGTCGATCCGGGACACCGTGCCGGCAAAGGCCTCGGTGACGTAGACCTCGTCGGTCTTGCCGCGGACGAGCCCGACCGGGCCTTCGAGGTCGCCGATCAGCGTGGTGCGATCCTTGCCGTGCTCGCCGCTCACCTTGACCAGCGACTTGGTGCCGAGCTCGGCGACCAGGATGCTGCCGTCCGCAAGCATGATTGCGTCGTGCGGCGCCTTGAAGCCGTGCAGCATGTCGCGCGTGGTGCCGGTCTTGGCGTCGATCACCTGCACCGTGCCGGTGAACCAGCTCGACAGCACCACATCGTTGCCCTGCGCCGTCGCGCTCATCGGATATTCGAGCGTGGTGCCGGCGCCGTGCATGCGCGCCTTCTCGGTGACCTCGCCGGTCGCCCCATTCACCGTGCGGTAGGCGAACACGTCGGCGACGTGGATCGTATCCTTGCCGTTCTCGCTAGTGACGCCGATGCCGCCGGGCAAAGCCAGCTTGCCGATGATGATCTGCCTGGCCTGGCCGGTCGCGGGATCGACCTCCTGGATTCCATTGTCGGCCATGTTGGAGACATAGATGCGGTCCTTGGCGTCGATGGCGAGATTGTCCAGCGAGGGCTTCAATTGCGCGACAATGGTCTTGCTGCCCGATTTGGGATCGACCCGGACGAGCTGGCCGAGCGCGGTGTCGATCACGAACAGATTGCCCTTGGAATCGAAGTTCACCGCGGCCGGAATCTTGAAGCCCTCGGCGACGACGGTCAGCTCGGCCTTGTCGACGTCGACCTTGGCGACCTGGCCCTTGAACCAGAGCGGACCGTAGAGCTTGTCGTCGGGACCGAACTCGAAGCCGTTTAGGCCGCCCATCTTCTCCATGATCTGGCGCGGCGGCTTCACACCCTCGACGTCGATCTCGTACAGCGTATCGCCGAGGAAGACGGTGGTGGCGTAGAGCCGGCCGTCCTTGCGAAAGGCGAGCGAGTTGATGCCGGGAAGGCCGCTCGCGAGCTTCTTGATCGGGCCGTCGCCCTTGCGGGAATAGAGATCGCCGGTCAAGAATCCGGTCCAGGCCATGGTGCCGTCAGGCGCGAACGCGATGTCGTCGGCCATGCCGACAGGGGAGGGGATTGCAACCTTGGCGCTACCGCCTGATATGTCGACCTCGTAGAGCGCCGCGCCGGCGACGCTGCCGGCGAACAGGTGGCCGGCCTTGTCGACGCCGAGCCCATGGACGCCATGGAATGCCGAGCCAGGAACGAGCTTCGTGACCTCCCAGCTCTCCGCCGACGCGTCTGTGGTGGCGAAAAGCGCGGCGATCAGGGCTGCGCAGGCGAGCCTGTTGTTCATGGCGAGACCTCCCGTTTTTTGGAAAGTATTCGCCGCTCACGCTGCTTTGGCAAACGAAACTTGGCGTTGTGACGCCGCCACGCGGCGTTGCCCTGCAGCGACTGTGTTTGAAACTCTGTTTGAAAATGTTCGGCCGATAACGGCCGTTGCCTGCTTACCGGTTGGTGACTTACCGGTTCGTGACCTGCAGCGGGCCGCCGGTGGCGTCCGACATGCGCGCGATGGCGCCGCCGCGGCCGCTCATCATGCCCTCGAGCCGGTCGCGCTCCTTCTCGAAGCTTGCGAGCATCGGGCCCTCGAGCGAACGGCCGCGCGGCAGCTTCACGCGCATCGGGTCGACGAAGCGGCCGTTGACCAGGATCTCGTAATGGACATGCGGGCCGGTCGACTGGCCGGTCGAGCCGACGAAGCCGATCACCTGGCCCTGGCGCACCTTCTTGCCCGCCTCCATGCCCTTGGCGAAGGCCGACATGTGACCGTAGGCGGTCTCGTAGCCGTTGGAATGCTTGATGCGGATGTACTTGCCGTAGCCGCCCTCGGGGCCAGCCTTCTCGATCACGCCGTTGCCGGAGGCGAAGATCGGCGTGCCGTAGGCAGTGGCCCAGTCGACGCCGGTGTGCATCTTCACATAGCCGAGGATCGGGTGGCGGCGGCCGCCGAAGCCGGAGCGCATGATGGCGTTGTTGATCGGCTTCCTGACCAGGAACTTCTTCGCGCTCTTGCCGGTCTCGTCGTAATAGTCGACGACGCCGTCGTCGGGGCTCTGGTAGCGATAGTATTTCTTGGTCTCGCCGCCGACGGTGAGGGAGGCGAACAGCACGTCGTTCTTTTCGCTCGAGGTCACGCCCTCGTCTTCGCCGGCGTAGAACACGTCGAAGGAATCGCCCGGCTGCACCTTGCGCTGGAAGTCGACGTCGTAGGAGTAGATCTTGATCATGTCCTCGATGACCGGCATCGGCACCTTGTTGCGCATCGCGGTCTCGTAGATGCTCTGGTACAGCCGCACGCCGGAGCCGTCATCCTCGTCATCGTCGTCGTTGCTGGCGCTCGCCGCGGCGTCGGCGGCGGTGTTCATGCTTGAGACGTCGACCGCGACGTATCTGCCGAGATCGGACAGCGCCGCGATCGCCTCGACCTTGGTCTCGTTGGCGACGACGACGCGGTAGGGCTGGAGGCGGGCGCCGGGACTTGAGGGCGCCATCAGGATGCGGAGCTTCTCGCCCTCCTTGAGGCCGCCGTCGCGGCCGCGGGGCCCGAGCGTCGCGGTGATCGCCTTGATCTCCTCGGGCGTGGCGCCGAGATCGCGCAGCACGCCGGCGACGCTGTCGCCCTTCTTGACCAGATGGATGCGTTCGCCGTTGGGATTGCCGCCGGTGATCTGCTCCTTGGTCTTGGGCAGCAGCGTGACGTTTTCCGGCACCACGCGCGTCTCGAAGCCGGCATAGGGATCGGACGGCGAGGCTTCGGCGGCGTAGGCGGTCCTGATATCGGAGGGTCCGGTCGCGCCGGAGATGTCGGCGGCGGCATTGGCGAGCGAGGCGTAGCGCACCCCGCCATTGCCACGCCAATTGGCGGCGTCGCGGACCCGCATCAGGATGTCGTCGAGCGCCACCACCGCGGAAATCTTCGCCTTCGGCAGCACCGGCGACAGGTCCTTGGTGACGAAGGAGACCTCCGCGTCGGGCTCGACCGCTTCCGGATTGTTCGGGTCTTCCGCTGCCGCCTTCGGATCGGAGCCGACATCGGTGAGCAGGCGCTGGGCGTTGAACGGCGGAATCTTCGCCGACAGATCGCTCGTCGTCATCGACAAATTGCCGGCGATGCGAACGAACGGACGCACCCGCATCACGTCGCGGTTGCCGACGCGGGCGACCGTGGAGACGCGCACGATGTTGCGGGACGCCGTGGATTCGCTCGGCGGCGGCAGGCGGTCGCTCTTGTGCAGCGTGGCGGCGCGGTCGGCGGCACCGAAGGCGCCGCGCAGCGCGCCCTCGACCCGCTCCGGCACCTTGGCGAAGGTCATCTCGCCGTCGAGAGATGCGAAAACGGCGCCGCCGATCAGGGCTGCGCCGCAGAGTCCGGTCAGGATCGTGCCGCTGAACCATTGCACCGAGACGCGGCGGCGGTCGATCACGGCGGCTTCAGAACCGTCGACCGACAGCGGCGGCTCGTGGCCGAGATCGATGATCCCGGTCTCACGCCCGTAAGCGCCGCGTGACGTCCTGTGGTTCACTCAAGTCCCCCAATCAACGACCCAAGAAGCCTGGTCCCGAACCTCGTCCTCGTCGCCCTCTTGAAGGGGCATCGCCGGAAAAGGCAAGCCGCACAGGCGCCCGCGCTCAGAAGGCCCCCGACGGGGACCGGCCGAAATTACGAACAGCTGGACGGAAAAAGCTCTCTCGATGTCTCTCGAATGTCCGGGGAAGGCCGCGTCATCTGCAAGATCGCCTTCCTCTGACCCCATGAAAACCGCCGGCAGCCCCCACTGGCATCCCCGCGATTCAAGCTTGTCTACTATCAGAACGCCGCGGGATTGTGGCTCAAGTACGGCGCCTGTCATGGAAAAAGTTTCCTGAATGGGCGGTCGCCGGCGCCCGCGCCGAGGGGGCGCGGCAAGCCGCCCCCGGAGCCCTTCCGGGGCCCCGTGGAGGCCAAACTTTTTTTCAGTTTTTTCGCCGGACCGCGCCGGTCGGGCTCTTCGCGGCCCGTCTAACTGGCTGGAAACGTGTAATTATTTTCCCCGATCCACTGTGCGACTATTTGTTGACGATTGGCGTTGACAGCCCGGAAGGTGGGGCCTATAACCCCAACCACTGAGCGCGGCGCCGCCGGGTCACTGACCAAGGCGAGCGAACGCGCCACTGATGCTCCTCACCTTGTTGAGTGACACAACAGCCGACACAAGTCGGTTGGAGTTCATCCATCGTCGGTAAGGGTGTCGGAACCCTTTCCACCTAGGGAAGGTTGGGGCCTCCTGGTCCCGGGCTGTTTGACAAGTGAAGATGAAGAAAGAGAAACGTGGACGGCGGAGTCCTTGCGGGTCTCGCTTCTGGAAAGCTTCGGCTTTTCTGATCGAGACCGGACGAAAGACTTCGGCGGTACACGTTTCAAAGGTTACACCATCGTTGCCAGCGATGTGAATCGCAGGCAGCTCGTCGATTTCGGTCGATGAAAAATGGTGGGACCTCGTCAAACGTTGTGATCAGCCGGTTCAAAGTTCAAGTCCAACTTGAGAGTTTGATCCTGGCTCAGAGCGAACGCTGGCGGCAGGCTTAACACATGCAAGTCGAGCGGGCGTAGCAATACGTCAGCGGCAGACGGGTGAGTAACGCGTGGGAACGTACCTTTTGGTTCGGAACAACACAGGGAAACTTGTGCTAATACCGGATAAGCCCTTACGGGGAAAGATTTATCGCCGAAAGATCGGCCCGCGTCTGATTAGCTAGTTGGTAGGGTAATGGCCTACCAAGGCGACGATCAGTAGCTGGTCTGAGAGGATGATCAGCCACATTGGGACTGAGACACGGCCCAAACTCCTACGGGAGGCAGCAGTGGGGAATATTGGACAATGGGGGCAACCCTGATCCAGCCATGCCGCGTGAGTGATGAAGGCCCTAGGGTTGTAAAGCTCTTTTGTGCGGGAAGATAATGACGGTACCGCAAGAATAAGCCCCGGCTAACTTCGTGCCAGCAGCCGCGGTAATACGAAGGGGGCTAGCGTTGCTCGGAATCACTGGGCGTAAAGGGTGCGTAGGCGGGTCTTTAAGTCAGGGGTGAAATCCTGGAGCTCAACTCCAGAACTGCCTTTGATACTGAAGATCTTGAGTTCGGGAGAGGTGAGTGGAACTGCGAGTGTAGAGGTGAAATTCGTAGATATTCGCAAGAACACCAGTGGCGAAGGCGGCTCACTGGCCCGATACTGACGCTGAGGCACGAAAGCGTGGGGAGCAAACAGGATTAGATACCCTGGTAGTCCACGCCGTAAACGATGAATGCCAGCCGTTAGTGGGTTTACTCACTAGTGGCGCAGCTAACGCTTTAAGCATTCCGCCTGGGGAGTACGGTCGCAAGATTAAAACTCAAAGGAATTGACGGGGGCCCGCACAAGCGGTGGAGCATGTGGTTTAATTCGACGCAACGCGCAGAACCTTACCAGCCCTTGACATGTCCAGGACCGGTCGCAGAGATGTGACCCTCTCTTCGGAGCCTGGAGCACAGGTGCTGCATGGCTGTCGTCAGCTCGTGTCGTGAGATGTTGGGTTAAGTCCCGCAACGAGCGCAACCCCCGTCCTTAGTTGCTACCATTTAGTTGAGCACTCTAAGGAGACTGCCGGTGATAAGCCGCGAGGAAGGTGGGGATGACGTCAAGTCCTCATGGCCCTTACGGGCTGGGCTACACACGTGCTACAATGGCGGTGACAATGGGATGCTAAGGGGCGACCCTTCGCAAATCTCAAAAAGCCGTCTCAGTTCGGATTGGGCTCTGCAACTCGAGCCCATGAAGTTGGAATCGCTAGTAATCGTGGATCAGCACGCCACGGTGAATACGTTCCCGGGCCTTGTACACACCGCCCGTCACACCATGGGAGTTGGTTTTACCTGAAGACGGTGCGCTAACCCGCAAGGGAGGCAGCCGGCCACGGTAGGGTCAGCGACTGGGGTGAAGTCGTAACAAGGTAGCCGTAGGGGAACCTGCGGCTGGATCACCTCCTTTCTAAGGATGGTTCTTCAGAAGCTTGCTTCTATCGAACCGTTTTAGAAACATCAGTGGCCAACAGATCGCCAGATCGTTGAGCTGCATTGGCGGGATTTCGCCGTCTACGTTTCTCTTTCTTCGCGGACGAACACGCGCTGGGGCTGCAGGCTTGCAGAATCCCTGGTCCTTAACAGGATAAGCGTTAGGGGCTTGTAGCTCAGTTGGTTAGAGCGCGCGCTTGATAAGCGTGAGGTCGGAAGTTCAAGTCTTCCCAGGCCCACCACTTTCATCGAGTGAGCATTCGTCTTCTGGTTACGGGGCCATAGCTCAGCTGGGAGAGCGCGTGCTTTGCAAGCATGAGGTCGTCGGTTCGATCCCGTCTGGCTCCACCAGATGGTTTGATCACCGGGATCTTGTACCGTCGTCCGCGAAACATCACTTCGCATCCTGCTAGTCTGGATAGACAGCAAGATGCGTGATTTCTGACATCGTAAAGAGGAGATCGATCCGAGTTGGATCGTGCGGCAAGCAATTGCCACGCGAGACTTCATT